>JBBSEV010000041.1:0-40493 GCA_038239385.1 Chitinophagales bacterium
GGGTATGCTTATGAAAAAATGAATATACTGGATTCCGCTTTATTTTTTCAACAACAGGCTTATGCATTATATAGCCAGATGCCTAAAAACCCTATCTTAGGTTCAGTTATTTTAAACCGCCTGGGACTTATTCAATCCAGGTTGGGTAATAACGATGAGGCATTTCGTTCTTATAACATTTCGCTTGAGAAAGCCAACTCTTCAGGTGATGTTTTTAATCTGTGTAAAACTCAATGCCGTGTAGCTGAATTATATAATGAATTGAATAAACCGGATTCGAGTCTTCATTACGCACAACTTGCTTTTATTAATGCCGGCAGCATATCACAAAAAGCAACAATGTTGGATGCGAGCAGTTTGCTGGTAAAACTGTACAAGGCGAAAAACAACATTGACAGTGCCTTTCATTACCAGGAAATAGCAATGAAAACAAAAGACAGTTTGTATGGTGTAGAAAAATTTAAAAAGCTTCAGCTGCTTACTTCCAAAGAACAACAACGCAAGGAGCAAATTCAGCAAGAACAGGAACGATTTAAAAATAAAATAAGAATGTATGCTTTAGTTGCAGTAATAGCTGTGTTTTTATTTCTTGCAATCTTTTTTTATAGAAACAACAGGCGCAAGCAAAAAGCAAATACTCTACTGCAACAACAAAAAGTAAAAGTAGAAAGTACATTGGCGGAACTCAAAGCCACTCAATCCCAACTTATCCAATCAGAAAAAATGGCTTCTCTTGGCGAGCTTACTGCAGGCATTGCACACGAAATTCAAAACCCGTTAAACTTTGTAAACAATTTTAGTGAAGTGAACAGTGAGTTGATTGAAGAATTAAAAACTGAAAAGTCAAAAGTAAAAAGTGAAAGAGATGAACAGTTAGAAGATGAACTGATAAATGACATTGCTGAAAATGAAAAAAAGATTAATCATCACGGTAAGCGTGCAGATGCAATTGTAAAAGGAATGCTGCAGCATTCGCAAACCAGCAGTGGCCAAAAAGAATCAACCGACATTAATAAACTGACTGATGAATATTTACGATTGGCTTATCATGGTCTTCGTGGAAAAGACAAAGACTTCAATGCAACAATGAAAACAGATTTTGATGATAGCATTGGTAAAATAAACATCATTCCGCAGGATATTGGAAGAGTGTTGTTAAACTTATACAACAATGCATTTTATGCAACCAATGAAAGAAAAAAAACTGCTGATGAAAGTTACGAACCCATTGTTTCAGTTCAAACAAAAAAAGTAAATGATAAGGTTGAAATAAAGGTGAGTGATAACGGCAACGGCATTCGGCAAAACATTATTGATAAAATCTTTCAACCATTCTTTACAACTAAACCAACCGGGCAAGGAACTGGTTTGGGTTTGAGTTTGAGTTATGATATTATAAAAGCACAAGGCGGAGAGTTGAAAGTGGAAACGAAAGAGGGAGATGGCACAACATTTATTATTCAATTACCGCTGTTAGCCTAAGAACAATTATTTATGAAAAAGGTAATTTTTGCAGTGTTGTTGTTCTGTGTTGCCTGTGCTAATGCCCAGGTTAAAGTGCGGTTTATCCTGAAAGAAAAGACTGCCATACATCATGATAGTATTTTTATAACCGGCAGTTTCAGCAACTGGGATTCTACTTCCAATAAAAATTTCCTCCTGCAACCTTTAAAATCAAATCAAAAGTCAATAGTACTGAATATGAAACCCGGTGAAATTAGCTATAAATTTTACAGGGGCAGCTGGCTTACTGTGGAGGAAGAATTCAATGGCAAAGAAATAAATGACCGTTCCATTTATATCAATAAGGATACTACTTTAATTGATAGTGTAGTTAGCTGGAAAGACCAGGCATTAATTGATAAAAAATATAGCCTTGACCTGCAACTGCCGGATTCAATAAAAATACAAACGTTAACCACTATTGCCAATAACTATGGCTTTTTAATTGAATATTATAACAGGGATTCTGCTTTGTATTATGCGCAAAAAGCACTTGGATTGCTGCAAAGCATGAAATTATCTGGTACGAGCGGATCAATGTCTGATGCCGCCTATTCACGCCAGCTAATTACGGTGCAGCATATTATTGCCGGACTAATGTATTCGCTGGGAAATTACTCCAAGTCATTGGAATTAGGCTTAGAAAACTTAACTATTGCCAACAAGCTAAATGATATGGTAGTAATAGCAAACAACCTGGATTATATAATTGCGGATTATGACAACATGAAGGATTACCAGCATGTCCTTAGGTATGCCCAACAAATGGAGTCCGTTTCTTCAATTGCAAAAGGAAATGATACAGCAATGCTTCAGTTTTATAATCGTGATGGGAGGCATCATATTGCTTATGCCTATTACAAATTAGGCCTTCTTGACTCTGCCTTGTTTTATGCAAGAAGTATATCAAACCTTAAGCTTGAAAAAAAAGTGGACTATGTTAATTATATCGGACTTGGCCTGCTGGCTGATATATATACTATGAAAGGAATTAACGACTCCGCCATATTTTATTACCGGCAAGCACTACCCTATTTTGAAAAAAATAAGGTGATACAACGTATAGGCTGGCTATATACCGGCCTTGCCAAACTGTTTAAAAAAGAAAACAGGCTGGATTCTGCCTTGTTTTATGCCCGCAAAGCGCTCAATATTTTTCAAAATAATAAGAAAGAGGTACAGGCTTCCTGGGGCGACAATTCAGAAAGTTATCTTACAGACATAAGTCCGCTATTGGCAGAACTATATAAAGCCAATAACCAACCAGACAGTGCTTATAAATATTTATTGCTTTCCGTTTCGCTCAAAGACAGTTTATATAATTCAGATAGAATACTGCAGTTTCAAACACTCACTTTTAATGAAGAGGCCCGCCGGCAACAACTGGAACGGCAAAGGATAGAAGCAGAAAAAGAATACAGAACCAAACTAAAAATGTATGGTCTTATTGCAATCATCGCCGGTGCGCTGATCGTTGCATTTATCCTTTACCGGAATAACCAACATAAACAAAGAGCTAACAATTTACTGCTAGTGCAAAAGCAGGAAATTGAAAAAACGCTGAGCGAATTGAAGAACACACAAAAACAACTCATTCAATCAGAAAAAATGGCAAGCCTTGGAGAATTGACTGCAGGTATCGCCCATGAGATTCAAAACCCGTTAAACTTCGTGAATAATTTTTGTGAAGTAAATAATGAATTGATTGAAGAATTAAAAAGTCAAAAGTCAAAATTAAAAAGTGAACAACAGGATGAAATACTGAATGATATTTTTCAGAACAATGAAAAAATAAATCATCACGGCAGGCGTGCGGATGCTATAGTAAAAGGAATGCTGCAACATTCACAGCAAGGTAAAGGCTTAAAAGAGTCAACAGATATCAATGCCTTAGCTGATGAATATTTAAGACTGAGCTATCATGGTATGCGTGCAAAAGACAAGGAGTTAAACGCAACAATTAAAACAGAGTTTGATGAAGCCATTGGTAAAATAAATATCATCCCGCAGGATATAGGAAGGGTATTATTGAATTTATACAACAATGCTTTTTATGCTGTGAGTGAAAAGAAAAAGCAACAGCCTAACGGCTACGATCCTGTGATTTCAGTAACTACTAAAAAATTAAATGATAAGGTTGAGATAAGAATTGAAGACAACGGCAACGGCATTTCTCAAAATATAGCAGATAAAATATTTCAACCATTCTTTACAACCAAACCAACAGGGCAGGGAACTGGATTGGGATTGAGCTTAAGTTATGATATTATAAAAGCACATGGTGGTGAAATAAAAGTGGAGGCTAAGGAGGGTGAGGGGAGTGAGTTTATTATTCAATTGCCCATTGTCTGATCACAGATTAACAGGATTAAAAGATTGCGCGAAATAAAGTTCATTAATCAATTTGCAAAATGAATTCAGTGAAATCCATAAATCCGATTAAATCCATGATTCAGACAATTTATGATATCATTAAAGCATATTGTGGTGAAATAAAAGTAAAAAAAAGGAAGGTAGTTGAGGGATTTATAATTCAATCATCTGTATTAATGATTAACTTTCTGCTGTAAAACTCCGCTGATGAGAAATATCCTCATTACAATTTTACTTCTGCTGCATTTGCATTGTGCATATACCCAAAACACGCATTATGACAGTTTGAAGAATTTGATCGGTTCTGCAAAGGATGATTCAACCAGGGTCTCTATCACAGAAAGACTGATTTGGGATTACATATATTCATATCCTGATTCTGCAGTTGTGTATATACAACAAAATATTCTGTTGGCACAAAAAATGAAATCAGATAAGGCATCATTCAATGCATATATTCAATATTCGAATCTTGAGGAAATTAATGGCAATTACCCGGGAGCGCTTCAATATACTCTTCGGGCTTTGAGAATAGCCGAGCGCACAAATAATTTCATTACAATTTGTGAAGTATATTTTAGTTTGGCTGATATATACCAAGATGCAGGAGATTTTGAACAGGCAATTTACAATGTACGCAAAGCTAAATCTCTTCTTGAGTCAAAATTAAACCCGGTTTTTAAACAGGAGAAAAACCAGGAAACCGCCACGCACTATGTCGTTTGCCTTGTGGATTTAGCGCGAACTTTTGAAACATTCAACCAGCTCGATTCTGCATTAAAATATGGAAAGAAGGCCCAGGATTTATATGTACGCAAATGGGGAGGTACAGGAGATACGCTTTTCTTTTCAATTATCCTCGCTCCTTTAATGGGCAATATTTATTCAAAAACCGGTGATTATTCCACTGCGCTTAATTATTACAGGTCGGGCGCAGCGATTGCCCGCAGTAATAATGGTAAAAAAGACCTCATGGATAATTACAATGGCATGGCAATCACTTTTAAGAAAATGGGGCAACCTGATTCAGGCATTTTCTATGCAAATAAAGTTTTGGAACTGAGTGAAGATGCACATTTCCCGATAGGGAAATTTGAGGCCCTTAATTTATTGGCCGATGTATATAAATTAAAACACAATACAGACAGCGTTGCCAAATATTTAGAATTAACTATTGAAACAAAAGACAGCCTGTTCAATACAAAGAAAGTTATGGAGATACAAAGCATTTCTTTTAACGAAAAACTGAGGCAGCAGGAAATAAAAGAGGAGCAGCGGCGATATCAAAACCGTTTACGTACATATATGCTTGGCGGAGGATTGATTGCGGTTTTGCTCCTGGCTGGAATTTTATATCGCAATAACCTGCAAAAGCAGAAGGCAACGGTAAAAATTGAAAAAGCTTATGAAGAACTGAAAACCACCCAGTCTCAACTCATCCAGTCAGAAAAAATGGCAAGCCTTGGTGAGCTTACTGCAGGCATTGCACATGAAATACAAAACCCTTTAAATTTTGTAAATAATTTTTCTGAAGTGAATAAAGAATTGATTGAAGAGATGAATAATGAAAATGATATCAATGAAATAAAATCGATTGCAAATGACATCAAACAAAATAATGAGAAAATAAATCATCATGGCAAACGTGCCGATGCCATTGTAAAAGGCATGCTGCAGCATTCTCAAAAAAGTACTGGTAAAAAAAAGCCAACAGATATCAACAAAATAGCCAATGAATATTTACGATTGAGTTATCATGGTATGCGGGCAAAAGACAAGGATTTCAATCCAACGATAAAGACAGACTTTGATATTAATGTTGGTTTAATAAATGTTATTCAGCAAGACATAGGAAGAGTTTTGTTGAATTTATATAACAATGCTTTTTATGCATTAGCGGAAAAAAAGAAAGCGCAAGGAGAAAGCTATGAACCAATTATTTCAGTTAGTACAAAAAAACTTAATGATAAAATTAAGATTATAGTAAAAGACAATGGCAACGGCATTCCCCAAAAGGTATTGGATAAAATCTTTCAACCCTTCTTTACAACCAAACCAACAGGACAGGGAACAGGATTGGGTTTGAGCTTAGCCTATGATATAATCAAAGCGCATAATGGAAGCCTCAAAGCAAGCTCTATTGAAGACGCGTTTACAGAGTTTGAAATTAATTTACCCTATTCTTAGGCCGGTTATGAATAATGTAGCTTTTCAGATTATTATCAACCTCCATATGGAGGAGAAGGGTTTAAGGTTCTAGTCTTAAGTTATAAGGTCACGGCTTGTTGGAGGAAATACAGTTACTTCAAAATATACATGCTGGCTCGGTTTTCATTGTTTTATAATTTTTATTAGAAAAGTGCTAAGAATTTTCATAATATTTAACCGGGTTTCTCCCATTTCAGCTAGTTATTATTTCCGGTATTTAAGCTTATTTAAATTTAAAATGTAATTTTCATTTATACAATTTTACTTTAGTATAAACCGAAATGGTAATTGATGAGCGACATTTTCCTTTCTATTCTTAACTGGTCAGAAGTATGGGCGTTGTTTATTCCACTACTGGTATTGGTGATCAGGAAAGAGCAACCGCGTTATATGAAGCCGGTTATATTATATCTTTGGCTAGCGCTTTTATTGAATCTGACCTGCGATATTCTAAGTGAATATAATGATACTCATAGGAGCCATGAGATTAGTAATAATCCAATTTATAACATACATTCCATTGTGAGATTTGTATGTTTTAGTAATTTTTTTATTTTACAAAGACAAAGGTTTTTCAAAACTATTTTTAAACTTATTCCGGTTGTTTATTTTCTTTTTGTAGCCATTAACTTTTCATTTTTTGAAAATTTTTTTTACCCGAATAATATCAGTGGGAATTTACTTTCAATGGAAGCATTTCTTTTATTAATTTATTGCATGCTTTATTATTTATCTCAATTGAAAGGCGAGGTAATAGGTATTACACGTTCTAAAGATTTCCTCGTAGTTACGGGCCTGGCAATTTATGTAGCTGCTAATTTTTTTGTCTTTTTATTTTATGTTCCCATGATTACAGAAAATCAAAATGTTGCAAGTAATATGTGGAATGTTCATAACATTGCTTACATCTTACTTTGTACTTTTATATCTAAAGCATTTTATGTTCCTGCTGCTATCTAATACTGAGGTAAGAGTTTTCATTGGAATTTCAGCGATGATATTGCTTTTTACAAGCTTCCTTATCTCCTTTATAACAAGCCAGCGCAAAAAGATACAGTATCATAAAAATGTGCAGGCCCTTTTTGAAGAGCAACAACGCATCCTCACTCAACAAAACGAATTGCTTGAAAGAAGAGTTGAGGAAAGAACTGCGGAGTTAATGGATCAAAAAGAAGCTTTACAAGCCTCACTTACTCATCTAAAATCCACCCAGTTACAACTCGTACAAAAAGAGAAAATGGCTTCACTGGGGGAGCTTACCGCAGGCATTGCCCACGAGATACAAAACCCGTTAAACTTTGTAAATAATTTTTCCGAGGTAAATAATGAGTTGCTCACAGAAATGAAAGATTGCCTCAATAAGGAAAAGTTTTCTGATGAGGGAAAACAAAATATTGAAAGTATTGTAGATGCGGTGATAGTAAACCTGGAAAAAATAAAACATCATGGAAAGCGTGCTGATGATATTGTGAAAGGCATGCTGTTGCATTCCAGGAATACCAGTGGCCAGAAAGAACCTGTAAACATCAATCTACTGGCATCAGAATACCTGAGATTAAGTTATCATGGCCTTCGGGCAAAAGACAAAAGTTTTAATGCCATGATGGAGACTGATTTTGACGAGACTATCGGAAAGCTAAATATTATTCCACAGGAAATCGGAAGGGTTTTACTTAACTTATTTAATAATGCTTTTTATTCAGTTACCGAAAAAAAGAAAAATGAATCTGCCTTAGGTTTAGAAAATTATGAACCAAAAGTTATACTGATTACAAAAAAATTAAAGGATAGGATTAATATAATAGTAAAGGATAATGGGATGGGAATACCAGCAAAAATATTGGACAAAATATTTATTCCTTTCTTTACAACTAAGCCATCTGGCCAGGGAACCGGCCTTGGCTTATCGTTAAGCTATGATATAATAACCAAAGGCCATGCGGGAGAAATGACGGTAGAAACAAAAGAAGGAGAATATACTGAGTTTATAATATCCTTAATAATACATAAAATCTTATAAGCTTATACCTGACAAATTTTTACCTTGAAAAAAAGTTGTTATTTCATTCTAAACTTATTCTTTTCTTAGCTTAAAGGCGCATGGTGGTGAGATAAAAAATAGAAAAAAAGGAAGGCGAATATGCAAAATTTATTATTGAATTACCTTGCTGATTCTTTAGAAGGAAATAATGCACTTAAAAAAAATTCCTGATTAATATATTAAAATAAGTAATTTATAGAAAGTGGATTTACCTTATTGACTTTGAAAATCTTATTTTCAGGTAAATAAAAGTTTATCGTTTAAAAATTCTTATGCCATTGGAACCCATACTTGCTTTCTTCCTTATCAGGTATATGCGAAAAAATTTACGTACTTTTTCGCCGGACCTGTGGTGGGATAAAATTCTCACAAGGGCAATGTATGGAGTTGTAATTCTTTTTGTAATTCTGTTTATAACAGACCATTTTTTATCTGTTGAGAAAGTAACTATTTGGATATGGCATTTACTATTACTTGGTATAGTTTATCTTTCTTTTACATTGCCATTATTCAGTCGTATCCGCACAGTTATGATTGCAGTGTTGCCATTCATTATTTTATCGCTGTCCGGCGACATTATTAAAACGCTTAGTCAAAATTTTTATCATCGCCTCGAAACTTATATTGACATTGCTTTCTCCATTGCGATTACATGGATGGTTGCCATGCTTATAAAATCAAACAAACAGAATAAGGCCCTTGAAAAAGAAAGGAAAAGAACGCTGGAAGAAGAGGAAAGAAGTAAATTTATGGAAGCACAAAAAGTGGAACTTGAATTAATTGTGGTTGAGCGTACAGCAGAAATAACAAAGCAAAAAGACGAGTTACAACAGGCACTTACAGAGTTAAAAACAACACAAACCCAACTTATCCATTCAGAAAAAATGGCTTCCCTGGGTGAACTTACTGCAGGCATTGCACATGAAATTCAAAACCCCTTGAACTTTGTAAATAATTTTTCGGAAGTAAATTTTGAACTGATTGAAGAAATGAAAAATGAGCTTGCAGCAGGTAATACAATGGAGGCGGTTTCCATAGCAGAAAATATTAAAGATAATGAGAAAAAAATCATTCATCATGGTAAACGTGCAGATGCAATTGTAAAGGGAATGCTGCAACATTCCCGGAGCAGTAACGGGCAAAAAGAAATGACTGATATTAATGCACTTGCCGACGAATACCTGCGCCTGAGTTATCATGGATTAAGGGCCAAAGACAAATCTTTTAATGCCACTATGGAAACTCATTTTGATGAGAGTCTGGAAAAAATAAAAGTAATTCCCCAGGATGTTGGCAGGGCATTTTTAAATTTGTTTACCAATGCTTTTTATGCTGTTTCAGAAAAAAAGAACTTGATGGCAAACGCAGGTAGTAAAGATGGAACGGCTTATATACCAACTGTAACAATAAGTACTCAAAAAATCAATGGTAAGGTAGAGATAAGGGTTAAGGATAACGGGATGGGAATCCCTAAAAAAGCTTTGGAAAAAATTTTTCAGCCTTTTTTCACAACCAAGCCATCAGGGCAAGGCACAGGACTTGGCTTATCATTAAGCTACGAAATTATAACACAGGGCCACGGCGGTGAAATAAAAGTGGAAACAAAGGAAGGGGAGTTTGCCGAATTTATAGTTGATTTGCCGGGGTAAAAAATTGTAAAAATAAATTTAAAAAAATTAAAACCACTTGCAATGAATGTTTTAGTAGTTGATGATGAAAAAGATATGGAAACTTTATTTCAGCAACGTTTCAGAAAAGAAATTCGTGAAAAAAAAATTGATTTCTTTTTTGCAAGTTCAGGAGAAGAGGCTCTTTATTATCTTGAAAAGCATAATCATGAAGCAGTGCTTATTCTTTCTGATATAAATATGCCCGGAATGAGTGGCCTTCAACTACTGAAAATGATCAAGCAAAAATTTGAAAATCCCCCACCGGTTGTAATGATGATAACGGCTTACGGTGATGATGAAAATTATAAACAGGCCATGTCATTGGGAGCGGACGATTTTTTAACTAAACCAATTGATTTTACACTTTTAAAAGACAAGTTAAATACAAAAATAAATGGCAAAGATATTAGTAGCTGACGATGAAGCGGATCTTGAGATACTTATTAAGCAAAAGTTTAGAAAAGAGATAAGAGAGCACAAGTATGAATTTATTTTTGCTGCTAATGGAAATGAGGCACTTCTAAGACTTGAAGAAGATCCGGAAATTGAAGTTTTACTTAGCGATATAAATATGCCCGAAATGGACGGGCTTACTTTATTAACAAAGCTGAATGAACTAAACTTTCTTACGAAAGCTGTAATTGTATCGGCTTATGGAGATATGGAAAATATAAGAACCGCAATGAATCGCGGGGCTTTTGATTTCGTATGCAAGCCTGTAAATTTTGAAGACCTTGGAATTACGATTCAAAAAACATTGCAGTATGTAAAGCAGATGCATAAAACAATTGATGCCATCAAAGAGAATAATATTCTCAAAATGTATGTGGATAAAACTGTTTTAAATTTTATGAACGGCCGTGAGTTTGAAACACAGCTAATGGCAAACGAAGAAGTAGAAGCAACCGTTATCTTTATTGATATTTGTGGATTTACAGCGATTACAGAAAATGAACCTGCGGATGCGGTGGTAAGACTCCTCAACAAACTTTTCGATGTAATGGTAGGCGAGATTATAACTCAGGATGGGTATATTGATAAGTTTATAGGTGATGCAATTCTTGCGGTATTTAAGGGAGAGTTTCATCTTGACAGGGCAATAGATGCAAGTCTTGCTGTAAGAAGGCACCTGGAAGAGTTTGCGCCGCAAACTGAAGTTGCCTCCTTTCTTCCTAAGGTATCCATCGGCATTGATAGTGGCAAAATGATTTCAGGTAATATTGGTTCTGCCAAATTAAAAAGGCTTGATTATACGGTAATAGGTGATGTTGTAAATACTGCACAGCGATTACAGGATTTAGCTAAAGCGGGGCAGATCCTGATTTCAGAGGAATCGTGGAATAAAGTAAAGGAATCATTTATTTGCCAACCTATAGAGGCGGTTAAATTGAAAAATAAAAAGCAGTCGTTGATGGTATATGAGGTGTTGGACTAAGTAGAAATAGAAGGCCCAAACAATTTCAGAAGCAAATACTAATAATCCCCGAGGGTTTCAGGAAGTTCAGCAAAGGCTTTTTTATATTGATCAGCATTAGGAGCAGTGCCATGCCATTCATGATTATTTTCCATAAAGTCCACACCTTTACCCATAACAGTTTTCATAATAATGACAATTGGCTTTCCTTTACCGGTGAAGGTTTTGGCTTTTTGTAAAGTAGTAACTACTTCTTCCATATTGTTACCATCCATTTCAAGAACTTCCCAGTTGAATGCAAGAAATTTTTCTTTGAGGTTGGCGAGTTTCATTACACTTTCTGTAGTGCCGTCTATTTGCTGGCCATTTCGATCAACTGTCGAAATCAAATTGTCTACTTTATGCATTGCAGCATACATGATAGCTTCCCAGTTTTGTCCTTCATCAAGCTCACCGTCACCATGTAAAGAATAAATTATGTGTTCATCTTTATTTAATTTTTTTGAAGTTGCCGCTCCTATGGCCACGCTCATTCCCTGCCCCAGTGAGCCCGAGGCAATACGTATGCCGGGTAAATGTTCAGCTGTTGCAGGATGGCCCTGTACCCGTGAATTAATTTTACGGTATGTGCTTAATTCTTTTAAAGGAAAATAACCAGATCTTGCAAGCGTGCTGTACCATACAGGTGAGATATGGCCGTTTGAAAGAAAAAATAAATCCTCATCTTTTCCATCCATATCAAACCCTTCTTTACGATCCATTATTTTAAAATAAAGAGCCGCAAAAAAATCAGCGCAGCCAAGTGAACCTCCCGGATGGCCGCTCTGGGCTTCATAAACCATACGAATGCAATCTCTTCTTACCTGTGCTGCTATATTTTCAAGTTCCTTAATTTCCATATTTAAATTATTTACAATTTCCATGCGAACGTACACCAATTTTCATCCGCAACAAAGGTCTATTCTATTTAAAAATTTCATCACTTACTCCCTTGTTAATTTTATAGGATAAATATTTAATTTCTATTTTACCCTGCCTGTCATTATTTTTTACTCCGTCATTTTTGTGAGCTGCATTATCATAATCAAAAGTAAAACCCTTTGGCATTTTATAATCTTTAGTATTGAAAGTAAAAACAACATTATCAGCCAGACCATACTCTATAAATTTGCCATATTTCATATCAAGCTCAAATGTTCCATTGTCTTTAGTGGTAGTTTTTGCTTTCACAATAACAGCATTTTTTTCATCAATAAATATGGTAGAAAGTATCACATTATTATTCTCATCTGCGGGAAGCAATTTTAAAATTTTTACCTGATTGTTATTGATGGTCATTTGGCCAGCGTCAATAACAGTAAAGTTATTTCCTGAAATTATATTGTTGAGATTTATACTTACCGCTCCTTTAGGAACAAACGAAATCCCTTTTTCGTTTCTAATCATTATTTTATCGGGCTTCTTAAAATATACTTTCACATTAGCTTGCGGTACTTTCAAAAAAGACACCTTGGTTTTCATTATAGCATCTGCCTCATAATTATTGACAAGGTTTAATTTGTTTCTTACCTTTTCCAGCAAAGTATTAGCCTCCTGCGAAAAAGCAACGGGTACTAATAAAACAAATAAAAATAAAATGAAGAAGGTTTTCATTAATAAAAAATTGTAATGATCGTTAGCTTAAAATATCTTTTCTGTTAAAAATAAAAATAGCACTTCCTGTAAAAATAATAATGTAAGCAAAGAGCACAGTAAGGCTTTTAAAAATAGCAGATAAATTGCTCACAGAACCCTTAATTGTTTGGCCATCTGCATCTGCGTCAATATAGAAAAAACCTTTCCACCCAAGCATGTGAGTGGTAAAGAGGTATGGCTTTATAGTATTATCATAAATTGGAATTCGCATTTCACTAAGAATAGTTAGCACGATAATAATTGAAACGGTTGCTACTATAGGGCCAATTGAATTTTCGGATATTGAAGAAAGAAAGAACGACAGAGAAGCAACTACTATTAAGGCAACAGCAGCAAAGCCAAATGCCGCAAAATATCGCCACAGTACATCTGCTTTTTCTATTTGCACCAGTTCAAATTCCTTGGCAACTACAAGATCATTAGTGCCAAATAAAAGCACACTTATAACTAAAGATAGAAACGCCATCCATAACAATAATATAAGGGTATAAACTACGCAGGCAAAAAATTTTACAATAAGAAGCTTAGTCCGGCTTACTGGCTTTGTAAGCAATAATCTTAAGGTACCAGCATTAGCTTCTCCGGCGATTATATCTCCCGATACCAATGCAACAAGTATGGGAACATGAATTAATAACAGGTTAAGAATTGCAAAGCATATCCAATATCCATTTGTAATTTTTTCATAAGGTATTACCAGGGTTTCATCAACGCTGCTCAGGATAAATTGAACATATTCTTTTCCATTAATGAGTAAGGCAAGCTGTATTAAAAATACAATGGCGGCAATTGCTCCAAATGCAATATAAGTACGTGGCTTTTTAAATGTTTTGAATAGTTCAAACTGTAGCAGGTTCCACATGTATGCCGGGAGTTGTGAGAGATAAAAAATAATCTTCCAAAGAATGCCGTGGCTCCGCTGAAAGAATGCCAATATGATTTTCTACAAGATAATTAATGAGAGCCGGTATATTTGTTTTATCCATTTGCAAAAGTAATTTTTCTGCTTTCACGGTTTTTAAATTATGAGACCATTTACTACCAGATAAAATATCTTTTGCTGACTTATCATCTGTTGTATGAATTTCCACCAGTGTTTTAGAAGGATCCAATAATTCTTTTGCAGCACCTTCCACAATTTTTTTTCCTTTATGTATTATAAGAATACGGTTTGCCATCAACTCTATTTCTGAAAGTAAATGAGAAGAAACCATTACGGTTTTTCCATATTGGTAACTGAGGTTTTTTATAAGTTCTCTTGTGTCCGCAATTCCTTGCGGATCAAGTCCGTTTGTCGGCTCATCAAGTATGATAAGGGACGGATCGTGTACCAGTGCAACTGCAATGCCTAAACGTTGTTTCATTCCCTGTGAAAAAGTTTTAACCTTACTTTTAGCTCTTTCTGTTAAGCCCACCATTTCCAGAAACTCCATCACCGATTGCCGGGAAACAGCTTTACCTGAAAGCTTTGCAAGAAATACAACATTTTCATAGGCAGTGAGATAATTATATAAGTCAGGCTTTTCAATAATTGCCCCGGTATTCCTCAAAACTGCTTCCCGGTTTGAAAACAAGTTTTTTTTAAAGATTGAAATGCTCCCGGAAGTAGGTTTAATAAGAGTAAGCAACATTCTCATAGTCGTTGACTTACCCGCCCCGTTCTGGCCTAAAAACCCATACACATCGCCTTCATATACACGAAAGGAAAGATCATTGACAGCTATTATGTCTTTAAAAGTTTTGGTAAGATTGTTTACCTCAATTATAGGTTCCATTGATTAAATGATGCTCTTTTAACAACAAAGGAAACGGTATTATGTTTCTTCCTCTAAAACTATTTTTTCAAATATGCTTTGTATTATCAAAAACGTTTATAATTTTGCGTTTCCAAACTCTTAGGAATACTCCACAAGATATCTCTCTATTTCTACTCTCAATATCTTTTAAAAAGCAATGCTTATTTTTTAGTTAGTATAATTTATCAACTATCCTGAGTTCATTACTTTCTATTCTATTTTTTTATTATAGATCGATTTTCTAATTAAACGATTTTCCTGATATTCTTTTAAAGCTGTGATATTCCACTTATGGTGACCATTTTGTAAACCATAATTATTACCAGGGACAAAAGCTGTTATCATGAGAATTTTTACATACAAGTCTTTAGTACGAAAACAAATCAGGAAGGTACTAATCTTTTGTTTTGCTCTTTTATTAAGCACCGTCATTTCAAATGCCCAGGTAAGAAATTATAACCTCGTTTATTCAGACAATATACAGGGAGGTACGGCAATGTTTGGAAATACACTTATGCATATCGTGAATTACGGTAGCGTAAATCTCACAAAAATGAATGGCAATAGTTTCAACGGTAACAGTACCTATGGTAACGACAATGAAAACATGCAATACGTAGATATTGATGGAGCCACAGGAAATGGAAGTGTAACCAGGAATTCATCCTCTTCTGATCTCATTCTTCCGGCAGGAACTAACAACATCAAGTTAGCCCGCGTATATTGGGGAGGCCGGTTAAAAAATACTGATTTCGATTTGTCCATAGATTCCAACAAAACAATCAAAATAAGAAAAGGAACTTCCAGCGTGTATTCAAATGTTACCGCTTTAGGAATTGATAACATTATTTCCGCTACTGGCTATACGCAATACCAGGCTTATGCAGATATAACAGCGTTGGTAAAAAATAATGGCGCGGGAACTTATGAAGTAGGAAATGCCCCTCTTAGTATTGGCCCGGCGGCCGGTGGCGGTAATCATGGTGGCTGGTGTATTGTTGTAGTTTATGAAAACAGCTTTTTGAATTACAATAGTATCAGGCTATATGATGGTTTTCAGCAAGTGTATAGCAATGGCGACACACTTACTACAACAGTTACTTTAAATGGCTTAAATGTACCATCAGGAACATTATCTGCAGGCGATGCTAAAATGGGGGTACTTGCCTGGGAAGGAGATGCCAATCTCACCAAAGATTATTTAAAAATAAATACTTACTTATTTTCAAATGCTACCAATAAACCAGATAACCCCTGGAATGGAACAATTACGGATAATGGTATACACGTAAATACAAAAAATCCCAGCTATACGAATCAAATGGGTATTGATATTGACCAGTTTGATGTAGGAACCGGCTATGGCATTTTACCTAATGCAAATTCTTTAACGCTTGAATTTGGTACTGAAGCTGACCAATATTTTCCGGGGCTTTTTACTTTCACCATAAAAATGAAAGATCCGGGCATTACGTTGGATAAAACAGTTACAGACGCTAACAATAATCATTTGGGAGAAAAAAATGAAGTGCTCACTTATTCATTAAAGGGTAGCAATACCGGCGTTGGTAATGCAAACTATATTGTAATTTCAGATACACTCCCTAATACAGTTACTTATGTACCTAACTCTTTAAAAGTAATAAGTTGTCCCGGAATGCTTGCTGGTTACATGACTGATGCAATAGGCGATGATGGTGCAGAATATATAGCGAATGGTTCTATTAAAACGGTAAGATTTAGAATTGGAACCGGTTGCTCATCGTCAACAGGAGGCAAGCTTGCAGAAAATGAAAGTTATGATTTACAATTCCAGGTAATTGTAAATGATCCGGGACCAAATGCGCCAATTCCATCAATTTTAAATATCGCCAGAATAAGTGCCAAGTCAGATGCTGATGTTGATTTTGTTGATGATGGTACAGCAATAATAAATCCTGATAATGGACCCTTACCAATAACATTGATTTCTTTCTCAGCGACACTTATGCAAAGTGGTTCCGTAAAACTCGATTGGACAACTTCGATGGAAATAAACTGCAGTAAATTTAAGATTGAAAGAAGCTTCGATGGAAATATTTTCTCCGAGGTAGCAAGTCTTAATGGTAGTGGCACGACCTCTATGGTACATTCTTATTCTACAATTGATAATTTGTTTTCTCCCGCAGGCATAATAGTGTACTACAGGTTAAAGCAAATTGATCTAGATAAAAAGGGTAGTTATTCAAAGATAGTTACTGTAAAAACTAAACGATGGGAGAAAAATTTATTGATTTCTCCTAACCCATTTAAGAGTTATTTAAATGTAAACTTGAACTGGAGTAAGGCAGAAGTAATTACTGCAAGGGTAATAAATATACAGGGAAAAATAATTGTTGTTAAAAATATTCAGATGAGCAAAGGGCTTAATTACATTAAACTCGATGAACTATCGAACCTCCCTTCAGGAAGTTATTTTATACAATTTATTTCTTTAGAAGAAAGATTTACTGAAAAGATTACTAAGCAATAAGTGTACTTAGGACAACTAGCCTCCGGCCGATACTGTACGCCGCTCATCTGTTTAAGTCACCTGTGATCGTGAGCTTTTTACAAATTCATATAACTCTGTAAAGCTTTTACATAATTTTCAAAAGCTGTTACGCCTTCCGCGGTAATTTTACAAATGGTTTGGGGATAGTTTTTATGAAATTGCTTTATGATATCAATGTAACCTACCTCTTTAAGCTTACTTATTTGAACACTTAAATTTCCGGCTGTGGCGTTGGTTTTTTCTTTTAGAAAAGTAAACTCAGCTTCTTTTACACTTATAAGAAGCGACATAACAGCAAGGCGTAGCTGAGAGTGTAATATGGGATCAAGCTCTTTGAAATCCATTTTTGCGTTTTGCTTTATTCTTATTAAACCTGGCCCGTAAAATAAATCCAGGAATAATCCATGCTACACCTGCACCTAATGCAACAAAAAGATAGGTATTATAACTTTTGTAAAAAAAAGATATGATGCATAATATCCAGCAAGCAATCCCTCCAATAATAAATGGAGAAAATTTATTTATGCATCCGGAAATAAAAGTTGGAATACCAAAAAGTAATAACAATAATGGAAGAACGGTATAACCAACATTAGTAAGGGCGCCCGCGATCGTAAGTATTAGCACACTTATTGCAAAAGCAAGCCATACGTATTTGTGCGCTTCATCTTTATAAGTAAGTGCATTTTGATATTTTTTTTCTATTCTGTCAAAATAAAATTGTAAAATAAAAGTAATGATCATTAAATAAAAAGGATTAAAGGGTATATTAAATCCCTCAATAGAAGCATCGAGCCATGCGAGTACAAAGCATATCAGGTTTGTAAATCCCCACAGTAAAGCACCCATACCACTTTCATAATAATGATTTTTAGCCTGGCGTATCATACCTGTTATGAGTTGCAGGCTTTCTTTTTCTGAAAGAGGTTTTTCTTCCATATCAGTTTTCTTTTTTAAATTTTGCTTTTAGAAGATAACCCGGAATAATCCATGCAACAATTACCGCTGTCGCTATAAGGAGTAGTTGAAATTCATATTCAACCAGCGCAGATACAATTGCAAGAATCCAACAACAAATGCCGCCAATTCTTAATGGCTTAAATTTTAAAATAATTCCTGAAAGGAAAGTTGGCATTCCATACATTACAAGTACCGCTGGGTTAATACCCAAATATGCTTTAAGAAAGATGAGTATAAAAGCAAGCAAAGTAATGCAAATAACAAAAACCCACCAGACAAAACCTATGATTTCTCCGGTATAGGTTTTTACAGCCCTTTTGCTTTTTGACCTCCGAAAATAAATTACCTGGTATGCCACTGCCAGCCACGTTACATACCATATATAATAGGAATTTTGGTTGTTAAAAAAATACAATGCAATAAATTGAACCAGGCAGCAAATCAAAACCAGCCATCCCCAACGAATATATAACATGCCAGTTTCACTAAATCGGTTTTTAGCTTTATTGATCATTGAAGTGATCAACTGCATGCTTTCAACTTCGGTCATACTTTTTTCTTCAGGGAACATAATTATTATTTGTATTGAGAAAGAAAATATTGAAGAGCGCCGCCTCCCCAATTTGGAGAAAGTTCTGTTTCTGGTTTGAAGCTGTCGGTTAATACCTTGGCTTTATCAAAATATTCTTTAGCTACCTCTTTACCACCACCAAAAGCTTCGGGGGTATAAAATTTACCTTCCGCTTCGAGTAATACCGGGCGTGGATTAGTTGGGTCAAGTGTTTTTGCCTTTTCTATAAATTCTGCTGAAGCAGGACCGTAAGTCATATACCGGCTCTGGGGATCAACCATCATGTGCGATGTTGCAATCATGCTTTTGATCACGTCCGTTTCTGATGTTTCTTTTCCTAAAATTGATTCAGCTTTATCAATCAGTTGCTGAGCTTTGTCTGCAATAGCATCTTTTTTTGAATTATCTTTTTCATTATACGCTTGTGTGACTGTACAGTAAGCTGCATAATAATATGGAAGCCATTGCGTTTTTTCAGCATCCCCGATTCTTTCAAAATTGTTTGATATTTCTGCGCCGTTATTGCTCATCATCATTGAATCAAGCCGGGCAATATTAGCTTTCATGGACGTGGTATATTTATCACTTTGTGCAAAAGCCAAGTTTGCGAAACAAATGATTACAGCAAGAAAAAAAAGTTTTTTCATTTTGATTGTTTTAGTTTTTTTTTGAAGTTATTAATATTTCTTTTTTGTTTCCGTATTCTTTTTAGCAGTCCTTTTTTCTTTGAGAAGTAAGATTTTATAAATGGTTATCAATTGCATCCTGGGTTCTATCTATACCGAGGCTTATAAAGCAACCCAAATACAAAAATCTTTTTGAAGGCGGAGTAATAGCTACTTTGTTTTTACCATTTGCTGAATAATTGTAAGAGTAGACATTATTTGCCCCCAGCACATTTGTTACTGATAAAACTATTACAGTAAATCCTTTTGCTTTAGTGTTTCCAATTGTTGGTAAATAATTTACACTTAAGCTCAGGCTGTTATAATCTTTGGTGCGCCCTTTATCAAAGAGTTTATAAGAACCCGAATTATTATCATAATCTATATTGTAATAAGGCCTTCCGGTAGCATACGTATAAGAAGCATTAAATTGTGTTTTCATTTTAGTTACAAATTTCTTTAGCACCAATGAAGCTGTATGTTTTGCAGCAAAGGAGGGTTCTATTGCAAATGGGTAATTAAGAAAATCTCTCTTTGTATCCAAATAGGAATAAGAAAGCCAGTAGTCAAAGTTTTTAATGGTTTTTTTATCTCTCCAGAAAAATTCAATCCCTTTTGCATCCCCAAAACCATTGTTATTAATTGCGGTGAATCTTCCATTGTTTAAACCTGTTTTAAAAAGGTCATCATATTTTTTATAAAATATCTCAGTACGGAATGTGCGTTGATTGGTTATTTTTTGGTACTGAAAAATATAATGAGTAGCCTTTGCGAAATGTAATGAATTAGAAGAAGGGAGATATTTATTCTCAGGGTCCTGGTAAAAAATGCCATAAGCAACCGATGCCTGGCTATTGTCAGGCAACTTATACGCAAGTGAAATCCTCGGGGCTATATCCCATTTATCAATTAATTGAGAATGCTCGGTTCTTACCCCTGCTTTAGCAGCAAGGTTATTGGTGAGATAAATATCTGTTTCAGCAAAGCCTGAAAAAATATTTTCTTTGATACTTAGCTGATATTTACTTCCATCATACTGGGTATAATTCGATTTTTCATCACTGTAATTATATTCGCTTCCAAACCTGATGGCACTTAACCCATTTAGTTTTTTTTCGAAAATAATTTTCGCATTCGCATATTTTCCTTTATTTAAAAGATTGAAATTTTTATAGGCATATAATGGATCATTTGAAATTTCCTGCTTTTTGTCATTCATATCCTGCAGTTCATTATTTATTTCATCACGATTAGAGCTATATGAAGCTCCGGCGTTTATCCGCCATCCGCTACCTATCTTTTCTTTCCATGATAAGTTATGATACATATTAAAATTTTTAAGTCCGAATGCATCTTTCATAACTAAAGAGTCTACATCCTGGTTTCTGAAACCCACATTTGTTGTACTGAAATAACCAAAATATTTCAGCATACCTGTTGAAGAAGTTTTTATTCTGAAATTTAAATCCCCCTCATGTAGTATGGGCACTTTGAAATAATCAAATTTTTGCTTAATAAGATTGTAAACAAGAGCAAGGTTTACATAAGAATATGTAATTCCCCATGAAGACTTTTTATTTTTAGAAAGTTTTTGAATCCCTGCATTGGCTGCGAGGTAGGATATACCAAAATCTGCTGAAGTTTTTTCAGGCAGATCAATAGATTCCAATAACAATACAGAAGAGAGTGCTTGTCCATAAAGAGCAGAATATCCCCCAGAACTAAAAATTGTTCCTTTAAATAAAAATGGATTGAACCTTCCCCTTGTTGCCTGGTTCGGTTCACTTGAGTAAAAAAAATTATTCACAAGAGTTCCATCGATAAAAATCTTGCTCTCACTCGCAGTACCTCCGCGAACAAAAAGCCCTTCACTTTCACCAACTTGTTGTGTACCTGGTAATGTTTTTATGGCCGATGTAATATCTCCATTTGCACTGGCTGTTGTTACGATATCAATTGGATTTAAAGCGGTTGCTTTTTTTTGATCGCTTGCCTCGAAAGTACCTGCACTTATTACGACTGCTTTTAATTCTGTTATCTCTTCTTTAAGAGAAATATTAATAATTTGACTTCCCCCGGAAATATTAATGGTTTGTTCAAACGATTTGTAGCCCGCTGAAGTGGCTTGTAATGTTTGTGCCCCCTTTTCGATTGTATTAAATGAATAATTTCCAAGCGAATCTGATGTAGCTCCATCGTACGAGTTAAGAATGCTTACACTAATACCTGGTAATGGCTTATTATGATTATCAATAACTTTTCCAGAAATTTTCACCTGGGCAATTCCTAAATTGAATGAAAAAAAAATAGCAACAAATAAAATACGATACATTTTTATAAATTTATCACAAATATAAAGTAGTTTATAGTATAAACAAAACTTATTTATATTTATTTTATTATCTTCTAATAATAATATAATAACTTATAAATCAATAACTTAATGTTTTATTTATCACATAAACTAAAGGTAAATTATTAATAAAAATTTATTAACATAAGAGAAAATTAATTTGTTTATCTGCATTCAATTTGTAATTTAGCAATAGAATTTAATGGGTTAGTAAGTACAAAGGGCCGGTAGTAATACCAGCCCTTTTACTTTGAAAAATACATCATAACGCAATTTCCCAATTTTTCTTGTGTGTTTTATTGATGAAAATTTTCTTCAATCTTTTGTTTAATTGCCTTTCTCTTGATTTTTTAATTTCATTGCCAATAATTTTATGAGTAAAACAAAGACCGCTTTTTTCTGTAGCAACTGTGGGCAGGAAAGTGCAAAATGGTTAGGTAAATGTCCTTCGTGTGAGATGTGGAATACTTTCGTGGAAGAAGTGATTGTAAAAGGAACAGATAAAAAACAAAATGAATGGAAAGAATTTTCGGGGTTGAGCAACGGCCTTAAAATTATTTCGCTGGAAGATATTTCGAACGCAGAAGAAAAAAGAATAATCACCACTGATGCTGAGTTAAACAGGGTACTTGGCGGTGGAATTGTTGGTGGCAGTCTTGTATTGATAGCAGGAGAACCTGGTATTGGGAAATCTACCCTCTTTCTTCAGGATGCATTACAACTTAAAAACACTATTACATTATATATAAGTGGCGAAGAAAGTGACCAGCAAATTAAAATGCGGGCCGATCGCTTGCAAATTAAGAATGAAAAATTTTTCCTTCTTACCGAAACCAATACGCAAACTATTTTTAATGAAATAAGAAAATTAAAACCTGAACTGGTAATTGTAGATTCCATTCAAACCTTGCATTCACCTTACATTGAATCAAGCCCGGGTAGTGTATCTCAAATAAGAGAAACGGCAGCGGAGTTTCAGCGCTTTGCCAAAGAAACCAATACGCCTGTTTTTTTAATTGGGCATATAACCAAAGATGGGAACATTGCAGGACCTAAGATACTGGAACATATGGTTGATACAGTTTTGCAATTTGAAGGAGATCGCAATTATTCATACCGGATTTTGAGAACACTCAAAAACCGTTTTGGTTCATCATATGAACTTGGCATTTATGAAATGACTGGTGAAGGAATGCGACAGGTAAGTAACCCATCCGAAATTCTTATCACCCAGCGAGAGGAGCAATTAAGCGGAGTTGCCATCGCTGCAACTATGGAAGGTATAAGGCCACTACTTATAGAAGTGCAGGCATTGGTAACCCAAAGTGTTTATGGAACGCCTCAAAGAACGAATACAGGTTTTGACTTACGAAGACTTCAATTATTATTGGCTGTTTTAGAAAAAAGAGGTGGCTTTCATTTTGGTGTCAAAGACGTTTTTATAAATATTGCAGGCGGTTTAAAAGTAGAAGACCCATCAATAGACCTGGCGGTATTAAGCGCTCTACTTTCTTCTTATGAAGATGTAGCGCTTCCTTTGCATATTTGTTTTGCTGCTGAGGTAGGGCTAAGTGGTGAAATAAGGCCCGTGAATCGGATTGAGCAACGTATAGCAGAATCTGAGAAACTTGGATTTGAAAAAATTATTGTTAGTAAATACAACCTGACGTCACGAAAGACAAGCGGAAAAATAAAATACAACATCGAAGTAGTTCCTTTAGGAAAAGTAGAAGAATTGTACAGGTATTTATTTTAGAAAAAGCAAATTATATTGGTTTGAAAATTAATTATGATATAGTTTCTCCTCTCCTTCATTTTTTTTATCCTCACAATTGCCTTGGTTGTGGAAGCGATATTATTGCAAACGATAATTTCTTATGCCTTGAATGCATTAATAATTTGCCGCATACAGGATTTTCGCTTCATGCAAACAACCCTGTCGAAAAAATGTTTTGGGGTAGAATAGCTATTACCGCCGGCACAAGCGAATTTTATTTTTCAAAAGGATCAATCATTCAAAACCTTATTCATGAATTAAAATATAAAGGAAATCGTAAAGCGGGGCTGTATCTGGGTAATATAATGGGTAATAGCTTGCTTAAAAGCAACCGCTTTTCGAATATTGATATACTTGTGCCTTTACCTTTATTTGCAAAAAAAGAATTTAAAAGAGGCTATAACCAGGCAATGATTTTATGCGAAGGCATTGCTGAAGTAATGAATCTTCCCATTATTACAAAAAATGTTATTCGGATTGTTCATACCGAAACACAAACAAAAAAGGGGCGGATAGAACGCTGGGAGAATGTTGAAAAAAGCTTTACGGTAAAGGAACCTTTAGCATTGAAAGGAAAGCATATTTTACTTGTAGATGATGTTATAACTACAGGAGCAACCATGGAAGCCTGTGGCGCAGAAATATTGAAAGTAGATAATGCAAGGCTAAGTATTGCTACATTGGCTTTTGCTACCAGGTAAGATGATGCATTCTTTAGTGGTAAAGTTTATATAAAAATAACAACGAATAATTAGATAATTTTGAAAATGACCTTGCTGAAGTATACAAGCTTTATTATTTTTTTCGGGTTTATTTTTTTTTCATGCAAGAAAGAATCGTTCATTACAAGTTCCGATGCAAGGCTTTATACTAGTGCAGACACTTTATTTTACGATACCGTTTTTACTTCTGTTGGTTCAATAACGAAGTCATTCAAAATTTTTAATAATAATAACCAAAAGCTTTTATTATCCAAGGTTAAACTTTCAGGAGGAAGTTCTTCTTTTTTTACAATGAATGTTGACGGTATTTCTGCTAATGAGGTAGACGATATTGAAATAAATGCTAATGATAGTATTTACGTTTTTGTGCAGGTAAAAATAAATCCTACAACTGCCAGTCTTCCTTTCATAATCACGGATAGTATTTTGATAGATTATAATAACAATCAAAAATTTGTTCAACTGCAGGCATACGGACAAAATGCTATCTTTCTTAACAAAGTAAAACTCTCCGGGAATATTACATGGAATGACTCATTACCGTATGTAATACTCGGTGGCTTATTGGTAGATACTAATGCAGTTCTAACTATCCGGGAAGGAACTAAAATTTATTTACATCCAAATGCTCCTTTGCTGGTAGATGGAACTTTGATAGTGCAGGGAACAAAACAGAACAAAGTGGTTTTTGCCGGCGACAGGCTCGACCCCGATTATAAAGATTTTCCGGCAAGCTGGCCGGGCATCTACTTCAACAGCAGCAGCAAAGAAAATAATATAAAATTTGCGGTTATTAAAAATGCATACCAGGGTGTTATTGCCCAGGAACTTTCTTTAAATACTATTCCAAAACTTACCTTATCTCAATGCATAATAGATAACATTTATGATGCAGGTGTGCTTGGAATTAATTCAAATATTTATGCTGACAATTGCCTGATAAGTAATTGTGGTAAAAATGTTCTCCTCGCATTGGGTGGAGATTATTCTTTTGTGCATTGCACCGTTGCTTCATTTAGTAATTTTTTTATAGATCATAAAAATCCGGTTTTACAGATAGCAAATTTTGCCGATCAGGATAATACGACATTTGTTGCTGATCTTGATGCACAGTTTACAAATTGCATTTTTTGGGGAGAAGGAGGTTCGGTTGATAACGAAATCGTAGTAAGTAAAAAGCCGAATTCTCTTTTTTCAGTAAGATTTGATAATACATTATATAAAGTAAAAGATAATGATCCTGCAGATGCAACGTTCACAGGGAATATTTTAAAAAATACCAACCCTCTATTTGACAGTATTAATATTTCTAAAAATTATTATGATTTTCATTTTACAAAAGATCCCGCGGCTCCGGCAATTGATAAAGGATCGGCAACAACTTACATTAGAGACCTTGACGATATTATACGTACAGGCATTCCGGATCTTGGATGTTACGAAAAATAACATGGCTTCGTCAAAATAGTTTTCAACTTTACTAAATTTCATTCTCATAATTTATCTATTGCTTATCTTTACCATAAAAAAATGAAAACAATATTTTTTGCATTTGCCTCCTTTATTTTCTTATCGTTTATCGTTCCACCTTCAACATCTAATTTGATAAACGCTTCCTCTATTTTCAAATTTAAAGTGGATGGCCTTGAGGGAGGTACTATTGACTTTTCAAAATTTAAAGGGAAAAAAATCCTGGTTGTAAATACAGCTTCAAAATGCGGGTTTACGCCACAATATGAAACCCTGGAAAAATTATACTCGGACTATAAAGATAAACTGGTAGTTGTAGGTTTTCCAGCCAATAACTTTGGGCAACAGGAACCTGGTTCTAATAAGGAAATCAAAGAATTTTGTACAAAAAATTATGGGGTTACTTTCCCAATGGCCGCTAAGGTTTCAGTGAAAGGAGACGACATAGCTCCCATTTTCAAGTGGCTCACAACCAAGTCAGAAAATGGTGTTCTGGATGCAGAAATAAAATGGAATTTCACAAAATTCTTATTGGACGAAAATGGTATGTTGCTTGCAAAATTTGATAGTAATGTAACGCCTTTAAGTGATGAAATTCGTGCCTATCTTAAATAGCATTTTATTTAATAATTTTTCTTTCATGATTTAGACAACGCCTGGTTGTCAACTACCTAATCATCCTGGTTTTGATGCAATAAATTAAATTTTATGCAATTCCAAAATGTAACGGGCCAGGAAAATATTAAAAAGCATTTAATTGACATGGTTTTGCATAACAGGTTAAGCCATGCATTATTGTTTTTAGGCAAAGAAGGAACCGGATCTCTATCCCTTGCGCTCGCCTTTGCGGAATATATTGTTTGTAATTCTGCCAGAGGTACTTTAAAATCTGAGACCTCTGAAGTAGATTTATTCAGATCAGTAGAATTTGATCAAGTAAATAAAGATGCTTCATTCCGTTCCAATAAAAAAGAAACTTTTTCTAATGATGCCTGCGGGCATTGCCCCGCCTGTATAAAAGCACAAAAATTCATTCATCCCGATATCCATTTTTCTTTTCCTGTGATTCCCAAAAAATCAGGTATCCCCCCCATAAGTGATGATTATATATCAGAGTGGAGAGAATTTATTTCATTGCATCCTTATGGAAATGTATATGATTGGCTCCAGTTTCTTGGCGCTGAAAATAAGCAGGGAAACATAACTGCTAAAGAATGTAATGAAATTAATCATAAGCTAAGCCTCAAAGCTTTTGAAAGTAATTTTAAAATTTTGATCATGTGGATGCCGGAACTTTTAGGAAATGCGGGGAACAAACTTCTCAAGCTTATTGAGGAACCACCACCTGATACACTATTTATATTTGTTGCGGAAGATGAGCATTCAGTTTTACCCACCATTATATCGAGGACACAGCTTATTAAAATTCCTTTACTTTCAAATTTAGAAATTGAGCATTCATTAATTACACAAGCCGATGCCTCTCCCGAAAAGGCAACACAGGTTGCTGCAGTAAGTGAAGGAAATTACCGCGAGGCACTACAATTGTTGCAGCAAACAGAAGAAGATTGGCAAGGCCTTGCAAGGGATTGGCTAAATGCCATTCTAAAAAATGGGCCGGCTGCACAAATTAAATGGATTGATGTGATAAGCCGTTTGGGAAGAGAAAAACAAAAACAGTTTTTACGTTATTTCATTCATCTTTTTGAGCAGGCTATAAGAATAGAGCATATTAGTGATGCAGCAATTTCGCATAACATAGCTGAAAACGAAAAAGATTTTGCTTTGAGATTAAATAAAATATGCAGCGTAGAAGCACAAGAGGCAATAATAAACGAACTCGATAAGGCTACCTTATATATTGAAAGAAATGCACATGCAAAAATGTTGTTTCACGCTTTGTCTATACGGCTGTACCATATTATTAAAGATAATTCGTTAGTTTTGATTAGTTGAGGAAATGAATTTGATGCAGATGCTTGAGTAACTTTTTGAATTAAAATTCAGCTTTACATATTAGTCAATTTTTTACCTGATAATACGGGTAGATATATTTTACCAATAAAATCTAAGATTATTTTCTATGATTTCGGTAATTATAATGAAGATTTATATGTAGCCATGCCGTAAACTTCATCTGCTTTAACTATTCCTCGTTTTTATTTTACTTTTTTAAAATGTCTTTCAACCAAATATATGAGTTGTACAAGCTGTAGTACAGGGAAACCCGGCGGATGTAAAAGCAATGGTGGCTGTAGTACAGGTGGATGCAACCGCATGAATGTTCATGATTGGCTTGCTAATCTTCCCTTTAGTGATCCTGAAAGCAACTGCCGCATTGTTGAAGTCTCATTCAACCAGGGAAGCAGGAAGGATTTTTATAGAAATAGTTCTTTACAATATTTTGAAAAAGGAGATATAATAGCGGTAGAAGGTGTAAGTGGTTTTGACGTTGGTACGGTAAGTATTACAGGCGAGCTGGTACGTCTTCAATTAAAAAAATATGGAGTAAAGGAAGATAATACTGATATAAAAAAAATTCTAAGGCTGGCAACAGATAGTGATATTATAAAATGGAAAGAAACAAAATCACGTGAACAAGCAGTGCTTATTAGAAGCAGGGCAATTGCGAGGCAACTAAATGTTGACTTGAAAATGGCGGAGGTTGAGCTTCAGGCTGATGGTCGGAAAGCAACCTTTTTTTACATTGCGGATGTGCGTGTCGATTTTCGGGAACTTATTAAAATATATGCATCCGAGTTTAAAGTAAAGGTGGAAATGCGGCAAATAGGCGCCCGTCAGGAAGCCGGAAAAGTAGGCGGAATCGGGAGCTGTGGCCGTGAATTATGCTGCAGTACCTGGCTTACCGATTTCAAAAGTGTAAATACAAATGCCGCACGCTATCAAAATCTTAGTATAAATCAAACCAAGCTCAGTGGGCAATGTGGCCGTCTTAAATGTTGCCTTAATTATGAGCTCGATACCTATTTGGATGCTTTGCAACATTTTCCAGATGATGCTGAAGTGATCGAAGTAACAAAGGGAAGAGCTTTTTTAATTAAGAAAGATATTTTCAGAAACCTAATGTGGTATTCAATGCCGGATAGCACAAAGCATTATCCCCTTTCAATAGAAAGTGTAAAAAAAATACAGGTACAAAACAAAAATGGTATCAAGCCCGACACTTTGGAAACAGTGGAAGTTATAAGTGGAAAAATAAAAGAAGTTGAGCCCGAGTTTGTTGATGTGGTTGGGCATATAACTATTAAGTCTCTTGAAAAAAATACCCATAAACGTAGAAATGAGGCGAACCGCAGAGGCAACAATCACGGCGGACAGCAACAAAAGCCACAAAATGCCAATCCAAAAAGATCCCGCCATAACAATAACAGGAATAGGCCACCAAAGAAAGATTAATTTATCAAAAGTGTTTTACGTTAAACAATTATATCGTTAATATAATTTCCTATTGTCCATTTTTTATAATTCATTTAATCTGCTTTACTTTTGTTTACATGTCAATTGTTATTTCTGGTCTTACAAAGATTTATGGCAAGCAAAAAGCCGTTGACAATATTTCGTTCCGGGTAAACAATAATGAAATCGTAGGTTTTTTGGGTCCGAATGGCGCAGGAAAATCTACAACCATGAAAATCGTTACAGGCTATATTGTTGCAGATTCCGGTACGGTATTAGTAAACGAGATCAATGTTAATACAAACTCATTGGAAGTAAAGAAATTACTGGGTTATCTGCCGGAAAGCAATCCATTATACTTCGAAATGTATGTGAGAGAATACCTTAAGTTTATTGCCGGTATACATAATATAACATCCGGTTTTAAAAACCGAATTGAAGAAGTAATTGATCTTACAGGCCTACGGCTGGAAAGTAAAAAAAAGATTGGTCAGCTAAGTAAAGGTTATAAACAAAGGGTTGGCCTGGCTGCTGCCTTGGTACATAATCCTGAGGTTCTTATTCTTGATGAACCCACCAGCGGATTAGACCCTAACCAGATAATAGAAATAAGAGAAGTTATAAAAGAACTTGGAAAAAATAAGACAGTACTTTTCTCCTCACATATTTTACAGGAAGTAGAAAGTATTTGTGACAGGGTAGTTATAATAAATAAGGGAAATATTGTAGCTGATGATACTTTGTCAAATCTCCGATCAACTAATAAAACGTCTCATACAATAGTTGTAGACTTTGCTGAAACTATTGATATTGCATTACTTGCTTCACTTGATGGAGTAATTAAGGCTGAAGAAGAGAGACCTTCAACTTTTAAGCTTCAAACATTGGATCCTGACCTTGTAAAAAGAAACTTGTTTTCATTTAGCATAAATAATAAATTAAACATCCTATCATTAAAAAGTGAAAGCAAAAGCCTGGAAGATGTTTTTAGAAATTTAACCGGTAATCTTCAAAACAATTAATAAAATACTATGAGTTATATTGCCAACATACACGCCCGCCAGATATTAGACAGTCGCGGAAATCCCACCATTGAAGTAGATGTTCTTACTGAAAACGAGTCCCTGGGGAGAGCTGCCGTTCCTTCAGGAGCAAGTACCGGCATACATGAAGCTGTTGAGCTTCGGGATAATGATAAAAAAAATTATGGGGGCAAAAGCGTTCTAAAAGCTGTAGAAAATGTAAATAGCCTTATATCCGATACACTTACGGGGTGGGATATAGCTGACCAGACTGGAATTGATAAAGCAATGATTGATCTTGACGCTACTGAGAATAAAAGTTCACTTGGCGCTAACGCAATGCTGGCCGTAAGCCTTGCTGTTGCAAAGGCCGCCGCTCTTGAGGCGAACCTTCCTCTTTACAGGTATATCGGGGGTACTAACGCGACAATTCTTCCCATACCTATGATGAATATTTTGAACGGAGGAGCACATGCCGATAATAAAATAGACTTTCAGGAATTTATGGTTATGCCAGTTGGAGCTTCCTCTTTTAGTGAAGGATTAAAATGGGGAGTTGAAATTTTTCACGCTTTGAAATCAGTACTTAAGAAAAAAGGGTTTAGTACAAATGTTGGTGATGAGGGTGGGTTCGCCCCCAATATACAAAGCAATGAGGAAGCAATTGAAACCGTTCTTGCTGCAATAGAATCTGCTGGATTTAAATCTGGTTCACAAATAGGAATAGCCATGGATGCTGCTAATAGCGAGCTTTGGAAGGAAAAGGAAAATATGTATGTTTTCCATAAAAGCGATGGGAAAAAGATGGATAGCGGGCAGTTAGTAGCCTACTGGGCTAAGTGGGTGAAAGATTATCCCATTATTTCAATTGAAGATGGTATGGCCGAAGATGACTGGAAAGGCTGGAAGTTACTTACAGAAACTATTGGTGATAAAGTTCAATTGGTAGGTGATGACCTTTTTGTAACCAATGTAAAAAGATTGCAAAAAGGCATTGATGAAAAAATAGCAAACGCATTGCTCGTAAAAGTGAACCAGATTGGCACTCTTACAGAAACTATAAATGCAGTGTCACTTGCACAGCATAATGGTTACAATACCATCATGAGCCATCGTAGTGGAGAAACAGAAGATACCACAATCGCAGATCTTGCAGTCGCTTTGAATTGTGGGCAAATTAAAACCGGTTCCGCAAGTAGAACAGATCGTATTGCAAAATACAACCAGCTGATAAGGATTGAAGAAATTTTAGCTGACAGCGCAATATACCCGAAAGGAAAAATTAAATTTGGAAAGTAGTAACTTCAATAAGGATTTATACTGATTTTTGTAATGAAAGTTTTTTAATATAAAAAATATTTATGCCTAAACTTCGGGAAATATTTACTAATAAATACATAATTACAGGTATAACTTTTGCTATTTGGATGTTGTTCTTCGACAGAAATGACTTCTCTATTCAGTTTAATAGGGTACAAGAACTTCATAAGCTGAAGGAAAGTGAAAAACTAATGACCGATCAGATTGCAGATACAAAACTGGAATTGGTACTTTTAAAGACAAATCCTGAAACTCTTGAAAAATATGCCCGTGAAAAATTTATGATGAAAAAAGACAATGAAGATATTTTCAAGGTTACTTTTGATTCCTCATTAATTAAGTAGCTTAATTACAATATTTTCGACAGACAGACGTTTTATGATTATTGGATAGTTTTTTTATTAATGCATTTAACCCTTTTTTTATGACACAAATTACCCAGGAAGATCTGGTGCGTTATCTATATAATGAGACTTCAGATAAAAAATCTGAACTCGTGAAAGAAGCGCTGGAATCTGATATGACCCTGAGAGATAGTTTTGAGGCCCTTTTGGCTTCAAAAAAAAATCTTGAAAATGTGGATCTTTCTCCAAGGCCGGAAGCAATAGATAGAATTCTGCAGTATGCCGGTAAGAAGGAAAAACATTTGCATTCACTTTAAGAAAATTTAAAATTTATTTTTGTCCTGCCCCAAAAGGCAGGATTTTTTTATGAAAAAAAACGAGCTTTATCTCTTTGTAATAAATTATTTTTTATCGCACACTCCTGATGCTGAGACAGAACTGATTTATAATAATCCTTATGAATTATTAGTGTCAGTTATTCTATCCGCTCAATGTACTGATAAAAGGGTCAATGAAACTACTCCTTCCATATTTAATAAATTTCCAGATGTATATTCACTAAGTAAAGCCACTGTGGAAGAATTGTTTCCATTAATTAAAAGTATTTCCTATCCAAACAACAAAACAAAACACCTCATCGGAATGGCAAAGATGGTAGTTGAGAAGCATAGTGGACAAATACCAATGTCTGTTGAAGAATTAGTGCAATTACCCGGTGTAGGTCGTAAAACTGCTAATGTCATAACTTCTGTAATAGACAAACAACCTAATATGGCAGTGGATACCCATGTTTTCAGGGTTGCGGCCCGTATTGGTTTAACTGTAAATGCAAAAACACCATTGGAAACAGAAAAGCAATTAACTAAAAATATACCGTCCCACTTGATTCATAAAGCACATCATTGGCTCATACTTCATGGGAGATATATTTGTGTTGCACGCAATCCTAAGTGCAATGTTTGTGGTATAAATCCCGTTTGTAAATATTATAATAAAATTCTAAAATCGAATTATTGAAAAATTGTGTTTATTTTGTATTGTTACAATAAAAACCTCTCTGTACCCAGCATTTTAATTAACCGTTGTTATGAAAATCAAAATCATTTTTTTATTTCTGCTGTTTAGCTGTGCAAAACAATTGAATGCACAATACTATTTTTATAATGGCCAATATTATGAAAGTGATTTTGTTTTTGAAATAGGTGGTTCTGTTGGAGCTATGAATGCCTTTACTGATCTTGGAGGAAGAAAGGGCCTTGGTAAAAAATTTGTAAAAGACTTCAATTTTAAGAATACGGAGTTCTGTGGAAGTATTTTTTTTAGCACAGTTTATAAAAATGAAATAGCCGTCAGGCTGGAAGCAACTTTCGGGCAAATACATGCTTATGACAGCATTTTAAAAAAGGTTGCTCCCACTACTAATGAACGATATGAAAGAAATTTAAGTTTTCGCAGCTCTATTGCGGAAATATCCCTTGTTGCGGAATTTCATCCTTTTTATATTTTTGGACATTACGATGAGGATCATTACCCTCCACCGGTTTCACCATATTTGCTTGCAGGAATTGGTTATTTTCATTTTAACCCGCAGGCAAAACTAAACAACACTTATGTGGATTTACAACCCTTAAGTACTGAAGGGGAAGGCTTTGCAGAATATCCTAACAGAAAACCTTACAAGCTTAATCAAATCTGCTATCCCTTAGGTATTGGAGCACGGTATGATCTTTCCTCACTTATTAATTTAAAAGCAGAAATTATTACTAGAATTTTACAAACTGATTACCTTGATGATGTTAGCGGTCGATATATTGACCCCACTGTATTTGCGAATTATTTTTCGAATACCAAGCTTAATCAAGCACTACTTCTTAATGACAGGCACAAACCTGGAGCAACTACTGCCCACCCCAATGGTATCAGAGGAAGGCCTACTAACAATGATTCGTATATAACTTTTAATATAAAGGTAGGAATATCTCTTAGGGAGAGGGCCAAGTAATTTTTAAATAGTTTCTGCTTAATGATTCATGTGCAGCGACAGTGAATTCGATTAAAGCGACTTATGTTTTCTTACATAATTTATTATACCTCTTTATTTATTTAAAATCTTTTTTATTTCATCCACAAGTTCGTGTTTTGTAAAAGGTACACCCATGATTTTATTATAGCCTTTTGCATCAACAAGGTATTGATCGCGAATTATTTTTATAAGTTGGCCATTGTTTAGTTCCGGGATTAAAACAGTTTCAAAATTTTTCAAAATATCTGCCAGGTTTTTTGGAAATGGCCTTACATAACGCAGATGTGCATGCGAAACGGAAAAATTTTCAGCGATCAAATCGGATACGGCACTTTTAATGGCGCCATAAGTACTACCCCATCCTAATATTAATAGTTTTCCTTTTTCGGCGCCGTTGTCTATTTTTTGTTCAGGGATATCATCTGCAATCTTATCAATTTTTTGTTGCCGCAATTTCACCATTAATTGATGGTTATCGGGGTCATAGCTTACATTTCCGGTAATATTTTGCTTTTCAAGACCGCCTACCCGGTGCTCAAGCCCTGCATATCCCGGGATTGCCCAAGGCCTTACTAAATTTTCGTCTCTCACATATGGTTGAAAAATTTCTTCATGATGGCCTAATTCAGTTTTGAAATTCACTTCAATTGGAGGCAAGTCTTTAGCCTCAGGATACTTCCATGGCTCAGCACCATTTGCAATATACCCATCACTTAAAAAAATAACAGGCGTCATATGCTGTACAGAAATTCTTACAGCCTCGTACACAGCTCCAAAGCAATCACTGGGTGTGGAAGCAGAAATTACAGGCATTGGGCATTCCCCGTTCCTCCCATAATATGCCTGTAGCAAATCGCTTTGCTCCGTTTTTGTTGGTAGTCCCGTAGAAGGACCTCCTCTTTGAATATTACAAATAAGTAAAGGGATCTCAAGCATAACTGCAAGCCCCATAGCTTCTGCTTTCAAAGCCATACCAGGGCCGCTTGTAGATGTCACACCCAAGCTTCCTCCATATGCTGCGCCTATCGCGGAAGTTATCGCTGCAATTTCATCTTCGGCTTGGAATGTTTTTACTCCAAAGGATTTATGGCGGCTCAATTCATGTAAAATATCACTTGCCGGCGTTATCGGGTAAGAGCCCAAAAATAATTGCAGGCCACTTTTTTGAGAAGCAGCAATTAGTCCGTAAGCAAGAGCTTGGTTACCCATAATACTCCGGTAGCTGCCAGGAGGCATTTTTGCTTTTTCTACTGAATAGCGGGTTGTAAAAGTTTCAATAGTGTCTCCATAATTATACCCTGCTTTCAATACTTTGATATTACTATTGAGTATATCAGCCTTTTTAGAAAATTTTTCGGTTAAAAATTGAATGGTATTATCAAGATTCCGGTTGTACATCCAGTAGAGAAATCCAAGCACAAACATATTTTTTGCCCTGTCTTTTTCTTTAGTCCTCATTTCAAAATCCTTCAAAGACTCTCTTGTTATTTTAGTCACGTCTATTTTTATTACCTCGTAATCGTCGAGGCTTCCATTTTCAAGAGGGTTTACACCATCCGGGTAGTTAGCCAGCCGAAGGTTTTTGGCATCAAAGCCATCAACATTTGCTATTATTTTTCCGTTCTTTTTTAATTCTTTTAAATTAGTTTTAAGTGCAGCGGCATTCATAGCAACAAGCACATCACAAGTATCGCCCGGTGTAAAAATCCTGTCACTTGAAAATCTTAATTGGAACCCACTTACGCCAGGCAGTGTTCCCTGTGGAGCTCTTATTTCTGCAGGAAAATCGGGGAATGTTGCAAGGTCAATACCAAGCAAAGCTGTGTTATTAGTAAATTGTGTTCCGGTAAGCTGCATCCCGTCTCCGCTATCACCTGCAAATTTTATTACTACATCTTTTAAAACTTCTTCTCTGTTATCCATCATCATTTTACTTGCTTACAAAATTAAAAGTTTGAACATGAAAAAAATTATTTGTTTTTATCGAGATAGAATTGACAACATTTAAGATAAAGTGTCTTTAGTATCTTCTCTTACGATGTGCAATTATTAATTATTATTTTAAAAAATGAATGTAAGAAAATACTGTTTCATTAAATAATAAACCAAAATAAAATTGTTATAATAATTACTCACTTTCTTTGCAGCAATATTCTTATTACAGCATGCTGAAAGATAAGACACAAAAGCTACGGTATTTTTTATTTAGCCAATACCTTGCGGACGGTGTCCGGGTTACTCTTGAAATCCTTTTGCCTGCTGTAATTTTTGAACGATTTGGAATGTTATCCACAGGAATAACAATATCATTAGGAGCACTATGCATAAGCATAGCCGATGCACCCGGGCCGGTTGAACATAAGCGGAATGGTATGTTGTATTGCAATCTTTTCATTTTCGTCATGGCTTTATTAACAGGGTTTTTAAATTATAATATTTTTTTATTAGGGCTGCTGATACTCTTCGCTTCTTTTTTCTTCACAATGTTTACTGTATTTGGAAACAGGTCCAGCTCTATCGGTACTGCAGCATTGTTGATCCTGATTTTGAGAATGTCAACTGTACTACCATACATGCAAATTGTAAAAGATAGTTTGCTGGTATTAGCTGGAGGTGTGTGGTATATGCTGGTAGCGCTTTTATTTTATAAGTTAACTCCTTACCGGCCTGCGCAAAGGTCATTAGGTGATTGTGTGCATGAAACAGCTAAGTTTCTTCGGATAAAATCGTTTCTCTTTGAGGACAGCACTAACCTAAAAGATGAATATCAAAAACTGGTGGAACAGCAAATTGTAGTAAATGAAAAACAGGACGCTGTGCGTGAACTTTTGTACAAGAACAGGGAGTTATTAAATGAGACGACTATAACAGGGCGCAGGCTTATTGTAACATTTGTAGATGTGGTGGACCTGTATGAAAGAATAATGGCCAGTTGGTATGATTTTAATTTACTGAGAAAAAAATTTGGCAACACAGGAATCCTTGATGATGTAGCTATCATCATGAGAAAGTTTTCTACAGAGCTCGATAGCATAGGAGAGGCAATCCAATCTAATTCTAATTATAAAAAGCAATATGATTTTTCTGATGACATCGAAAAATTAAAAAGTGAAATAAATGTAATAACCGAAAGTGGCAGCAGCAACTTTATGCTAAAAAAAGTGTTAGTAAATATGCGAAGCCTTGAAAGAAATATTGCTAATATTCTTAATTATTTCAATGAAGAAGGCCAGGTCGGAAAAAAAATACGTACTCCTTTTGAGTATGCAAAATTTGTATCGCACCAGCAAATAAACTCAACCGTTTTTATAAATAATTTTACGCTTGAGTCGTCAGTTTTCAGGCATTCACTAAGAATGATGACCACATGCGGCATAGGGTTTACCATTTCAAAAATAATAAGCTATGGGCATCATAGTTACTGGATCCTTCTTACAATAGTAATTATTTTAAAGCCCGGATTTAGCCTCACCAAACAAAGAAATTTCGAGAGGTTTACAGGAACGTTTATTGGCGGCCTCGCCGGATTATTAATTATTTCTTTTGTCCAAAACAGTTTTATTTTATTTTTTATAATGGCCTTTTTTATGGTTGGAACATATACTTATATACGGTTAAAATATATTGTCGGGGTAATTTTCATGACGCCATACCTTCTTATTCTTTTTAATTTTCTCGGCCTTGGAATATTGGATGTTGCAGGGGAGCGGTTGCTTGACACTGCTATTGCCTCATTACTGGCATTTATGGCCAGCTATTTTCTTTTCCCTTATTGGGAATCCAAACAATTACCCGGTTATATGGCAAGTGTTTTAAAAGCGAATCTTGATTATTTGCAAAAACTCTCGGATGCCCTTTGTGGCAAAAAGCCACCTTCACTTGAATACAAGCTTGTAAGAAGAGAATTGTTTGTAAGTACCGCCAATCTTGCTGCTGCTTTTCAACGAATGATCAATGAACCAAAAAATAAACAGCAGCATGCAACAGAAATTTATGAGTTTGTGGTGTTAAATCATGAGCTCTCTTCAGGTATTGCGTCCATCACTGAAAGTTATCCATCCAATGAAAATTTTAACTTCCCAAAAGAAATATTTCAACCAATTAAACGCTCTCTTAACATCCTTGAGCATTCAATAAAACAACTTGATAAATCGTACAGTAATAAAGTGAGTAAATACATAGAGGTAAAGCAATCTGAAGAAAGTGAATTTTCTGATAAGCATTTAATCGGGCAAATGGATTTTATTTATAGCGTAGCGGTAGGTATTCGAAAAATAACTGAACAGATTTCAAAGTAATTTTAGTGTGCTAACTCTTTTCTAAAAATTTAATCCAGCTTCTTTTTACCGGCCTCTTTTTTCTTTTCGTAATAACAATGTTTATTACGTTTAATAAAATAGATTTTTAAAAGGCCTTATTAGTTCATACACCGGGTAACAACAAAGCCATAATTTATATATCAACTATTCTTTTAAATAATTGATCAAAACTTTTATTCAAAGCACCCCATTTAAATTCATGATTAGGCGTTAAATATTTATAACCTTTGTAACTGTTTGAATTTACGACAGGGCATTTATTTACCGCATCACCTGGGATCCACCCATAAAATCCCACAACCTTGTTTATTAAATCAATCCAGCCAACAATAATAAAATCTTTTGAGAGAGGATTTTGTTCATTTGGATAGCCATATGTCCAGTTATCATTAGGAAGATTAGATGTTGATTTCTTGGCAACTTTTATATCAAGCTTTTTGCCATTGATTAAAAAATCATATTCGTCGGAATTTCTGTCCTTATAATTTTCTCTATCAACTTTAAATGAAAATTTTCTTTTGATAAGTATTTGCTCAAAAGCTAATTCACCCATACAACCTAACATTGCTTTTTCAATACAGTTTTCTTTTGATAACCCGAATCTTGAATATAATTCGTTAGCTACCATCTCAACTGCCCGCTGATGCGCTTTTTGATAATTTAAATCGAAATCAAAATCTTCAACTACCATGAAGTTTCATTGTATTTATTATAATATTTCACAATTTTATTTTTCCTCTTTTTTTAAATCAGTCTCTACTAATTTATAATATTTATATCCTGGCTTTAATTGATCGGGAATTTTAGATGTTACTATTGATGACCAGATTTTTTTAATAACTAATTCAATTCTTTTTTTAGTAATCTGTGAAATGGCTTCGAATCCTTGCTCCCTTGCTATAGAAGTTACAGGAGTTTTCTCATCATGCTGCACACAAATAAATTTTCTGTTGCCATTATCTTTTGCGTTTAATTCTAAAACTGCCTGCGCAGTGGACCCTGATCCTGCAAAAAAATCTAAAACGATTCCTTCAGGATCATCTGAAAAACCAATTAAGTATTTTATAAGAGAAGGGGGCTTGGGAAAATCAAAAACTTTAGCACCAAATAATATTTGAAGATCCTTTCCTGCCGTTTCATTAGTAGCTACACCTACTTTTAAATTAATTAGATTAGGGGGAACTTCTGCATCATATTCAAGCCGCTCATAAGATGGGCTAAACCTTATTGTAGGAATATTGATAATAGTGCGATTATTGATTTCCAAATCCAGCTTTGGTTGTGTCCATTTGAATTTTGCTTTCAGGGAAACAGGTAAAATAAATAAGCCATTTTTTACCTCGGTGTCCTCCAACAATTCAATGTAATATTTATCTGTGCCATAAATTCCTTTCGAAATTTTTTGATTTGTAATTCTTGTTCTTACAATATTTGCAGGAAAAACCAACGTATTAATTTTGTTAGACTGATTAAGCAGCCCATTCGAACTAATACTTTTTTTCCTGATGCCTATAAATTTTTCTGAATTTTTAATTTTCTGGTAGCACAAAATATACTCAACTATCTTCTTGCTTTTTTTTGACAGGTTGGCCGGTGTTTCTGATTTTGCCCAACAAAAAATGTCTATATAATTATCCTCACCGAATATTTCATTCATTATTATTTTCAGGTTGGCAATTTCATTATCATCAATACTCACGAAAATGATTCCATCATCACGAAGTAATTTGCGTGCAAGAATAAGCCTTGGAAACATCATTGAAAGCCAGTTTGCATGAAAGTGGCCGTTATGATTATTTTTCTGTTCAAAACCTCCTGTTGTATTTATGTTTCCTTTATTATTTCTTTGGCTATTGCGGCTAAGATATTCCCGCGAGGTAACAGAAAATTTATCGCCATATGTAAAACTGTTGTTCCTTGTATTATATGGCGGATCAATATAGATTGTTTTTATTTTGCCATTATATTTTTCCTGGAGAATTTTAAGACTATCAAGGTTTTCACCTTCTATGAAAATATTTTCTGTTGTATTCCAATTTATAGATTCTTCGGGGCAAGCAATAAGTGAAGTGGCCGGAGAGGAATTGATTAATTGATAAGCATCGGATTTCCCGGGCCATGTAAGCTCGAAGTTTTCTTCTTCATACAATAAATCAGCATTTAACAAAAGCTTTAATTGCTCTACATCAAGTTTCCCGTTATAGAAAGCCCCGGGAACAACTTCTTTAATTTTTTGCAATATATCTTCTCTGCTTTTCGAAGAGGTTACTTCCATTATTTAAATAAATAAATTTGAC
>JBBSEV010000042.1:0-37822 GCA_038239385.1 Chitinophagales bacterium
ATTTTTATTTTACTTGAAGAAGGCTCTGAAATTTTTGCAACAATCTGTTTTCTTGTATCAACTATGATATATTACACTTATGCTGCCGGGCAATTAACAAGCCTAAAAATTACATCGTCAACTAATTATATTTTTCACTTATCAAAAACTAAATTACTTCGTATTACAATTTCTTTTGTAATTCTGTCAGGAATAATAATGGCTACTATAAGCCGGTACATACAAAGAGAAGCGAACAACGAAATCGGTATTCCAAAGAACTGGTTTCCGGCAATGATTACTCTTATAGTTTTTATCATGAGTCTTTATTTTTTTTATAATAAAATTAAACCCAGGCGCTTTTTATTTCTTTACATTGCCCTGCTTTCAATTTTACTTTCGGCCTATTGCGGTATTGACCTTTATCAACATCATTTTAATGAGCTGGTTATAGGAGAAAAAATCTTTGATTGGATCGTGATGGGTGTTGTAATAGTTCTGGGAACAAATTTTTTTCTTTATCATTTTGGGATAGCAAATAAATTAATGATATTCTTTTGGGCTTTATTTATGTGCTTTGCGTTTTATTTCAATAAGGCTTATACTGCTGAATTTATTTTCGCCGCCTTTTCACTTTTTTTAATTTTTATTGTTTCAAATTATTATCCTCAGTACAAAAACAGTAATAAGGAAATTAATACGCCTTTTCAACAATAGAATTCCAGGCTTTTAAATGCCTCGATAATTATTAACAACATTTTTATTGCAATGGTATTATTTTTGACTTTATTTTCTATTGTTATTTTTATTCCTTTAAAAAATTTCCAATGAAATTATTCCTGGCTACAACCATAATCCTTCTGCTATCTTTTAGTACAAGGGCACAAAAATTTCATGTAAATCTATTAGCAGGAGCTTCAAACTACCAGGGGGATTTGCAGGACAAACGTTTTACATTTTCACAATCACATTTTGCCGGCGGAGCAGGATTGTCTTATGATCTTACGGATAAATTATCTATCAGGAGTGGTATTACTTTAGGAAAAGTTTCCGGAGATGACAAGTTAGGCAGGAACGTGCTTAGGAATTTAAACTTTACTTCCAACCTTACAGAATTTAATCTTGGACTTGAATATTATCTTACTTCGTTAGAAGACCATGCCCTTACGCCTTATGTTTTTGGAGGCATTGCCTTATATCATTTTAATTCTTATACACATGACACTTCTGGCAGCAAATATTTCTTAAAACCGCTTAGTACCGAAGGGGAAGGTTTTAAACCTGGAGTTAAAAATTATAACCTTACTCAATTAGCAATACCATTTGGAGGTGGTGTGAAGTTATCTTTGACTGATAATATTAATGTAGGGTTAGAATTTGGTTTGAGAAAATTATTTACGGACTATCTTGATGATGTAAGCACCAGGTATGTTGATCAAACTGATTTACTAACTAACAGGGGCCCTAAAGCCGTGGAACTTGCCTACCGCGGAAATGAATTAAAGAACGGAGCACCTTATCCACTGGCAGGTGCAATTCGTGGCGGTTCAAAAAATAAAGACTGGTATTATATTACCGGCCTTACTTTATCATTTAGGCTGGGAAGTGGAGAAAGCTTAGGCAGCGGACGACACACCAAGTATGGATGCCCTGCCAACGTAAATTAAAACGTTAGGTATGGTATGCTTATGTAATATTTTTCCTTAAACAAAAGCACTTCTTTAATAATTTTTCAGCCTCTAAATTCCAGCTATCTAAGCATATCATTTTTTAACCCATTATTCCTCATTTCACAACTGCCAACTCAACTTCCCAACCTACCTTTGCCCTCTTATGGGTTATAATAATTTGCAGGAGTTTATAAATGTTTTGGAAAGAGAAGGTGAATTAATAAAAATTAGAGAGTATGTAAACCCTCACCTTGAAATTGCAGAAATTACTGATAGGATCAGCAAAAGTAAAGACGGTGGAAAAGCATTACTATTTGAAAATACGGGCTTCAAATTTCCAGTGCTTATGAATGCTTATGGCAGCCAGAAGCGAATGTGCCTTGCACTTGGTGTAAATGATTTAAATGATGTGGCCCGTGACATTGAAGGCTTGTTTAAACTGTTATCTTCCCCAAAAGAAAATATACTTGACAAATTAAAACTCTTACCTAAGCTTGGGCAGTTTGCAAGCTGGATGCCTAAAGTAGTAAACAGGAAAGGAGAGTGCCAGCAGGTAATTATGGATGATGCGGATATTACAAAACTTCCTGTTATTACCTGCTGGCCAAAAGATGGTGGGCCATTTGTAACACTACCAATCATTCATACAAAAGATCCAAACAATAATTCCCGAAATGTAGGCATGTATCGCATGCAGGTTTTTGGGCCTAAGCTTACCGGAATGCATTGGCACAGGCATAAAGTTTCTGCAAAGCATTTTAATGAATATAAAAAATTGGGTAAAAGAATGCCTGTTGCCGTTGCCCTTGGCGGAGATCCTGTGTATGCTTATTCTGCTACGGCCCCTTTACCTGAAAATGTTGATGAATACATGCTTGCAGGATTTTTGCGTAAGAAAAAAGTTGAGCTTGTACGATGTATTTCGCAGCCTGATGTGGAAGTTCCATCCGATGTTGATTTTGTTATTGAAGGTTTTGTTGATCCTGATGATGAATTGATTTGGGAAGGCCCCTTTGGAGATCACACCGGTTATTATTCCTTGCCAGACTGGTATCCACGTTTTCATATCACGGCAATTACGCATAAAAAAAATGCCGTGTATCCTGCAACGATAGTTGGCATTCCGCCACAGGAAGATGCCTGGCTGGGAAAAGCTACTGAACGAATATTTTTAGCGCCAATGAAGATGACAATGATACCTGAAATACTGGATATGGAGATGCCGGTTGAAGGTGTGTTTCACAATTTGGTGATTGCAAAAATTCAAAAGGACTATGCAGGGCAGGGGCAAAAAGTAATGAATGCTATGTGGGGTGCCGGGCAAATGATGTTTAATAAAATACTGGTGTTGACTGCTTCTCCGAACCCATCCAGGGGAGGTACTTTAGATGGTTCATTTGAACTCGGTAACTACGAAAGTTTAGCAAGAGATGTTTTCAAAAACCTGAATCCTTCTACCGATATTTATTTTTCACAAGGCCCAATGGATGTGTTGGATCACAGCTGTAGCAAAATGGGATTTGGCGGAAAGATGTGTATTGATGGTACTTTTAAATATGAAGAAGAAGTTGATGAGAGCTATGAATTTAATGTAGGCAACTGGAAGCAAACAGTAAAAAGTATTATCGGGAAATTTGACGAGATTAAATTCGTAAATAATTCTTTGTTAGAAAAAGAAATTCCTTGTTTAATCATTTCAGTTAAGAAGAACAGAAAAGAACATGTGAGAGAATTGCATAATTCTATTTGTGAAATGGAAGGGCTCGCTGCCATCAAAATGATTTTATATGTTGAACATACTGTAAATGCCAACGACCTTACTACTTCATTATGGCGTTTTTGTAACAATCTTGATCCGCGCCGTGATCATATAATTGTAAAAAAGCAATCTCTCTCTCTCCCTTCAAAATATAATGCCTGCATTGGATTTGACGGAACAAATAAAACAAAAGAGTTCGATGATTTTTATAGAGACTGGCCCAATATCATTGTTGCAGATGAAAAAACTATTTTATCAGTAGATGAAAAATGGAACTCACTTGGGCTTGGTGAATTTATCTCTTCGCCTTCCTTCAAATTTAAAGACCAGATGTATGGGCAAGAGGCGGTAGCTAATTTGCAATAGACTTTCGGCAAGGTTTAAACTTTCCAAAAGTTACCGGTCGGTCCTAAATATCCGTTGCTTCTCCGTAAGCTACTGCAGTTGCCTCTTTCAGCGCTTCACTCATAGTAGGGTGAGGATGAATGGCATTTAATATTTCATGAGCAGTAGTTTCCAGCTTGCGTGCCGTTACAACTTCTGCTATCATTTCTGTCACATTATTTCCTATCATATGGCATCCTAAAAATTCGCCATACTTCGCATCATAAATCACTTTCACAAAGCCTTCTGTCGCTCCCGAAGCAGCTGCTTTACCACTGGCTATGTAAGGAAACTTTCCCACTTTGATTTCATAACCTGCATCCTTAGCCGCTTTTTCAGAATAGCCAACAGATGCAATTTCCGGAGAACAATAGGTACAGCCTGGTACATTATTATAATCTATAGGGCCGGGGTTGTGACCGGCAAGATGCTCAGCCGCGTTAATACCTTCTTTTGTTGCTTTGTGAGCCAATGCCTGGTTTGGAGTGCAATCTCCAATTGCATACATTCCCGCAATATTTGTGAGCTGATTTGTGTCAACAATTATTTTTCCTTTTTCCATTTTAACTCCTAATGCTTCAAGCCCTACATTTTCTATATTTGCTATAATTCCCACAGCACTCAAGAGGATATCTGCTTCCACAGTTTGTTCGCCATCCGCAGTTTTTATTTTTGCTTTCACACCATCCCCGCTTGTATCTACGTTTACAACTTCACTATTAGTCATAACGATAATTCCCTGCTTTTTAAAATTCTTTTCAAGCTCTTTGGAAATTTCTTCATCTTCTACGGGAACAAGCCTTGGCAAAAATTCGACAATCGTAACTTTAGTACCCATGCTATTGTAAAAATAAGCGAATTCAGTGCCTATGGCTCCGGAGCCAACAACAATCATTGATTTCGGTTGGTTTGGTAAAATCATGGCTTCCCTGTAACCGATAATTTTTTTCCCATCAATTTTTAAAGCAGGTAATTCCCTTGATCTTGCCCCTGTTGCAATAATGATATTTTTGGCTTCGAGGGTTTGTTTCTTATTCTCTGAATCAGTTACTTCAAGTTTTCCGGGAGCTATCAATTTTCCATTTCCCATTATTACATCAATCTTATATTTCTTCATTAAAAAGGCAACGCCTTTATTCATCTTATCGGCAACGCCACGGCTTCTTTTAATAACACTACCGAAATTTTGACTTACTTCTTTCACTTCTATACCATAATCAGCTGCGTGTTTGGCATATTCATAAACCTGTGCACTTTTGAGTAATGCTTTCGTAGGAATGCAACCCCAGTTAAGACATATGCCACCCAGGCTTTCACGTTCAACAATCGCAACTTTTTTCCCTAGTTGTGAAGCCCGTATTGCAGCTGGGTAACCACCCGGCCCGCTTCCTAATACTATTACATCGTATGCCATATATTGTTAGATTTTGTTTTAAAAAAGCGTTGCGAAATTACTTTGAAATAGGCAAAGTGCAAAAAAGGCATTGTTTATAAGTAAATAAAAGATGATCAAAATAAATGAGTAGTTGCAGCGGATGCTTTTGAAAAAAAAGGTGTTAAAATGGCGTGATGAAAACATTATACAGCCCGGGTTATTACACATCCGCAAACAAATTCTATCGGGAAAGCAATTTGTATGATCTCGGCAACAATAAATTATTGTACTCTGCACAATCACAAAGTTTTAATCCTTCATCAATATCACAACTGGCAAATGATTACAGCGATAAAATTTTACACGATATGACTAAACAGAGATTAATTGATTTCAGAAATTTAATAAAAATTATTTTAGAATCGAATTAATAACTAGAAGAAGCATAATCAATTTTTCGCTCGCAATAAGTTTGTATTTTCTTTTTTAAATCGCCGGGGTGAAATGGTTTTAAGACGTAATCCGTAAATCCTGCTTCAGTAATGAGTGAATCGACATTTTCCAACAAAGTAGCAGTAAAGGCTATCACAGGTACTACTATATTTGTTTCTCTAATTTTTTTAAGTGTTGTGTATCCATTCATTTGTGGCATTTCCAAATCCATTAAGATCAGGTCAAACTTGTAGTATTTTATTAGTTCCAGCGCATGAATTCCTGTTATGGCTACTTTGATCTGCATTTGCCATTTTTGTAAAAAGCTTTTTAAAATATTTGCATTTATTTCATTGTCTTCAACTATCAAAACTCTTAACCCGCGAATATCTTTTTCCGGCTGAGAAGATATTATATTTTCAATTTTCTTTTTAACGGGGGATTCAGCAATTCTAAATCTTAGAGTAAAATAAAATCGTGAGCCTTTTTGCAACTCACTTTCTACCATGAGAGTGCCGCCAAGCATAGACACCAATTGTTGGCTTATAGTTAGTCCAAGGCCGGTTCCTCCAAATCTTCTTTTTAGCTCATCAGAATGGATCTGAGAGAAAGCCTGAAAAATCTCTTGCTGTTTTTCACTTGCAATACCAATACCTGTATCTCTTACTTCGAAATAGATGGCAATATCTGTATCTGATGATTCTTCGATTTTTACATTGAACTCGACACTTCCGGTGACTGTAAACTTAAGAGAATTGGACAACAGGTTGTTTATTACCTGGCTTAATTTCATCTGGTCACTCAGTATATCTATATTTTGAAGGCCATGTGCAGGTAAGTTAATGATAAAGTCAATATCATTACTTTTATATTGATGAGAAAAAGAGGAAGTGACATTATGCAGACAATTTATTAAATTAAAAGCATGTTTTTTGAGTTCCATTTTCTGCGCATCTATTTTGCTAAAATCCAAGATGTCATTAATAATATTCAGCATATGCCCGGAGGAATACCGAACTATATTAATATGGCTTTTAATATCTTCCTGTAGATTTTCTTCAGACAATAGAAGGTTTGCACTTCCGATTATACCATTAAGAGGTGTGCGAAGCTCGTGACTCATGCTACTCAAAAAACGTGCTTTTGAACTAATTGCACTTTCTATATTTATCTTAGATTTGTATACTTCATTTTTGGCTTCTTTGAGCTCTGTAATATCTCTTATACTTAACACCTGATGCTCATGCTCAGGATTAGCAGGAGGAAAAATATTTGTATTTACCAGGCCGTAAAATTTATTTTTAAGATGAGTTATAAAACTGGCATCACCTACCCATTTATTCGAAATATTATTCATCAAAATTTCAAGATTAGGGCTATCGTCTTTGAGGTAACGCATCATAATCTGCGATATATATAATCCTTTCAAAACTTTGCCTGGAGGTAGCTCAAAAAGCTCTGCTACTTTTTCATTAGTATCAATCACCTCAAGTGTTTGCTTATTATAAATAATATATGCATCCGATGAAGATTGAAATATGGATTCAAAGAAATTATTTTCTTTTACGGGCGCCGGCTTTGAATTTAGCAGCAATCGCAGCATTTTTTTGAAGAAACCTGTCCCCTTATTTTTTTTTTCTGAGTGCAACAGATAGATTTTTTAAATGAGATCAGATAAGATAACGTATAAGTTGATCATTTTATTTAATAAGACACATTATGAAAATCTTTTTTGAGAAAACTGGCTTTAATAGTTAGTTACATAATATGAACTTAATAATTGACGTTTAGTGTAGACTCAATTTTGTTCCTGAATGAAAAACTTGCCCTTCGTATTTGACCAAAGACTGGATACCAAATTTCTATTAAGTATCTATGAAGGTGATGATGGACACGCCAATCTCGTATTTACCCAATTTTTGCAAATGGCCCCTGCACTTATGAAAGAAATTGAAGAAAGTTATCAAACAGGTATCGTTGAAACTTTTAGGCAGAAAGTGCACAAATTGAAACCTGTATTCAGCTTTGTTGGGCTTACTAATCTTACTACTCAAGCTGAAATGCTGGAAAAAAAATGTAAAGAAACCTCAGTAATAAATGATGTATATGATCTGTATATTAAAATGAAAAATACATATTCTCAATTTTTTCCAATAATTGAAAATGAAGTGGAACGTTTTAATGAAAATAAAATAGCCTTATGAAATTTAAGTGTATCATAGTTGATGATGAACCCTTGGCAAGAAATTTTCTTGAACGATACTGCTTAAAACATGGTGCACTTGAGGTAATGGGTTCATTTCCTGATTCCGAATCAGCTTTAAATTATCTGACATGTAATGAAATTGACGTTCTTTTTCTTGATGTGGAAATGCCTGGCAGTAGTGGCTTTGATTTATTGGATAAATTACTATACATGCCTAAGGTAATACTTACTACATCCAAGGCTGAATATGCTTTTAATGCATTTCAATATAATGTCACCGATTATCTAAAAAAGCCAATAACTTTTAACCGTTTTCAGGAAGCTATTAATAAAATAACCGAAGCTCTTAATAATACCATAGTTGAAACAACTTTAGAAGACATTTTTATAAAGACAGAAGGGAAATTCATCCGTCTTAGCTATGAAGATATTTTATATATTGAAAGTATGGGTGATTACGTAAAATATTTTACTCATGCAAAATATTATTTGACTCATAGTACTCTTAAAGCGGTTGAAGAAAAAATGAATACAAAACAATTCATGAAAGTTCATCGCTCATATATAGTGAATCTTCGAAAAATAAAAGATATACAAGACAACTCTCTTGTAATTGAAGGAAAAGTAATACCTATCAGTAAAGCTTTTAAGCAAGGTGTTATGGTTAGGATAAATGTAATGTAGCTATTCACAGATAATTATTTTATAAGAATTATTATGATTCGGACTTTATTATATCGCCTAAATCATTCCATTCATCGAAACAATTTATCTGTTAACCGAAAAGGAAGGGTATTAATTGCAAAAGCGATGCATCTTTGTATCAGGAAGCGGAAATAAAGCTTCTAAAATTCAAAATCCGAAAAACAAAAGAATCCAATTATCCAAAGAAAATCTTAATCCAAAATTCAGAAAACTATAAATCCAATTATCCAAAGAGAAGGAAACCAAAACGATTAATCCAATTACCGAAGAAAGCCAAAGCATTAAAGAACCCCAAAAAACACTATCAAAAAAAATCCAGTATCTGTAAAAACTAATCATTCACATCTGCAAATTGTAATGTGTTTGCGTTAAGGAACCCAGAACCTCAAGCCAACTGCTTACCACAGTTAAATTATTAAGAAAATGTCCCCACTGAACGGGGACATTTTTAATTATATTAACTATAATTAAAAATGATTTTGACCATACAAAATTTGCCAGCCTTGTGTTTCCCTCAATTGTTAAACAACGCCAGTAGTGAATTACAGAGCAAGAATATTAAACAGCCGGAATTTAAAAATTGGCAATCGCCTAAATCATTCCATTCATCGAAACAATCTATCTGTTAACCGAAAAGGAAGGGTATTAGTTCCAAAAGCAATGCATCTTTGTATCAGGAAGCGGAAATAAAGCTTCTAAAATTCAAAATCCGAAAACAAAAGAACCCAATTATCCAAAGAAAATCTTAATCCAAAATCCAGAAAACTATAAATCCAATTATCCAAAGAGAACGAAACCAAAATGATTAATCCAATTACCAAAGAAAGCAAAAGTTATTAATAAAAAATGTAAAGAAATGCGATCCAAAAAATCCAGTATCCGTAAAGCTAATTATTCACATTGGCAAATTGTAATGTGTTTGCGTTAATGAACCTAATCCTCAAACCAACTGCTTAGTTTTCCGGGTTTTTCAATTAAAAATGTCCCTCTTACCGGGGCATTTTTTATTTACTACTTTAAGTCATGGTGTTTTTTTCTTCGTTATTTTTCAATGTGTTGATGCTAAGATTAAATTCAAAACCTATAAGCACTGCTAAAGAATTTAAAAATATCATTATCATCAATACCATTATGGTTCCTATAGAGCCATATAATAAATTATAACGGCCAAAATTATTTACAAAAGATGAGAAAGCTACCGTGGCAATAATACTAAGACAGGTAGCTATGGTTGCTCCAGGTGACACTAATTTCCATCTTTCCATAGTAGAAGGTGCATATTTATAAATGAAGGCGTAAGTATAAAAAATAAGGCCAATGATAAAAAACCATTTTCCGGTAAGGATGATTTGTTTAATGGTTTCATTTTTTATACCAACCATGTTTAAAATATTATTTTGTATTAATAATAAGATAAGGCAAACTAAAAGCAAACTGAAAAGAAGCATTGTCAGTTTGATAGCCATCCACCTTTTCTTAAGCCCTTTAATTTTTTTAAACCCGATATAATCTTTATTGAATGAACGCATTAATCCCATTACTGCATTTGATGCAAAGAAAAGTGATAGCAGAAAAGTAAAAGAGATCAGCCCGATCTTTGAACCATTTATAATTTCATCTACGAACTGAATAACGCTTTTGTTATAAGTATGCGTTGGAATAATATCTATAATCAAACTATGCAACTGGGTTTTAAGTGACCGCTTTGAAATAAATGGCAGATTTGGAATAAGTGTAAACAGGAAAAGGCAGGTAGGAGGAACCGACATAATGAAATTATAAGAAATAGCAGCTGCTCTTTCTGTGAGATGTGGGACACTAAATCCTTTAGAGAAATTTTTTAATACCTTATATAAAGAAAACCCGTGGAAGCCGGGCGGCACCCATAACTTACTTTTATTTATTAAATAATTTATGGGGTGAATGTTTAAAAATGTTCTTGCTATTTTTATCAAAGCTTATTGATTGATAAGAGTATTCCCTGGAACCTGTTTTGTATAACTAAAGTAACTATTATAAAATTATTGATCTTGCTGTTTTTGTTTTATTAAACTATCTAGAGCCTGCTGGTATGATTTCGCATAAATTAAGTGCTCCTGGTAAGTAGAAGCAAAATCTGAATAACCTGAAAAATCAGACCTGGCTACAAAAAAGATGTAATTTGTTTCAGGCATTTGAAGGACCGCATCAATTGTTTTTATAGAGGGCGTACAAATCGGACCCGGAGGTAATCCCGAATTTACGTAGGTATTATATGGAGATGGAAAACTCAGGTATTTCTGATAGATTCTTTTCAGGCCAAAATTTTTCATTGCAAATTTTATAGTAGGATCTGCGGCAAGCCTCATTCCTTTTTGCAACCGGTTTAAGTATACACTTGCGATTTTTCCTTTATCATCCTGTTTGTTGGTTTCCTCTTCTACAATCGAAGCTAGTGTGTATATTTCCATCGGCGTAAGATGAAGTCTGCCCGCGTCTTTTAGCCTGCTATCATTCCAGAATTTTTTTTCTTCGCTGTACAATTTTTTTAAAATTTTTTGAATATTAGTATTCCATGTAAAAGTATACGTGTTAGGAATTACGATAGTCATGATAGTATTTGTATCTACTTCAAATTCCGATAATGAATCATTGTTCTTTAAAAAATTTATAACATTAGAAGAATCAGATTCAAAATTATCAGTAATTTTTTTTGCAAGATCTTCCCTCGTTCTAAGTTTTGTGATTACCAGGTTTACTGGCTCCTGTTTTCCTGCACGCAGCATTCGTACAAGATTTATAATGCTCATGCCACTGCTAATTTTATATTTCCCTGGCTTTACATTTTTATCATACCCGGAATATTTTGCTACCTTATTAAACCAAAAGTCGTTATTAAGAATTTTGGTTTTTTTAAGATCATTTTTTACCTGCTCGTAACCTGAACCAGTGTGCACATAAAAAAAATTCCCTTCAGGAGATTTTACTGTAGGCCCAAAAAACATCCATGCACAAAACCCTGCAATGGCCAGCACAATAACAAGAACAAAGAGTATAACTTTTTTTGCTTTCATCTATTTCCTTTTGTTCAACATTTATTTCTTTTCCATGAAAATAAAAAGCTCTGCCTTTAAGAGAGCAGAGCTTTTCCCGCCTGCCAAAAGGCAGAATATTTTGATAATTATTTATTTGGAGTTGAAGGTGTTGTTGTTTGCGGCTGTACAGTTCCGGGTAAAGTTGTGCTATTATTTTGTGGCTGAACAGGTGTACCCACAGGAGCTTCATTTATCAAATTGTCCCTGCTTGAATTGCCGCCGGTTTTTGGAATAAACATGGCAGAAGTAATACACAAAACACCAATGATACCTGCAAAAAGCCAGGTACCTTTTTCAAGTATATCAGTAGTTTGCTTAACACCCATTAGCTGGTTGCCTATACCCCCTAGTGAAGATGAAAGACCCCCGCCTTTTGGATTTTGTATAAGAATAATAAGACCTAAAATTATAGAAGCAATTATTACTATTATGCCGAAAACGATTAACATATCAGGTTGATTTTATACTTTCAATTTTGGCTGCAAAGTAAGCGCTTTTAGAGGTATTAATCAAACTTAATTTGGTATACATTTCAATAGCTTTTTCCTTTTTATCCTGCTTGATAAGTACCTCGGCCATGGCTTCAGTAAGTACCTCGGTATCAATATTAGATACTTCTGCCCCGCTTTGAATTATATCTTCTGCCAGGGAATTTTGTTCCGGGAGCTTTGATGTGTGTAATTTTTTCATGCTTTTTAGCCAATCGGTAAAGCTTTTCATTTGAGCGCCAAGCTTATCATTTTTTAGAGATTCCTCAGTGATCCGGATCCCTTGTGATGCAAAATAGTCTACGGTGTGTAGTGGCTCAAATGCTAATGGTTCAACGCCAGTGTTTTCTATTTTACTTATTTGGTCAGCAGAAATAATCTCAGAGGGTTTATTATCAAATGAATCAACACTTTCGGCAATTTGTTCAGCCGGCTTTATCATTTCAATGGGGGAATCTGTTTCTTCCGAATGAATGATTTCCCGGGGAACTTCAGTACTATAGGCTCTTTCTGTTTCAGGAATATTTTCAAGATGAGCTCCTAATTCTTCCGTTGGTGGAACTGTTACTTCGTCTTGAATTATTTCGGGAGCAATATTTTCATAGACAGGCTGTGCTTCATCTTCCGGAAAATTATCAATGTGCGTTCCTAAAGTTTGTGAGTCAGGAATATATTCCTCTTCATGTCGGCTTAAATGCTCTGAATAAGTTTCTTCATTAACCTGTATTTCGTTTTCATAATAATTTTCAATGTGAAATCCTAAATCCCGGGTATCAGGAATAAACTTTTCTGTTTCCAAAATATCAACCCTTGAATTTTGATGCATATTTATTTGCTCATCAGTTGCAATTGCGAAATGATTTTGATTGTCATGCGACTTAGTTTTATAACCAGTCTCATTCACAAATTTATTTTCCGTTGTTTCAGTTTCTATTTGAGATAATTGAAATTGCAACCAGTGGTAGTTATTAAAATATAAGGCTGTCTTTTTTAAAAGCTTCTGGAAGCCGGGCTGATTACTTTTTCGGTAATGACGCAAAAGCAGGTACTGTGTTAAAGAACTAAACGGGTACTCTTCGGCATTTCTTTCAAGCACATCAATGTCATGTGCTATGTTATCGTAAGAAAGCTCAGACTGATTGGTTCCCGCGTTCATGAAATATCAATGTGTTATTACCAGTTAGAAAATATTTTATTGAAAATAGCGTCTGTAATATTTTTTACAATTGCATCGCCCAATTGCGCCTCTGCCTGTGGCAAGGTAAGTTGCGCAGAAAAATCATAATTACTCGTTACATCAGTTTCAAAATCTTTTTTTGAATCCAGCGTATTTTTAAAAACAAGATGAAAGGTAACATTTAACCTGTTTTGACTGGCATTTTGATTAGCGATTCCTGTTGTGGTTACACTGTACTCAGATAAATAGCCGCCTATATCATAGTGCGCATCATCACTGTTGGTTTGCCTTAACCTTGTCTGCCCGATTATTTTCTGCTTGAGTTTTTCCGTTAGTTGCGGAGTAAGCTGAGGGTTAACATACCTGGCCTTATTTTCAAGGTAATTTACGCGAAAAGTTTTTACTTCCGGTGGAATAGGAGCTGTATCCCTGGTCGAATATTTACAGGTAGCACAACCCGTTATGTTCAATAGTAAAAAGCAAATGATTGCATTTTTAAAATTGAATATTTTAGATTTGATAACCGGGTTTTTTATTTTCAATTGAGCTGTTTTAAATTTTTCAAGTTGTATTTGAAGCCTACTCATTTATATTATACTCTTTCAGCTTTCTATATAAAGTACGCTCACTTATTCCAAGATCTGAAGAGGCGTCTCTTCTTTTTCCCCGATGCTTTTTTAACGCTTTCACAATAAGGTCTTTTTCGGCATCCATTATGCTTAATGATTCTTCGACTTCCTGGTGATGATCAATTTTATCGTTGGAAAGAACAACAGGTTGATTAGAAGCCAACACAGGTTTGATTTGCTCACTGTGATAATCTTCCAATAAATTTTCACTCTGAAAATTATGTTTACCATTTCCATTGATGGCGGCTGGATTTTGCAGCACGTCGAAAAACATTCTTTTTAATTCAGTAACATCTTTTTTTACATCAAAAAATAATTTGTACAGAATTTCTCTCTCATTACTAAACTCTTTTTGATTTGTACCCTGTTGGCTTGCCGAGGAAAGCACAGGTAATCTTGTAAAATTAGTTTCTGGTAAAAATTTTTTCATATCATTGGCAGAAATATTTTTATCCTTTGCCAATACTGAAGTCTGTTCCGCAATGTTTTTTAATTGACGAACATTTCCGGGCCAGGGGTAACTGACAAGTACATTTTTTGCTTCTTCATCAAGTTGCACCGGGGGAGATTTATAACGATCTGCAAAGTCAATGGCAAATTTTCTGAAGAGCAATGGAATATCTTCTTTACGGTCACGCAAGGCGGGAACTCTTATGGGAACTGTGTTCAATCTATAGTAAAGATCTTCACGAAAGCGGCCTGTGTGAGTAAATTCAAGTAAGTCTTTATTAGTTGCTGCAATTACCCTTACATCAGTTTTTTGCACTTTGGAAGATCCCACACGTATATATTCTCCGGCTTCTAAAACTCTAAGTAAACGAGCCTGTGTGCCAAGGGGCATTTCACCAATTTCATCAAGGAAAATAGTCCCTCCATTTACGGTTTCAAAATAACCCTTACGGCCATCTACGGCACCTGTAAAAGAACCTTTTTCGTGCCCGAAAAGCTCCGAGTCAATAGTGCCTTCAGGAATGGCGCCGCAGTTCACGGCAATAAATGGATTGTGTTTTCTTGCAGAAAGCGAATGTATAATATGAGAAAATACTTCCTTTCCCACTCCACTTTCTCCATTTATTAAAACGCTTAGGTCAGTATTCGCAACCTGAATAGCCACATCCAACGCATGCACCAGGGCAGGGGAGCTTCCTATTATTCCAAACCTGTTTTTTATAGCTTGTTGATCCATTATTCTTCTAAAATTTTTGCTATCTCTTCTTTTAAGATAGGGATGTGTTTTTTAATTGTTATGTACAAACGTTCAACTTCTATCATATCGTAATCATGGATTACAATATGCCGCATGTTTATTATATTTCTAAGATTTGTAATAGCTAATTTTTTGTCAAGTTTATCCGCCTTATATAACGCCTCTCCAATTATTGAAATTCCTCTTTCTACTGCCCACTTCAATTCTATTTGTTCCAATTGATCCAATGTAATTTTTGCTGTGAAAGTTTCTAAATTACTTATCGCTTCCATTACATCAAACATATATTTTTGCACATCAGGGCCTGACATAAATAAGCCTTTTTGACTTCTCAATTGAATTGATAAAATAAGGGTTTCTCAGTTTATTCGGGATTAAGTCAACCTTCCTTCCCAGCATTTCTTCTAATGTATCTTTTAGTAAAAAAAAATTTGTGACTATATCAAAATCGCCTTTATCCCAATCGGGGTAATTCTCAAGATCAAACTCGTATAAAAAATCTATATCACTTTTTTCATTAAAATATTTATTATTTGTCGCGCTTCCAAAAAGGTAAAGTGATTTTAATTTGTGCTTTTTACACATCTCTATTATCACCGGAATATTATTTTCTACGATTTTGACCATCACTTTTATTTTAATATTCCTATCAATGTTCCCGCAGTACAACTTTCAATAATCACATCTGCATAATTTCCTTTTTGTAAGTTCCCTCTCTTTGGAAAAACCACCACTTTGTTGTTATCACTTCTTCCGGCCCAGTAATCATTACTTTTTTTGGAATCTCCCTCTATTAACACTTTGTGTGCCTTTCCAATTTCCTTTTGCATTCCTTTTAATGAATGTTCACGATGCAAACTTACAATCTCCTGTAATCTTCTTTTTTTTACTTCCAAAGGCACATCATCTTCAAAGCGCCTTTCAGCAAGGGTTCCGGGGCGCTCGGAATAATAATACATGTAGGCAAGCTCATATTCGCAATATTTCATAAGGCTTAGTGTTTCCTGGTGATCTTTTTCCGTTTCAGTACAAAAACCACTTATCATATCTGTTGAAATTCCACAGCCTGGTAACAATTCACGTATCCTGTCAACTTTCCCAATATACCAATCACGGGTATAAGTGCGATTCATCAATTGTAAAATCCTGGTACTTCCGCTTTGTACAGGTAAATGAATGTACTTACAAATATTTTCATATTTAGCCATGGTTAAAAGCACCTGGTCAGTTATATCTTTTGGATGCGAGGTTGAAAACCGAACCCTTAACAAAGAAGACACCATAGCAACTTTTTCAAGAAGATTGGCAAAAGAAATCATGGTAGTTTCTGCTGAGTTTTCCCATGAATAACTATCAACATTTTGCCCAAGTAATGTTACCTCTCTATATCCTTCTTCAAATAATTGTTCACATTCTTTTATGATAGACTCAGGATCGCGGCTCCGCTCACGGCCACGGGTAAACGGTACCACGCAAAATGAACACATGTTGTTGCAGCCACGCATAATACTTACAAAAGCAGTAACACCATTGCTGTTTAATCTTATAGGTGAAATATCTCCATAAGTTTCATCACGGCTTAATAATACATTTACACCCTTTTGCCCACTTTCCGCTTCTTCGATTAAGCCGGGCAAGGCTCTGTATGCATCCGGCCCTACAACTATGTCAACTAATTTTTCTTCTTCAATAAATTTCAATTTCAATCTTTCTGCCATACAACCTAGTACCCCAATTAATAACCCGGGATTGTATTTTTTTACTTTCCGGAATTCTGAGAGGCGCTTCCTTACTGTGAGCTCAGCTTTTTCACGAATAGAACAGGTATTTATAAAGATCATATCAGCCTCCTGGAAATGTTGGGTACTTCCAAAACCATTGTCCTGTAATATAGAAGCTACTACCTCGCTGTCAGCAAAGTTCATCGCACATCCGTAACTTTCTATATAGAATTTTTTTGAAGAATTATTCAAATCATTTTCCAGTGCGAAAGCGGCTCCCTGTCTTGCTTCATCATGTTTTTTACCGAAGGAAATGCCAACCATTAATTCCAGATTTTTTAAGTGGAGAGCAAAGATAGCAAATTAAAAATTGCGTCAGGATGGCAGAAAGTTAATAATATTGTTACATTTTACGAGATCTAAAACTTCAATTTTTTAAATGAAATTTCCATCAATAATAATTTTTCTTCTTAGCTGTTTTATTAATTGCCAGGTTAGTTCTCAACAACTATTTAATTCAACCGGCGTAAAAAATGCCTACGCCAGAAATACCAGGACGGTAACAGGTAAACCCGGAAAGAATTATTGGCAAAATAAAGGTGATTATGATATTCATGTAGATTTCGATCCGGTGTCAACACTACTTAAAGGAGAAGAAACGATAGCTTATTTCAACAACAGCCCGGATACCCTGAAAGAAATTATTATTCGACTGTATCCTGACCTATATAAAAAAGGAATTACTCGGACAAGCCACGTAGATGAAAAAGACATGAATGATGGAGTTGAAATTGATTCATTCAAAATTAGAGATGAAATTATCGGCGATTTTAATAACAAAGAAAAGGCGTATCACGCCGGAACAAATCTTATTATCAAACCAATACAAAATATTTTACCTCATTCTAAAATTGAGCTATTTGTAAAATGGCATTATAACGTAAATACAGGATCACAGGTTCGAACGGGGAGAGTGGATTCCACTTCCTACTTTATTGCCTATTTTTTCCCAAGGGTTTCTGTTTATGATGATGTTGATGGCTGGGACGACTGGAGTTATAGTGGAACGCAGGAATTTTATAATGATTTTGGAAGTTTCCATGTTGAAATTACTGTACCCAAAAATTATGTGGTATGGGCAACCGGAACTAATACCAATCTTACACAGAACTTTAGTAAAAATGTTTTAGATAAATTACTTAGCACAGCTAAAACAGATGAGATTGTTCATGTTATTGATTCCACGGATTATGAGTTGAATAAAGTTTTTTCATCTTTAGGTAATGGCTCATGGAAATTTGCAGCAGATAGTGTCACCGATTTTGCATTTGCCATAAGTGATCATTATTTATGGGATGCAAGTTCAGTATTAGTTGATTCTTCGTCGGGCAGGCGTACAATAGCAGAAGCAGCATATAATAAAAAGCATAAGGATTATTTTGATGTAGCAAACCAGGCACATAAGTCTGTTTTTTATATGAGCCACTATTACCCAAAATATCCATTTCCGTTTTCACATATAACTGTCTTTGATGGTACTGACCAGATGGAATACCCTATGATGGTAAATGATAATCCAACAGAAACCCACAAGGATGCAGTGCAGCTTACTTCGCATGAAATATTTCACAGTTATTTTCCATTTTATATGGGTATTAATGAAACACAATATGCATGGATGGATGAAGGCTGGGCGACCATCGGTGAGTCAGTAATTTCTCCACTTATGGGTGAACCGGAAGATGAAGGCATTTTCAGTAAGACCCGGTACGAGCGAATTGCCGGTACAAATAAAGATGTGCCTTTAATAACAAACACCAAGCTTTACAGCGATGCAACTTATTATTCTAATTCTTATGGTAAGGGTGGGTTATGTTATTATGTTTTGCAGGATATGCTTGGCGATTATCTTTATTTCAAATGCCTTCATCAATATATGAATGACTGGCATGGCAAGCATCCAACGCCATACGATTTTTTCTATAGCTTTAATAATGCAAGTGGGAAAGACCTTAACTGGTTTTGGCAAAGATGGTTTTTCGGATTAGAATATCCTGATCTAGCCATTAAAAATGTTAAGAGCTACGGTAAGGATACTAAAATTACTATAAAAAATAAAGGGGGATTGCCATTACCTGTTTATGTAACGATAACGTCATTGTCCGGTGATAAATCAATTCAAAAATTTACTGCGGAAAAATGGAAAGATGGGAAAAGCGAAATGTCATTTATTATAAAAATGCCAATAAGTAACATCTCAAAAATTGTTTTAGGAAATGAATTTATTCCTGAAAAATATGACAGGGATAATAGCTGGATTCAAAAATGAATTTATGACTGGTTTGCCGGACTAAAACTGAATCTCTTTGCAAGCCAGCTTTCCCCGGCAGGGATGATCCAGTTGCTTACCAAATCTTTTTTTGTAAGAATAGTATTGTTGAAATATAAAGTATTTGCGGTTATTATTTCTTTGTCGATTTCGTAATTAAGAAGTGAAAGAGGAATTAGTTGAATTCTTTCATCAACAGCAAAGGCAAGAGTTTGCCTGTCAAAAAGCTGAACCTGGTAATCTTCTTCGATATTTTTTATAACCCTTACAGAGCTATCAGTGCTGCAGCCACTTACACCTGTTGCCATTTCATCAGCCATAATTATTATGAACTGCCCGAAAAACAGGTTTGCAAATCCTTTTACAGGGCTTCCATGGCTATTCCAGTTAGCGGTAAAATTTTGTAATAGTTCTTCTATCTCCAGGGTTTCATGCAGTGTAAAACTTCTGTTACATTGATATACCCATATGCGCGAGCTATCATCAAAACCTTTTGGAATTAAATCCTGGAAATGAAAATTCATATACTAAAGTTAGTGTGGAATCATCAGATGCAAAGAAATTCAAAGCAAACAATTTGCTACTAATAAATTTATGACTAAACCTCCTATGCACTACCCAGCCTTCTTAAATAGGCAACGTGAGAAAGAATTGCATGACGCATTTTAGGATATTCTATATAAGTAAGTCCATACTCCTGGCAGGTGCGGCGTATTATTTTGCTTATAGCAGGATAGTGTACATGCGATATTTTAGGAAATAAATGATGCTCTATCTGGAAGTTTAATCCACCAACAAGCCATGAGATTAATTTGTTGCCGGTAGCAAAATTAGCTGTTGTAGCCACCTGGTGAATAGCCCATTCATTTTCGATTTTACCGGTTACTTCACTTGGCAAAGGAAAATCAGTATGCTCAACTGTATGAGCAAGCTGGAAAACAATACTTATAACAAAGCCTGTCACCATAGTAATTATTAAAAATCCCACGAGCCAGGTAACAAAGCCTAATAAATAAATGGGTAATCCCACAAACATAAATGCATAAATAACTTTGGCTGCCCAAAAAGAAATGTGTTCTCTCACTGTCATCTTTCTCAAATCTACTGACCCGATTTTACGGGAAAAATATTTTTTGTAGTCGGTAAGAAATACCCATATAATATGCAGGAGAGTATATAAAAACCAAAAATAGTAATGCTGGAATTTATGCATTTTCAATCTTTTTTGAGTTTCAGCAAACCTAAGCCACGGGCGGGCTTCAATATCATCATCGACGCCATCAATATTAGTGTATGTATGATGAATTATATTATGCTTCATATTCCACATGATTGCGCTTGCTCCCAGGAAATTTAATGAAAACCCCGCCATTTTATTTACAAATTTAAATCTGCTGAAGCTACCGTGTGCCCCGTCATGCATTACATTAAAACCTATGGCGGCAGTAAGCCCTCCAAATAATACACACTCAGGAATCGCAACCCAAACCAAGGGAGTAAAAAATACAAGGTGTATATAAAGTAATACATAACCAACGCAGAAAAGAATTGCTTTAAGAAGTAAGGCATTATTACCCGTCATAGGCCTTTTTCGTTCAGCGAAATAGTTATTAACCCGCTTTTTAAGTTCAATATGAAAATCACCTTTGCCTTGTAGGAATTTTGGAGTTGCCATTTGTTGTTTTGAAATTTATTATGTTATTATTAATTTAGTAATAATTGTTTTAACGCTGATTATTTTCTTTAAGTATCTTTTTGAATGAAAGCATCAAAAGATTTTACCCCGATCATTTTTTTTGAAATAAAACCCTCAGCATATTTTACCCCAATCATTTTCCCAAACATTTTTGAACGGTTGATTACGCTCTCTAGAAATTCAGGTGATGAAATATACGTTTGAGGGCCATCGCTTAATTCACCATTAAAAAATTGTGTTGAAAAAGCCCCAATCGCTTCAATCTTCTTATCAAATACTTTCGAGATGTCTATCACAAAATCCGGTTCAAAATACCTGTCCTGGATGTAATGAAAAACATACTTGGGTCTCCATGCTTCCTGCTCTTCACTATTTTCACCCGTTGTTTTTATTTTCTGTAGCCCTGCTAAAAATGCAGCATCGTTTACCAAAGCCGCTGACCTGCCATGATCGGGATGCCTGTCCTCAAGCGCATTGCACAAAATAATTTCAGGTTTATATTTTCTAAGAACTTTTATTATTTTTCGCTGATTTTCCTCTTCATTTCTAAAAAATCCATCAGCCATCTCAAGATTTTCTCTTACATCAACACCAAGTATACCGGCAGAGTTTATTGCTTCTTCCTTTCTTGTTTGTGCTGTACCACGTGTTCCTAATTCACCCTGGGTAAGATCAATAATACCAACTTTTTTACCATTTTTCTTTTCAATAAGCAGCGTACCGGCGCAGCTTAACTCAATATCATCAGGATGTACGCCAAATGCTAAAAGATCTAATTTCATTCTAAGAGAATAACAAATAAATCAGGGTATGCCCTTTTAAAAAATTTATAGATGCGAAGGTAAACTAAAAAACGAGTGGAATTATACGTTTTAAGTAATAAATGTGATAGGAACAAATCTTATAAAATCGATAAATTAATCATCCCGGATAACCATACATTCTTCTTACTTCTTTTACTATGGACTCAATTTCCGCATCCGAACCGAGAGCATCATATGGCTGCTTAAGGTCACTTCCGAAAAAGAAAGCAACGGTTTGCCAGAACCGGGCCGAGAAGCCACCCTTTAATTCTTTTAAAATATCGTAGCAATTGGTGCCTCCGCTTTCCCGGTTGATTAGCTTCATCAATACTTTACCCTGGTAAACAGATAAATTAGTCAATGGCTCGGTGAATTCTTTTTTTAATTCTTTTTCGCGGCTATTGATGTAAGCAGATACAAATTTTTTATCTGTACTTTTTGAAATATGTTTTTCTATATCATTAAAAACCATTCCTGCTCTCTTTGCATAGGGATACGTAACATATACAGCATTTCTTAATCTCGTCCATCGGGCTTTTTCACTTAGATTGCCTCTTTTCCATACATATACACCGGCAAGTCTTTTGGCTTCAATAGTGTCGCCTTCATAAATTACGGCTACACTTATAATAGTATCATTAACTCCGTACCGGGATTGTGCTTTTGAAGAATGGGCTAATGAAATGAGAACCATCAAAAAGAGTGGGAAAAGCAACAATTTATATTTACAACTGGTACGCATCTACATGTAAATTTAAAAGGAAAATGTATGTAAGCAAATATTCGACTGTAAAAAAATAATTAAATTAAGCTCAATTATTTGCAATCAAAAACATATAAAATAACCCTATAAGAACCATTGATACTGACAAGATTGTTACATAATTAGCTGCTTTTAACCTTCGGGTCATGGACACAATAAACCCGCAGGCCATAATCAATAAACCACCCCATACAAGATTTATATACGGAAAAACATACGCTTTTAGTGTGATAAAGTCTGTAAGCCTTTCAGATTCTTTTATCCCGATCTTAAATTTTTTATCATTTGACAAACCGGATAAGTTGAGGTAAAGATTTTGTTTAATAAGGGTATCCTCAATAAGATTGATCTGCTGATTGCTGATAGTAAGCGCAGGGTATGCTTTATGCCTAGAACTATCCTGGCCATAAACCGTAATGTCTGCAACGAGTGCAGTGTCTGTCGGTTTGAAATGAAATTTCTCATTATCAGGATTCTTGAGCATTCCATTCAATACTAAAAAACCTTTTGAATAAAAAGCAGTATCATTTATATCCATTTCATGAATATGAAATGTTGCTGTGTCTTTTGATTCGTTGGGAATAGATATGGTAGAAATGTAAGTAAATACATCATGGGTAAGATAATGCCTTGTGCCCGGGTTAGAACTTAAGTTGTTATCCTTCATCCGGTATGCATCAGGTGAAAGAATAAAATCTTCATTGACTTTGCCGGTCGAACTGTCAATTTTTTGAAAATGTAAATTATAAAATGTCCTTGTTTTTTCGGCAGCAGCGGAATCATATAAATAAGTAACACTATATTTCCCCATTTGAGTAGGAACCTGCTTTAATAAAGTTAGATTCTCTAATGGGTTTTCAGTAGATCTCCCAGTGGGGTCTTTTTCAAAAGGTACAAATAATCCCGTTTTCCGGTTATCACTTATAACCTGCTTATTGCCGGAAGAAATCAGCATGCCTGCTATCATCAAAGTAAATCCGACATGTGCAATAGCTCCGCCACCAGCTTTCAGGTTACCCTTTAAAACAGTTTTCAAATAAGAGGCGTTGGCAATAACCGCAAAAATGGAAGCGAATAATGCCAGGTAAATGGCTACTAAAAATCCGGGGCCTTTTTTGGAATATTCAACTGGATAAAATATTGCGAGTAACACAGAAATTACTATTGCTATGCCAAGTGGCCAGGCAATTTTTTTGAATAAATATTGACTGCCGGTATTTTTATATTTGAAATATTGGGAAAAGGCAGTGAGCAATCCAATTATAAAAGCCACCAATACAAGCACCTTATTATAGGTGAATTCCCTGTCCTGTGGATCGGCGATGTTAGTTCCAAATAATTTATTATAAACAGGCAGGGAGGTTACGGCGATTATAAAAAGCGCAGAAAGAAAAAAGATAAGAGAGCCAATAAACATCCAAAATTCCCTTGATGAAATATTTTCTTCTTTTTGTATAGAAGGAATTTTTTTATAATTAATAATAAACAAAATGAGCATGGGTACCGCGAGTGCAATCACATAAATTCCAATAAGTACATTCATTGCCATACCTGCTTCAGTAAATGAATGAACAGAAGTATCGCCAAGAATACCTGTGCGTGTAAGAAACGTTGAATACAACACAAAGAAGTAACTCAATATTATAAACAGATAAGAGGCTCTCAATGCATTGCCCGTAGCATTGTAAATAGCCATGCAGTGCATTCCGGAAATCAATATCATCCAGGGAACCAAAGCAGCATTTTCAACAGGATCCCAGGCCCAATAGCCTCCAAATGAAAGTGATTCATACGCCCATTTTCCTCCCATCATAATTCCTACACCGAGCACACATCCGCTCAATAAGGTCCATGGCAATGCAGGCTTTACCCAATCACCAAAATTTTTTGTATTAAAAGACGAATAAGCAAAAGCAAGTGGAACAATTGTGCTGGCAAATCCTAAAAATAAAACCGGCGGATGAATAACCATCCAGTAATTTCTTAATAAAACATTCAGCCCAATTCCATCCTTTATAAAATTCATATAATCGGGCCGGCTGAAAATGGGGCCATTAATCTCATTACGCGTAAGTGAAAAAGCGCTGCTTCCAATGCGGACATCAAAAACATAAATTCCCACGATCATAATCAACAGAACAAATTGGGCTGCATTTATGATTGCAAGCACAGGAGCTTCTCTTTTTTTAGCAGTAAATATGAGAATAGTCCCCAATACTCCATGCCACAGAGACCATAATAAAAAACTTCCTTCCTGTCCTTCCCATATGCAGGCTAATAAATATTTTGCTTCAAGTTCTTTGGAAGCATGCTTATATGCGTAGAGGTATTCAAAATAATGATGTGAGCAGATGTAGTATATAGTAAAGAAAACAGTAAGTAGAGAAACAAATTGTAATAAAAAAGCACCTCTTGCAAATAGAATCCAGCGTCGCTTTTCATCTTCTGCAACAGTCTTTGAGGCGGTAAAGTAGGAGATAGCAGCCACCAGGGAAGAAACGAAAGCAAGCAATACGAAAAAATGTCCTACCTGGCCAGGTAATAAATGTTCACCTTCAAACTTCATGTAGCAGTCTTAATATTGTGTAACCGTTTTCTCCAGTTGTTTTTTATCATCCTTATATTTTGAAGGGCACTTGAGCAGTATATTATCGCATTCAAAAATGTTACCCTGCATTTTTCCTTTCAATACAACACGATCACTTTGTTCCAGTTCTGCAGGCTTTGTGTTGCGATAGATTACCTGTATACTACCACCAAGGCTATCAACAGCGAAGAATGAAACATAATTTGGATCTTTAATCGCATCATATTGCACAGGCTTCGATTTATCAAGTTTAGCAATAAGATGAACGTATTTCCCTTGTTTCAATTTAGCAGATTCTATAGTATCGTATGTAGAAAAATCTACTGAATACATTAATAATACGCCTATTGCCGCAGCGATCAAAACTAAAATTATAATACTTGATGTTTTCATTCTTCTTTTTTCCGATTGCAAATTTAAGTATAAGCCATCAATTACACGAATTAGCCTATCAACAATTAACCATTTAAGTGTAAGCCATGAATTAGAAGAATTACACGAATTATATAGATCAGCCAATCAATAATTAACCAATTAGCTCAGCACCCAATTAACCCATTAACTCATCAACCACTATCTTTGCACTCCAAATTTTTTTTTGATAAAATCATGGCAGACCTTTCAAATTTCAATCCCAACTCCGTTGGCAATCCCAATAACAATATTTTTGGCCTCCCTTTTACTGAAGATGACGCTGCATTGATATTAGTTCCTGTACCATGGGAAGTGACCGTTAGCTACAAAGCCGGCACAGCAAGGGCTGCAGAAAAAATTTGCAAAGCAAGCCTCCAGGTAGACCTTATTGATGTTGATATAAAAAATGGCTGGAAGCAAGGTTTTTACATGCGGGATGTCGATAAAAAAATATTGATGAAAAGTGATTACCTGCGAAAAGAAGCTGAGCTGTATATAAATTATATTTCGCAGGGTGAACTCGTTCAGGATAATAAATTCATGTGTAAAACTTTGAAAGAAGTAAATGAGGGAAGCAGGTTTCTTAACAATTGGGTTTACGAACAAACAAAAGATCTTTTAGATAAAGATAAGTTAGTGGGCCTTGTAGGCGGCGACCATAGCACTCCTTTAGGTTTTTTCAAAGCGATTGCTGAAAAGCATGGTGAATTCGGAATTTTACAAATTGATGCGCATTGTGATCTCAGGGAAGCTTATGAAGGTTTTTATTATTCTCACGCATCTATCATGTACAATGCACTTAATGAAATGCCTGAGCTTACAAAATTAGTGCAGGTTGGCATCCGGGATTATTCGCCGGATGAATATGATTACATAAAAAACAATAATGAAAGAATAGTCACTTATTTTGATAAGGATATTAAAGAAAGAGTTTTTGAAGGGGATTCATGGAGAACAGTTGTTAATGAAATAGTAGATCAGCTTCCTCAAAAAGTATATATTAGTTTTGATATCGATGGCCTGGATCCCAAATTATGCCCACATACCGGAACTCCTGTTCAGGGCGGCTTTGAAACAGAACAAATTTTTTACCTTTTCAAGAAAGTCTTGCAAAGCGGCAGAAAATTAATCGGTTTTGATCTCAATGAAGTTGGTATAAGCAATAATGAATGGGATGAAAATGTAGGTGCCAGGGTACTATTTAAATTGTGCAATCTTATGGTTGCGGAAAAAAATGGCCTTGATGCAAAAGTTTGAGATCATTCTTAAAAATGAAAAGATTAAAGCCTATCGCTTCTTTGCATTAATACTCGTGTTGCTGAACATTGCCATATTTATTTTCTTACTCGCATACGATTCTAAAAGATATGAAGCCGGCGCTGCATTGATGTTGTCAGGAATTTATATTTTCATAAGAATATATATGGCAAAGAAAATCAGCAATACATTTTATATAGATGAATTTATTTTCTTCATACTTGCAGGCAGTTGGGTTGGGCTTCAAAACTATCTCGTAGCTTTTGCCTGCATTACAATTGGTTTATTGTATCACTTTGCTATGCAAAAATTGAAGTTTGTTTTTAATGATGATGTTGTACAAAAAATAAATTTTCCAAAAGTTGACTATCCGTGGAATTCATTTACAAATGTTATCATAAAAGATAAAATACTCACACTCGACCTTGCTAATAATAAACTTATTCAATTAGAAATCGAGAATGAAGAATATATTGATGAATCCGGTTTCAATGAGTTTGCATACCGGCATATTCACTTGCAAAAGGAAGAAGTCAAATGAACCATTCTCCCTACATATTATTTTCAGATGGTAAAGGAAATATTTTTGAAGACACCACTCTCTACTCTTGCGGCAGAAGTGGTTGGGATGCGTTGCCGGTATCAAAAGATGAATGGATAGAATTACCATCAGGTGGCCAGCTTTATGAGTTACCCGGCAGGCGCGGAATAGGCCTGGATATAAGGACGGGAGAGATGCGCTTATGCGAAAAAGGCTGGGCAGTAGCTGCATTCATTCCGCCTGCTTATACGGGCACTTACCTGGCAGCTTACGAAACACAACCAGGTGCAGAAATACTTCCACTCTTTTGTTATACTGCGGCAGGATGGCATAACGATAAATTTTTTGTGCCTGCCATACGCATTGAAAATGACATCAGGCAGGAAAGTGCAGGCTTTGATGAAAATAAAATAAAACAGGGCGTGGCAAATATTTTATCTGCGTTTCCCCATAACCGTTTGGTTCAGCACCTTGGTAATAATTGTTGTAATACTTACCATTGCCCTGCTGCCAGAAATTATTTTATGGGAAGATGGGAATGCCCTGTACCAACATCTCCTGCATGTAATGCCAATTGTATCGGGTGTATTTCTTTTCAACCTGTAGAAGAAACTATTGTCTCTACGCAAGACAGGTTACTATTTAAACCATTAGCCGAAGAAATAATTGAATACACAGTACCTCATCTTGAGACAGCGCCTTATCCAATTGTGAGTTTTGGGCAGGGTTGTGAAGGTGAGCCTTTATTAATGTGGCAAACAATAAAGCAGGCGATCATTGAAATAAGAAAACATACTCAAAAAGGAAGCATAAATATTAATACTAACGGTAGTGATCCTGCAGCTGTAAAAGAATTATGCGAAGCAGGATTGAACAGCATAAGGGTAAGTACCAATTCTGCAAGAGAAAAAATATACACTCCCTATTATCGCCCTAATAATTATGAATTCAATGACGTTGTAGAAAGCCTGAAAGTTGTAAATAATTATGGTGGCTGGACAAGCATAAATTATTTTGTTTTCCCTGGCATGACTGATAGTGTAGAGGAATATGAAGCCTTAAGAAAACTGATCAGGGCCACCGGCCTTAAAATGATACAGTGGCGCAACTTTAATATTGACCCTGATTGGTATCTTGCTAAAATAGGCGTAGCCGATACCGGCGAATGCCTTGGAGTAAATCAGTTAATGGATTTAATTCATGAAGAATTCCCTTCTTTAAAATTTGGCTATTTCAATCCTTCTATGGAAAGGATAAAAGGAAACTTTGAAATGGATTATGCGAAGTAGTTAATTTTGATTTTACCGGATAATAAAATAATTCAGTGAAAATTTTATATTTTTTTTTGATAGTAATTTTTGGGTGTAAAACAAAAATTAATAAGCCAATCAATGCTCCTCAATGCTTAATTTTTGAATATATGGGAGAAACCAACAAACCTATCCCAGTGATAATATTTTGCGATAGCTTAAAATATTATTTCCATTCTGTTTATTATAATAAATTTCTTATAGACAGTAATACTCTTTATGATCTTTCTAAATGCATTCCGGTTCATTTGGACACATCAAAATATTTAAATTACCCTTTGTATAAAATCACTTCCAAATATGCTGAACACCAAAATATTGTGTATATATTTTCGCCAAAAGTATTAAATCTTCTTCTTGATTGCGTTGAAAAACGAATTGAACAATATCATTGGTACAGTGCATATATTGAAATGGAAAGTGCCAGAGCAATGAATCCGGATTAAGGGCGTTTTAAGATGGATTATGCGTGGTAAAGAAGTTATTTAAGCATACCTCTTTTTAAACACTGAAGGGTTCTCTCCGGTTATTTTTTTAAAAAGTTTATTAAAATAAGAAAGGCTTTCAAATCCTGATTCATAACAAACTTCGGAAATTGTTTTGTCCTGCAAAAGCAATGTTTTCGCCTGTGTTATTTTATACTGATTTACAAATTCAGTAAAGGTCATGTTGGTTTGCTTTTTGAAATAACGGCAAAAAGCGGGCGTGCTTAAATGAACACTTGCAGCGACTGTATTCACATCAGTTGTTTCATTGTAATTGGCATGTATGTATTTATAAATAGCGCCCATCCTTATCTTGTCATTAAGAAAAAGTTTTACACTGGTATCCTGTTCATTCAATTGGATAACTTCAGTGGAGTTTGCCAATATTTGAAAAACTTCGAGTAAGCTTAACAGTTGCTCAAAATGCCCAAGACTTTGTATATCCTTTAATTTTTTGATAACTCTTTCTTTCGTACCGCCACTGAATGATAGTCCGAGGTATGCTTTATCAAAAAGTTGTTGTATAGTTCCAAGCTCCGGAGTTTCATTTATAGCATCTCCTAAAAAATTTTCTTTAAGCTGCACAACAATCTGCCGGTAAGCAGTTTCTATTCCGTAGTCAAAATTTAAATGAGGAATATTAGGCCCTATCAAAACCAGATCACTTTCAATGAAGCTCGATATGTTTTGCCCCACGTGACGGATACCTGCTGTTGCTTCTACATACACCAATTCATATTCCGGGTGATAGTGCCAGAAGAAATAATTTTTTAGCCGTGGCGAAAAAAGCCTGAACGATTGTCCTTGTGGTATTTGGACTATTTCTTTTTTTATTTTCAATGGTGCATTTTCCTGTAAAGTTACTAATCAGGCTTAAAAATTAAGAAAAGTGTCAATAGAGAGCAAATGTTGGTCATTAGAGTTATTAATTCCCATTGAATCATTCCTGACCTTTGATTTATCAATCATAAAAAAAACTTGTATATGGAACAGCAAACAATGAACGCAACAATGGCTCCCCAGGCAGGCAATACAAATGCTCACAAAGATATTCCCGGCAATCCATCAACGGCTAAGAGTAGCAAAGTAAAACTTAATGACCGCAGCAATGGCAAGCCTTTAAATTTATTAAGTGAAGAAGACTGGCAATCCTGGATCACCAATGGCTATATCGTTATTAAAAACGCAGTGCCCAAAGAACAGGTAGAACGCCTTGCTGATTTTCTGTGGGAGTTTGAGGAAAAAGATAAAAAAGATTCTTCAACATGGTATGCACCGCCACGTGCAGAGATGATGATGAAAGAACTTACCAACACAGGAATGGTAGAAGTTTATAATCACCAGCTTTTGTGGGACAACCGCCAATATCCAAAAGTGCATAAAGCTTTTGAAGATATATGGGGCACAGAAAAATTGTGGGTTACCATTGATAGGGCAAATTTAAACCTGCCTTTACGTGAAGGATTTGAGCAAAAAGGATTTATTCATTGGGATTATGATCCTGAAACTAAGCCACAAAATGTGCAGGGCGTGTTAGCGCTTGCCGACCAGGATGATGAAAACATGGGCGGCTTTCAATGTGTGCCTGAATTGTATAGAACTTACGACACATGGAAGCTAACGCAACCCGAAAGCCGTGATCATTTTAAACCAGATGTAACTGGATTTGAAATTGTAAAAGTAAGAATGAATGCAGGTGATCTCCTGATCTTTAACAGCCTGCAGCCACATGGCATAAGGCCCAACAGGAGTAAAGATAAAGTTCGCCTGGCTCAATACATTTCTATGATGCCTGCTGAAGAGGATAATGAAGAGCTGCGCCAGTGGAGAATTTCATCCTGGAAAGAAAGACGTGCGCCTGAGGGTTATGCATTTCCCGGTGACCCAAGAAAATGGGAACAAACAAAATATAATACAGCCGAATTATCGCCACTAGGAAAAAAACTTTTGGGGTTGGATAAATGGTGAATGTTTATCTGAGTTTGATTATGAGTTATCGTTCCCGCGGATAGAGACATTAGATATCTGTTACATGCCCCATCGTGTTTTTCTACGTTTCTGCACCCATCGGGGTTCCAGTAAGTCACTTACTCAATTCAAACACCACAAGGAAAACTCTTCTGAGACAAAAATATAAGAACCAAAGTTTGGCTTTGTTCGTAAAGTCAGTAACCGAAGCACAACAAAACTACTGCTGCTGATGGTTATAATGCCGAGCCCAACTTTTGGATACTAATGTTGTAGGCAGTAGTTTGCCTTGTTATATTTCTCAATTAAAAGATTGCCTGAACTACCAATGGCGAAAGATTTGTTTTGCTCTTGAATAGCTTATTGAAAGACTGCGGATGTTCAAATCCTGATTCATAAGCAATTTCGTTTGCAAATAAGTCCGTAGTAAATATTTTTTGACCTTTAAATAATTTCACTTTGAAATTTTGGTGATTTCAGCCTCGATAATCTGATATTGACTGGACTAATTTTTCGGCATCAGCACCCTGCAGCTTATCGTAGTGCAACTTAAAAAGCCAGATAGCATGTATCACAGTTTTTTCATCTGAAATTTTAAACTGCACCCAATTATCTCCATAAGGAAATTTTTGCGCAAGACCTGCTTTTATTAAAGCCTGGGAAAATTCTTTTGTAGAAGCAATGTGCAAACTGCCATCTAAATGAATATGTCCTAACTCAAGATCACCAACATAAAAATCAGCGCCATTTGGTTTATTCCTATCCCAGATTTCCCAATGGGTTGCCGAAATAATTCCTTCCCATTTCTGTATTTCCTGCGAAACTAATTCTGAATATTTACTTAAGACCGGTGCTGGGATTATTTTTCCTTTTTCTTCTAATGTCATTATGGTTGTTTTATAAATTTATAAATGTCTATTATTTATTTTTTTTAAAAAAAGAAATCGTTTTTTTAATTAAATGAAGCCCTAAAACCCAAAGGCGAAAAATTTGTTTTGCTTTTAAATAATTTGCTAAACGATTGCGGATGCTCAAAGCCTAAATCATAAGCAATTTCGTTTACAGATAATTCAGTAGTTGATAATTTTTCTTTTGCTACATCAATTACTTTATCGTGTATAAATTGTTGTGTGCTTTGCCCCGTTAATGTTTTCAATAAACGACTAAGGTAATTTGCAGATATATGCAAAGTTGAAGAAACATATTGTACAGTCGGCAATCCCTTAACCGCCACATCATCACTTTTAAAATATGCTGCTAACATATTTTCTAAACGATCAAGAATGTTATGATTATTTATTTTTCTGGTAATGAATTGCCGTTGATAAAATCGTTCGGAGTAAGTAAGCAATAACTCTAATTGCGCAATAATTACATCCTGGCTGAACTTATCAATATTTGCATCGTACTCCTGCAAAATATTTTTCATAATATCAATTACGACATTTTCTTCTTTATCTGAAAGGTGCAAAGCCTCGTTTAAATTATAATCAAAAAAATCATACTGTTTTATTTTTTTTGCCAAAGGAGTGTTCCATAAAAAGTCAGGGTGAAATATTAGTAACCATCCTGAATGTTTCAGTTCTTCATTATCCTGCAGCAGCACACTTATGACCTGATTAGGTGCAACAAACGCTAATACACCTTCATCAAAATCATATTCCTGTTGGCCATACCTCATTTTTGCATTGGTTCTTTTTAATGCAATGGAATAAAAATTATTAATGATATTTTTAGGGGCGTTGTTTGTTTGCCATTTTAAATCTTCAAACTTTACAACACTTATTAGTGGGTGCTGCGGTTTAGGCAAACCTGCACGTTTGTGATATTCGCTGATGGTATTATTTCTGTTTATTTCCATTTGTAATTTATAATTTGTTATAAGCTTCAGAAAATTCTTTTGCAAAATCTTTCGCTTTTACTTTTCCCATAATTGCTGGTTTGTGTAAGTTATAATCCTCATACAATAACCCACTGTTTATTGCTGCATACATTTCAGTCATACCTGCAGCACTTTTTGATTGCATACCAATTGCTTCCAAACCACTTTGCATTTGTTCATCAGTTAGAGTAACCCATTTCAAATCGGGCTTCCTTATAGCTTCTCCTAAGGTCTTTGCCAATTCATTGTAGGTAATTTCTTCACTTGCTACATAGCGTACTTTTCTTCCTTTGAATGATGTTGTGATTTCTTCTGCAATAGCAGTAGCAATATCTATTGGAGATACCCAAACATTTGTTACTTCTCCACCAATATTAGATGCTATGAAGGCATTGGTTTTAGCAGTACGTACCTGCGGCAATAAGTTGTAATAAAATTCAACAGGGCGAATGTGTGTGATGTTAACATCAGGTGGTAATTCATTAAGAATTTTTTCGACATTATTTGCACCCCGTAAAATACCATTTCCTTTATCTAAGTGTCCGCCAATAGTGCTTAAGTTAACAATACGATTTACGCCTGTCTGCGTAATTGCTAGTGCATAATTTTTTCCAATTCGTTCGTAATAGCCGAATAAATCAAGATTATGGTCAAAGTAATTGGCAGGCGGTACCATTGTGTAAACGGCATCTGCACCTTTAAATGATGAAGTAATAAACTCAACATCTTCCAACGACCCAATAGCAGCAATAGCACCCATTGCTTCTATCTCTTTTTGCCTTTCGATGTTACTGCTGATAACTGTAACCGAATGTCCTTTTTGAACTAGCTCTTTTGTTAGTGGTTTGCTGATGTGTCCTAAAGAACCTGTGATAATAATTTTCATTTTTCTATTTTTTCTATAATTTTTAAAATCCAAATAAAGCTTTCAATCCTTCTTGCAAAGTTGCTGGTTTGCGGCCCAGTTTATTTTCTAAATCATTTGTTACAACTGCTTCCTGGTTAGCTTTTATGTCTAATAAAAAGCCGCCCATTTTATTAATAACAGCATCTGGAAAACCTCTCTGTTTCATTGTTTCCTCAAAAGCAGATAGTTCAATTGGAATATATTTTATTTCCTTTCCTGAAAGTTCTGATAAGAATTTTGCTACATCAAAAAACGACCAGGTTTCGTTGTTGGTAAATTGATATGTTTTGTTCTCAAAACTTTCATTCATTAAAACATTTGCCATCGCTTCAGCCTGGTCTGCCCGTAGAGTAAAGGCTACCTTGCCATCGCCTGTTGGTAGAAAAATTCCTTTTTCCAGTTGGTCTTTATTTACAAAAAATTGCAGAAACTCCATATACAAGCCATTTTGAAAAATGGTATAATTCAAACCACTTTCTTTTATGTAATCTTCGGTATTAAAGTGGTCTTGCATTAATTTGTTTTGAAGGGTAGTTCTGTCTCTTAGTGCCCGGCTCGTGTAAGCAATATTTTGTACCCCACATTTTTTTGCAGTGTCCACTACATTTCTATGTTCCTGCATGCGGTCGCCCTGGTCGCCGCCTGAAATTAAAAGAACTGTATCAACGCCATTCATTGCTTTTTCCAGGGAAACAACATCATCATAACTACCCACAAATGTGTTTAATCCCTGTGATTTCAATTCCGCTAAATTTTCTTCCTTACGGGATATGACATTAATTTGTTGAGACGCTATTTTTTTCAACAAAGTTTTAATTACTGTGCTTCCCATTTGTCCTGTTGCGCCTGTTACTAATATTTTATTCATTTTGATATTTTTTAAGCTGATGCAAAGCTCTCTAACAATTTTTAACTGCTTGTGTTCAAATCTATCTTTATGAAAGTCAAATCTGATATAATCGAAAACTATCCAAATCAACACATTAAAAAAAGGATTTCATTTTTAATAAACTCCTTCACTTATCCATTTTTAATAATTACTTCACTACGGTAGCTTCAAGCTCTATCGTTAATGTTGCAAAAAGACTTTTCACTTCAAGTAAAGTAGTTGCCTGCTTAATGCCATGCTTTGTAATAAAAGCCTGGTAAATATCTCCGCAGGTTGTGAAAAACTCCATGGTGTTAGTTGTAAAAACATTTAGCCGCACAATACCATTGCATTCATAGCCGGATTCGCTGATAAGTTGTTCCAGGTTCTGTATGGTTAGTATTAGCTGCGAACGCATATCGGCGCTGCTTGGTGCTCCATTGGCGTCAATTGCCACCTGCCCGGAGCAATAAAGTGTTCCCTCGGGTTGTTTGATTTCAACAGCCTGAACAGAGTTTGTTGCCTCACCCCATTTCCAGGGGTCGAATGTTTGCTTTTTCATTTTTAATTTTTTTGTTTGTGTAAGAAGATGTTTGTCGTTTGACAATACAAACTTCGCCACAGCTACTGACAGCCTTATGTCAGGGGTAAAAAATAAATTAATGGTATTTATCAAAAAATTCTTGCAAGGTCATTTTGTGCGGTGTAAACTTTTCGGAAAGAATTTCCATTTTTTTTATCCGGTCTAAACGGAAATACCGAAACGATTTGCGTGACCTGCACCACGCCACCATCAACCAATTTTCTTGTGTGCTTATTAATGCAAATGGCTCAGTGAGCCTGCTTGTGGTTTTATTTGTTTCGTTGGTATAATCAATTCTTGTAACGCAAAAATTTGTAAGCGCAAATTGTAAATCAGATAAATTATTGCTATTCCGGTCTCTATTTATGTTTTGTTCAAACCGGGTTCGGTCGGCAAGTAAATTAGCTTTGTCTTTTTCACTTTGTCTTAATACAGCTTTTATTTTGTCGATAGCTTCCGAATAATCTTTTATAAAAGAAGTGTCTTTGTTTTTTAATACTAATTGTTCGGCAAGAATTAGAGCATTGGCCTGGTTTTCAGTAAACATTACCGGTGGAATTTTGTAACCTTCCATTAATGTATAACCCTTTCCGTCTTCTGTAAGGATTGGAACACCTGCTTGTTCCAATGCCCTGATATCACGGTAAATTGTTCGAACACTTACCCCAAATTTTTTAGCAAGGGTTGTTGATGTCAACAATCGTTTCGTTTGCAATTGGGTTAAAATTGCAGTCAGTCGTGAAAGTCGTTTGGTGTCATTGTCATTCATTATTATGTTACTGTTGCTGCTGGCATTAGGGTTCTGGTAAGGTATTTACAATTCAAAAAAACTCCAAATGGAAAACCGGCTAAAAAAAGTATTAATTTTTTATAATATAAGATTTTTTTATAATTTTATATCTGTTCTTCCACGCCCTGCTACAAAGTGAATACCTGATATTATCCAGCTCAAAAAGGCTTTGATGTTATTTTGGAACAACTAATATCAAAGCAAATATTACCAGGATTGTATTAACACAAAATTCAAAATTCCCTAGCAGGAATTTGTCTTTGCTTGTAAGATAAAATAAAAATATATTTTGAATAAAATATTAGTGGTAGACGATTCAGTTGATCTGTTAGAGATGATTCAATTTATTCTTACTCACCAGGGTTATACCGTTTACACATTAACGAATGGGTATAATATCAAAAAAGAGATTATTGAATTTCAGCCTGGGCTTGTAATGCTCGATATATATTTAGCTGATGAAGATGGTAGAAATATATGCCTTGAACTTAAAAAGGATGATGCTACCAAACATATACCTATACTGGTATTTTCTGCTTCCCCGGCAGATTTAAAAGATTATGAAACCTACTGTGCCGACGGTGTTATTGAAAAACCCTTTGACCTGAAGAATCTACTCCAAAAAATAAAACTCATAGCGGAACAACATAAAAGCCAGGAATTTTTATAAATGATTCTAAAAGAAAAAAAGACCACTCCACCGGTGATCTTTCATAAAAACAAAAAAAATGTATTGACGCAACTACAATACAAAAAGGCGAAGATTATCTTGCTGAGAATCAATCATGGTTTTCTTTGGCAACCCGATTCGGGTGCCATATATTTAATAGTAAGCTGCAATTAAATCCCTAATGTTCAAACAACTTTTCTTAGCGACAATTCTTTTACTGACAAAGACCTTTTTGTTTGGACAAATTTCAAAAATAGATTACCAAGTTTATGCTGCTATTCTTAAGACAGAAATTTCAGACAGTACAAAATCTGTAGCAATTATAAAAAAAGGAATTGATAGCCAAAAGAAGTCTGAAAATACGCACATGACCGCGGACAATTTGACTTCAAAAGATTTGAGTTATAAATATCAAACATACAACTGGACTGAAAATTATAAGAAGGAAAGACTATCAATAATTGACAGCAATAGTGCTCGACTTCTTTTAGACTATTGCCAAAGCAAGGAAGATAAATTTACCTTGACAAATGACTTCAATCAGGCGTACAAAACAGTTCTCATAAAAAAGTTTCCTATCAGACGAAAATCTATTCAACAAGACTGGAAAAACTTTTATGAAAAGTCTCCTGGTTCTGGCGGTATATTTTCTTTTTCAAAAATTAAATATTATACTGAAGACACAACTGCAATAGTTTATTATTGGGTTAGGCGGAATGGTTTAAATGGACATGGAGCATTAGCAGTTATGACAAAAAATAATGGTGAATGGCAAATGAAATACAAAACTTATTTATGGTGGAACTGACCTTAATTGCAGCTAACATGGGGTTTTGCAATAACTGGCACACGTGGTAACAATGAGCTGCAGTTGCTATCAGCAACAGTTCCAGCGTAGCGGAAGTAAATCAGCTTTTGTTGTTATCTTCATCTTTAAATTATAAATCAACGATAGTTCCAGCGGACGTTTTTCAAATGCCAGTATATCGCAAAGCCCTATCGTTAGCGGCAACTCTATTTTGTGACAAACCCTAAAATAGGTTGACTAAAAATTAAACACTTTTAGCAACACTATGGCTTACATTAAAAAGGCAGACCGCCGAAAAAATCAGTATCAAAAAGTCAGTTTTGATTTCAAACTTTCTGTTATTGACGAAATCCAC
>JBBSEV010000043.1:0-37526 GCA_038239385.1 Chitinophagales bacterium
CCCAATATCTTATCAAAGAATTGTTTTCTTTGAACATAGCTGCTACATCCCCTATTGAATAATATTGTTTTTTAAAAAGTATTTCATCTTCAGGAATCTCCACATTGCCTTGCGGCGCAGTGGTATCCTTCAGGCTTTTTCTTCCTCTTTTTGACTTTTGATTTTCTAAGCCGGATACCAGTTTTTTTATATGATCATTTTTTTCCTGCTGTAAATCGTCAAACTGAAATGTAATTTGTGATAATGCCATTTAATCTAGACTTTTTGCGCTACCTGTAGATGCAATTTTTAATAACCTGTCAAATTGCTCCGGTGTAAGATCGTTATAAAAAAAATAAACCGGGTCAACTTCCTGCCCGTTTATATGCACTTCATAATGACAATGAGGGCCGGTACTTTTACCGGTGCTCCCCACCCATCCTATCACTTCACCTCTTTTTACTTTTTGCCTGGCTCTTGCTTTTACCCTTATCATGTGCCCATATAAAGTTTGATAACCATAGCCATGATTTATAACCACTTTATTTCCGTAACCATCCTCAGAGAAACCGGATTCAACTACTACCCCGTCTCCTGTTGCATATACCGGCGTGCCCTGTTGGGCTGTAAAGTCAAGCCCCTTATGCATTTTGGGAGTTCCGTATACAGGGTCAATTCTCATGCCAAAACCTGAAGCTATCCTGTCAAGATCACGGTTACTTACCGGTTGAATTGCCGGAATACTGGCCAGTTTTTCTCCCTGGTTTTTTATAAGCTTTTCAATTTCATTATAGCTGGCAAACTGGTAAGTAACTCTCGCATTAATATTATTAAGTGTTTTGGCAAGTTCGTTTCCTAATTCCTCATCATTAATCGCTTCAATTTTTTTTGTTTCATTTTTTTGTTCGGTAAGCTTCGCTCTTGCACTATCCGGTAGTGGGTTTGCTTCAAAGATAGACCGGTAAACCTGGTTATCTCTTTGCTCAAGCGAGGCCATTTCCTGTTGCAATGTTCTTGCCTGCGATACAAGCATATCATAATTTTGTTTCATTTTTCCATACCTCGCTTCTGCAATCTTTAATTGAGGCGAAGGAATAAAACGAAATGCAAATGATACTAATATAAGCGAGGTGACCAATGCAGTGGCGATAAAACCAAAAAAACGCAGAAGCTTTACACGAAGAGGCGTTACAAGTTTCTCGTACCTTAATGTATTGGTATTGTAATAGTATTTAATTTTTTTCATTAGAATAAAATATAGAAGAAGGTATACTTAATAAAACTTTCAGCAGATAAGCTGTTTGTAAATGCCACCAAACCAAATACCTTTGCCGTTTTCTAAATAAATTATGAGGAGCAAAGATAACTTCATAATACTCAAAAATTAATCTTAAAATATATTAACGGCAATGATGCAAAGTGCAGAAATACGGCAACTGTTTTTCGACTTTTTTAAATCGAAAGAACATACCATTGTTCCTTCTGCGCCTATCGTAATTAAAGATGATCCTACCTTACTTTTCACCAATGCAGGTATGAACCAGTTTAAAGAATTTTTTCTGGGGAATAAGGCTGCGCCCTACTCACGTGTTGCTGATACTCAAAAATGTTTAAGAGTAAGTGGCAAGCATAATGATCTTGAAGAAGTAGGCGTAGATACCTATCATCATACCATGTTTGAGATGCTGGGCAACTGGAGTTTTGGAAACGCTAATGGAGATCCTAAACCTTATTTTAAGGAAGAGGCCATTGCATGGAGTTGGGAATTACTTACTGAAATTTATAAGATACCCAAAGAAAATTTATACGTTACGGTATTTGAAGGAGATGAAAAAGAAGGATTAGCAAAAGATGGAGAGGCTATTTCTTATTGGAAAAAATGCCTGTCCGCCGCAGGATTTTCGGAGGCGGAGATTGAAGAAAGAATTATCATGGGAAATAAGAAAGATAATTTTTGGGAGATGGGAGATAGCGGGCCATGCGGGCCTTGTACAGAAATTCATGTGGATTGCAGAACAGGAGAGGAGAAAAAAATTGTTTCGGGAAAAGATTTAGTAAATAATGATCACCCGCAGGTAATTGAAATATGGAACATAGTATTTATTCAGCATAACAGGAAAAAAGATGGAAGCCTTGAGGCTTTGCCGGCGAAGCATGTGGATACCGGAATGGGGTTTGAAAGATTGGTAAGGGTTTTACAAAACAAACAAAGCAATTACGATACAGATATTTTTACAGGCACAATTGCAGAAGTTGAAAAATTATCTAATAAAACATATACTAATACGGACAGTAAACAGGATGTTGCTTTTCGTGTAATTGCAGATCATATAAGAGCAATTGCTTTTCCTATTGCTGATGGGCAACTACCGTCGAACACAGGTGCAGGCTATGTGATAAGGAGAATTTTAAGAAGATCGGTAAGATATTATTTTTCTTATCTCGATGTAAAAGAGCCGATGCTTTATAAATTACTCCCTTTCATAGCTAAGCAGTTTGAAAATGTATTTCCCGAATTAGAGAAGCAAAAAGATTTTGTGGGTAAAATTGTGCATGAAGAAGAACAGAATTTTTTGAGGACACTGGAAAGCGGTCTGATTAAAATAGAAAAATATTTTGAAACTTTTGGACAAGAACCATTTAGTGACATTCCTAGTGATACGCCAAGAGAATCTTATTCGAGACTTCGAGAATTTGTTTATTTAAAACCTTCAAATGAATCTTATACATATTCAATTCCTGGGTCAATAGTTTTTATGCTATTTGACACCTTTGGTTTCCCCATTGACTTAACAAAACTTATTGCAAAAGAGCATAGTTGGGAAATTGATGAAGAAGGTTTCGAAAGGGAAATGCAACTTCAAAAAAAACGCTCTCGTTCTGCATCAATTATTGATACCGAAGATTGGATTATTATAAATGAAAACGGTTCTTCAAAATTTGTTGGCTACGATACTTACGAAACTAAAAGCAAAGTTTTAAAATATCGAAAAACAAAATCTCAGGGCAAAGAATGTTATCAAATAGTTTTAGATAAAACGCCTTTCTATGCTGAAAGTGGCGGCCAGGTAGGTGATACAGGCATATTGATTTTTGATGATGAAAAAATTCCTGTTGCAAATACTAAAAAAGAAAATGACCTCATCATTCATTTTATAAATAAGCTTCCTGAAAATATTGATGCAAAAGTTATCGCTAAAATTGATATAGATAAAAGGAAGAAAACGGCAGTTCATCACAGCGCTACTCATTTAATGCATGCAGCACTTCGTAAAATCTTAGGCACGCACGTGCAACAAAAAGGAAGTTTGGTAAATGATGAATATTTGCGTTTTGACTTCTCTCATTTCGCAAAAGTTACCGATGAAGAAATTAAAAAAATAGAATCACTGGTAAATGAAAAGATCCGTGAAAACATTCCTGTTGTTACTAAAGAAATGAAAAAAGAAGAAGCGCTTGCAACTGGCGCTATGGCTTTATTTGGAGAAAAATATGGAGATACTGTTCGCGTGGTAACTATTGATCCTGGATACTCAATTGAACTTTGCGGCGGTACTCATGTAGGCAGCACCGGCGAACTGGGATTTTTTAAAATCACCGGGGAAACAGCCGTTGGCGCAGGTTTAAGAAGAATAGAAGCGTTAAGCGGAAAAGCTGCAGAAGATTATATTCAAAATGAATTCGATATAATTCGTGTAATTCGTGATAGCCTTAAAAACCCCAAAGACATTTATAAATCAATAGATAACCTTCTTGCAGAAAATGCTGAAATAAAAAAGCAATTAGAAAAATCAGAAGCAAAGCAACTCGATGCTCTTGCAAAAGATTTATTGAAGCAAACTGAATCAATCGGGCAAATAAATTTTATTGGAAAGCAGGTGGATGTTAAAAATGCAGATGCATTAAAAAAACTTTCTTTTGAATTAATGAATAATTTAAAAGGCTCAGGTATTGTTTTACTAACGACTATAATTGATGATAAACCATTTGTTGCATTAGGGATTGATGAAGAGTTTGTGAATAGAAGGAATTTAGATGCCTCAAAAATTATTAAGGAACATATTGCTCCTGTAATAAAGGGCGGTGGCGGTGGCCAAAAAACATTAGCTACTGCGGGCGGATCGGATGCAAGTAAGCTTTCGCAAGTAATTGAAAAAGTAAAGGCGTTGCTTTAAAGTTTTATTAAGTTAGTTCCCTCTCTTTTCGAGAGGGGTTGGGGTGAGGTTAAATTGAAGTAAGAAAATAAATTTTATTTTGAAGATAGTTTTCGAAACCCCACGGCTTATCCTCAGGCAATTCATTGAAGAAGATGCTTCTCTTATCTATCAACTAAACAGCGATCCTGAAGTTTTAAAGTTTGTTCATGAGCCTTTGCTTGAAAATGAAAATCATGCAAAAAAAATTATAGAAAATATTATTCTTCCTCAATACAAAAATAATTTAGGCCGCTGGGCAGTACACACAAAAATTGATAATGCATTTATTGGCTGGTGCGGCTTGAAATATCTCCCCGGAGCAGGTATTACAGACCTCGGGTATCGTTTTTTGAAACACACATGGGGTAAAGGCTTCGCTACGGAAGCAGCCCGTTATACGCTACTTTATGGATTTAGAAATTTACACATTGATGTAATTACCGGGAGAGCACATATTGAAAATATCGCTTCCCAAAAGGTGATGGAAAAAATTGGAATGAATTATATAACGGATGAAATAGTAGATGATTGCCCGGTAAAAACTTATGTCGCTATTCATCGGATTTTGTAATGATTTAAAATAAATGTTAAACTAAATAAATCATTTGCGAAAGATTTCGTAATCCAAAAAATCTAATTACATTTGATCTACTAATATTTTCGTACATAAATTTAAATAAAATGAAAAAAATACTTTTACCTGCCGCTTTAACTATTTGCGTAGCCCTAAGCTCGATCCTGGTTTTTGCGCAAAAAGAAAAAATTGAAAAAAAAGAATCCCGTGAAATCATCATTCGTAAGAATGGTGATAAGGATACAAAAATGAAAATAGAAATTGATGGTGATAAAGTAACTGTAAATGGGAAACCCCTATCAGATTATAAGGATAATGATGTAACGGTAATTGAGAGAGACATTAATCGCAGGCGTGATGATAATATGCTTTTATCTCCACTGGAAAATGATAATTTTGATCTTTTTAATAATGATGCAGAAAGCTCCGGCCCAAAGACTTTCATGGGAGTAGTAACAGAAAAAACAGCTGACGGTGTGAAAATAAATGAAGTAATGAAAGGTAGCGCTGCAGAAAAAGCGGGTTTAAAAAATGGGGATGTAATCACAAAAATAAATGATAAGGAGATTAGCAACCCTGATGATTTAGTGGAAACTATCAGATCTCATAAACCCAAAGAGGAAGTAAAAGTTTATTATAAAAGGGATGACAAAAAGAGTGATGTAACAGTAAAGCTTGGAGAGAGAAAAGAAAGTAACCGGACTTTCATATTTAATGATGACAAAGGTTTCGGAAAAGGAAATGGATACAATTTTAAAACACAACAGGCTCCAAAATTTCCTGACTTTCCCAACACCCCTTTTAAGTACTGGAATAATAACCATGTAAAGCTGGGAGTAAAAGTTGAAGATTCACCAACCAGTGACGGAGCGAAAATAATAAGCGTGGAAGAAGGTTCTGCCGCAGAAAAAGCGGGCTTGAAAAAAGATGACATAATCACAGAAATGGATGGAGAAAAAGTTACTAATGTAGATGAAGTGAGGTCACAATTAATGGAAGTAGAAGATAAAGAAAGCGTCAATTTAAAGGCAAAAAGAAATAATACTGAGATGAATTTTGAAGTAAAATTTCCTAAACCAGTTAACAGCGCTGATTTGTAATTGCTAAAATAAAAATATTAAAAAAATTGTATCCTATATTAGGGTTGTACAAATTAGTTTTCGCTTTTAAGTTTTATGAATATCCAGGCTGCCTTTCCAGGCAGCTTTTTGTTTTGTTTAAGTTTTTATGAATACAAATAGAAATGTCTTTTCATACCTTCGCGGCATGTTACTTGAAAACAAGTATGAAGCTGTAATAGGGCTGGAGGTACATACGCAATTGCTTACTAAGAGTAAATTATTTTGCGGAGATAGTACGGTATTTGGTAATCCTCCTAATACTAACGTAAGCCCTGTATCACTTGCCCATCCGGGTACTTTGCCAGTAATGAATAAAAAAGCCATTGATTATGCAATTAGCCTGGGGCTTGCTTTCAATTGTGATATCGTCCATAATAATTATTTTGCCAGGAAGAATTATTTTTATCCTGATCTTCCAAAAGGCTACCAGGTTTCGCAGCATACAACGCCTATTTGCAAAAATGGATACGTATCAATTAACACCGGTGACATTCAGAGAAATATATTATTGAACAGGATTCACCTGGAAGAAGATGCCGGTAAAAGTATCCATGATGCGGATGAAAATTTCACTTGTATTGACTTAAACAGGGCGGGGGTTCCTTTACTTGAAATAGTATCCGAACCTGATATGTATAGTTCGGAAGAAGCATTTGCTTACGTTACAGAAATAAGAAAAACGGTCCGGTACCTGCAAATCTGTGATGGAAATATGGAAGAAGGCAGTATGCGTTGCGATGCAAATGTTTCTATAAGATTGAAAGGGGAAAAAACGCTGGGGACAAAAGTGGAAGTAAAAAATCTCAATTCAATAAAAAATGTAAAAAAAGCAATTGAGTTTGAAATAGACCGGCTGATTGCATTAAGCGAAAGTAAGCATGAAATTCGCCAGGAAACAAGAAGTTTCGATGCAGCTAACGGCACTACTTTTTCTTTAAGAAATAAGGAAGAAGCAAATGACTATCGCTATTTCCCGGAGCCTGACCTTGCTCCTTTTTACATCACCGAAGAAAAAATTAATTCTATAAAAAAATCTTTACCTGAATTACCTGCGGTTTTTGAAAAAAAATTTATAGAACAATACTCCTTACCTTCCTCTGATGCAAAGGTTATTTGCGATGAAAGAGAAACCGCTGTTTTTTTTCAAAATTTAATAAGCCACACTAAGAATTATAAAGCAGCCGCCAACTGGCTACTAGGGCCTATAAAGTCTTACCTTAATGAAAATAATCTTGGTATAGAAAGCTTCCCGTGTGAACTAAAAAGCATGGCAAAACTTATAGATCTGATAGATGAAGGAAGTGTAAGTTTTGGTGTCGCTGCTTCAAAAATATTTCCTGTTCTTATACAATCACCCGGTTTAGATCCTTATCAAATTGCAAAAGATCTTAATATTTTGCAGGAAAAAAATGATGATAGACTCAATACCTGGGTAGATGAAGTTTTATCTAAAATGCCGGATAAAATTTCAGATTATAAAAAAGGTAAAAAAAATCTGATAGGATTATTTGCGGGTGAAGTAAAAAAAATAAGTAAAGGCAAAGCAGATATGCAGGCAGTAAATAAAATCCTTACTCAAAAATTAAATCAATAATTATATCCAATGAAAAAAAATATTTCCCTTTTAATAATCCTCGCATTTTTATTTTCATGCGGTAGCGGAGAAAAAGAAGGCAGCTTCGTTGTAAATGGCTATTTAAAAAATGCTGTTGATCAAAAAGTTTTTCTTGAACAAATAACCTTTAATCAGCAATCTCCGCAGATAATTGATACCGGCGAAATGAAAAATGGAAAATTTGAAGTAAATGCTTTGGCGCCTGAGGAAGGATTGTACAGGATTCGATTTGAAAAAAACGCCGGCTATCTCTTTATTAATGATGACGACCGTATTGATTTTTCAGCTAACGCTAATGATTCTACGTTGCTTTCAACAAAATTTAATACTCCTGCCAACGCCTCGCTCTCTGAATTTATAATTATACTGGATTCTTTGCATACTATGCTTATTGGAGAAGATCGCAATCTTAGAGATGTTCAACAGGAACATAATGACAGCCTCGCAAATGTTGCCCAAAATCATTTTAATGAAACAAATACCTGGTACAAAAATTATTTGCATCACTATATTGATACAACTAAGAGCCCGATTATTGCTCTGTTTGCTTTAAGCTATGCGCAGGAACTTGGAATAGATACCGTAAAGCAATTACTGGCGTCATTACAAAAGAAATTTCCAAAAAATACTTCAGTGGCAGATGTTACAAAACAGTTCGATCAAATAGCAGCCGCTCAAAGCCAAACGCAACAGCCTCAAAACGGGCATCCCGCAATAGGCCAATTGGCTCCTGATTTTACGTTACCTGATACATTTGGCAAACCTTTTACGCTAAGTTCGTTACGGGGTAAATATGTGCTAGTAGATTTTTGGGCAAGCTGGTGTGCGCCTTGCAGAGAAGAAAATCCTAATGTTGTTGCGGCTTACAATCAATTTAAAAATAAAAACTTTTCCATTTTAGGTGTGTCACTGGATAAAGAAAAAAGCGCATGGCTAAAAGCGATTAAAGATGATAGTCTTGCATGGAAACAAGTTAGTGATCTTAAATTTTGGAATAGCGCACCCGCTGCACTTTATAATGTTGAGGGTATTCCCTACAATGTATTAATCGATCCTCAGGGAAAAATAATTGCAACTGAGTTACGTGGAGCGGAGCTTCAAAATAAACTGGGTAATATTTTGAAGTAAAAAAAGTGGATGGTTAAATAATTCTCATTGCCTTTCCAAAAGAGGTAAACAGGAAAGGAAGAACAACCCAAAAATATGGCCTTACAAATACCAGCATAAGAATTAATGCTATAACGGAAATAAAAAAGAAAATCCAATACTTACCAATAGATTGCGAATCATTCATTGAAAAAAAATTTTGACAAATATATACATCTTATCATTATTACCATTCAGTTTAGAACTTCACTAAATAATAAAATCAGGACATTTTTTAAACACTATCCTAATATGCTGGTGTAGTCCACATAAATTTTAAGACAAAATTTTTATAGATTATCAACTGGTTATGGAGGGTCGCTAATAAATAATTGCAATCTTCGCTCTTTTTTACCTCGTTTCCCCTACCTTCGCACTCCTTAAAAATTGCCGGGATAGCGGCACACATTTAACCAGCTCGTGAACAAGATTTCTGAGCCAAAAAAAAATAAATGAGCAAATTACATTTCACCACTAAACATGCGAACGAGGCTACCGTGCAACGTAACTGGTACGTTGTTGACGGCACTAATCAAACCGTTGGCCGCATGTGCGCTAAAATAGCGTCCGTTCTCCGTGGTAAGAACAAACCTTATTATACACCACATGTTGATTGTGGGGACTTTGTTGTGGTTACTAATTGCGATAAGGTAAAATTTACCGGTAAAAAGCTGGATGATAAAATTTATATTAATTACAGTGGCTATCCTGGTGGTAAAAAAGAAGAAACTGCCGGTGATCTTTTAAAACGTCGTCCTGATGCGGTAATTGAAAGAGCTGTAAAAGGTATGTTACCAAAAAATCGGCTGGGTCGCAAAATGTACAAAAAATTGTATGTATACGCCGGAGGGGAACACCCACATACTGCTCAAAAACCACAAACCTTAACTTTCTAATTTTATAATAATGGAAAAACAAAAAAATGCGGTAGGCCGTAGAAAAGCTGCAGTAACAAGAGTTTTCCTTTCTAAGGGGGATGGAAGCATCACCGTTAATGGAAAGGATTATAAAACTTATTTTCCCCTTGTATATCTCCAAAACCAGGTAGAAGCTCCATTTAAAAGTATACAGGCTACCGATAAATTCGATGTAGTTGTGAATGCTACAGGCGGAGGAGTGAAAGGGCAGGCTGAAGCGGTTAAATTAGGAATTGCCAGGGCATTATTACAGGTAAACCCCGAATATCGCCCCGCTTTAAAAGAGCAAGGATTACTTACCCGTGATCCACGGTCAGTTGAGCGTAAAAAACCTGGTAAGAAAAAAGCAAGAAAGAGCTTCCAGTTCAGTAAGAGATAAGTGTGGAAGCAAGATATTAGTATCAAGTCTCAAGACTATCCTTGTTGTTCTTGATACCTGCTGCTTTTACTACCGATACTAATTAACTATCAAATTAATAATAACTATAAATGGAAAACAATACTTCTTTACAACAGCAGCTTTTGGAAGCAGGCGTTCACTTTGGCCATTTAAAAAAGAAGTGGAATCCTAAAATGTTACCTTACATTTTTGCCGAGAAAAAAGGTATTCACATCATTGATCTCAACAAAACTGTTGAGGGATTGCAGGAAGCAGCGGCCGCATTAAAGTCTATTGCCAAAAGCGGTAAAAAAATAATGTTTGTTGCTACAAAAAAACAAGCAAAGGAAATAGTAACTGAAGGCGCTAAAAGGGTCAATATGCCTTTTGTAACAGAACGCTGGCTTGGTGGTATGCTTACTAACTTTAATACGGTTCGTAAGAGTGTAAAAAAAATGCAGAGTATTGAAAAATTATTGAATGATGGGTCATTAGATAGTATTACCAAGAAAGAACGTTTAACACTTACCCGTGACAGGGATAAAATGGAAAAAGTTTTAGGAGGTATTGCACAGATAAGCCGTATACCTGCAGCTTTGTTTTTGGTTGATATCGGCCACGAGCATATAGCACTTTCAGAAGCTAAAAGACTTAACATCACTACTTTTGGAATGGTAGATACCAACTGCGATCCTAACAAAGTAGAATTTTCTATTCCTGCAAATGATGATGCAACAAAATCAATTGCAATAGTCACCAATTATATTATAGCTGCAATTGCTGAAGGCCTTGCTGAAAGACAAGCCGAAAAAGATGAAGACCATGAAGAGACGGACGAGCGTGAGCAAGGCGATATAAAATTTGAAGTAGGAGCTGATGAGGAAAGGGATCGTCGCAGAGGAAGTGGAAACCCCGCAGGTGGAAAAGGCCGTGGACCTGCAGGCCCTCAAAAGCGAAGAGTATCAGGCCCGGGTGCAGGTGGTACGAGACCAGGTGGGCCGGGTGGCCGGAGATAATAACCATCTTTTAAAGGGAGGTTAGCAAATAAAAATTAATCATTTTAAAAAAAAAATCCGCCAGGGCGGATATAGGGTATGAGTACAACAACTATTACAGCAGCAGATATTAATAAATTACGCCAGCAAACAGGCGCAGGTATGATGGATTGCCGTAAGGCACTTACTGAGTCTAACGGTGATTTTGAAGCATCGATAGATTATTTAAGAAAAAAAGGCCAAAAGGTAGCAGCGCTCCGTGGAGACAGAGAAGCTAAAGAAGGAGTAGTAATTGCACAAACAACTAAAGATAATAAAACCGGTTTTATTATAAATGTAAGTTGCGAAACAGATTTTGTAAGTAAGAATGCTGAATACATTATGTTCGCCCATTCTATAATGGATGCCGTTATTAAAGCAAATATTAACAGTGCTGACCAGTTAAATAAATTAATGATTGATGGCGAAAGCGTCAGTGATAAACTAAATGAACAGGTTGCAAGGATTGGAGAAAAGATAAGTGTTTCAAGGTTTGAAAGAGTGGATGCGCCTTTTGTTGCCGCATATATTCACGGAGCTTATCGAATGGGTGTTTTGGTTGGTTTAAGTAAAGATGCTGAAGAGGCGGGTAAAGATGTTGCCATGCAAATAGCAGCAATGAATCCTATAGCGATTGACCAGGCTTCTGTTCCCGCAGAAACTGTTGCCCGTGAAAAAAATATTGCTATTGAACAAGTAAAAGCAGAAGGCAAGCCGGCTGAAATGGCTGAGAAGATAGCGATGGGCAAAATCAATAAATTTTTTAAAGAAAGTACATTGCTTGCACAACCTTATGTAAAGGACAGCAATAAATCTGTAGCCGACTATCTTAAAAGCGTAGACGCTGATTTAAAAGTAACCGAATTTAAAAGAGTAGCGTTAGGCTAATTAAACATAAAATAAGTATTAAATAAATTACAGAATTTTGTAAAATGAAGAGCAGTATTTCTGCTCTTTTTTATTACATATTTATGTGAGTAACCAGGATGTGAATCATTATATAATTCCATTATCTTCGCCCCGCTAAATCAATTTACTCCGGCGTATGCTTCCAAGGTATAAACGAATTCTGCTCAAACTTTCCGGTGAATCTTTAATGGGTGATAATAATTTTGGGCTTGATTCAAAAATAATTTCAAAATATGCAGAGGATATTAAGGTTGTCACAGAAATGGGTGTACAAGTCGCTATAGTTATTGGAGGAGGGAATATATATAGAGGAATGAATGAAGCTGAAACGGGTATCGAACGGGCCCAGGGTGACTACATGGGTATGCTGGCAACTGTGATAAATGGAATGGCCTTGCAAAGTGGGCTTGAAAGAGTTGGCGTATATACAAGATTACAAAGTGCTATTAAAATGGAGCAAATTGCTGAACCTTATATTCGCAGGCGGGCAATAAGGCACCTGGAAAAAGGCAGAGTTGTAATTTTTGGCGCTGGTACCGGTAATCCATATTTTACTACAGATACCGCCGGATCATTACGGGCCGTTGAAATCAAGGCTGATGTAATATTAAAAGGGACGAGGGTAGATGGCATCTATTCTGCGGATCCTGAAAAAGATAAAAGTGCAAAAAAATTTGAAACGATAACATTTGCAGATTGCATAGCTAAAAATTTAAGAGTCATGGACATGACCGCATTTACGTTATGCATGGAAAATCAACTTCCAATTATAGTTTTTGATATGAATACGCCAGGTACATTATTAAGAGTTGTTACAGGTGAAAAAGTTGGTACTTTGGTAACCGGATAATATTGCTTACTTTACACTTCGCTTATAAAATCCTATCTGATTTATGCAAATCAGAAATTATATCCTCTGAAATCCTTTAGGATGTAATCCCCGGAAATTTTGAATTGTGTCACATTATTAGTCTTTAAAAACGCACTAGCTTATGTGGATTTGGTGGATAATATCCCTAATCGTTTTAATAGCTTGTATAATATTTGCCTACAGAATGATCGTAAGCAGTTATGAATTTTTGCCAGCAGATAAAAGATTCTTTTTTGGATTCAATAAGAGTCCAACGGTATCTGCAAATTTTCCAGATCATCCTGATGCACTTAAGATTTTAAGGAGTAAAGTACAGCATGTGGAGGATAACACTACATTTTATCATATTCAATTTTCAAAATTTCAGGATCGGTTAAAAGTTATAGAAGAAAAAGTTGCCATGAATCCAAAAAAGGTCAATAGCATCAGCAACAATGTTGAGTTTGAAGACGAGGAGGACTGGAAAGAATTGTATTATGAAGAAAACTCGAAAAAAGAATTACTTGAAAATGAATTGGATTCCACGAAGCAAGCCCTTGAGGAAGCAGAAGTTAAATTAAATGAGATCGAAGGGAAAACAGATAGGTGGATACAATTACAAAGTAATTATGAATTGCGGCTGAATGATTTACAATCTATGCAAAATGAAATTATGCAATTGCAACGGCAGCTGGATGCATCTATTGGCAGGGAAAAGGAACTTGAGCAATTGTTACTTTCTGAAATAACAATGCGTGAAAAATTTTCTTTATTGCAAAAAGAGTACACCCAACTTCTGAGTGAAACTGATGATCTTCGGAGAAGAAGTATCCAGACAAAAAATAACGCCTTTAAATAAGTTCAGTTTTTGATAGCCGCAAATATTTCTTAACCCAAGTATATTCCTTTAAAACATCAGGACTTTGATTTATAATAAATATTTTTTACTTTTTTGAATCGATTTATGCTTTTCACCTGCGCACCCCTATTTTAAGTTTCCATCTTTTTTAACTTTAAAATTATTGTTATGAATTTTCAAACAATGAGCAGGCAAAGAAAATTTATCTTAATTGCTTCGGCCGCAGGTATCATTTCCATGTTTCTTCCATGGGTTTCAATTTCATTATTTGGGTATACGCAAAGTGTAAGCGGTATGCATGATATAGGAATTTTGGTTTTTTTATGTTTTGTAGCGAGTGCTGCTATAGCCTACTTAGGAGACCAAACAAAAAATCTTGATAAGAATAAGTGGGGGGTAGTTTTAGTAGCAGGGGCTATTGCCATATTAAGCATAGTTTATTTTTATTTCAAAATGAGTGAGTCAGTTATGGGTAGTTCATTTGTTGGTTCCGGTCTTTATATTTCGGCAATCGCTGCTCTTGGAGTTTTAGGGTCTGCCTATATGTTAAGATCTCCAACAGATAATATCCGGGATAGCTTTAATAATATTAAGAAAGATATTGAGAATAAAATGAGTAATACAGGTAAATCAAACGAACCGCCTGCTAACCCGCCAAATTCAAATAATACAACCCCGCCACTTTAATTACTCAATATTTAATACTCTGCAATCTGGCTACTTTTTTTACACAGATGTGAATGCATAGCTGGCTTTTTTACAGATAAAAAAATAAATGATTAATTTTTGGGCTGTTCCTATCATTCTCCAGGACGGTATTTGCGTTCCACATGTTTCAAAATATCTTCTTTGTAAAACAAAATATCTTTAAATTTTCCTTTTGCGTACATCCCGGCCTGATCAGTGAAATGTTTGGAACCCGGGTGTCCACTTTCTCCACCTGCAAGTAATGACTTTGCTTTTATCTTTTTTCCAAATTCTACAGCACATATAAAACTATTACCATCCGACCCATATCTTTTTTTAGTGCCCTGAAAATAAGTACTTGAATATGATGGTAACATTCCCCATGCAGAAGAAGCAAATCCAACTGGTATGCTTGGTTCTGCGTCACTATAGTTTAAATCAATAGTTCCGGATATTCTTTGAAACCGATTAATCTGGCCCCAGGGAATTTTCCAGTTACCAAATTTATTTTTAAGTTCATTCACTACTTCTAACAGAGGTCGTATTAAGTCTTCGGTCTTAGCAATTTTTACAAACCTTTCAGTTCTTGTTACCTGGTCGACATATTGGTATTCATCTTCATCTATGGTCTCAATCATTTTTGGAATTAGTTTTTGCCCCCATTCAACAGCCAGAGTCGTTGCAATAGAATTTTCTCCGCAATGCAGATCCCAGTTTTTTAATACATTTACCGGTTCATTTAATTGCGTGTATATAGTGTCGTTAGCATCCTTAGTTTTTTCAAAAGAATTTATTAAAGCCGGGATCAATTTTTCAAATGCGGCAAGGTAAGTATCGTAACCGGCTGCCACCACCTTATCAATAGTATATTGATTTTCTTTACTTAATACTCTTACAGCATTAATACCACGAAAATTTTCCCCATCTGGTGCCATGTAAGTTGGATAGTTTTCTTTTTTAGGGCTGGATTTTCCTGCTGCAGTAAAGGGTGTGGAATTGCAATTTTGTATCCAGCCATTTAACGGATTATAAATATGAACACTTTCATCTACCGTGTGCAGTCCCTTCCATTCTGTTGCCTTAATGCTTCCATCCACAGGTTTTGACCAATCATAGGCAGTATCTCTTTTTGGAATAAAATTACCATGCCAGTAGGCAATGTTTCCTTCCGCATCTGCATACACGGTGTTGTTAGACGTATTAGCAAGCAGGTTCATTATTTTTTTATATTCTGCAAAGCTTTTTGCTTTTGTGCGTTGCCAGCTTTGTATCAGCCCTGTCATGGAACGGTTATTGGATTTTACACTTATCCATTTGTCATCACGCTTTGCCATTATTGGCCCATGATGCGTAAAAAATGTTTTAATAGTTTTAGACAAAATTTTAGTTCCATCAATGTATTGAATCCTTATATTTTTTTCTGTTACCGGCTTTTCGGCTTTATCATATTCATAAAAGAGAGCATTATTTTTCTTTATGATTTTCTCAGCATACATATCTGCAACATCAACACGGCTTGAAGTGTGCATCCAGCCGCAGTGCGCATTGAAACCCTGGTAAACAAAAAACTGCCCCCACGTAACTGCACCATACACATTCAAACCCTCTTCACTTATTACATGCACTTCAGGACGAAAATAAAAAGTAACATGAGGATTAATATATAATATGGACCTATGAGATTTGGTAACAGAAGGAGCAAAAGCAAACCCATTTGAACCAGCTAAGTTTTCTTCTTTTTCCATTTTATTTTCTTTATAAACAGTATTGCTACCGTTATAAAAAAAATTTAATTCATCTTCAGAAACTCCCCCTGTACTTATTGCCCCAATGCTACCATCAGTCCAAAGCAAAGGATACCATGGTTTGAAACGATTTAGTAAAGCTGGTTTTATTCCCGGATGTTTGTAGAGATAAAAATTTATACCATCGGCGAATGCATCTAATAATTTATGTAACCATGGGGGACTTTTTTTATAATCAGCAATTGCATCGGTGGAATCAATAATCATTCTTATAAGAAGATCTGAATAAAGCATCGCTTCTCCTTTCACCTCTGACATACGTCCAAGCTTTTCAATATAATTCATTTCTACTCTTGGGAAATCATCTTCGCATTGTGCATATAATAAACCAAATACTGCATCAGCATCTGTTTTTCCATATATATGTGGAATGCCCCAGTTATCACGAATAATAGTAACGTTGCTGGCCTCTTTATTCCAGCTTTGCATTTCTTCCTTTGTGAAGTTTTGCGAAAAAGATTGCAATGGAAAAATTATAAGCCAGATTATTAATTTATTCATTATAATATTTAATAGCATTAATAAAGAGATATTATCAAGCTACACGAAATTGATGAGTTAAATTAAAATAAATACTGAAAAGATTTTCTGTATTAGAAAATGCCGTCTTTTATTGAACGCCTTCTTCTCTTTTAAATGCATACGAAGTATTCAAAATGTATTGATAAAATTCTGCTAATGTGCTGGAGACTATAAAAATATATGAGGGCCTGTAAAGTTTTTTATATCTGGTAAGGGTATCTCCGTTCAGGCCTGTAATCCTGTTTATGACTTTTGAACTGAAACGATAATCTACATACCTGTCCTGTTCTTCATCAACAAGCCTTCGTTGAAAAGCGAGGTTCTGTTTATTTTTTTTAAACTGAAATATGCCGATTAACTGGTCAAGATCAAAGCCTGCTGCAGCGCCCGCTTCATAATTTGATCTGATAGTTGGCTTATCAAAATCAAAAATTTTAGCATAGGACATCCTGTTTTCCATTGAGTCGCGGCGGTAAGTATCTGCAAAAACAGTAACTCCTTTTAGCAGTTTATACTTGTCATTTGTTCTTACCCGAAGGGAGATATCAAATGAATTATAATTGCCTATAGTTTCTACAGGAAATTTTGCCGTTGATTTCCCTTTGTAGAAGAAGCTAATCGAATCAGCTTTGGAAACTTTGATGTGATAAGCTCCCAGCGAATCTGTAGTGGTTACAAGCCCTGAAGTGCTTGTAACATTTACCCCGGGTACTACATATAGTTTAGTAGAATCATACACAGTTCCTGAAACTATAATTTGAGCTGAAACATTATTCAAGCTCATTAGAATAAAAGACAGTAAGATATAAATTATTGACAGTAAAAAAATTTTCACACGCATGTATAATAAGTAATATTACATCATTGAAATTAAGTGCGATCAGGGTGTTTTTAATTTAACGCTGATTTTGGAATAATAAAATTTCATTTGAATAATTCATATTTGGGGAAGGTTATTTCCGGTAGCTATGTCAATAGACAAATCCCCTAGCTATACTTTAAATTTCAATTAAAGCATATTTAGTCCCTGCTTCTTCCCTGGTAAATTAAAATGTAGTGTATAAGCATTGCAATGGAAGCAAGCGCAGCTACTATATAAGTGAGTGCAGCCCATTTTAAAGCATCTTTTGATTTTTCATATTCTGAAGGCGCAGTAATGTGAGAAGAATTGAGCCATTTTAATGCTCTTGCAGAGGCATCAAGTTCAACAGGTAATGTTATTATGGAAAATAAGGTAGACGCTGCAAAAAGAATAATGCCAATCAATAATACAATTTGGTTACCACCTCCAAAACTAAATAAACCAAGGCCCATTAAAATTACCCATTGGGCGAGATTGCTGCTTATTTGTACAATTGGCACGAGCCCGCTACGGAGCCTGAGCATTGAATAAGCAGTAGCATGTTGCACAGCATGGCCGCACTCATGTGCAGCAACCGCAGCAGCCGAAACATTCCGCCCTGCATATACATCAGGACTTAGGTTAACTGTCTTTTTGATGGGATCATAATGATCGCTTAAAAATCCTTGGACAGATATTACGCTTACATCATAAATTCCATTATCATGAAGCATTTTCTCTGCCACCTCTTTTCCACTAAGGCCACTACCAGTTGGAACTTTACTATACGCAGCAAATTTGGCTTTGAGCATGTATTGAACAATCATGCCTACTACCATAAAAAAAACAGAAATAAATATTATTCCTAATGGCATTTCATCTTGTTTATTAGAATTTCAAATTTACAAAAATTGTCATTAGATTATGGTACCTTAATCACTATAAACTGACTTTTATATTTTAAAATTTATCTCATAAAAAAAAGGGGAGAAATCTCCCCTTTTCTATAATATTGTTTTTATAATTTATTTAAACTGGTGTGTAATTTCTTTAGCAAGTGCTACCATTTTTTTGATGCCTTCATCAGGTAAATTTCCTTGCTTAAACTCGGCTAATATTTCAGGAAATTTATTTTCCATTTCCAGTAAGAATTGTTCTTCGAAATCTTTTACATTTTTTACAGGCACTTCACTTATTAAACCATTTGTGCCGAGGTAAATTATCGCAACCTGCTTTTCAACTGAGTAAGGGGAAAATTGTGGTTGTTTTAAAATTTCAACATTTCTCGCTCCTTTATCCAATACCGATTTTGTTGCGGCGTCAAGATCGCCACCAAATTTTGAAAATGCTTCGAGTTCACGGTACAAGGCCTGGTCAAGCTTTAAAGTACCTGCAACTTTTTTCATTGATTTTATTTGTGCATTACCACCCACACGGCTCACTGAAATGCCCACGTTAATAGCAGGGCGTATTCCGGCGTTGAACAAATTACCTTCAAGGAAAATCTGCCCGTCCGTAATCGAAATTACATTGGTTGGGATATAAGCAGAAACGTCACCCGCCTGGGTTTCAATAATTGGCAACGCCGTTAATGAACCGCCACCTTTTACAAGGTGCCTGATATTTTCAGGAAGGTCATTCATCTTTTGAGCGATCTCATCTTTTTGAATAATCTTAGCAGCTCTTTCCAATAAACGGCTGTGAAGATAAAATACGTCACCAGGATATGCTTCACGTCCCGGTGGCCTTCTAAGAAGAAGAGAAACTTCCCTGTAAGCAACCGCCTGTTTACTCAGGTCATCATAAATAATTAATGCGGAGCGGCCTGTATCGCGGAAAAATTCTCCAATGGCTGCACCGGCAAAGGGAGCATAGAATTGTTGGGGTGCCGGGTCAGAAGCAGATGCTGCTACGATCGTTGAATATTCCATAGCACCATTATCTTCCAAAACTTTCATTACGTTAGCAATGGTAGAAGCCTTCTGCCCAATGGCTACATATATGCAATAAACAGGCTTACCCGCTTTGTAAAATTCTTTTTGATTGATGATAGTATCTATACAAATTGCGCTCTTCCCTGTCTGGCGATCACCAATAACTAATTCCCGCTGGCCACGGCCAATCGGTATCATTGCATCAATAGCCTTAATACCTGTTTGCAGTGGTTGCTTTACAGGTTCACGAAAAATAACACCAGGTGCTTTACGCTCCAGTGGCATTTCATACAAGTCACCTGTTATTGGGCCCCTGCCGTCAATTGGTTCGCCAAGCGTATTAATTACACGACCTGCTAAACCGTCACCTACTTTAATTGATGCGATCTTACCCGTGCGCCGAACTGTGCCACCTTCCTTAATGTCACCACTATCGCCCATAAGTACAACCCCTACATTATCCTCTTCAAGATTGAGGGCAATTGCTTTTACCCCATTTTCAAATTCCACCAATTCACCGGCACCAACATTATTCAATCCATAAATCCGGGCAATGCCATCTCCTATCTGCAACACAGTGCCTACCTCTTCAAGGTTTGCCTCTACATTAAAATTGCTTAATTGCTGACGAAGAATAGCAGAAATCTCATCAGGTTTTATATCAGCCATAAATATTTATTTTTAAAAGGAATATTTTATTAATATTTTAAATTATCTCAGCTTATGTATATAATCATTATTCTGAAATTGTTTCTTTACATCATTGAGATCTCTTATAATGCTGGCATCAATAAGCTTGCCTTCCATTTCAAGAACAAAACCGCCAATTAATTTTTCATTTACTATTGATTCCAGCTCAATGTTATTTTTAGAATAAGTAGATTCAATTTTAGTAATGAATGATTTTTTAATTTCGTCACTTACCGGGGTTGCGGTGGTGAGCCTCACTTTAAGCACGCCCTTGATTTTATTGTACTGCTCAATAAATGCTGTAATAATATCTGGTAAAAAAGATTCCCTGTTTTTAGCAGAAATCAATTTTATAAATGTTTGGGTAGTTTTCGAAATCTTTCCGGAAGTTACGGCCTCTATAATTTTGTATTTTTTATCTGCAGAAATAATGGGGCTTTTAAGCATTAATATAAACTCGCGGCTTTGCTCAATTACTGAATTGAGCAACATAATATCATCATGCACAAGATTGAGCTGGTTAAACTCAACTGAAAGATCAATGAGACTTTTTGCATACCGTTGTGCTAATCGCGGATTGGCCATAATTTCCTAATTAATTAAGCTCAACATTTTCTGAGAGTTGCTTAATGTATTTTTCCTGTTCTTCTTTACTGTTTAATTCCCTGCGGAGCACTTTCTCACTTACTTCAAGCACTAAATTTCCGACCTGGTTTTTAAGATCAGTAATGGCAGCCATTTTTTGCTGGTTGATGGTGCTTTGTGCATCTGCAACAATTTTATTCATCTGCTCTCTCGCCTGCTCTTTGGCTTCCATTATTATTTTATCGCGGGTCTCTTTTGCTTCTCTCATCATAACAGCTCTTTCTTCCCGTGCCTTTACAAGCAATGCCTCGTTTTCACTTTTCAACAGAGCCATTTCCGCTTTTATTTTTTCAGCGGTAGCTAATGAATCTGCAATTCCTTTTTCACGCTGATTTAGAGAATTGAGTATTGGCTTCCAGGCAAATTTCTTTAGAATAAAAAATACAATAATAAAAGACAATAAAGTCCAAAATATTAATCCAAATCCTGGTGTGAGTAGTTGCATAAAAAATCCTCCATCTCTCCAAAGGAGCTTTTAATTATTTAATATTGTTGAATAATTTTATCATGTACAAAAGTCCGGCATCACCGATGCAATTCCTGCTAAAGGAAGATTGATAACAGAACTCAAGCCGCTAACTAAAATCCATAATTAAAAGAACTTGCGAAAGTCCCTTTAGGGATTTAGGGTTGGCTACTAAACAAACATTGCCAGGATACCAACAATAACCGCAAAAAGAGCTACCCCTTCCACCAATGCTGCCATAAGAATCATGTTAGCACGAATATCATTAGCTGCTTCGGGCTGGCGTGCGATTGCTTCTACTGCACCTTTACCAATTTGCCCAATACCTATGCCTGCACCAACTGCACCCAATCCTGCGCCAATCGCGCCACCTGCATTTGCCCAGGGCGTTACACTTAAAATAACATTAAATAAATCCATATACTTGTTTTATAATTAAGAAAAAAATGTATTAAACAATTACTGCATCTTCATGGTGGTCAACATCATGATCACTTCCTTCAAAGGCCTGGCCTATAAATACTGCTGTAAGAATGGTGAAAATATATGCTTGTAAAAATGCTATTAATAATTCTATGAAATAAATAAAAACTACAAAAAGAATAGAAAGAGGGGAAAACCCCCATCCAATGTACGTATTCAAAGCCCCGAAAATAAATATCAGTGATATAAGGCTGATGATAATGATATGCCCTGCAATCATATTTGCAAACAACCGTATCATTAAGGCAAAAGGCTTTGTAAAGATGCCCAGTATCTCAACAGGTATCAATATTACTTTAACTCCATGCGGAACCGGTGGCCAAAATATATGGCTCCAAAAATGTTTTTTAGTGCTAATAAGAATTACTATGAACGAAATAACTGATAGCACCAGTGTAAAAGCAATATTACCCGTAACGTTAGCGGATCCTGGAATTAAACCCACCAGGTTATTAATCAAAATAAAAAAGAATATTGTTAGCAGGTAAGGAAAATATTTCTGGTACCTGTTTCCTAAATTTGGTTTTGCAACCTCATCGCGTATAAAAGTAATTATTGGCTCAATTACATTTTGCAATCCTTTTGGCGCAGAGGTTATTCCAAGTCCGGATTTATATCGCCTGGCAACAGTCAACATTATTAAAACAAGCAGGGTTAATGCAATTATCATTTGCACCACATTTCTTGTAAGGGACACGTCGTAAATCTTTGTAGCAGGATCAATATTTTCCTGGTCATTTACTGCAACGATTTCACCCGAAGTATATTTTTTTGGATCTAATTTTAATTCGGCTATTTTTTCATCAGTAAGTAGCTTGTAACCTTTGTAATCATTTTCACCGTGATGAAATTCAGAAGACATAAAGCAGCTAAATCCTCTTTCTTTTGAATATAAGATTACGGGTAGTGGGATAGTGGCATGGTGCAGTTTTCCATCATTACCTTTGTAAGAAAAAAAATGGAATTCGTGTGCATCCAAAACATGGCCAAAAATTACTTCGTTAGCATCAAATCCTTTCTTTTCCTGCCCAAAGCTATTTGTTGATACAGACAGCAGAATAAGGCTGAAAACCAGTCCCAATAAAGATTTCATGCTTTTTACGGCCATACCTATCCTAAATTTGGCGCAAAGATAAGGGGTTTGCCTGATGATATAAAACCACAAAGAAGGAATTTTATTTATAATTTTTTTTGTTTCGCTATAGTAAATTCATTTTTAAATTTTTTAAAAATTTAGAGGTGAGACTGGCATCTTTTCAAATGGTATAACTTCGTAAAAAGATTTCTATAAGAGGAATTAATGAACGATACCAGATGAAAACATTAAAAAATATACTGGCTTCTCCCTTTATTGTCCTGATAAGATTATACCAACTGATTATTTCTCCGTGGCTGGGTCCATCCTGTCGTTATACGCCAACCTGTTCACAATATGGTATTGAAGCTTTAAAAAAATACGGACCTGTAAAAGGTTTGTGGCTTACCTTAAAAAGAGTTGCAAGTTGCAACCCGTGGGGCGGTCATGGACCTGACCCGGTTCCATAACAAAATAATTTTCAAATAAAAAGCTGCATCATTACTGACGCAGCTTGAAGGTTTTATTTAAAGTTATAATTAATAAGATCAGGCTTTCTCAAAATGCTCGCTTACTTTTTTCCAGTTCACTACATTCCAAAAGGCTTTTAAGTAATCAGGCCTTTTATTTTGATATTTTAAATAATAAGAATGTTCCCAAACGTCACAACCAAGTATAGGTTTGCATTTGCATTCGGCAACATCCATTAAAGGATTATCCTGGTTGGGTGTTGAGCAAATAGTAAGCTTGCCGTCAATAACTCCAAGCCAAACCCAACCGCTTCCAAACCGTGCGATTCCTGCTGCATTAAATTTTTCCTTCATTTCATCAAAAGATCCGAAGGCACCATCAATAGCCGAGGCCAGCTTTCCTTCCGGCTTTCCGCCATCAGCTGATAATATCTCCCAGAAAAAACTATGGTTCCAATGACCACCACCATTATTACGAACTACAGGGCTCATTTTTCCTGCATCTTTAAGTAATTCTTCTAATGTTTTATTTTCATTCTCTGTGCCGGTAATTGCTTTACTAAGATTATCCACGTAAGCCTGGTGATGCTTATCATGGTGAATTTGCATAGTTTCTTTATCAATGTGTGGCTCAAGCGCATCAAAGCTGTAAGGCAGAGCCGGTAGTGTAAATGCCATAATATTTAGTTTAAAAGTTTTATAATTTAAATGGTTGCAAATTTACTTTCAATAAGTTAGAATAGGAGGAATGGAATGAATAATTCCCCATTGCGAAAATTGAAATGCATTCAAATTAATTACAAACATTACGCCATACAATTGAAACTTACCTGTTTTTAAATTTGATTCTCCTGCTTTTAAAAAAATCTTTAACCAGCAACAGGCATTCTTCCGAACAAATGCCAGAAAGTATTTCAGTTTTCGGATGCAATGAAGTTTTATTTTGATGAGGTATACTATTTACAAATGATGAGAGGCCGCCATGTTTGGGGTCTTTAGCTCCATAGACAAGTTTACCGATTTTACTCCAGTATAGAGCGCCGCAACACATAGTGCATGGCTCAATCGTAACATATATTGTTGCGTAAGGTAAATATTTTGATCCTAAATAATTGAATGCCGAAGTAAGCGCAATAATTTCTGCATGTGCCGTGGAATCGTTAAGGGTTTCAACCTGGTTGTAGCCGCGGGAAATTATTTTATTTTGCATTACAATCACAGCGCCGATTGGAACTTCATCTGCCTTAATGGCTTTTTGAGCTTCTTTCAAAGCTTGTTGCATGTAATGTTCGTCCGACATATTTATAATAATTACTTATCAAAATTGCATTACCTTTTTAATAATATGCGATTATTTTGGTAAACAAATTTAGCTGTTATGATCAACTCACTTTCTTTAATTCAAAATCTCCGGATATTTTATAATAGCGGCACAACGCATTCATATGATTTCAGAAAAAAGCAGCTGGAAGCTTTTCTAAAATCAATTATAAAATATGATAATGAAATTAATGAAGCATTATTTGCAGATTTAAAAAAAAGTAAAGAAGAAACATGGGCAACTGAAACAGGTTTATTGATAGGAGAAATAAAAAATGCAATAAAAAATTTACATAAATGGATAAAGCCAAAGAAAATATCTGCCGGGCTTGTAACTTTTCCTTCTTCTGGTAAAATATACAGGGATCCCATGGGTGTTGTTTTAATTATTGCACCCTGGAATTATCCATTGCAGTTACTCCTGATCCCATTGACAGGAGCTATAGCCGGAGGAAACTGCGCAGTACTCAAACCCTCAGAGCTTGCTCCTGCCACTGAAAAAATTATTATAAAAATTATAGGAGAAACCTTCCCTGAAAACTATATAAAAGTTATTCCCGGTAATGGCGCTGAAGTAGTTCCTGCCATGATAAATAATTTCCGCTTTGATCATATTTTTTATACAGGGAGCACAGCAGTGGGGAAAGAAATTTACAAACTTGCTGCAAAAGATTTAGTTCCTGTTACCCTGGAACTTGGTGGGAAAAGCCCATGTATCGTATACGATGACGCAGATATAAAAGTTGCGGCAAAAAGAATTGTACTCGGCAAATTTCTAAATGTGGGACAAACATGTATAGCGCCTGATTATATTCTTGTTCATGAAACTATAAAAGAAAAACTGTTGATTGAATTAAAAGATGCAATCCAAAAATTCTATACAAATGATGCTGCTTCAAGCAATGATTATGGAAAAATAATTAGTGAAAACCGGTTTAAAAAATTATTGTTTTATTTAAATGAAGGGAAAATATTTTATGGGGGGAAAAGTGATCCGGTTGCGTTATATATTGAACCGACAATTCTTATAAATGTTTCTTTGAACGATGATGTAATGAAGGAAGAAATTTTTGGGCCAATCTTGCCCGTTATATCCTTTACCGAAACAGAAGAAGCTATGCTCATAGTTAAGCAGCATGAAAATCCATTAGCATTTTATCTCTTTACAAAAAATAAAAACACTGAAGAAAAATGGATAAAAAAAATTCCATTTGGAGGGGGCTGTATTAATAATACGGTGTGGCACTTTGCCAATGAAAAATTTCCTTTTGGTGGAGTTGGCAACAGCGGCACCGGCGCTTACCATGGCAAAAATACGTTTGATGTTTTTACTCATGCAAAGCCAGTTTTAAAAACTTCCACTTTGATTGACCCTTCTTTAAAATACCCGCCTTTTAAAGGAAAGCTAAAATGGTTTAAGAAGTTAATTGGATAGCGCAAGTAATATCTTCAAAATATATTTTTAATAAGTTTTTTCCCATCAGCTTTTCATCTCTTTCAGCATCTCTATGATCCTGTCTAATTTTTCAATCTCAATAGATTTCAGGAGCAACTGCAATTCTTCAATTTCTTTTTTTGCATCGGTATTTGTCTGGTAATCTTTTTGTGCCTGCACCCTGTCACGCTCACCCTGCCGGTTCTGCGACATCATAATAATGGGCGCTGCATATGCGGCCTGGGTAGAAAAAAGCAAATTGAGCAAAATAAAAGGGTACACATCCCAGTGATGGGTAAAGCCTACATAATTAAATACCATCCATAGGATTACAAATATGGTCTGCGAAATAATAAAAGCCCATGAACCCATTACCTTAGCGACTTTATCTGCCACACGTTGCCCGTAAGACAAGCTTTGCATATGTAGGTCATGCCATGTTGTGCTTTTAAACATTCTCCCGATTCTGTTATTGGTAATCATGTTCATAAATAATTTGACAGTAAATGTAAACCGGAAACGTAAAATTCAATATGGAATTGTTTATGCATAAATTATTACACTTTACAGACTTAACCAGTTTGTAATATTTCGGAAGTTACGGTCTTTCTATAATAAAAAACGGGCTATTTGCCCGGCTTATATAAAAGATGTTTCCTATTTCATGGTTGCTGCAGAGTCCATCTTTTTCTTCTCTATAATCGCTGGCTTAATCCTTCCTTAAAGGAAACAATAGGTATAGCACCACAAGGAGAAGGAAAAACGATATTGGTTTAAAATATCTCTTTCTTATACCAAAGCAATAATCAACAGACAGCTTACCCGGGCTGGTACATATCGCTTTAAGTGTATTGAAAAAACTTCCATCAAAATGTGTGATAAAATGTGCTCCTTCCTCAAAAAGGTGTATCGTCGTTTTATCGTGACGTGTATATATTTTCTCCCCACAATTGCTGCAATATTTACCTTCAAATCTATGGCCGCAGTTTTTGCAGATCGCATTTGAATTATCTATTGCACTCATAAGCCTTAAGCTAAAAAATTTATAAAAAAATAATATGCGGATATAAAAAATAAAAATAAACCTTTATAATAATTATTTATAAATACATGTAACTGGCAAATTTTACTTTAGTGATTATACATAGTTGCTTATCTTCAAATTACATTTTAAATGAACTGCATGAATAAAATAGTTTTGTTATTGTCCTGTATTATATTATGTACTCAGTTGCCTGCGCAACAAAACCAGGGAAAGAAAAAGGCAACGCAACCCCCACTTACTGTTTCATCTGAAGAAGTAGCCGACTCCTCTTATCGGAATCTTCGCTGGCGAAATATAGGGCCTTCCAGAGGTGGGCGGTCTGTAGCTGCTGCCGGCGTTGTAGATGATCCGCTGGTATATTACATGGGTACAACGGGGGGAGGTGTTTGGAAAACTACAGATGCGGGAGGTACATGGAAAAATATTTCTGATGGATTTTTTAAGACAGGTTCAGTGGGTGCTGTGGCCATATGTGAAAGCGACCCAAATGTAGTTTTTGTAGGTATGGGTGAGCACGCAGTACGCGGTGTTATGACTTCTTATGGAGATGGTGTATATAAATCAACCGATGCTGGAAATACCTGGAAAAAAATGGGGCTTGATCTTACACGCCACATAGCCAATATATGTATTCAACCTAACAATCCTGATATCGTTTATGTCGCTGCGCAGGGCGCTTTGTATGGCCCTAGCGAAGAACGTGGAGTATATAAATCTATTGATGGTGGAATTACCTGGAAAAAAACTTTGTATGTAGATGAACATACAGGTTGCTCAGACCTAAGCATGGATATGACCAATCCAAGAATTTTATATGCTGCCATGTGGGACCATCAGCGCACACCATGGGAAATAAAAAGCGGAGGCAAAGGAAGCGGCATGTATAAATCAACCGACGCTGGGGAAACCTGGAAAAAAATTGAAAAGGGCTTGCCTAAAGAAAAAGGTAAAATGGCAGTAGGAGTATCAAGGTCTAATCCGGACAAATTATATGCAGTTGTAGAAGGAAATTCTGAAAAAGAAGAAGGCGGTTTATTTGCAAGTAATGACGGTGGCAAGAACTGGAATAGGGTGAGCAAAGACCACCGGCTTGTACAAAGAGCCTGGTATTATATTAAGCTATGTGTAGATCCTCAAAATGAAAATGTTGTTTATGTTTTTAATTCCCCCGGTTTACAATCAAATGATGGGGGCAAAACATGGAGCACTCTTCATGGAACTCATGGAGATTATCACCAAATGTGGATCAACCCAAAAAATGATAAAAACATGATCATCGCAAATGATGGTGGTGCGGCAATAAGTTTCAATACCGGTGGTACATGGTCTACGGAAAACAATCAGCCAACAGGTCAATTTTACCGCGTGATTGCAGATAACCTTTTTCCATATAATGTGTATGGTGGGCAGCAGGATGATGGTTCTGTAATGATCGCTAGCCGCAATCCTTCAGGCGGAAACATAGGTGACCGTAACTGGACTTTTTCTGCAGGAAGCGAGAGCGCATTCATTGCATTTGATCCTGATAGTCCACGATATGTACTCGGCGGTAGTTACCAGGGAACTATTGAATATCTTGACCAGGAAACCAAAGAAGCCAAGCCCATAATGATTGCACCTATACAATACCAGGCTTTACAGCCAAAAGATATGAAGTATCGCTTTAACTGGAATGCACCTATTATTAATTCTCCTAATGATCGAAATGTTTTTTACCACGCAGGGAATGTTGTATTAAGAACCTCCAACAAAGGAATTAACTGGGAGGTAATTTCTCCTGATCTTACCCGTCATGATACTTCAAAGATGGGACTAAGCGGTGTACCTTATACCAATGAAGGAGCAGGTGGCGAAAATTATGCAACTATCGCTTACATGAAAGAATCTCCAATGGAAAAAGGTGTGATATGGACTGGAAGTGACGATGGGCTGGTATACCTGACACGGGATAATGGAAAAACATGGAATAATGTAACGCCGGCTGGCCTTGGGGAATGCCTTGTAAACTGTATTGAAATTTCTCCTTTTGATAAAGCAACTGCCTATATCGCAACTACCCGTTATAAGTTTAATGACCTTGCGCCTGCTATTTACAAAACTACCAATTACGGTAAAACATGGGCCAATATAAGCTATGGTATTCCTTATGGGGCTTATACAAGATGTGTCCGTGAAGATGATGTGCAAAAAGATTTATTATATGCGGGTACTGAAACAGGATTTTATCTTTCTTATAATGGTGGTAAAACCTGGAAACACCAGCAATTAAATTTACCGGTAACGCCTGTCACCGATCTTATGGTGCATAAAGGAAATCTTATTGCCTCAACTATGGGTAGGGCATTCTGGATTCTCGATGATTTAAATATATTTCGTGAATTTAGTAGCAATGACACTACCAGCAAATTTGAATTATTAAAACCTTCAGATGCTTATCGTGTTTCCGGGAGCAGTGCCCTTGATGCTACAGCTGACGACGATGACGACGAAGCCCCGACACTTTCAAGTGCTGGAACTAATCCTGCCACAGGAGTGTCTATATATTACCTGGTCCCTGCAAAGCCTGATTCAATACAACTCACCCTGGATATTCTTGATGAAAAAGGCCAACTGGTCCGCAGCTATTCAACAAAGCCTGATAAAAGGTTTGTAAAATTTTCAGGAGGGCCTGAAGCCAATGCGCTACTATCAAATAAGCCAGGACTTAACCGTTTTGTTTGGGACCTGCGCTATACTACATTACCCGGTGTAAAAGATGTGTTTATTGAAGGCAGCTACAAAGGGCGTAAAGCAGCACCGGGTATTTACCAGGTTCGACTGAAAAAAGGCAATGAAGAAAAAACTACCACTCTTAAAATCTTGCCCGATCCACGCATAAATGTAGCTCCAACAGATTATGAGCAGCAGGAAAAATTTCTTGCTGAAGTCGATACTAAAATTAAAGACATACATGATGCTGTAAATCAAATGCGGCTTGTGCGAAAACAAATTACCGATCTAAGTGATCTTTTGACTGATACCATAAAGTACAAATCGGTAATTGATAGCGGAAAAACACTAGTAAAAAAATTAACTAAATGGGAAGAAAAGCTGGTGCAGCCAAAATCACAAAGTAATGACGATGTCATCAATTTTGTAAATATGCTCAGCGCAGATTATGTATTTTTAAAAGGCGAAAATGACGCAAATACTCCCATTGTTACAGCAGGCTCACGTGAACGGCTAACTGCATTAAATTCGCTATGGCTACCGATAAAAAATGAATACAACAATCTACAAAAACAAATAGCGGATTATAATACCCTCTGCAGGAATGCAGGGATTGAGAAGATAACAGTTCCGGAGATAAAGGGATAACGCGGATATTTTGGCCATGAAATATGATATACAAATAATTTTTTTAGAGATAAGGGATACATAAGCTTATTAAATGAAAAATAAATCTGGCTTTTTAAGCATCTTAATATTTATTTTTTCTGCTAGCGGTTTCAGCCAGCAAAAACAATTCTCATATTATTTTGACCAAGACCTTGCCCCGACTAATAAATCAAGTGCCGTTTTTAATGGTAAAGGAGTGTATCAAAACGGCTTGTTTGAATTCAGGCTCTACTATTCGGCAAATAATAATTTAGTTTCGATTGAGCACTATACCGATTCATCATTACAAGTGAATGAAGGATCTTCTGAATCTTATTATGCGAATAAAGTTCTGGAATCCAAAGGTGATTATATATCGGGCAAGCAAGATGGCTTATGGCTCAAATGGGACAGCGCAGGCCTAATCATAGATTCATTGATTTATAAAAAAGGTGAAAAAATAAATGAGACTGCTATCGGGTATCATAAAAATGGTATAATGGATAGTCTTGTAACTACCAATTTTAAAACAGATACTTATCAAAGAAAGTACTATGATGATAATGCCAGGCTCAATGCCGATATTAGTTTTGCAGGGCAAAAAGGTTTGGTAAAATATTATGACAAAGGGAATTTAACGAGTACTGACTCAGTGTTTAGCAGACTCGAAATTGAAGCAGAATTTCCCGGTGGTAACCAGGCATGGAATAAATATATTGTATCGAGGTTGCAAAACAATGCGGATAAGATATTAAAGTCAGGCGAATACGGCACTTGTATCGTAAAATTTATTGTAGGTAAAGATGGAAAGATTAGAGAAGCAGAGGCAACTACAATGAAGGGGACAGTGCTTGCCGAGGTTGCTGTTAGCATTATAGCAAATGGACCTAAGTGGCATCCTGCTTCTCAATTTGGAAGAGTAGTGAATGCTTATAGGTTACAACCAGTAACATTACAACCTCCGAATTAAAAAAGCGAAGTAAATCTTGTTAATACGGTATACTTTCAATAATATTTTTTATAAAAGCATTCTCGTCAAAAGAATTATCGAGCGTTAAGCCAAGACGAACAATTACTAGTTTTTTTGAAGGAATAATATAAATGTACTGGTAGCCGAATCCATCACAATAGAACATATCAGTGGGTACATCAGGATATTTTATTTGAGAAGGATTGTCTTTATCAAAACCATTCAACCAGAATTGGTACCCGTAATTTTTTAGTAAGTTAGATGCAGGTGGAGTTTTGGTTTGCTTTACCCAGCCTTCAGGTAAAATTCTTTCGCCATTCCAAACTCCATCATTATAATATAACAAACCAAAGCGTGCAAAATCCCTTGCGGTTGCCATAATATAAGATGATCCTACAAACGTTCCGGATGCATCTGGTTCAACCAAAGTATGAAACATTCCTATTTTATAAAACAGTGAATTGTAAGGATAAGAAGCATAATCTTTTTCTCCAACCGTTTGCCTTATAATTCGGGAAAGTATGTTGCTGTTGCCACTGGAATAATTAAATATTTTTCCGGGATCATTTGCCAGCGAATGACTTGCCGTATATGCAGCCATATTATCTTTTTTGTAAAGCATATTGGTCACATCACTTGCTTTGGTATAATTTTCGAGAAAGTCAAGACCGCTGTTTTGTTGCAATAAATTTTCAATTGTAATGGCATGTCGTGGATCACTTGATTCATTCCATTCCTGTACAGGAGCGGGTTGTGAAACATTTAATTTGCCTTGGTTCACTAATGTACCAATCAATGCAGATGTAACACTTTTCGCCATTGACCAGCCATACATTTTTGAATTTATATTATAACCTTGCGCATACTTTTCTGCGACAAGCTGCCCATCATATAATACCACAACTGCCCGTGTACGCTGCTTTTTACCCGGGTAGGGTTCTGTGAATGCTTTGTCAACTACTGCATTCAATTTATTTTTATCAATTGCTAAAATGGCTGTATCGATATTTTTATCACCCAAAGGCCAGGAAATTGAATCAGTATTTAGCACCGGAGCCAGTGAGATTGATAAAACCTGTGACCGCAATCGTTCTGTAGTAATATCATTGATAAGTGTGCAACCTATTCCCTCCCTGTAAATAGCTTTTTTCTTAGCCAATCCCAGGATAAAAGAAGTAACAGATGAATCCTTTAAATCTACTTGACTTTTTACAAGACTCACTGGAAAAAATCCCAATTCATTTGCCTCAATATCTTTTTGCTCCCTGCCTGAAACAAACATACATGTACACATTTGCTTGGCGCTAAAACCTGTCATTACAGGAAATGAAATCCATGCATAATAAATAATGAATATTAAAACAAATAGTACTACTGCCAGGGCCATGCGCCGAATTCTTTTTTTCAAGTGCAATTTAATTATTGATTTATTAAATTAATTCAAACTGATGACTTTAAGACAATATAGTGTAAAGCAGGAGTTTGGTAATTAGAAACCTTTAACAGCAATGATGACAGCAAAAAGGCCAGCGATTGCTCTGCGATAATCTTTGTCAATATTTTTGTATAAAGATCGTGGGATAGTATCCCACGATCTTTATACAAAATTTACTTATGCTTATGAGTGTTAAAAACATAACCGATCTTCACACCAAAATACCTGTTCTTTATCTTGCCGTCCTGTCCACTGCCATCATCATTGTTAATTTTGCTTAATCCAAGATTGTAATTACCGCTAACAAGAAAGCCACCTTTGAATTTGTAACCGGCGATAAAATTTGCTCCAAAGTCAAAAGTTTTTACCTTGTCTGCCCCTGAGCCGAAATGGATCTTTTCATTGGTATCAGGTATGCCTCCGTTAATTTTAAATTTGTCATTGCCGGAGAGACCAAAAGCAAGAGATGGCCCTGCACCTATAAACAAACCATGACTAACGGAAGTATTGTACACGAAGTTTAATGGCAATTCAATATAATTGAAATTTACTTTTTCTGTGCCTATGTAATCTGTATTAGTATAGCCTTTTTGTACAAAATTAAGTGCAGGCTGAAAAGAGATATTCGTGCTTAAGGGCATACTTAAAAAGATGCCGGCTGTAATCCCTGTCCGGTCTTTAGGTGAGCCCGAAACACCTCCTGCTTTTATTTTTACATTGCTAAATACTGTGCCTGCCGTAATTCCAACGCTTGTTTGAGCAGATAAAGAAAATGCTGTTAAGAGAATCATTAACATCATTAAAAAAGTAATTGATTTCATTTGTTTGTTTTTAATTTGAAATGATTTGTTTTCAAAACTGATTTACTACCTGATTCTTTTATTTTGATAATCCTAATGGATCTTGATCAATTTTTTCTCTGATGTGCCTGAAGTATTGTGCAATCGCACTATGTACATCCCGGCAGGTAGCTTGCTTCCATCAAAATTTACTTTTGTCAATACACCCTTTTGTATAGATCCATTAAATAAGGTTGCTAATAATTTACCATTTGGTTCATATAACTTAACACTTGTATTGCCTGCTTCTTTCATACTGAATGAAAAAGAAACTGCATTTATAAATGGATTTGGAAAGGCACCCAGGTAAAACTCATTTGCAGATGAATTCTTCAATTCGGATTTCTGCTGATTATTAGATTCTGAATATATACTCGGTTGCTCTCCTCCACAATTACCAAGGTATGCCCCTCGGCTAATGAAGCCTGCAGCGGCGGCTACCGGCACACATAAAACATTTTCTCTAAAGCAAATTTTTACTTTATCATCTTTATTGCCGCAGCTAAAATCAGGAACCGCATTATATAAGGCACGGGCTATTGCATAAATATCAGCTCCATGATAGTTGGTTAATATTACCAGCATCAATTTTTTATCGGGTTGATAAAACATAACCGAACGATATCCCGGCGCATTTCCATCATGGCCATAAAAATTATAAGTTCCGCTTATCTTGTTAGAAAGAATTACACCATAGCCAAGCCTGTCACCATCTTCATCAGGATTTGGAGATATGGATGAAATCATAAGATCAATTATGGGCTTACCGGTAGCACGCCCGCTAAATAGCGCTAAGCCCCATTCTGCAACGTCTTTTGCATTGGAAACAATACCTCCGCCTGTAAATGCAAGGGATGCGATAGCAGTCATTGGAAAGCGGGAGATATTAGTAAATGCATCAGGAAAAACTGACTGGCCGGTTTGCTGAAATACGGGATTGAAAGGGCTGATATTATCATGCGGAGAAGCTAACGTTCCATGCCCTTTATCGTTCTCTCTAATTGCGAGATACATAGATTTTAGCCCGAGAGGATCGAAAAATTTGCTTCTGTAAAACTCTTCAACGTGCTTGCCAGTGGTAAGTTCAATAATTGCTCCCAATATGATATAGTTAGTACTTGAATATTTACGTACTGCACCAACAGCATCTATCTGGTGCACAAATGTGAGCATTTCAAATGCGGTCCATACATGTGTCGGCTGTGCAGCAACGGCTATTTGCAGGTTTAATTCATCAGTGTAATCTGAATAGCCACTTTCATGCGCCAGTAATTGTTTTATGGTTACACTGCCATCAAGGCCAGGATTGATCGCATTTAAAGGAAGGTATTTACTTACAGGATCTTCAAGTTTAAATACTCCTTCTTTTGCCAATTCCAAAACCAACGGTGCAGTAAATGTTTTAGTAATACTATAAATCCTCGAAAGAGTATTTATAGTAAAAGGCGTGCCTCCCGGAAGAAGATTATTTTGATCATCAACATTGCGGGCAGCGTAACCTGTGGCACCTTGCCATTCGGCAAGCCCATCAACTTTTATAGCTACTGAAATACCGCCGATAAAGGGATTCGCGGGATTGTTTTGAAAACTGTCCATCACATTTTGCAAACGTTTTTGAACCCGTGGAGAAAAACCCTGTCCATTGGAGAAGAAGGTTGTTAAGAGAATCATTAACACCATTAAAGTCTTAATTGATTTCATTGTTTATTGTTTTAGTTATTAATTAATTTTTTGTAAAACAAACCGATGGTAGACTAATAAACAGGCTTTTAAATCTTCATGAATTTTAGAACCCTTAACTCCCGCGAATTCTTTAAAAGGTTTTGCCAGCCATTTAGGAATGTGATTTGATATTCTCCTTTGTTTTATAGTTTCTTCAGACTCGATTGCATTAATTACATTCATTGTTATGTCTTCTTGAACCGATATATGCATACCCGTTGCATCCAGATTGTTCTTTAATGTTTTCATACCACTAGGGGAACGCATATCTGCACATAAAAAATAACCTCCGGGGCGTAACACTCTTTTTACTTCTTTTAAAAATGCAGGTACTGATCCGTAAGCATGACATGATTCTACATTAATTACAACATCAAAACTTTCATTAGCAAATGGAAGGTTCTCCGCGTTTCCCTGTACAAAATGCAAATCTTTACCTGCATAATTTTTATTTGCGAGCTTAACTGCATTGCCTGCAATATCAAGCCCTGTTATTTTTTTTGGTTTAAGATATTTTTTTATGTACCAGGCTCCTCCCCCGCGGCCGCTTCCTACTTCAAGCATTTCTAAACCTTCAATGTTAAGCATTGACGCCATGTAATGATATAGCTGCAACGGGTAGCGGTTTATCTCATCTTCAGGATGTAATGTGAGCAACGGTTCCCGGTTAGACGGGGCGTAGCCATAATTCATAAATTGCCAGTCTGGAATAGTTATTTTCTTAGCCATTGCTTCATAAATGGGTTTCCAAATGAAGCGCCTGAACGCCGGGTAATCAGTAAGGTTTAAAAATAATCTGGCTATCATATTTTAGTTTTAAATGAATTTTTATTTAAAATTTTGCAAGAGCAGGCTTCAGGCTTTTTAAAGCTTTAGCGATCTTTTTCCTTGATTTATAAAAATGGTTATACTCACGGAACCTGGTATGAATATTACCACTCCTGTCCAAAGCAATGGTTGGAATACTTTTGATCTCACCCTCTTTCTTTGAATATCTATTCCATTTGCCAATACGCTCCCACACGGGCGCATATATGCTATCTTTAAATCTCTTTTGCAAAGGATATCCCGCTAATCCAAACTTGTTAGTAAATATTCCCGGCTTTGCCATTACCCAACTTTCGCTGGCGTAGATAGATGAGCTTTCAAAGATTTCTCCCAGTCCAATCATAAGAGAATCACCATTCATCCGTGTAGCCGGAGTACTGTCAGTTGCAGGAAAATAAAAATCTGCACCTGCATAGCAGGAACCCAGGCCTACCTTTGTCTTGTCATCACAATATTTTGCTATGGTTTTAAGATATTTTATTGCACTTGAGTCATGAATATTTGCATAATTAAACTGGTCGGTACCAATTCGGAATGAAGAATAGCGATTGCCATAATGGCCATGCGAGTCGAACCAAATATTATTAATAAGCTTCCTTTTTTTATGGAGGACGTCTTCTACCTTTGCGGTTGCATCTTTTGAAGACCTGGCATTGACTACGTACAATTTTCTATGATGGAATAAACTTTTTACACGGGCTCTCAGTAAAGTGTAAAAGGCTAACAGATCAATTTTCTTTTTTCTTTCTCTTGTGAATATGAAAAAATTTACGCGACCGTTTGTTGATTTATAGAAATTTTCAAATTCATTCTGCGTGTTTTCAAATACGGGGCTGATGGTATTTTCAAATTTCTGACCCCATGCCATTTTTGTAAAAATCAAAATTGCTGCGATTAAAAATACTTTTTTCATAACCGGGTATTTAAAATTTAAATCCAGATTCGAAAATAGAATAGTGATAGCATGGATTCTAATTGATAAAAACTACTATTTATCAGGGTTTGGCATGTTATCTTTTATATCTCAATTAATTGTTTGAGCGCAATTGTAAATCAGGAAAAAGCAGTTTATTTTTATAAAGTTTATGCGTTTTGCGTAAAGAAGATTAATCGGATTACGGAAAAATCGTAAAATTATATACTATGCCAAGTGCAGATTTGCAAAAAGAATTGTTTGTGCTTATAAAAAATACCCTTCCGGGCCACATATCGTTAGTAGATACATTAGCTGAATTACTGGATATAAGCTATGACAGCGTTTACCGGCGTATACGTGGCGAAAAACCAATTTCTTTAAACGAGCTTAAACTTTTGTGCGAGCATTTTCATTTATCACTTGACCAGGTGCTACAAATAGAAACTGATAGTGTAGTTTTTC
>JBBSEV010000044.1:0-36559 GCA_038239385.1 Chitinophagales bacterium
AGTAAAAGCAGGCGCTGTTATAGCGAGAATAGGTTTGAGTGAATGGCTTACAATAATGATTTTTTTATTGGCTCTGTTTCTCGCAATTGCAAAGCGCAGAGATGATGTTCTTATCAAACTCGATTCAGGAAATGAAATGCGCCAGGCAATAAAAGGATACAATCTTGAATTTATAAATGTTGCTCTATCATTAATATGCGCTGTAATAATTGTATCCTATTTTATGTACACAATGTCTGATGAAGTTATGATACGGCTTGGCACATACCGTCTTTATTACACATGCCTGTTTGTAGTAGCAGGAATATTACGATACCTACAAATCATTTTTGTAAGACAGGATTCGGAATCCCCTGTAAAAATTTTGTATAAAGACAGGTTTATTCAGGCTACTATTTTATTATGGATGATAAGTTTTTATATAATTCTTTATATGAAAGATGTTACAATTTTTAAATAACAGAAATGCCTGGAATTGCATTTTTCGATTTTGATGGAACAATTACTACCAAAGATTCTATGATCGAGTTTATAAAATTTCATCATGGAAAATTGCGTTTATATGGAGGGTTAGCAGTCCTTATTCCCTGGCTTATGGCAATGAAATTGAAATTAATTTCTCACCAAAAAGCAAAAGAAAAAATGCTGTCCTGGTTTTTTAAAGAATACTCCGAAAATAAATTTTCAACAATTTGTAGCTTATTCGTTCAACAAAAATTACCAGATCTTATAAACAAAAAAGCCATTAAAAAAATTACCGAGCATAAAGCAAATGGTTATGAAGTTGTTGTAGTCTCTGCGTCTGCTTCAAACTGGATCAAAGGATGGTGTAATGATCAGGGCCTGAAATGTATTGCAACAGAACTTGAAATTATTAATGAAAAAATAACCGGAAAACTTTCAGGTATTAATTGTAATTATAATGAAAAGGCCAGGAGGATTATCAAAGAGTATGATCTTACAAATTATACAACCATATATTGTTATGGTGACAGCGATGGAGACAAAGCAATGCTAAAGCTTGCTACTAACTCATTTTATAAGTCTTTTATTTAATTGAACAAAAAAAGAGAAAGAAAATCAAATCATCTTTTTTTAGTAATGCTAAGTCTCCAAAAGACTTATCGTCTTTGCATGAGTTATAAGGCAGAATTTTTAAGTTGTCTTGAACTTACACAGGTGTGAATTTTCAAATCTTCTCAATTAAATATCTGTGACTAATTTACTTTAAGGAAATTCCATTCTACTTTAGTTTTAATTGAATATTTACTGCTATACAATAAATCTCATTTTTGATAGTTTATTAATTTCATAAGTTTGCACGTTTTAAAACTGCTACGGAACTTACATTGTAACTATAAATTCATGATTCTTGGCATCTCACCTTAAACGAATAAATTTTAAGCAGGTAGCTTATTATTATTTAATAATCACCTTACTTACCATACTTATACTATTGCCTGATCTTGTTTTTTTTATTAAAAACGGAGTTATTAATTATGCGGTAACCGGAATCTTCATTGTTCAAGCTTTACTTTTTATTCCTGTTGTATTTTTCAGTAGAAACTTAAAAATATATTATTGGATTCTTGCGATCATTGTTTCACTTACGCCTATAATGTTATTTTCTGTTTTTTATATGAATATACAGGTGAATGCAGAAATGGTAGGGCTTGTGCTTGATACTAATAAAGATGAGTTAATGGAATTACTCGGTTGGAAAATAATATTAGCCATTGCCGGAATCATTTTTTTCGGATGGCTATTTTTAAAAGTATCTTCAAAATTACCCCCAAAAATCAGTTGGAAAACCGGGATTGTTATTTCGCTATTTGGATTAATTTCTTTTGGTATTCTACCATTTATACGTGGAACAAAACTTCCCGAATACTATATAATGGTACGCAATACTTATCGTACGTATTATCCTTTCAGGCTTGGGGATGCAATAGGGCTTATACGAAGTGAAATGAATAATATGAATAGGTATAAGGAGACTACGAAGAATTTTAAGTTTGATGCGAAAAGAACAGATGCAGCAGATACCTCAAGGCATATTTATATATTGATTCTTGGTGAGGCCTCACGATATGACCACTGGGCTATAAATGGATACCCAAGAAAAACTTCACCAGAAATTGAAAAGCTGAAAAATTTTGTAAGTTTTCATAATGTTGCTTCGGGTGGAACTATGACAATTTTTTCAGTTCCCCAAATAATTACGAGAGCAGATGCAGCTACTTATGACCAGCATAAAAAAGAAAAAAGTATACTCGCAGCATTTAAAGAAGCAGGGTACTATTCATGCTGGATTTCTAATCAATCACAATATGGATTAACTGGTAATATTGGTATGCATTTTAATGACGGCGATACGGCGATGTATTGTGGCCACGGAGAAAATGAAGCAAATTTTACAGGAACTTATGATGATGCAGTAATACCAGGTATTAAAGAAGTAATTAATTCGCATCCCCACAAAGATATTTTCCTCATTATACATTTAATTGGCAGCCACTGGAGATATGTGTTGCGTTATCCTCCGGAATTTCAGAAGTTCACACCAACTTCAGATAGGAATCATTCTTTGATGACGAGGCCTCCCAAAGATGAGATCATTAATGAATATGATAATTCTATATTATACACCGACCATGTGCTTAGTGAGATTGCAGGTATTATAAAATCATCCGGTGCAAGTGGTTCTTTTTTATTTGTATCCGACCACGGTGAAAACCTTAATGATAATAATGATGACTTATACTTTCATTCTTATCATCCTAATTTTGTTACGGCAAAAGTTCCTTTATTTATATGGGCTGACGATGAATATGCAAAAAAATATCCTCTTAAACTGGAGAATCTACAAAATAATTCAAACAGGAAGGTAAGTTCGGCTGAAAGTGTTTTTTATACTATGATAAATATTGGCAATCTTTCTATTAACGGTTACGACTCCACGAAAAGTCTTTCAGGGAATTCCTATCTACCGCCAAAAAGGCTTGTACTTGGAGAAAACGGAACTTTGTATGATTTTGACAAGTTGAAATAATTATTTTCTTAGCACTTTATGTTTGCCTAGTTTTTTTTGAATGGCCATATAAAGCATCATCCCTTTTAATTGTTCATCTAACCGAATTACAGGTCTTTCCGCATTAAAGCGATGAACCATACTATTATTCAATTCCTCTTTCTGATTTTGAATTCCGAACATAAGATCAATTCCTTTTTTGTTTAACGCATCGAATAAATCCTGTGAAAGAGTCGCATCAGAATAGGGAAATGAAAATGTAATCTGCTGCTGTTTGGTTTTTTCTCTTACAAAATCGCAGGAGCTGATGGTTTGTTCAAGTTGTTCTTTAAAACTGATCTGGTTATAATAAGGATGGTCCCAGCTATGGGCCCCAATTGTAAATCCTCTTTTATCTAATGAAATTATTTGCTGCGTGGTGAGAAAAGGTTTCTTTTCTTCCAGATATTCTTCAAATGATAAAGAAAGTTTTTGAGCGAGCCTATTCATCAAGTCTTCATCCCTATTATTCAATTTTTTTATCGAAGCAATTAATCTTTCAATTGGGTTTTCCCGGCTACCGATAAGTTTCGCGAATTCATGGATTACAGGTTTATTATTTTCATGTTTTAATAATTCATGAACAAGCAAGCTCGCTTTGCTGCGATAAAAAAGTTTTTTGTTATCAATAAATGCAGGGTTTATAAAAAATATCGCAGGTATTCCCTTTGCCTGTAATAGCGGAGCGACTATATCGTGCACTTCCCTAAAGCCATCATCAAAGGATAAAAGAAAAGTGTTTTTTGGTAGCTGCTTATTTTTACTTAAGTATTGTATTAAATCATTTGCGGATATTGGTTTGAAATTTTTTAGCAGGACCTCAAGATCATTCTTAAATTGTACAACATTTTTGTATTCGTATAAATATTTTATATGCAATACATCTTCGTCACTCACAATATGATGGTAAGGTAATAAGCAGGTTGGATAAAGCTTTTTAAGAAATGCTAACGTAAACGCAGAACTGCATTTATAGTAGATTGATTTAAGCAGGCTCATTTCTCAGCAAGTCTTCAATGTAAATAATTTTACGATGCTCGGTTTTTAAAAAGTTTTTGTTAGCTTTTTTTATGTTTAATAAAGAAGAACATTGTCTTAATATCATCTTGGGAGTGTGAATTAAGGCTTTCATCATTCCGTCCTGTTTACTCTGGGTAGCAATTATCAAAACAAAATTTATGGTAAATAGAACCAAAATAATTATCCAGGCAAAACCTATAAAAGGCATTACAAAAAAAGAAATAATTGCCATCAATATTGCTAAAGCAAGTGTAAGAAATAATGGAGGCCTAAGCATATTAAAGCCAAGTAAGATGCGACCGGGGTGAAACTTTAAAATTCCATCTGTAAATAATTTCAGGCTATCTTTAAAATAAATAAAGTAAGTAAAAATCCAACGGGTTCTTTGTTTTTCCAAAGCTTCGCCATCATCCACTTTTTCATCAAATACTATAGCATCCGTAGCGAAAGCAATTGTAGGAAGTTTTTTGGCAAGTTGCACCTGTAGTTTTTTATCGAAGCCACCCAATTGATTGCGATACATTATCTCATTGTACAAATCAAGGTCAATCGCAATTCCAAGTCCCAGGATTGCTGATGTTAACCCGAGATCCATTTTGATTTGCCTTTCCAGGAAAGTATGATAAATATGTCCCACTGAGTCAAGCTTTGCATAAGTTGAATCAATATTTTTTGAAAGCATATGTGTTTGAACAGCACGAAAACCTCTCTGGAAATAACTATTAAGTGTAGAAAGATATCTGGGATGTACCAGATTATCACTATCGAAAATGATGAGTGCATCATGTTTCCTTGCAAAGTTTTTTACAGCAAAGTGTATGGACTTGATTTTTGCATGAAAAGGAATTTCAGGCTTTATAATTTTTATTCTTTCATCATCATAAATAAGTTTACTAATGTCACAATCATCAGCTATTACATAAACTATAAAATTTTTATAATCTTGTTTTAAAAATGAATCAACAAGTGGTGGAATTAAATTTACATCCTGGTGCGCAGTAATTATTGCAGCAAAATCAAATTCTTTACTTGTTTGTCTTGGATATCTTTTTTCTAATAATTTCCGGGAGGATGGCAGTATCCAATATATGAGAAATAAAAATACAGGTAGCAGAAAATAAATTGCAAGGATAACATTTAAAATGTAAAATAAAATCCATAAAATATTAATGAGGGCCTGCATATTATTTAGTTTTCTGCCAGATTGAAACAAAACCGCAAGTGAAGTTATATGGCAAAACATCCGCAATTGCACAATCCATCTTTTGTAGAAACTTTATTTTTTTAGTTACAAAGGAAAATGGAAATACATTTTCAAGAAAATTTGTCTTACCAAATTTCTTAACTGTAAATGCATTTTGTCCGGCTAATTTTTTCAAAGACTTTATTGTAAAAAATTGAATGTGGGTAAGATCATCTGCATCACTTTGTAAAGTGGTGCCTTTGTAGCCAAGCATAGTTTTTATGTTTTTTACAACGTTCCATATCAAGTTATCCTTTTTCTGCATAGCAATAACAGGTTTTGTAATTAACGTTTCCCGTGGCCCTTTTCCATTTGGAACCGTCACTATCAAAATTCCGTCATCTTTCATGCTTCTGTAAATATATTTTAATAAGCTCGATGGTTCATTCAGATGTTCAAGCACTTCACTACAAACAACAGCATCATATTTTGTTTCCGTTTCAGCCAATTGCTCTGCACCGGCTACTGCAAATTTTACATTAGGGAGATTATTTTTTTCATTTGCTTTTTCAATGGCCTTTTGACTAATGTCTATTCCAAACACATTATGCCCTGCTTTGCCAAGGCTCATAGAAATAAGGCCATTTCCACAACCAACATCCAGTACATTACTACCTGGAGCAATATGTTCATTTAAAGCATCAATAATAAATTTTAGCCTTTTTATATCAGTATAATTTTGATAACCCGACGTATCCAATATTTCTCTTTGCATCATTTTCATTTTTCCAATTCTTTATAAATTTCAAGCGTTTTTTTTGCAGCATCGCTCCAATTAAAACGTTGGGCATTTTTTAATCCCTTTTCTATGCAATCATTATAAAGTTGAGGATCGTTAATTAATTTATTTATCTGTTGAGCTATTTCAGTTGCGCTTTTAGGATCCACAAGAATTGCGGCGTCACCTGCTATTTCCGGTAATGCTGAAGTATTGGATGTAATAACCGGGATTCCACAGGCCATAGCTTCTACAACGGGCATTCCAAAACTCTCCCTATGCGATGGGTATAAAAATAATTTTGCGAGGTTATACAAAAATGGCACTTCAGTAAAAGAGATATAATTGAGTATATGAATTTTTTTTATCAGTTCCGGCTGATTGATTTCCTTTAATAAACTTTCGATATAATCTCTTGTACAATCAGTAATTACTAACGTAAAATTATTTTTATTATTACTGATATAAAGATAATAGGCTTTTAAAACTCCAATAGTATTTTTCTTGGGTGCAGTATTGCCAAAATGCAATATAAAATGATCTGGCAATTGATGTTCATTTTTAAAGAGTAGCAAACTCTCTTTATTAATTATTTTAAACTGCGGGTTTACAGCATTATAAATTACACGTATTTTATTTTCAGAAATATTCAGTCTTTTTGAAATAACTTTTTTTTCAAATTCAGAAACGGTTATTATAATTTTTGCTTTTTTGGCAACTTTTGGTACAATAAACTTTCTATAAAGATTGCCAAAATTTTGATAGCTCGATCCTGAAAAATTAACTGATTCCATATAGATTACATCATGAATTGTAATTACTAATTGTGTCCGGGAAAATAGCGGAGCCGTATTAGCTGTACAATGCAAAATATCGGGCTTTATTTTTTTTAGGTAATGTGGAAGTTTTACCTGTTCCCAGTAAGGATATAATTTTGATCTGATTTTTTTTATTGCAAAGTTTTTTGTTTCAGAAATACATTGATCATCCAAATCTTCTTTTGCGATAACAAAAAAAATATCATCTGTATTTATTTTTTGAAGCTCCTTAATTATTTCCAATGCAACTATTTCCATTCCATGCTTTTTCCTGCGAAAGAGTCTTTGGGCTTCTATAGCAATTTTCATTGTGATTCCTTTGATCACGGTAAGTTAGACGAAATAGGTTAAAGAAGAAAGCAGTTTGGTGCTCTATTTACTAAAAAGTCAGTGTAGCCTGCAGTTGAAAATATAAGCTGGTGGCAGGTTGCCTAAGACAAAAGAAGTTTTAACTGTTTTAAACCTATTCAAAATTTCGTTGTATTTCTTTTTATTATACCCATATTGTATGTATAAAGAATGTGGCTTTAGCACGCGCTTGATTGTACTTATAATATTATCTCTCGTAGCTTCATCAATGATTGAAAACGGCAAAGAAGAGATTACAAAATCAGCTTTTTTAATTCCGGCTATTCTATAAAGATGCATTTCTAAATTCTCTGCAGAGTCATTAATTATATGAATATTAGGGGAATTGAATTTTTGTCTCAACATCTTGCAAAACATTTCGTTTACTTCGAAAACCAACAAAGTTGTGGAAGGATTTATTTTTTTTTCCAACAATTCTGTAATGCATCCTGAACCCGCCCCAAGTTCAATTATTATTTCAGCAGCTGAAAAATTTACAGTCTTTAGCATTCTTTTTACAAGAGTGCCTGAGCTAAAAGCAACTGCGCCAGTAACTTTTATTTGTTTTAATAATTGTACCCATAAGAAAATGTTTTTCATAGTTTGCTTTTTAATCCAATAAACAAAAATATCTAATATAAATGCATTTTTTAATTAGGTTATTGTACAGAATATTTTGATTCCCTAAAATTCCATACGATACCTCTAAAAAATGATTTTATGTGATCAAATTTTTTGTCAATGAGAAATTTTAAAGTGGCTTTTGGAGTTGAGAAAAGTAAGAAGAAAGAAATGAAACACGCAAATTGAAATGATGATGTATTCCGGCGCATGTATAGTATCCTGTTTCTTGTATGATAATAAGTTTTCAAACTGCTTTTTTTCCCCATAGCCATTGATTCTTTATGAAAAATAAGGCCTTTTGGTTCATAGAGAATTTTATACCCTGCTTTTAATACACGTGCACTCAGGTCCATTTCATCATAGTAAATAAAAAATTTCTCAGGAAACATTCCCACTTTTTCAATTACTTCTTTTTTAATCATCATTGCGCAGCCATGTGCAGAAAATGTAAAGCTGCTTACATCGTGTTGCCCCTTATCTATTTCGCAATTTCCTACAGAGGTATTACGGCCTGTAAGATTATTTATGGGGTTAAATCCGGCATACTGTATCACTTCAGGATTATGAAAATATCTGATCTTCGGACAGGTTATACCGATTGCTTCATCCTCTAAAAATGGCTTTATTAATGCTTCTATTAACCCAGGAGTTATTTCGGTATCATTATTTACTATAAAAAGAAAATCTCCTTTTGCCTGGCGCATACCCCAATTATTACCAGGACCCCAACCCAGGTTCTTACCGTTCCTTATAACCCGGGTATTTGGATAATTATTTAAATTGATCCTTTCAGTCGGATCTACATCAGAATTCATATCACACACTAGAATCTCATAATTTTGCCATGTGAGATGTCTAGTGCTTTCCAGAAATTCGCATGTAACATCAGTGTTATTCCAGTTAAGTGTCACAAATGAAACAAAGGGACGTTCTTTTCCGTGATTATCTTGATACATTGAGACGATTGAATGGTGAAGATACTACACATTTGTTTTTTGAAACAAAGCCGTAGGTGTGCATAATAAAATTTTAAAGTCTGATGCAAACCCATGATTCCGGGCATAATCTATATCAAGACTTAATCTTTCTTCAGCACTCATATCTTCTCTGCCTCTTTTTGTAACCTGCCAAAGACCGGTAATACCTGCAGGAGCAAGAAATCTCTCGGCTCCTTCATTGGTGGTAAGAGCTGAGGCCTCATAAAGAGGTAAAGGCCTATTTCCTACTATTGACATTTCGCCTTTTAATACATTAATGAGCTGAGGTAGTTCATCGAGGCTGGTATTTCTTAAAAAGGATCCTACTTTGGTTATACGAGGATCATCTTTAATTTTAAAAAATGTAGTTGAGCTTGTATCGTTCCCATATAAGTTTAAAGCTGAGAGTTCCGCAACTTTATTCTCTGCATCAGCAATCATGGTTCTGAATTTGAAAAAGTTGAAAACTTTAAAGCCCCTACCCGCTCTTTTTGATTGGTAAATAGCAGGCCCCTTCGATTCCAATTTAATTGCTATAATTATGAGAAGAAACACAGGGAATAATACAATCAATAATGAAGTAGCTATGAGAATATCAAATACTCTTTTGGAATAGCCTATTTTTTTAGCTTCATTTGGTGAAGACATTGAGGCCAGGGAGGTGGCTTTATGACGTGAGTGTGCCTTTACTTTTCTAAGAAATGAGGCTTTTTTGTAAAGTTCGTTGCAATAGTCGCTAATATTTACAATATCATCAGCCAAACCTATAGTTTTCAATTCTGGAAGAAACTTTTTATTCAATGCGGTTTCATTGTATATGACGGGTATAATAGAACTCCATGAATTTGAATTTAAAAACTCACTGAACTTTAGAAATTGATCTTTATTAAAGGGTATATCGATAATAATAACATCCGGAAGATTTCTGCCAGAAGATTTTAGAAAAAGTAAATGTTCTTTTGCCAGAAATAAACTAACCGAGTTATGGCTCTTGTCAAAAAAAGACAGACATTTATTCGTTTTATTTGCAGATTTTCCTATGTAAAGGAAAGTCTTTTCATTTTTTTCCGCGTACGAAGTATGTTGTCCGGGAATATCCTGAACAACATCATTTTGAGAGTGTAAAATTGTAGTTCCAGTAATCATTTCAGAGTGCGTTTAGAATTAAAAAAAATAATTATTGGAAATTCATGATATTGAGGATTAATTTTCAATTTTTAGTTAAGATTAAATACTTTTCTTTTTTTATATAAAATTTGCGATTCGTTTGTAGTCAATATGGTTTGATTAATTTTTGCTAAAAGTTCCAGGGGATTGAATGGCTTAGTGAAGAAAGCATGAACATTACTTTCCAGGCAAAAAGGCTTTAATTCTTCATAGTGGGTATTGGATAAAATTATAACCGGGATATTACGTAAAATGCTACTTGAACTAAAATGATATAATAACTCTATATTTTCATCCTGTGCATCCTCAACACTAAGTATTATAAGATCGATTGTTTTACCGGATGCAATTTCTTCCATTGCCAGGAAATTGTTTTCGTATGAGAATACTGCATATTTATCTTTAAGCAACGTCTCTATAAGAAAACAGATCGGCCTGTTTTTTTCAATACACAAAACATTCTTTTTCATAACTCAAATGATTGTACCAATAAACAAACTGACAGGACTAACACTGAATACGCTTAACAGGCAAAGGGATTATGGCCTTTTCAAAAGACTATTGTACGTGATTCCAGTTGGGAACATAGAAGATAAAGGAGCCAAAAAATAACCTGAGGGGGCGGTTATTAATAAGGGAAAGGTTACATCAGAGGATTGAATGTCTCGAATCAAAAATTCAATAATAACATAAAAGTAATATTGATTTTTTGGAAAAGCAAATGTAAATAGTTTTTTAATTAAGTTCCCAAAATGTGAATAAGAATTACAATCTCTATGTTTCAGCCCCATTTTTACGAGTCGCCTTATCCCATAAAACTGATTGCTTCTTGTTCAGAAATCTAAACAGCCCTGCATATAATGCAATATTCATGAATAGGAAATAATAAGGGATATAAAATATTTTAAGCTTAATATTCCTTTGGGCAAATATCCATCCGGTGATGGCAGTAAAGTAAAAAAGCAATTGCGCTAGTAGCAGATAACTAAATATCTTTTCAAATGAAAAAAAATATATAACAAGATTTAATATAAGAATTATAGGTAATAAAAAGGGGCAAACAGCCCACCTTAAAACCCGGTGGGATATATACTGGAAAGATAACTTTCCATATTTAAAAATATTTAAAAGGTCTTTTAATAAATAAATGGACTGAAATCCTCCTGCACTTATCCGGATTTTTCTCTTCTGTTCTTCCCTAATTGATACCGATGGAGACTCCATAGCAAATGCAAAAGCCTCGTACATTACCCTATATCCTTTTTTGCATATATTCATTGATATCATAAAATCATCGAGCAGAATGTTAGTATCTACAGGTTCATATAAGTCTGTACGCATTGAAAACAATTCGCCGGCTGCTCCTACGACTGTAAAGAAGTTTGCATCCAACCTTTTTAAGAGTGATTCATATTTCCAATATATCCCTTCTCCCGAACCAGCTGCATTATTTTTATCAGATAAATCAATTACTTTCTTCTCGCCTGCAACAGCACCAGTACTTTCATATATATAGTGCTTGACCATTTCCTTAATACAAGCTTTGTTTAAAAATGTATTAGCATCACAAAAAATTACAAAAGGAGTATTTACATATTCCATTGCATGATTTATTGCTGCAACTTTTCCCTTGCGTTCAGGCCTGAACAAGACGTTGATACCCTCATAGGAATTTAAAATATTATTTGTATCATCAGTTGAACCGTCTGTAACAAAATAAATTTCAAGCTTGTTTTTAGGATAATCAAGCTCAAACGTATTCAAAATTTTTTTTCTTATAATTTCCTCTTCATTATATGTAGCAATTACAAGACTAACCGAAGGTAAAAAACTAAGATCAAATACTCTCTTTGCTTTTTTTAAAAAAAAATTTCTGCAAATAATTAATACCCAAACCAATACACCATATAAGACGTAACTGTAAACGACTATAAAAAGAGATACCCAAAAAATTATCTTTATAAAATACATTGAATTTTAAAATGCAACAGAGTATAAAAAAATTGCCGGAAAAATAAGTGATTAATAACTATTTTAAGATCAATTTTAAAGTCAACCGATATTTTTTACCTTTAGGAGTTTGTTATAACAAAACAAAAGTATAGTTTTACAAAATATTCAATCTTCCTAGAGGAGTTTTTATACCCTATTTCCTCTTAGAATTTCCATGTAACTCTTCCGATTTTCCAGATTTATTTTATAATACGCTTAAGCGAAGTATTGCCTTTGCGTTGGGGTATTTTTAATGAATCAAAATTCGTATACAACCTCTAAACTTAGTTACAATGAGAAAAGTATTTTACTTTATTCTTCTGGTCGTTTTATCAACTTCTTCATTCAAAGTTTTCTCGCAGGCAGGCGTCTTAGATCCTAATGACGCTGATGTGATTTTTACATCAACTAACCAACCACCAGCGCCGGCATATGGTGTTATAAGTAAGTGGGGCCACGGCAATCGTTTAAACTGGAATCCCTATTCTTATGGATATAAGTCTTACTACTTTAAAGGAATGGCATTCAGACTAAAATTTCCAAAGACATATCAACATAATGTAGCTGATGGAAAAGTTTATCCTATGCTTCTTTTTATGCATGGACTCGGTGAATTTGGACCAATTTATGATAACGAACTTCAACTATTACATGGGGGGCAATTACATGCACAGGCTGTAAATAATGGTACTTACGATGGGTTTTTATTATATCCTCAAAGCAATAGCGGTTATTTACAGGCTTACTTTGGGTCAATGCTGGATCTAATGGATTCTCTTGCAAAATATGTAAAACTTGATATAGATAGAGTTACTTTAAGTGGCTTATCTTCAGGAGGGCAGGCAAGTTGGGATTTTTTACAATCAAATTCTAATAGGTGGGCGTCAGTTATGCCAATAAGTGCCGCTAGAGAAAACGATATTCCTTTTATACCAAGTTACCTAACAGTTCCCATTTGGATTTCTAATGGAGGGCTCGACAATAATCCTGCACCAGGTACTGCTACTGATGTATTTAATACATATAAAAACCTGGGGGGAAATATCACTCAATCTTTTTATCCAAATGGGGGACATGGTATATGGTACAATTTCTGGGCTGAACCCGGCTATTTTCCTGCCTTGAATGCAACTCATAAAGCAAACCCACTTGTTTATTTTCAGCATAACCAATTTTGCCCTCTTGAAAATGTAGATGCGAAGATGCAGGTACAGCCTGGTTTTTATGCATACGAGTGGGATAAAGATGGAGTAACAATTTCAGGCGCAAATACGAATACATATGATGCGACTGTATATGGTACTTATAGGGTAAGGTTTAAAAGAACGGCAACTTCAAATTGGTCAGCATGGTCGCCTTCGCCTGTGATAGTTTCTCAAAAGCAACCAACTATTACACCTCCTATACAGATTAATGGGCTTTTTAGTAATGTATTGCCTGCACCCGATGGATCTACATCTGTTCCTCTTACAGTGCCAAATATTTATGCGAGTTATGACTGGAGAAGAATAAGTGATAACAGCCTTGTAAGTACTACAAATAATTATATGGCATCAGTTGGTCAATATAAAGTGCAGGTTACTGAACAATTTGGATGTAGCAGTAGTTACTCTGCACCGTTTTCAGTAATTGCCGCTTCGGGTATAAATGTACCAGATAAAGCAACTGATGTATCGGCAATAGCCTTATCAAACACAACTGCTCAAGTCTACTGGAACAATAATCCAACACCTATAAATAATGAAACTTTATTTGAAGTTTATAGGACTACAACGCCTGGAGCTAATTATTTACTTGTAAGTGAAATACCTGCAGATTCACTGGGCTTCCTTGATCAAAATTTATTACCTAATACAACTTATTATTATATTGTAAGAGCAATTAATGATAATGGTGCAGCGCCACTTAGTAACGAAGCATCGGCTTTAACAAAAAGCGATACACAATCACCAACGGCTCCCTCTTATCTTTCAATAACCGGTGTATCTCGCCATTCTGTAAGCCTTACATGGAACGCTTCAACAGATGATGTAGGAATTAGCAAATATGATGTATATGTAAACGGTCAAAAAACATATACAACTCCTTTAACTCAATTCACAGTTAACAATCTTGATTCATTCACGACGTATACTTTTTATGTAAAGGCGAGGGATTTTTCCGGCAATTTATCAGTACCGAGTAACCAGGTAAGTGGCTTTACAAAATTTGTAGGAATTCATTTTAAGTACTATGAAGGAACCTGGAATGTATTACCAGATTTTAATGCTATGATTCCCATTAAAACGGGTTACACTAACAATATTGACATCTCAGTAAGAAATCAGGATGTGAGTTATGGTTTTTTATGGGAAGGAATAATAAGAATACCAGTAACAGGAACTTATAAATTTGAAACCGGCTCCGATGATGGAAGTAAACTTTACATTGGAAATTATTCTGCCACTACAACGCCATTAGTAAATAATGATGGAGTACATGGTATGACTATTGTTGGTGGTACGATTACACTTACGGCTGGGTTGTACCCAATAGCAATAACTTATTTTAACCAGATTGGCAGCCAGTCAATGAATATGTATTGGACATGTGCTGCTGCCGGATTTTCAAGCCGCACAATTATTCCTAATAGTTACCTTGGAGATACTGTTACAGGTCAAGCTACAGTACCTCTCATGACTTCAAATCTTTTGGCGGTACCGGTAAATTATAAAAAGGTTCATTTGACATGGTCAGATAATAGTAACAATGAAACTGGATTTGAAATATATCGAAAAACTTCCTCCGATCCGGATTTTACAATGATTGCATTGCTTCCTTCAAATTCAATTTCTTATGATGATTCCACAGTTGTTGGTTCTACCACTTACTCTTATAAAATACAAGCAATAAACTTATATGGTTCTTCGGGATTTAATCCTAATGATTTAGGTGGCGTAGAATATTCTTATTACGAGGGAAACTGGAATAATCTTCCCGATTTTAGTTTGTTAACTCCCGTAGCAATGGGAGTGCTGCCAAATTTCTCTATAACGCCTGCGTTGCAACAGGATTATTTTGCATTTAAGTTTTTTGCAAACATAAATATTGCGGTAGGAGGTTCTTATACTTTTTATACAACTTCTGATGATGGCAGCAAGCTTTATCTCAATACTTTTGATGCTGCCGGACAGGTTGTAAATAATGATTTTGTACAGGGCGCCACTGAAAGGTCAGGGACTGTAACATTAACTGCCGGGCGTCACCCATTATGGGTTACTTATTTTGAAAGAAATGGGGGGCAAACTTTACAGGTTCGTTATCAAGGTCCGGGAATAACAAAGGCTCTTATTCCTGATTCAGTATTTATTAATAACAGCACTACTATTACAACGCCTTCCTTACCTGCAGTACCCAACATTCCATTATATGTATTAGCCCAACCAGTTTCTTCTTATCAAATTAATGTTTCATTTAAAGATAGCTCTACTCAAACCGGGTATGAAGTTTACAGGTCAGTTGGTAACGTTAATACCTTTCATCTCTTTAAAACATATAGCATTACAGACAGTACAATTTCCTTTGCTGATACTGGATTGTATGCCAATACTAATTATTATTACAAAATAAGGGCAACAGGCATTGGAGGATATTCAGGATATTCTACAATAGCATCTGCAGTTACTTCTAATAACTTACCAATACTTACCCCTATACTAAGTTTTGCAATGTATAATCAATCTATAAAAAATATTGCAATAAAGGCCACTGATGTAGATGGGGATAATCTCTCATTTAGTTTTATCAATCTTCCATCCTTTGCTACCTTTAGTAATACCGGAAATGGAACTGGTAAAATGGTGTTTAACCCATCACCGGCATCAAACGGCTTATATAATCTTTCCATAATCGTTAATGATGGGAAAGGTGGGAAGGATACAACAACATTTTCTATTACAGTCAATAATAATCAATCGCCTGTTATGTACAGGCTTCGTGATATAACAATACAGGAAGGATCTGTAAATCTTACCAAGATGACTGCGAGTGATCCTGATAAGAATACTATTTTAAGATGGGCATTGACAAGTGGCCCTGCGTTTCTTTCAATAAGAGTCACAAGTAATAAAACTGCAAGTTTATATTCCGCTCCGGGATATGCAGATGCAGGTGTTTATCCAATTACGATTACAGTAACCGACGGAGGAGGTGGCGTGGTTTCATCCACTGCCATTGTAACAGTTATTAATGTTGAAACAGCAATAGATGATGGAACTGCTCCGGTTCTTCCCGTAAATCTTGCTGCAATGGCTCTTCCCGATGGTACTGTTAAACTATCCTGGAAAGATATTGCTTATAATGAATCCTCTTACTCCGTATATCGGTCAACCAATGCTGCAGGGCCATTTACATTAATTAATCCCGGAGCTGCAAATGCAAATGATACTTCCTACATTGATAATACCGTTGCTGGAAATATCATGTATTACTATAAAATTTCTGCAGATAATATTCATGGGTCTACTGGCATAAATACTCCGGTAAGTGTTACTCCTGTTAATAAATTACCTGTTCTTCATTCCATAAGTGATATGGTTATAAAATCCGGTAGCCAGGCAGTTCTGAATATTATTTCTGCTGATGATCCTGGAGAAATTTTAACAGTAAATGTTACTGGCCTTCCTTCCTTCGCATCAATACAAAATACAGGGAATGGAATGGCTAATATTATTTTTCAACCTGAATTAATTGATGTGGGCGTTTATAGTAACATAAACGTACAAGTAAGCGATAATTATGGCGGCATCTCAACTAGGAAATTTTCTATAAATGTAATGGATAGCAGCTTCCGCTCTATACTTATTAATTTCAGTTCTCAAGGTGGCATAAGTGTACCAGCTCCATGGAATAATTACCTGTATTTCCCATTTGCTAATCTTACATTAACCAATCTTCTTGATGCATCGGGTATAAATACCGGCTATAGCGTTAAATTTTTACAACAGCTTACCGGAAACTTTAATTCCGGTATGACTTCTAATAACAAAGGCATTTATCCCGATAGTGTTTTACTTACGTCTGTATATTATTCTCAATCTCCTCCGGCTCAATTGGAGATTGGTGGACTAAGCCTGGCTAAAAAATATAATGTAGTTATTGTGAGTAGTTTCAATTCCGGCGATGATGGTACAGCTACTTTTACGGTAGGAGCCCAATCTGTGACAACGAATGCAATGTATAATTCAATTAAAAGCGTTCAGTTAAACGGTCTTGTACCTAATGCTTCAGGAATAATCGATGTTACATTTACTAAAGGTGCTGCCGCTTTAAATCTGAACATTAATGCGGTGATATTGCAGGAATATAGTGGTACTCCCTTAATACGGCCTGCAGATTTGTTTGCTGAAACCATTCTTCAATCAGATAAGATTAATCTTACCTGGAGTGATAGAAGTGATAATGAAACCGGATTTGAAATATGGAGATCTACTTCTTACGCGGGGCCTTATTCTCTTGTTACAACCACTGCCCCGAACGCTACCACTTATACCAATACAGGATTAAACCCTAACGTTAGATATTATTATGAGATAAGAGCCAAAATGAACACAACCTTTAGCGCATTCAGTAATATAACCAGCATTAATTTACCATCACAAATAGTTTTGCTTAATTGGGATATAAATTATCCTGCCCCTTCACCATGGAATAGCACCAACGCCGCTCCTACTGCCGGATCCACATTCAGCGATTTAAATGATGTAGCATTAAATAGCACAGGTTATGAAATGCTCCTTGTTACCTCTTTTAATGGTGAATTTTATGCTGGTGTAAATACCGGAGGTATTTTTCCAAATAATGTTATGCAGAGTAATTATTGGACAGATGCATCGCAAACGAGCCAGGTTAAGCTTTCAAATCTTGATCAAACAAAAAAATATCGTATTGGATGCTTTGGAAGCGCCACCTGGTATGGCTTCTTTAATGGAACATACACAATAAATGGCACTACGTTACATTTAAATAGTCATAATAACAATTCCAAGGTTATCTATTTTGATTATGTAAGCCCAAACAGTGATGGAGAAATTTTTATAAATATCTCCCCTGAAGCAGGAACACCATACTGTTTCACAGCTGCGATTACAATTGAAAGCTACGATACCACTGCTTCACAGGTATTGCCAATTGCAGGTAAAGGCACACCTAATTCTAATTTCAGCCAGAAACAAAATACCCAAAGCGAATCAGGCAGCACTAATAGAAACCTTATAACATCTGTAAAAGCATACCCTAATCCATTTATTAATGATCTTAAAATAGATCTGGTACTTTCATCTAAAGCAAAGAGCGTTGCATTCATACTCTACGACGTTAATGGCCGTGCGGTATATAAGAAAGTTTTGGGATCAAACGAGGCCGCACGCCAATACCAGACCCTTGATCTTTCATTGACTAACGCTCTACCGCCGGGAAGCTATTTCTTAAAAGTATTGGGTGACGGTGTAGCACAACAAACCATAAAGCTTATAAAAGCCCGATAGAAAAGCCACTTTACAACCAAAAAAATCCGGTATTTATCTTACCGGATTTTTTTTGATTGTACATTTGTATTTACACTAAAAAATAACTGCTAATGGATTTGCTATTTTTTTTAAAAGTTCTTTACCGAAAAAAATGGATCATTATCTTCTTAACTTTCCTAGCTCTTTTAGCAGCCTTTGTTTTTTTACTTTTTAAAAAACCCCTTTACGAATCAGTAGCACAATATTCCACAGGATTTACTGCAGATAAAGTAAAGCTTACAGATGGCTCTTCAATTGCGGATCTTTACACTGCTGATACAAAGTTTGATAATGTTATTGAAACATTTAAGTCGCCAAGAGTACTTGGTATGATTTCATATAGACTATTACTACACGATCTTGAAAATCCAACTTTACCATACAGGCACCTGACTGATAAGCAGAAAGAAAGTAAGGTGTATAAATCTGTAAGTAAAGATGCTGCCAAACAGATTCTCGCCAATAAAATAAGCAAAGGAGAATTATTAAGATCTGATGAGCAAACAGAAGTAAGATTGCTTGAATATTTGAAGCTTTATAATTATGATTATACAGGCCTTACCAAGTATCTCTTTATTGTAAGAGTTGAAAAAACTGATTATCTCAATATTGTTTTTCGTTCAGAGAACCCGGAACTTTCGGCATGGGTAGTTAATGCCATGGGTAAGGAATTTCTCAATTATTATCAAAATCTGAATCTGCAACGTACTGAAGAAAATGTTGTTAGTATTAAAGTACTTGAAAGATTGCAGGCGCAAAAAGTAGATTCATTGAGTAATATACTACTTCTTGAAAAACAAAGCCAGGGCACAATTGACCCCGTAAGCCGCAGCACAAGTGCAATGGAGACTGTAAAAGAACTTGAGGGAAAGCTTGCAGAAGAAAAAAGTAAATATGATGAGCATTCCAACAGACTGCAATATCTCGAAACAAATCTTACAAAAATACAATCAGCAACCGGAAATTCTTCCGGCAATAATTCCGAAGTTGTAAAGCTTCTTGATCAGCAACACAAGCTTGAAGCTGATCTATTGGCTAAAGGAGGAAACGATGCAGAGTTGCAAAAACAGATACGTGATATACGTGCCGAGATAAATCAAAAGTCAAGCTCCGGAGTATCAAAAGCAAAAGTCACAGAAAACATTTCAGACCTGCAGGATAAAATAAATGAAGAGAATGCATTGAAAAGGGCCGCTGAATCAACAATTGCAGATTATAATGCTAAAATAAATTATTATATGGGGCTTACAAATGTAAACCCCGGAAGCAATGTAAAGATTGATGTGATAAAGGATAAGCTTGTTCTTGAACAAAAACAACTTGCCAATATTAAGGATAAACTTAACCAGGCAGAAGGGCTCTCCAAGGATGATCCTACTGCTAACTTTACCCAAACACTTTTGGGCCAACCTGCAGTAGAACCCGAACCCAAAAAAGCAATTATTACTATGGGAATATCCGGGGTATCTATGTTTTTTCTTTCTTCCTTCATTTTTTTATTCCTGGAAATATTTAATGCCTCTATCAAAACTCCTTATGGCTTCGAAAAATTAGTCAAGCTTAAGCTAATAAGTATTATCAACTCAATCAAATTCAAAAAAAGAAATGTTTCAGAAATAATTTTAAATGAAACGGAGGATGAGCAAAGCGCAGAAGCTTTATTCAAAAATAATATCCGGAAACTCCGGTATGAAATAAGCGCAAGCGGAAGTAAAAGCTTTTTATTTACCAGTACTCAACGGCAAACCGGAAAAAGCACAGTTATCGAAGCCTTAGCTTATAGCTTTTTACTTAATAAAAAGAAAGTATTAATTATTGATATGAATATGCATAACAATACTTTGACGGGGAAACTAAACGCCGGTATAATGATACAGGATATGGGTGAAAAACTCAATGCTCAATTACCACTGTTGATGCAAAATACCTCAGCCAGTACCATGCATGAAGGCCTTGATATAATTGGCTGCAAAGAAGGGAGTCTTACACCATCTGAGGCATTATTTAAATTAGACGTGCCCCTATTAATCAGTTCCCTCGAACAAAAATATGATTTCGTTTTTATAGAGGGGCCTTCACTAAATAATTATGCCGATAGCAAAGAACTTGTTCAATATGTATCCCGTGTCGTTTCTGTTTTTTCTGCTGAACATGCAGTTACCCAGACTGATAAAACGTCTGTCCAGTTTCTTCAAAGTTTAAAAGAAAAAAACCTTGGAGCGATCTTAAATAATGTATTACCTGAAAACCTCAATTTCTGAGTTGGACCAAAATACAACTCATCAACCAACAACCAGGCATTTATGGGTAGACTATGCAAAAGGGGTAGCTATAATTCTTGTACTTTATCGCCATGTATTTGAGGGAATTAAAAATTCCGGAATTGACGTATCGAAGTATATTTTTCTGGAAGAATGGAATATTGCTTTTTTTAGTTTCAGGATGCCGCTATTCTTTATTGTTTCAGGCATTTTTGTTTCATCAAGCTTTGTAAAACGAGGTATGGTGAAATTTTTACAATCAAAATTGCGAACTATTTTATATCCCTATTTTTTATGGGGGATAATCCAGATAAGCCTTCAACTTATTTTTTCAAAATATGTAAATGGCCCAATTAAATTCTCCAGTTACTTGTACCTTTTTTATTTACCAAGAGAAATTGAACAATTCTGGTACTTGTATGCCTTGTTTAATGTAACCATATTGTATGTGATCTTTAAATATTTCTTTCGGTTAAAATCCTGGCACCACCTGGTTTTAGGCCTTGTATTTTTTTTGGTGTCAGCATACCTTTATCAAAAAAATATTATAGTTGGATTCGTGAGCGATATTTTGCACTATTATATTTTTATTGCTTTAGGGGATTTAATTTCTAAATCTATAAGGAACCGTAATAACTGGCGATTATTTGAATCGTGGCGATTATTTTTTCTTTTACTATTTCCATTTGTACTTTCCCAAATATATTTTTTATATGCCAATATTCAATTTCCACAAGCTAAATACCAATATGTCGAATATTTTAACCCATTAATTTTTTTACCTATTGCAGGCATAGGATGCATATTTGTGATAAATATATCTTTCATTTTACAAAAATATGCAACGGCAAAATGGCTGCGGGTTTTAGGGAAACATTCTTTATACATTTATGTTTCTCACGTAATAGTTGTCGCCAGTTTAAGAGTTTTATTAACCAGGGGCTTTAATATTTATTTTGTGCCTGCGTTATTGGTGAGTGGAATAATTTTCGGATTGGTAATACCAATATTGTTATATAAAATTGCTGTTAAAATAAATATGCCATGGATTTTTACGTTAGAGAATAATAAAAAATTAATAGCAAGCCCTCAATGAAAACCTGTATGAAAACTTCAATGTTTCTATAAAATAAATTACCGTCAGGAGATGATGTGCTAATGAAAGCAAATTTAAAAAATAATAAATCTATTAAACCCGGGCTTTATAATGGACTGCAAAAAGTAATGGCCCCCGTGTTCGGTGTATTGAGTACTATGTTACTTGCGCACAAGGCGCTGTCCAAGCCAGAAATGGGTGTATGGTCACTCTTTCTGGTAGTCACTTCGGTAGTAGAACTTTTTAGGCACGGACTTGTAAAAACTTCATTAATAAAATATATTAACCATAGTAAAGAAGAAGAACATAGTGCTGTAATGTCTGCAGCATTTTTTTTAAACGTTATTATAACTTTAGTCCTTTGTATCCTGTTGTTTTTTTTCTCGCATCAAATAGCACAGTTGGTAAATGCACCTCTACTGGAACCAATGCTTTATATTTTTATTATAGGAATGTTATTCTTGATTCCATTTTCTCATTTTGAATGGATCATGTATGGCAAATCTCTTTTTAAAAACTTGTTCTGGACTTACCTGCTAAGACAGGGAGTTACTCTCTTACTAATATTTATTTATTACCTCATTCATGGCTCTATAACACTTCGAATGCTGGTGATTATGTATTCTGGGGGAATACTTATTGGTGCGATATCAGGATTTATTTTTGTAAAACGCTTCTTAATCCTGCGATATATTCGATCCGGTGTGTGGGTAAAAAAACTGTGGCATTTTGGTAAGTACGTTTTTGGGTCTAACGTAAGCACACTTATATTTCGAAATGTTGATCAGTTTATGGTTTCAAATATTCTTTCTAATACTGCATTTGTTGCATCACAAAGCATATCACTCAGAATTGTAAATCTTGCGGATATTCCCTCACAGGTAATGAGCGATATAGTATTTCCAAAAAGTTCGAACCCGGAGCTTTTAGGAAAGCCGGGTGTAATAAAGAGCTATTATGAAAAAGCCGTAGGCGCTACACTTTGTTTTATTGTACCTATAGTAATTTTTATCCTGCTTTTTCCAAAAGCTATCCTTTTTATCCTGGCTGGAGAAAAATATTATGATGCAATTCCCTATCTCAGGCTGGTTTCATTTTCGACTATTTTCCTTGCATTTTTAAAACAATGGGGAGTTATAATTGATTCAACAGGGAGACCACAAATAAACTTTTTAATAATTACAATTATTGCAATCCTGGAAATAACACTTTGTTATTTTTTCATAAATGCATTCGGTTTTCTTGGGGCAGCTTATGCTTTATTATCCACACACTTCATAGGATTTTTAGTAACCCAAACCCTATTAAAAAAATATTTTGATATCAGTTTTATCAATTGTTTTAAATATGCAGTTGGCTATTATCCGCAGTTATATCAATTGTTTTTACATAAATTTTTGAGTAAATGGAAAACAGGTGTGTTATAATGTTCGGATTACAACCTTGGGATATTGAAATCGGGAGCAATTTTAAAAATATAGCCATTGAGATAAGCCGTACCAATAAAGTATTGTATGTGAACAGGCCTCTCGATCGTATTAACTATTATAAAAACAGAAGTGATAAAAAAGTAAAGGCACGCTTAGAAAGTATCAAACAAAATAAAAACAGGTTAACGGAAGTTGAAAAAAACTTATGGATTTTAAATCCGCGGATTATTCTTGAGTCAATAAATTTACTGCCGCCAGGATTTCTTTATAATTATTTAAATAAAAGGAACAATAAGAAAATTGCTTTTGAAATTTTGTCTTCAGCCAAACAATTAAATTTTAAGGAAATTATTTTAATAGTAGATAATGATTTTTTTAATGGCCTTTACCTGAAAGAATATATTAAACCAAATGTTTTCATTTACTATATAAGAGATTACCTGCTATCGCAAAATTATTTCAAAAAGCATGGAGAAAAAGCGGAGCCAATTATTATGCAAAAAGCTGATGCCGTTGTTGCAAACTCTGCATACCTGAATGATTATGCAAATAAATATAACAATAGTACCGATATTGGACAGGGCTGCGATGTTGATGATTTCGTTGATGGGAACCAGGATGTACCTGCAGACATGATACATTTTCATGGGCCTAAAATTGGATATTGTGGAATGCTAACAGCGGCAAGGCTTGATATAAGTCTTTTAGAATTTATTGCTAAAGAAAAACCTTCGTGGAATATTATTTTGGTTGGCCCCCAGGATAATGAATTTAAATCTTCTTCTCTTCACAACATGAAAAATGTATTTTTTTTAGGCGCAAAAAAACCGTCAGAATTACCGGCTTATGTTCACAATTTTGATGTGTGTATAAATCCCCAGGTATTAAACCAAATGACCATTGGAAATTATCCACGCAAAGTAGATGAGTACCTGGCAGCAGGAAAACCAGTGGTAGCAACAAATACAAAAGCAATGAGTTTTTTTGGTGACTTTGTATATTTAAGCGATACACCTGGAAGTTACCTAATCAATATCGAAATAGCTCTATCTGAAAATAATAATAAGATGAAAGAGAGCAGGATTGAATTTGCGAAATCACATACATGGCCTGCTTCTGTTAAGAAACTGTACGATGTTATTATAAATTTAAAAAAATGAAATGGAAGAAGAACAGATTGAATCTAATGAAGAAGAACGCAGTACTAATTTAACGCAGGTTATAGCTTATTTATTTATAACAATAATTATACTGACACTTTTTTTAAAAATTATGTTTGGTTGAAATAAATGAATACCGCTGATAGTAATATTGCATCCTCAAACTTGGCAAAATGGTTGAACAAACAATTCCTTTTGAAAGGGTTAAGTTCTCCATTTGGCATTGGTTTGCTGGCTTGTATCGCTGTAGCCATAGGATTTCTTGTATCACAAAATCTGGCTGCAATTGCATTTGCATCAATTGGGGCAATCGCCGCAATTATTGTAGTATACTATTGCTTTTTTGAACCTGTTACCGGTTATTTCATTACCATGTTCATTGCTTTTTTTGCATTCTATCCCAATCATATTCTTAATATAATTTTACCCATTCCTACCTTCGTTGAGCTTCTGATATTAATTATTTTTTTTGGATCATATAATTCAGCAAAAAAACTTAACCTACCACGCAACTCAATATTGCTTACCGGCGTGTCAATAGTTTTTATCATTTACACCATTTTTAATATTGTTCAATTTTTCAATCCGGAAATGCAAAGCAGGGGAGGCTGGCTTTTCAGGTTTAAAAGATATATGGTATATGTATTGGTATATATAGTTTCTTACCGGCTTATAGATACACCGCAACGTTTCAGAAATTTTATGAAATTTTGGCTTTACATGTCGTTCATTGCTGCCGCATATGGCTGTTACCAGCAATGGTTTGGTATGCTGCCTATGGAAATTTCTTATATAAAAAGTGACCCGATAGAATATAAACTTATGTTCCAGGGCGGCATGCTGCGCAAATTCTCCTTTTTGTCAGACGTGGTTTCTTTTGGTGTATTATCGGGGTCTATGGCAGTAGCAGCACTTATATTGGCAATAAATGAAACCCGCAAAAAAAGAAAATACATCTTATATTTTGGAGCTTTCATAATGACACTTGGAATGTTTTATTCAGGTACCCGTACTACTACTGTGATTTTGCCGGCAGGCATGGCATTGTATTTATTTATGACTATAAGAAGTAAAACTACAATTATTACATTGTTCGCATCCGTGCTGATTGCACTCTTTGTGTTGTATGTTCCTGTAGATAATCCTGTGCTCAATCGTGTGAGATCAACATTTAATTCGCAGGATGCTTCATTAAATGTTCGTGATGTAAACAGGCACTATATTCAGCCATACATTTATGCACACCCAATCGGTGGAGGTATTGCAACTACCGGCACAGAAGGCCTCACATATAATCCAAATCATTTGCTTGCAGGATTTCCTCCTGATAGCGGGCTCTTGAAAGCAGCACTTGAAATGGGATGGATAGGGCTGGCATTAACCATGTTCTTTTACCTTGTGATATTATATCAATGTATTGATTATTATTTTAGAATTAAAAATCCGGAATATAAAACTTACGTGGTAGCAATTGCATCAGCTTTATTTGCAATGATTGTAACCCAATATGCACAGGTCGCTATTGGACAAATACCAGGAGCGATTTTTTTCTTTGGAACAATTTCAATGATGAAGCGATTGCTTGAATTTGACCTGGCAGAAAAGCAAGAGTTGACTAATATTAAAACCCTTTGATGCATTATGAAAGTGTATGGTTAAGTTTGCAGCTTACGTACCAATTGATAAACTCAAATTTGAAATAGAATGAAAATATTTTTTTTCTGTTGTATTACCTTTCTCGCAGAAGTAGCTTGTGCACAAAGAATTCAACAGGTACCAGATAGCCTGCGAAAAAAACCAGAAGTTTCAATAATACAGCAGGCACCGGATAATGATCAGGAAATAAAAAACCGTCTTGTAAGGTTTGCTCTTAAGAATCCGGCATTTAACGCAGATGATGCAGCCATTGAAATCGCTGTGCTTAATAGAAAGAAAGCCAGTTCAAGTTGGCTGAGTTCGGTAACATTGGGTGGCAACATAAATGAGTTTGTAGTAAACAACAGTCCTGCGGGAAATTTTTATCCAAAATATAACCTGGGAGTACTGGTTCCTCTTGACCTTTATTCAAGGAATAAAAATGAACGTAAAGTGGGCGATCAGAATATAATAATTGCCAACGCTGCAAAAGAACAAAGAATGAATGAAATAAAAGCTGAAACTCTTATTCGCTACGAAAATTATAAAGAACAAAAAGAATTGGTGAATCTTGAAAAGATTTCAGTGGATAATAATTATTCCGATTACCTGGCAGCTCAGAACAATTACGCTGATGGCTCAATAGCAGTGGATGTTTTAAATAAGATTTACCAGGGATATGTACTTGAGCAATTCAAATTAGTAACCTTAAAAAAACAGCTGAATGTTGCTATAATACAACTCGAAGAAATTATTGGTGTTTCTTTATCAAAAGCACTTCCTAACGTTCCTTAAATAAACGTTATGCCATTTCATAAGTATGATGTTAATTTTTTATGGATGCATCTTTACAAAAGAGTAAAATATTTTTTCCCAACCTTGACGGATTAAGGTTTATATGCTTCCTTGCTGTATTTCTATATCATTGTAATGAAACAATTTTTCCTAAAATTTCGAATCCAAAAATTGTCTCAGTTTTAAATTTTCTTTTCAGGAATGGCAATCTCGGAGTGAATATTTTTTTTGTATTAAGTGGGTTCCTTATCACTTTTCTTTTGCTAAAGGAAAAAGAATTTCAAAACACGATAAGCCTCAAAAAATTTTACCTCCGGAGAATTTTACGCATATGGCCACTTTTTTATCTATGCGTTTTTTTGGGATTTATAGTTTTCCCTTTTCTCAAATACAGAATGGTTCCTTCGCCTTTTGAATTATCTGATTTTTGGAGCTACCTTTTTTTTATAGGCAATTTCAATTTTATCAAAATTTGGCCCTCACCTCCGGATGCGCTTAATTTACTTGTGTTATGGTCGGTAGCTATAGAAGAACAATTTTATTTTACCTGGCCGATAATTATTAAATATTTTTCAAAAAAAAATTATCCTTTCATTTTTCTTTTAATCATTTTAACTACACTGGTATTCCGTTCTTTTTTTACAACCAATTATCCTGTGTTGCATTTCCACACTCTAAGCGTGATAGGAGATATGGCTTTGGGAGGCCTTGCAGCTTATGGCTGCTCCTCTCCAACACTTTTTTATAATTTGATTATAAACATGAAACGGAGTTTCATAATTGCCCTTTATTGTTTCACGGTAGTTTTGATTTTATGCAAAGATTATATATTTTTTTACCCGGTTGCGATAATAGTTGAAAGGTTGATATTGGGATCTCTGTTTGCATTTATCATTGCTGAACAGAATTTTGCAAAAAACTCTTTTTTCAAATTTTCCAGGTTTAAAATAATATCCGGTTTAGGCATATATACATATGGCCTTTATTGCCTGCATTTTTTCGGAATTCTTATCATTGAAAAAGTTATAGATAAGTTTCAGATTTCCGTGAATAATTTATTTTCATCGATTGTTTTTTCCCTGGCAGCTTTGTTGGTGACGATCGTGTTAAGCTATTTTTCTTATCATCTTTTTGAAAAATGGTTTTTAAGGCTAAAAGAAAATTTTGCTTTCATTATTAAAAAATAAATCACTTTAGCTGAAACATATTTAACAACTTTTTAGATTGCCGTATGTGTTTGGTTTTGAAGGTGTTGATTTTATATTACTATTTATTAAGACAATTTTCTCAAAATAACTTTTGTTCATTTATTCTATTAAATTTTAAAGAGCTTCTTTTGCGAAATAATTAGAGGCTTATTTGCGTTAATTATTAGCCCTTAACCTGAAAACATCGTCTATACGCTTTTACTACTGAATCACAATTAATTATTGATTACAAGTTGATTGTAAGTATTTAAACACAGTCGGTAAATCTATTATACCTAAGAATACCAGAAAAATTTGGGAGTCATTCCTTACTTAAGTCTTTAATTGTTTGAAAAAGTATCCATCCAGTATTATGAAAATCTCATTAATGAATAAAGTAGTGCGCCATATTTTTTTTATGCTTCTACTAAACTTTTCTTTATCATTTCCAAAATTTTCCACGGCTCAATCAGGTGCATCTTCCTGTGGTTGTGATCACATTCTAAAACCAGCAGCGGATGGTGGAATTTATTTTATCAATGGAAATGGGATGACTGTTTTGCCAGGAGAAAAAGTTTGTATACAGGGTGGGTATTATCCATATATTTCTTTAATAGGACTCGTTGGAACAGCATCTCAGCCAATCACAATTACTAACTGTAGCGGGCAAGTGATTTGTGGAAGTGGGCCTACCTACTGCTATCGTATTTTGAACAGCAGCTATTTCAAATTTACCGGGACAGGTACGCCAGGAATCACTTATGGTTTTAAAGCTTATTGGAGCGGGGGGACGACAGCCGCTGGCATGTCAGTTCGTGACAGCACAACTGATTATGAAATAGATCATCTCGAAACCCAAAACTCGCAAAATGGCTTTTTATGCAAAATCGACCCTGCAGATTGTGCTCCGGCAAGTTGGAGTACAGGGTGGACAATAAAAAATGTTTCGATACATGATAATTATGTTCATAAAACAGTTGGTGAGGGCATGTATATCGTAAACACGGCAGTTACCCAAATTGTAAAAGATTGCAATAATCAAACAATTACAATCGAACCTGTAAAAATGAATGGTTTAAAATTATATAACAATATTGTTGATTCCACCGGTTGGGATGGAATACAGGTAGCAGCAACAACAAACGCTGAAATTTATAAAAATACGATTACCCATTACGGTATACAAAATTTGGGTTCTCAACAGGCAGGAATTATTCTTGGCGGTAAAAGTAACGGATCGGTTCATGATAATTATATAAATGGTGGTACAGGAGAAGGGTTAGAAATTTTTGGGTATGGCAATGTAAACATTTATAATAATATTCTTGCCAATGCGGGCTGGGACAGTAGCTCAGTCGGCCAGGATGCCATTGCTGTTGATGATCGTCCACAGCCTAATAATGCATACACTTCTCTCCAGGTTTATATAAATAATAACACAATCGTGAATGCTGCGAGGAATTCCATTCATTTATTTAATTCTTATAACACAATGGCACAGGGAAACAAGATTTATAATAATTTGCTTGTAAAACCAAATAATACAAGTATCTACGATAATCCATATACTAACATAGACGGCAATACGAATGTTGATACCTTAAACAATGTAAAAATCCCAGTAATTGCTAATGCTTACTTTGTAAATGCGAATGCGAATAATTTTCATCTCCAGCCTAACTCGCCTGCAGTTGACAAAGGCTTAAGTGCATCATCTTATGGAGTAACAAATGATTTTGATGGCGTAAGCCGGCCACAGGGCTCTGCTTTTGACGCAGGCGCCTTTGAATATAATTTTGGCACACCTCCACAAAACATTCCACCTGTTGCTAATGCAGGTGTTGATAAAATAATTACTTTACCAACAAATGTTGCCCCTCTTTCAGGAAGCGGAACTGATGCGGATGGAACGATAATTAATTATTTATGGACAGAAATTTCAGGATCAACAACAGGGACAATAGCAAGTGCTATTTCTGCGACTACATCAGTTACTTCTCTTGTGCAAGGCGTTTATTTATTTGAATTAAAAGTTACTGACAACCAGGGAGCAATTGCAAGAGATACAATGAAAGTAACTGTGAATGCTGTTGGAAACATTCTACCGGTTGCTGATGCAGGTGCTGATAAGATAATTACTTTACCAACAAGCAGTGTAAGCGTTACCGGTAGCGGAACTGATGCAGATGGAACGATAAGCAATTATTTATGGACAAAAATTTCAGGACCAACAACAGGGACAATAACAAGTGCTATCTCTGCGACTACATCAGTTACTTCTCTTGTTCAAGGCGTTTATTTATTTGAATTAAAAGTTACAGACAACCAGGGAGCAATTGCAAAAGATACAATGAAAGTAACTGTGAATGCTGCTGGAAACATCCCACCTGTTGCTAATGCAGGTAATGATATGACAATTACTTTGCCAATGAATTTAGTGTCCTTAGCAGGAAGTGGAAGCACTGCAAATGGCACAGCTGTAAATTATTTATGGAGTAAAATTTCAGGACCGCTCACCTATAATATTGTAAATCCTGCATCGCCCGTCACTGATGTATCAATGTTAATCGAAGGCATTTATCTATTTGAGTTAAAAGTTACTGATAACAAAGGCACAACCGGAAAAGACACAGTTCAGGTTACAGTTAAAACTGTTCAAAATATTCCGCCAATGGCCAATGCAGGGCCTGATCAAACAATTACACTTCCCAAAGATAGCACTACACTAAGTGGAAACGCGATCGATGCTGATGGAATTATAAAGAGCTTTTATTGGAAACAAATTTCCGGGCCTTCAATCAGCAAAATCCAAGTTCCTGATACCGCGGTCACATTTGTGAAAAATCTTGTAGGGGGAACTTATCAATTTGAATTTTCGGGTACAGATAATAGCGGAGCTATAGCAAAGGATACATTGACGGTTGTCGTCGCTGTTCCAAAACTTTCAACCCCAAATAACACGATTAAAATTTATCCGAATCCCGTAATTAATACTGCTACCCTGGAAATAAATACAGGAAAACCAAACTTACCCTTATTGGTAGTTATCACTGATATACAAGGCAAGATGATTTATAAAAAAGAGTTGGTAGCAAGGCAAAATACTACGATGGATACAATAAATATGAGCAATCTTATTAAAGGTATTTATGCAGTTACAGTTTATTTTGGTAATACTGATAAACAAACAATCAAGATACTCAAGGCGAACTAGGTACCTATAGAACTAAAATTTAGGCTGTATAAAAACTCAAAGGAGTAACTGATTTAAAACTTTTGGACAAAAAAAGGTTAAAATAAATTCTAACCTTCAGGGAGTCGAACTTACTTTGCAAGTTTTTAAATCAATGATTTAGAAAATTGAAATTAAAAAGGTTCCGAATTTGCCACCTTAGAAAATATATCAATTGATTTCAATCCTTCAGGCAATATTTGGTAACCCTTGATGGAATGGAGCAGAAAGATAAAATGATTACCCTTACAGATGATGGTGCGGAATATAATGTGCAGATTGCAACCGCTGCGATGATTATGAATTGAATACAAAAGTTAATTTGGCCTTTAGTTTCCGTTAATAAAAAATATAGAATTGGAGGAAGCAAAAAAATGGATCGCTGAAGCATAAGTTGTACTTTACTATCACGATTGCATAAACGCAAATATGGGCGAAGAAATATTACATCTTATTCCACCGGGAATTATTAAGTTCATTCTTGTCCTATTGTTTTCACTACTCATTGGGCTGGAACAGAGAGGCCGTTATATCAAAGAAGAATTCGGAACCCGTTTCGGTACTGACAGAACCTTTACGCTGATTGGGATTTTAGGGTTTATTCTTTACGTCATCAGCCCGCAAACGCTTTTGCCTTTTCTCGGTGGCGGATTTGCAATCACCATTTTACTGGCGATTAATTATTATCAGAAAATAATTATACAGAAAAAATTCGGCATCACTTCGTTTGTAATTGCACTAATCACTTATTGCCTTGCACCGCTGGTATTCACACAGCCAACGTGGCTGGTTCTTTTGATTGTTGTTTGTGTGCTGATCTTAACGGAATTAAAAGAAACGCTCTTTCAATTCTCCGAAAAATTTGATAACAATGAATTCATCACGCTTGCAAAATTTCTTGTGATTGCCGGTGTTATCCTTCCGTTGCTTCCCGACAAAACTATATCCACGACATTAAATTTTTCTCCATATAAATTCTGGCTGGCGATCGTGGCGGTGTCCGGTATTTCTTACTTCAGTTATTTACTTAAAAAATTTGTATTTCCCGATTCAGGAATTATTCTCACCGGCATATTGGGCGGCATGTATAGCAGTACCGCGACCACGATTATACTTGCCAAAAAAAGCAAAGAGCTGCCCGAGAATAATAAAGTGGCCGCAGCAATTATTCTTGCCACAACTATGATGTATGTACGATTGTTTCTGCTTGCCCTGTTCTTTAATAAAAATATAGCGATTGCACTCGCTCCATCGTTTGCAATTTTCGTTGTATTGTCTTCTCTTATCGCCCTATACTTTTTAAAATTTCATTCCAATAAAAAACAGCAACCCGATGTAAAGACATTACCACCTCATACCAACCCGCTTGAATTTAAAACCGCTTTAATCTTCGCAGGGCTTTTTATATTTTTTGCTGTTATTACAGAGTTGGTAACGAAACGTTACGGAAGCGGCGGAATAAATGTGTTGTCGTTTATTGTTGGTGTTACCGACATAGATCCTTTTATCCTCAACCTGTTTCAAAGCAAATTGAATATTGCGGATGCTGTTATTGTAATGGCTGTAGTCAATGCAACAACCAGCAATAATTTATTAAAAATGATTTACGGAATTATTCTCTGCGATAAATCATTGCGGCGCTCTTTGATTTTGGGTTTTAGTATTTTAATTCTAGCTGGATTGGTGATATCTTTTGGGTTTCTTTGACTTAAACATTATCTGCCTGGATTTCTCACACAGCACCCATCGCTTACTAATGATAAGCCCTCAAGGAAAATTAATAAGTTTCACGCAGCGTATCATTTTTAAAAGAAGGCGCAGGCGTAATAACTATAGGACGGTATGTTCATAATTAAAGAATAAATGTCCCGGTTACAGAAAGGATCAAGCAAATGTTGATTAACCTCTAGCGGATGCGCTGGATTCCGCAACAGCCGCCGGGAAAGCTGCTTCTCGTAAACATTCCTGAATTCCGGTTGCATGTGTTTGATAGTGAGAAAAAGCAATTCAGTATGAATATTGTGGTTTGCAAAGAAGGGCACAGTACCGTAATTTTTACTGATCAACCCAAGTATTTGGTCTTTAGTCCTTACTGGAATGTACCAGCCAGCATTGTAAGAAATGAAATGTTACCGGCCATGTGCAGGAATTCAAATTATCTTACCAAAATAATATGGAGCAAACCGGCACCAGCAATGGCCTGCCTGTGATAAGGCAAAAGCCCGGTGGCTCAAACTCATTAGGAAGAGTAAAATTTATTTTCCCCAATAGTTATAATATTTATTTCCACAACACACCGGCAAAATCACTTTTTATTGAATCAAACCGGGCTTTCAGTCATGGATGTATTCGACTGGGAGAACCTGTAAAACTTGCTGAATATCTTTTGCGTGATCAACCGGAATGAACTCCTGAAAAAATTAAAGAAGCCATGAACGCATCAAAAGAAAATTGGGTAACGCTAAAAAAAACCGGTACCCGTTTTCATTTTTTACTTTACCGCCTGGGTTGATAGTGATGGGCTTCTAAACTTTTAGAAATGATATTTATGGGCATGATAAAGAAATAGCAGCGCATTTATTTGAGTAATTATTATTTATTATCTCTTCATTTAATGAATAACTGGCTACCAGGTATTAGCTTCATAACTTAAATTAACCTTGTGCTTATTTCAATGCCGGAAAAACTGGAATTTTCGGGCCTTTTTCTTACCAGTATAGATCTTTTAGTTTAATTGTTGTTTAGAGATGGCATCGGGTAACAATTCCAGTTCAATAAAATTATCCACGAAATAATGCGAGCTTAAACTACGGCAAAGGTCCATATAATAAGCCCTTGGATTACTGGTGATCATCCCCTGGTTTATTTCAAAATTATTCTGCATATCACCTTCAATAAGTTTAAGGGCTTCCTTACGCGGGAGTTTAAGATTCAGCAGAAGTTCATCTGGTTGTGCTATGGTTAATAAAGAAACGGGTTGCACAAATTGAGAAGCATCAAGGATATAATCTTCATCTTCATTTTGGAGCATCCTGGTTATCATGTATAATATTGTCGGGAACTCATTGATGATAACAATTAATTTTTTTGGATTTTTCATGTGAAATTATTAATATTTTATTGTAGGGTATTGTCATAATAATAAACGTACAATCGTAAAAAAAATTATACAGTTAACCGTTGGCCTAACCCAGTGGGAGTTTAAGGGCGAACCTGCATAACTAAATTTATCTTTAAGATGTTGTTTATTTATACCACACACATCTGCAATTTCTTTTAAATAAGCATTCATTTTTTGATTGGAAAATATGGTAATACTTTATCATGTATCACACATTGTTCATGATGCTGATACTTTTTAACAAGAGCTTCTGCAAACGGCAATAGCGGAATTCTTGATAGAGTATCAGTTTTTGCCTTTTGGTAAAAATCCATTTTTCTCCGTCAACGCCAATTGCAATCTCTGTTACAGAAAATTCTTTAAGAGTTCGGATTTATCAATCTCCTCCCCATAAAGGGTTTTTGCGAATTCAGGTAGCCTAATTTATAAAAATCGAGAAGCCACCAAAAAAGCACCTGAAATTTGATATGAATTGATATATTTTCGAATGGCAAAAAACAAAAAAGCCCGAAAATAAGGCGTTTTATCGGGCTTCAATAATTAAAAATTGATTCTAAGTGGAGCTGCAGGGATTCGAACCCTACCACAAAACCCCTATTATATCAACAGTTTGAGTCGGTTGAAAATATCTACTCACCGAATCACTCACTATTTTTTTTATCGCTTTAATAGCTGCAATGCTATGCCACAAATATAAGCAAAACTGCGAACCTCCTTATTCATTGTGCATGAAAAACAGGCTCTATTTATTAACATTATTTATAAAAATTGAACTCCTTTCATAATAACTAAACGAAGGATTATATCGAATATATCCGAATATCTCCAATTGCTTTATACATTTATGGTAAGTAGCGAAACTATTTACATGAGCCAATTCCATAACACTTTTGCGGCTTATTGGGAATGGATTGACTAATTCATTTTTGTGCCACAATAAGACAAGCGTCATATAGATGCTAAAATGCCAAACACTCAGCCGTTTGTCATTAAACAAATATGAATAGGTCTGCATCAAAGTTTCAGGAGACAACATACGGTTCATTTGGATATTGATGGCTCATCATTAGAATCAAGTAATTTGTCCAGGTCGTCTTTCCGGTAAAAAAATATCCCCCCAATTTTGGCAGGAGTAATTTTGCCATTAACACGCATATTTTGTAAAGTACCTGGAGAAATTCTTAGCATTTTTCTTATTTCTTTGCTTCTTAACCACTCCTTTTTTTCACTTTGTGCGGGAAGGAAAAACAATACTTTTAAATCATTCAGTAGTTGCAACCGAAAAGCCTGCAAGTCTTCTTTAGTTACTATCTCGACACTCATATTATATAAATTTAAAAAAATGAAAAACTATTTAGTTGATAATTAATGACCGAACTGTTTTTAAATCATTTTTGAATTGCTTTATTACCCTTACCTATCTTAGTCTTGCTCAAACGCTTCTTTTTTAACAGGCTTCCACTGCCTGAAGAGGACTGATCACGACTGTCATTTTCTTCTCCGTTTGAATCACCACTTTGCTTGCGTTTTGCCTGAATCTGTTTTTCCAACCATCGGTTTTGTAAAAACCGATAGGCCTCATCTACTGATATACCTGTTTGGCCTTCAAAAAAATAAAACCGCTGGCTTACTTCGGACTTGTTTTTTAAAGGACTCATATTACCAAACAACTCCTGGTATGAAATCCCAGCCCAATATTTTAGTTTAAGTCCTACGGAAACGACTTTGCCATCTTCCGATTTTTCCAACATGGAAAGGCCTTCTATCACCGATTCAACTTTCAGTTCTTTTTCCCAGCTTGTTTTATCTTCCAAATTCAATTGTTTTTTTGTAACAAAATCGAAAGCATTTTTCCAATCAATTTCAATCATTAATTTTTCCAGGTTAGAAGTATTAATGCCATTAATTGCAGCATCAATTAAAGGCGTTTCCTTTTGAAGAATAGCATCATAATACGACAAAACATAAATATCTTCCTTGATATCGTTTTCAAAAAATAGTTGAAAGCTCACCTTGTCTTTGGCCCTCTCTATTTTTTGAGAAAGGATAAAATTTGGAGGTTTAAAACTGATTCGCTTTAGCAATGAATAGCCTGCATTTTCAAAACCTAACGATTGCAA
>JBBSEV010000045.1:0-34683 GCA_038239385.1 Chitinophagales bacterium
GCATACCAGGTGCTGTTGGTATTTGTCGCTTTACTGTCATTTATAAATTCAACACCTTTTATGGTTGCAACGGGTTCCATTCGATGCTCGAGACTTTCAAAAGTTTGCACGGCATCCCTTATTTTTTCTTTTCTAATATCCATAACAACAGCTGAAAGGCTTGCTGCCATTGTATTATATTGATTGTGCTTTCCCTTAACGGCGAAGTCGTCAACGCTCATATACATTTCTTCTTTTTTCCATTTTATTTGCATTTCTGCATTGGATATGTACGCTCCCTGTGGTAATTGTTTGCTCATGCTGAATGGTAATGGGTTGACCTTGTTTAAAAAATTGTTCAAATATTTTACTGTTATCTCATCATCGGCATTATAAATGAATACATCGTTTTCTTCCTGGTTTTTTATAATGTTGAATTTGCTTTTTATATAATTTTCAAAATTGTAGCCGTAGCGGTCTAAATGATCTTCGGTTATATTTGTTAATACTGCTACATCCGGCCTGAATAATTTTATATCATCCAACTGAAAAGAACTTATCTCTGCCACATATAGTTTTTTAGGTTCAGCTGCTATCTGCCTGGCAAATGAAAAACCAATGTTGCCAACCATTGCACAATCCAGGCCTGCTTCTTTACAGATATGATAAATCATTGCTGTAGTAGTCGTTTTTCCATTGCTGCCAGTCACAGCAATAATTTTACTTTCTCCCTTGTGCCTGTATGCAAATTCTATCTCACTTATTATTTCAATGCCCCTATTTCTGAACTGCTGAACAATCTCATTTTTGTCAGGAATGCCGGGGCTTTTCACAGCTATATCAGCCTCAAAAATTTTTTCTTTACTGTGAGTTTCTTCTTCAAAATCAATCCTGTTTAATATCAGTTCGCTTTTAAAAATATCTTTGATCAAAGAGCCATCGCTTACAAAAACATCATATTCTTTTTGCTGCGCAAGCAAAGCTGCACCTACTCCGCTTTCGCCGGCGCCAAGTATTACTATTCTTTTTTTCATTCCGTTTTTCATTGGCTTTAAGGCCAAAAAAATTGGTTTTTCAACGGCATGAACCTAATGGGTCAGAAATCTGTCTTCACAGGAACCGGCAAGGATCAATTATTTAAAAAAGATTTTCACAGGAACAAAATTTTCAAACATATCATACTTTAATTCTTATCTTAATTTTAATGTTACCACCGCAAACACAACAGATAAAATAGTTACCACCCAGAAGCGAACCGCTATTTTACTTTCATGGTATCCTAGTTTCTGGTAATGATGGTGTAATGGGCTCATCAAAAAAATTCTTTTGCCTTCGCCATATTTTCTCCTGGTGTATTTGAAATAAGTAACCTGTATTACCACGCTTAAATTTTCAATCAAAAACACAAAACAAAAAATGGGAATTAGCCATTCCTTCCTAACAATAATTGCAAGCGATGCTATAATACCACCAAGCGCAAGGCTACCCGTATCGCCCATGAACACTTGCGCCGGGTAAGCATTGTACCAAAGAAAGCCTATACATGCACCCACGAATGCCGCTATAAATATTGATAACTCACTCAGGTTAGGTATATACATAATATTGAGATAATCCGCGATGCGAACGTCGCCACTTACAAAAACAAATACACCCAGACCTATCCCAATAATTGCACTTACGCCAGTAGCTAAACCATCGAGCCCATCTGTAATATTCGACCCGTTAGATACTGCAGTTACGATAAGAATTACAATAAGAGTATAAAGAACCACTGTATATTTTTCCCAGCTTTGCGGCAATAACTTGGCATAATTAAATTCATGTGTTTTTACAAATGGTATTGTAGTAATAGGTGTTTTAACTGTAACAAACCGATGTATTTTTCCATCTGCAAAAATAGTATCCTCTGCTAATTTGCGTTCCCCAGGTTTAGGCATCCACGCATCACCGTTAGCATCGGCTATCACTTCTCTTTTTACCACAACACTCTGGTTAAAATATAAAGTGCAACCAATGATGATGCCCAGCATTACTTGCCCGAAAATCTTGAATTTACCAGCCAGTCCATCTGCATTTGTTTTTTTAAAATCAATCCCTTTTGCTTTTGCAATTCGCTTAGCTTTTATTTTTAAATAATCATCAATAAATCCTATTATCCCTAACCACACAGTACTTAAAACCATCAACCGTACATATACTTTATCAAGATTTGAGAGTAATAAAGTCGGAATCAAAATCCCAAGCAATATGATAATCCCGCCCATAGTAGGTGTTCCGGATTTCATCTTTTCACCAGCCAAACCAAGTTCACGCACTGACTCCCCGATCTGTTTCTTTTTTAAAATATTAATAAGCCGCTTGCCATAAACTGTTGTAATTACAAGTGATAATAATGCAGCTATCAATACCCTGAAAGTGATAAAATGAAAAAGCCCGCTTCCCGGAAACTTGATCCCATTTTTAGTAAACCATTCAAAAAGGTGATAAAGCATTATTGGTTGTTCAAATTTTTTTCATGTCTATTTCTCCATTATTTCCAGCATTTCCCTCAATACCTTCTTGTCGTCAAAATCATATTTCACTCCCTTTATTTCCTGGTATTTTTCGTGTCCTTTGCCTGCTACTAAAACAATATCTTTCTTGTGTGCAAGATTTACAGCGGCTTTAATCGCTTCTTTTCTGTCAACAATTGAAATATATTTTTTGCGGGCAATTACAGGTACGCCTTCTTCCATATCTTTTATGATTCTTGCCGGGTCTTCACTTCGTGGATTGTCTGATGTAAAAATGATTTTGTCACTGTATTCACAGGCTACTTCAGCCATTACAGGGCGTTTGGTTTTATCCCGGTCGCCACCGCAACCAACTACGGTAATTATTTTTTCTTCACCTTGCTTCAAATTTTTTATGGTAGCCAGCACGTTTAATAAGGCGTCAGGGGTATGGGCATAATCTACAATTCCGACAATCTTTTCTTTTTGAGATTGCATAAAATCAAACCTTCCTTCTGCACCAGTCAGGCTGCTAAGAACCTGCAAAACTTTTAGCTTATCTTCTCCCAGGCATACAGCCGCTCCATACACTGCCAGTAAATTATAAGCATTGAAAGTTCCTATCAGCCTGAAATGAACTTCAATGTCATTAACTAATATTAAAAGTCCAAGCAATGAATTCTCAATGATTTTACCTTTGAAATCCGCCATAGTTTTAAGGCTATACAGAAATTTTTTCGCACGTGTATTTTGCAGCATTATGCTACCACGTTTATCATCTGCGTTGCTAATCGCAAATGATGATGAAGGAAGAAAATCAAAAAACTGTTTCTTAACTTTTATATATTCATCAAATGTTTTATGATAGTCCAGATGATCATGAGTTATGTTACTAAAAATCCCCCCTGCAAATTGTAAACCTGCGATTCTATGCTGATGTATTGAGTGTGAACTCACTTCCATAAACACATGCTTGCAGCCCTGGTCATGCATGTCAGCAATTAATTTATTTAAACTTATTGCGTCAGGTGTTGTATGTGTGGAAGGCAAAACTTTATTATCAATTTGATTTTGCACCGTACTTATAAGACCACATTTATAACCCAGGCTGGAAAATAGTTTAAATAATAATGTTGCGATAGTTGTTTTGCCATTCGTGCCTGTAACACCTACCAGTGAAAGTTTTTCTGATGAATTGCCATAAAAATTATGTGCCATAATCCCAGCTGCTATGCTGCTGTTTTCAACTACAGTATACTGTACTTTTTCATTGAGGGCTTCCGGTAAAAATTCGCAAACAATTACAGAAGCTCCGTTTGAAATTGCCGTATCAATAAATTTGTGTCCGTCGGAAAGAGATCCTTTTATTGCAATGAAACATGTGTCAATCTTAACTTTACGGGAATCAATTTGTAAATCAGTAACCTCAATTACCGGTGCACCAACTATCGATAAAATTTTTACTTTGTATAATATTTGTTGTAGTAATGCCATTAATTCAATTCAATATTTATTGATTGACCTTTAGTAAAACCTGCATCCTGTGGCAGAGATTGATGAGATACTTTTCCTCTTCCCGAAGCAATCACTTTCAATCCCATATTTTCAAGCAGGTAAACTGCATCTTTTAATCCCAGACCGGTAACATCTGGTATTTTTTTAGGGGAAGAAGAAATAGTATATGCTGTATTCAACTGAGCCTGCTTTCCCTGGAGAGCCATTGTTCTCCATAATCCTGAGGTAGCTGAATCAATAGCCGTATATTGAAATACATTTGTAATTCTATTAAGATCAGCTTTTAAACCATAGATCATATAAGTATTGCTATCAACTTTGTTTTGTGGATTACCATGAGGATCGCTGGAAAATTCATTGGCATATATCCTGTCTGCAACATCTCGAAATACCGGCCCCGATACTACCCCGCCGTATGCTAATGTTGATTTATCTGTGTTTTGAATTACAACTGCAATGCTATACTTTGGATTGTCCGCCGGAAAATACCCGATAAATGCCGATTGATAAATCTTATTCCCTTTATTATAACCGCGATTATCTATGGCTGTTACAGCGGTACCTGTTTTTCCTGCAAATCTGTAAACATCAGTCTTTAGCGGATAGGCTGTGCCATGCTCATGCTCTACAACAGCAAGCAGGCAATCTTTTAATTTAGCAAGAGTCTCATCACTGCAAATTTTATCTACAAGTACTGTTGGGTGAAAGGATTTTATTTCTACACCCATTTCTTTTATAGCATTTACAAGATAGGGTTTCATCATCTTTCCATTATTGGCAACTGCATTATAAAGCATAAGCATGTGTAAGGGAGTTACCAGTTCTTCATAGCCGTGGGCCATAAATGGTATTGTAAACTTTGTCCAGTATTTACCGCCCGGCTTTTTTATAAGAGGAGCAGCAGCGCCCACGATATCAATACCAGTAACGGTATCAAGGCGAAGGTGATGAAGATGATCGTAAAATTTTTTTGGCTGATTGTGATAATATTCATCTGCAAGCTTTGCAAATGCCACGTTGGATGAACGGGCAAAAGCATCTTTCACAGTTAGCAATTTTGCACCTGTATGAGAATCTCTGACCCACAGGCCATAAAAGGATTTTTTGCCGCCTTCGCAATCAACTATACTGCCTGTGTCAACATATTTATCTTCAAGAAGAGATAATAAAGTTGCCAGTTTAAAAATAGAACCCGGCTCTGTTTTTTTACCCAGACCATAATTATAATCTTCAATATAATTTCCATCTGGTCTTTTACCCAGATTGGCAATTGCTTTTATTTTACCGGTTTGTGTTTCCATAACAATACAGGTTCCATGTAGTGAATTATTTTTCATCATCATTTTCATAAGGGCATTCTCGGCTACATCCTGCATATATGTATCAATAGTTGTAACGATATCTTTACCATTTTCCGGTTCGGTTTCACCACCATCAACCGGTACATATGCGCCTGCCATATATCTCATAAGGCGCTTGCCGGATTGGCCTTTCAGAAGGCTATCATAAGATCTTTCAAGCCCCACATTTTTGCTGGTATCTCCTCTTGATAAGCCGATGGTCCTGTTAGCCAGCAGCACATAAGGATTCACTCTGTTATCTCTCACATTTATTATGAAACCGCTTTTATTGCGCCCCAGTCTTATAAGCGGAAAATCACGAAACACCTGGTAATCTTCAAAAGAAATTTTCTTTTTTAACGCATAATATCTTTCTTCTTTTTTATATGCAGTTAGCAAAAGTTTTCTATATTCTGCTTTGGTACTATCTCTAAATAAATGCGACAATGAGTAGCTTAATGAATCAAGATTATCGTAAAAACTTTTCCCATTTTTTTCACGAAGGCCATCTGCAGCGAAATCTATATAAATATCAAAAACGGGTATGGAAGTACTAAGCATATTTCCGTCTTCGCTGTAAATACTTCCACGCTCAGCATTCACATCAAAATATTTTAAGTGTTGTGTATTACTCATACTTTTCCAATAATTGCCCTGTACTTTCTGGATATAGATAGCACGTGACAATACAATTATTCCGAGCACAATTACTCCGATAAAGCAGAGATAAACACGCCACGATATATCTTTTTTTACATCCAATTTTTTATTTTATTATTTCTTTATCCAGGGTATCTACAAGCCTTACAGGAGGTATCAATAATTCTTTAAGGCCAAGTGGCTCAACAGCTTTTGCCAATTCACTTTCTTTGCTTCTGAAAATAACATCCCGTTTTATTGTTTTATATTCATATTCCATTTCTTTAAGATGGTTAGCTGTTGAATTTATTGTCCTTATGGTTTTATCAGCATAATGTCCGTTGGCTATGTAAATGATGGTAAGGACGGCAATAAAAAGATAAAATGGTATGTTCATTACGATCCATTTATTATATATAAATGCCCGCCTAATTTTTTTTCCTGAAATTTTCTTCCTTCCGTTGGCAGTTATGTTTTTATTTTCTGTCATTAACAGGTTTTGTATGACTGATTATTTTTGAAACTTTTTCTTTTCTGCTATTCTCAACTTGGAACTACGTGATCTTGGATTTCTTTTTATTTCCTGTGGTGATGGTACAATTGGTTTTTTAGTAATAATTATAAAATCATTTTCCACGGGTGTACCATACAAATCGTTTTTTTGCTGTTCACCAAAATTTCCATACCTGAAAAAATTCTTTATAATACGGTCTTCAAGAGAGTGAAATGCTATAAAAGCAATACGTCCGCCATCTTCAAGTGCTCCAGGTGCCTGACTGAGCAACTCTTTTAAAGCTCCCAATTCATCATTTACTTCTATTCGCAAAGCCTGGAAAACTTTGGCCAAATATTTTTCAGGATTGCCTTTCACGATAGGGTAAAGTGCTGTCTTAAATTCTGTGATCGTATTAAGTAATTGTGATTTTCTTAGTGCAACTATTGTTTTAGCAAGTGTTTTGGAATTAGTTACTTCACCATACTCTTCAAAAATTTTATGCAATCGTTCTTCAGTATAAGTAGCAATTATTTTTGCAGCATTAAGTTTCTCACTTTGGTTCATACGCATATCCATGGGAGCATTGAAGCGGGTAGAAAATCCTCTTTCAGCAATATCAATCTGGTGGCTTGAAATTCCCAGGTCTGCAAGTATTCCATTCACTTTTGTGATCTTATGAAATCGAAGGAACCTGTTGAGATGCCGAAAGTTGTGAGGAACAAAAATCAAACGACTATCAGAAAGAAGATTTTCTTTAGCATCTGCATCCTGGTCAAAGGCAATTAATTTCCCAGTGTTATCCAGTTTTTCAAGGATGGCCTTGCTATGCCCGCCGCCACCATAGGTACAATCCACGTAAGTACCTGAAGGAATAATTTTAAGGCCATCAATCACTTCGTCAAGCATTACCGGCACATGGTACATGCCCTGTTGCATAACTATGGTTTTACATATTGATCACCTGTCATTACCTCTTTTGCCAAATCACTAAATGCTTCTGGTGAAAAAGTTTCAAAGAACTCTTTATATTTTGTTTTATCCCAAATTTCAATTTTATCAATTGCGGATACCAATACAATTTCTTTCTCAAGGCCTGCATATTCCATCAGGTTTTTCGGCAATAACATACGCCCGGCATTATCAAGATCGACCTGCGTTGCCCCATTTAAAAAATACCTTTTAAATTGTCTTACTTTAGGGTCAAAATCATTTAAATTGCTGAGATCAGAAAATATAGGTTTCCAGCTTTTAGATGTGTATAAGCTTAGGCATTTTTCGAAGCCCCTGTTTAGTATAAAAGGCTCCGTTCCGCTATCAGGCATTTGCTTTTTAAATCCTACCGGAATCAAGAAGCGGCCTTTTGAATCTAATGTAGCTTCGTACTCACCTATAAAGCCGGTCATTATGAACTAATTATATAAAGTTGGAAAATAATTACCACAAAATAACACTTTTTACCACTTTGTCAATATTTTTATAAATATCTTTTTATACACAGGGCTGTACACTTAATGTGGAAGTGGTTTTTAAGTGAATTATTATCGATCGGAATGTGGGTAAGGTGTTAATCAACAGTGTAAAAATTGTTAATATAAATTATGACTTCAGGACATTCAAATAAGCCTTTAGCAAAAAAATTAGGAATTACAAACTTGCAAAAAATTTTACTTATTGATCAACCACAAGATTATTACGAGATTTTAGAAACGAATATTGAAAGTCAACTTTGCAAAAAAGGAGAATCGCCCGACTTCGTTCATTTGTTTGTAGTTAACAAGAACAAAATGGAAAAGCAAATAAAACTTGTCTTGAAAAAAATTAAGCCTACTACAATTATGTGGGTTTCATGGTATAAAAAAAGCAGCGGAATTGTAACAGATGTTACTGAAGATACAATAAGAAATTTTGCCTTACAAAACGGATTGGTTGATGTAAAAGTTTGTGCAGTAAATGATATATGGAGTGGATTAAAGCTTGTTGTCCCATTGAAAATGAGAAAGTGATAAATCCCATATATTAGGACTGTTCTTTTAGAACTGGCATATCAATAATAAAACAGCTTCCTTTTCCAGGAGTACTTTCGGCTTTTATTTTACCCTTATGAGCATCTACCATAGTTTTTACGTAGCTCAGGCCGAGACCAAATCCTTTTACATTGTGGATATTTCCGGTGTGGGCCCTATAAAATTTTTCAAAAATTCTATGCAAAGTTTCTTTATTCATACCGATACCATTATCATCAACTTTAATTCTTAAATAGCCATTGATATTTTGGGTTGACAATTTAATAACCAGGTTTTCTTTAGAATACTTAATAGCGTTATCCAACAGATTATTAACTATATTAATCAGGTGAACTTCATCTCCCATAAGTAAATCATTCTTCGCATTGAAGCAAGTTTCCAGGTTACCATTTTTCTCGTTAAGAGGCAGCCTTATATTATTTATGGCAGCATTTATTAATTCATGAGCATGCACAGGTTTTTCATTTAATTGAATTTCCTGTTTATCCAACAAAGCAGCCTGTAATATAGTTTCTACCTGCTTATTCATTCTCCGGTTTTCGTCTTTTATTATGCCAGAAAAATAGTCCATCTTAACTCTGTCATTAATCACCTTCTCATTTTTTAAAGCATCCACAGCCAGTGAAATCGTTGCCAATGGCGTTTTAAATTCATGTGTCATGTTATTAATAAAGTCAGACTTTATTTCGCTCAATTTTTTTTGATTTAACAATGCTCTTATAGTAATAAAGAAAGCAGCAAAAATGATACAGGTAAATAGTATCGCTCCTATCACCATCCAGTACATTTGTTTCCAGATTATATTTTTTACATGAGGAACCACTATAACTAACAACTCTTCTGTTGAAAGCCCTTCTGCAAGGCTACCACTAGGGGCTTGTATGGGATATACAAAAGATAAATTATGTACAGAATCAAGATAGGCCTCCATATAATGTTTTGACTGAAGATCATCGCCAATCATAGAAGTAGTGGTTATTGCAAATTCAAATTCTACATTTTTAAGATCATTTTTTTCAAATGCTTTTTGAATTTTGTCCCGTATTTGGTCCCTGGAAAATTTATGAACAATAGTTGTTGGGAAAACATTTAAAGGAAATAGAATATCAATGTTTTTTCTTTTATCAAAAGGGGAAAGATTTCCCTTTTCATCCGCAAGGTCATTTGCAGCGGTAACTGTTACCATAGAAACACCTTTTTCAAATTGCTGCTCCTTATCCTGTAGCGCTTGTTTTATCCAGACTATCTGAAAAAAAATTATCCCCAGTAAGGAAATAAAAATCAGTATGGTGATAGTAGGGAAAATTTTCTTCATGAACAGCAAATTTAAACTTCACAATTCCTAAATCGCAACCCAATTAAGTATGCGCTGCATTTTTAACTAACTCTTATCTTTAAAATTGATTGACTAAAATGTAAGTATGGCTTATTTTGAACAAATAAATATAATTTAGATTTATGATTTCTCCCTCACGAGGTACCTTATTAATTGCAAATCCGTTTTTGAAAGATCCTAATTTTAGGAGGAGTGTTATTTTTTTATGTGAACACAAAGATGAAGGTAGTTTTGGATTCGTATTAAATAAAAAATTTCCCAAAACACTTAGCGAACTGGTACCTGAATTGGGAGATTTTTCTTTACCTGTTTACCAGGGCGGTCCTGTTCAGGGAGACACTCTTCATTTTTTACATCAATACCCTGAACTTATAAGCGGCGGAGAAGAAGTTTTTAAGAATGTATATTGGGGAGGAAATTTTGAAAGTCTTTTAATCAACCTAAAAAATAAAGATATTGATTCAAAACATATTCGATTTTTTATAGGCTATAGTGGCTGGACAGAAGGCCAGCTTGATAATGAACTAAAAGAAGAAAGCTGGCTGACAGTGTCTGCCACAAAGAAATTAATTTTTAATACTCAGCCGGAAGATATCTGGAAAAATTCATTAAAACATCTTGGGGGAAATTATGAAATGATGATAAATTTTCCTCTTGATCCGCAATTGAATTAGAAAGGTAATTATTAATCGATCTAAGAACTTCACGTACCGGATAAAATTGTAAAATAAAGCAGTTAATAAGTTTCCATATTTTTAATAAAAAAGTTTGCTCTATAAGATTTTATTATTTCCCGCCAGGATATTTATTCATTTCTATTGCCGGAAAATCATAATTAATAATGAGAATCTGCTTAAGCAAAAAGGGCCGTTACTGATAGCTTCCAATCATCCAAATTCTTTTTTAGATGCAATAATTCTTGCAACACTTTTTAAAAACCCGATTCATTCACTTGCCCGGGGCGATGCTTTTACAAATAAAATAATTTCAAAAATTCTTGGTTCTTTTAATATGCTACCTGTTTATAGGATAAGCGAAGGTGTGGAAAATCTTGAAAATAACTATGGCACCTTTTCAGTATGTCAGCATATTTTTAAACATAATGGTATCGTTCTGATTTTTAGTGAAGGAAAATGCATCAACGAATGGCATTTGAGACCTTTAAAAAAAGGTACTGCAAGGCTTGCCCTGGAAGCTTGGGAAAGTAATATCAATTTGAAAGTTTTGCCATTAGGGATTAATTACAGCTCGTTCAGAAGATTTGGTAAAAGTGTGATACTGAATTTCGGAAATTTAATTACCAAAGAAGAAATAATTGACGATGACTATTCGGGAAAAACGATCATTTCGTTTAATCAAAAATTAAAATATCAGCTTGAAAAACTTGTATTTGAAATTGATGCTAATGACAAACAAAAACTTAAGAAGCACTTTTATATTAAGCAACCCTTTTTGAAAACTTTGGTATTGTTTCTTCCAGCCTGTATCGGATTTATTATACACGCCCCCCTATATTTTTCGATACATGCTGCTATAAGAAATAAAGCAGCTGATCATTATGATTCAATTTTGACAGGACTATTGTTTTTTGTTTATCCTGTTTATGTTTTACTATTAGTTGCTTTTGCATTGATTGTGATCAAAAGCTGGAGCGCCCTGATTCTGCTGATTTTATTGCCATTTACTTTGTGGAGTTATGTACAAATAAATGGTAAATTGTAAAGTCTGTATTATTTCTTTCTTTTCAATCGAACAGGTTTAGAATTTGGAAAAAATTTGTTTTATTTAAAAAAATAAGTAATCTTTCCAATGCAATAACAAAAGAGGAAGAGAAAATCATAAGAAAAGTTTTGTTACAAACCATATAGTGCACCTAATGTTAGTAGATCCAACCATCTGACTTGTGCATTGCTGCTTTATTAATACTAAAGCTTTTTCTTTTCAATATCTACATGAAAGATTAATCATCCTTTTACTCATTTAATTTTCATTTAAACCATTTCATGCATTATTAACTAAATGTTTTCGATTTGAAAATCTGCTTTTGCTGATACCTCATTTTTCACTTCATAATATTTCAATTTGTAATTATGGCCAATACAATCTTTCCTTTCGATTCCAAAATTACCTACGAGCGCCGCAAAGAGGCAATGATGCAGGAGCCACGCCTTATCTGGCTTACGGGTCTGTCGGGCTCAGGTAAAACAACATTGGCTCTTCGGCTGGAACACTATTTTTTCTCTAAAGGCCTTAAAGTTTTTATACTTGATGGAGACAATGTACGCAACGGACTTTGTAAAGACTTAGGGTTCTCTGAAGATGACCGGAGAGAAAATTTGCGGAGAATAGGGGAAGTATCCAAACTCATGCTGGATGCAGGCCTGATAGTGATTAGTGCTTTTATCTCTCCTTGCGGAGACGACCGAATGACTATTAAAAAAATGGTAGGTGAAGATCGCTTCACTGAAGTATACGTAAACTGCCCGGTAGAAATATGCGAAGAGCGTGATGTAAAAGGATTATATGCCAAAGCACGCAAAGGAATTATACCCAATTTTACCGGCATCAGCGCTCCTTATGATCCTCCCGCTTTGCCCGATATAGAACTATGGACTGCCGATGAAACGGTAGAAGAATCAGTGCAAAAGATAATCAAGTTTGTTGAGCCTGCTATTAGTCTAAGTATTTAAAATGAAATTAATTTAGCACTAAAATATGATTGATATAACGCATCTGCTGAAGTTAGCCGAAAAAGCTGCTTTAAAGGCGGGAGAAGCCATTTTGGAAATATATAATTCGGGAGACTTTGGTGTGGAGATGAAAAGTGACCGGTCGCCCTTAACGCTTGCCGATAAAGCAGCACATGCGATTATTTGCTCACAACTGGAAGAAACTGGTTTACCTATACTTTCGGAAGAAGGCAATAACATTACGTATGAGGAACGAAAAAACTGGAACTATTTCTGGCTCATAGATCCACTGGATGGAACAAAAGAATTTATAAAAAGGACCGGAGAGTTTACCGTGAATATAGCCCTGATGCATTCTAAAATTCCCATTGCAGGAGTTATTTATGCACCTTACATTAATGTTATGTATTATGGATCGGAAGAAACAGGTGTTTACAAAATAGAAAAGGGCAAGGAACTGCAATTATCATTCCTTCCAAAAAAGAGATCCATCAAAGAATTACAACAGAAAGAACAGATAACGATTGTAGCATCTAAATCGCATATGAACGAAGAAACAAGCGCCTTTATTAATCAATTTAGTAACGCAAAGCTTTCATCCATGGGAAGTTCATTAAAGCTAATGCTATTGGCAGAAGGGGTAGCAGACATTTATCCCAGGCTTGCACCTACCATGGAATGGGATACTGCGGCAGGGCATGCTATCTTAAGGTCTTTGAATATGAATGTTTATCAAACAAGTTTATTAACAGAACTCACATATAATAAAGAAGAATTATTGAACCCCTCGTTCATTGCTTTTTAAAATTCTATTTCATCGGCACAAAATTTTTAATGAAAGTTTTAACGCCTTAGCTGCGCTTATATATTTTTCAAAAAAAAATTAAAAAATTTTGGTAAAGCTAAATTAATTAGTATTTTTGTCTAAATAAATTAGTTACTATGCCTGTAGCAGGACAGAATTTAAAATATTTACGTAAACTTCGGGGATGGACCCAGGAAGAGTTTGCAAATAAACTTGGTATTAAACGGTCGCTTATAGGAGCCTATGAGGAAGAGCGGGCAGAACCAAGAATTGATATACTGGAAATTGTAGGTGATATTTTTAAGGTAACTCTTGATGAATTGTTGCTTCGTGACCTTACTGAAACAAAGGGGTCGAGTTATCTTGCAAAGAGGCGCCAATTAAAAATGATGAGTGCTGAAAGGAATATAATTCATTTTGTACCTGTAAAAGCAGCAGCAGGTTATCTTGCCGGGTATGCAGATAGCGAATTTATTGATGAACTTAATACTTTCACTTTGCCTATGCTTTCAGGTGGATATTACCGGGCCTTTGAAATAATTGGTGATAGTATGATGCCAACGCCAAGCGGTAGTATTATCGTTGGTGAAAAAATTGAAAACGTGGAGAACTTGAAAAGTAATACAACCTATATCGTTGTAAGCAATAGCGAAGGTATCGTTTACAAGCGTGTAATTAAAAGCAATAAAAATAAAAATAAACTTACCCTGGTAAGTGATAATCCTGCCTATCAGCCTTACCAGGTAAATACAACAGATGTGCTTGAAATTTGGCAAGCCCAGGCAGTTATAAATAAAGTTACACAACAGCAGCGATGGGATGTTGATTCGTTGATAAATCTTGTAAGCAACCTGCAGGACCAGGTAAGCACACTCAAAAAGAAAATGAATTAGGTTTGTAATTACTCATTAGATTTCGCTTCGTTCTTACACTTAGAATGAAGCCGTACAGATACATCGATTAACAATTAAAAAAAACAGTCATGATTAAATTACAGATTATCGGCAACCTGGGTAAGGATTGCATCGTCAAAGAAGTTAACGGAAAAAACGTAATTAATTTTAGTGTGGCACACACTGAAAAATTTAAAGATTCAACAGGTGCTCAAAGAGAACGCACAACCTGGGTTGAATGCGCTTTCTGGACAGACAGAACGGCTATTTCACCATATCTCAAAAAGGGACAACTGGTATTTGTGGAAGGCTCACCCGATGCAGAAGGCTATATGAATAAAGAAAACCAGGCTGCTGCTACCTTAAGAATGAGGGTTCGTGATGTTCAGTTATTAGGTGGCCGCACTGAAAATAACCAGGGAAGTTCTAATTCAAATTCATCTTCTTCTTCAAATAATCATGCAGGCGTAACAGCGGAAATGGAAGAACCCGCAGATGATCTTCCATTTTAGTTGATACGGATTGTTTGTTTAGTTTTTAGCGATTGCATTATGCAATCGCTTTTTTATTTACCAGTGATTATTTAATGAAACACGTAAACAGTAAAAAGTTTGCTGATTAAAATAATCAATTGCAGTATCATAACCTGTTGTTGATAATTTGCTGAGATTGCCCCCAACTAGTCCTCTTTTGCAACGAGGACTAAATAATCACGATATATATTAGCTTGCAATAATGAGTGGAGATAAATATGCAATTGGAGATAAATCGGGCTGCTATTTTATATATGTTTACAGCAGCGCAAAGGAATATGAGGGAAGAAAGGGATTAATACAAATTGAATTTGCTTATTGATCAGAAGTGATAATCCTCGTTACAAACCTACCGTGTACCCACATCTTTTTTTAGTTTTGTACCAAATTATAATCATTCCTCAATACTTAAAATTATCCAAATGAGGTTAGCATATGAAGAAGAAGAAGGTGATGGACAAAATGTTAATGAAGTGTTTACAGAAACTGAGCAATAATGCCTTAATGATCTGAATAAAAAACTATCCGGCAAAACAATAAAGCAATCTAATCAGTTTAAAAAAACACAACTTAAATGGGCTACCTGGATAATAAGCAGACTTGGTGGATGGAAAGGTTATGCATCACAACGATGTGCAGGATTAATAACAATTAGGAATGGCTTAGAAAAATTTTATCTTATCTATGAAGGATGGATGATCGCAAAAGATGTGGGTACACGGTAGGTTTGCAAACGAGGACTAGTTGGGGGCAAAATTTTTGGATGAATTTATTTTGCAAACAAATACAAATAATTATTTACAAACTTTTTTTCGTAATTATGCAACCTATTCAAAACTCTGTCTTACTTTTAAGACATAAAAAAGCCAGAGCTCTTGATCAGCTCTGGTCCGTTTCTACCAAATGTGTAAAACATAAAGTAGATCCTTAAGGTTTCGCAAAACTTCTATACAAAGAAGTGCGTTTTGTAGGTTGACCTTCAACCGGGATTTTGGGATATCCATATACTTCAAAATCTCTTCGCCGCTTGGTATGAAAATATTGAGCGGCTTTTTTGCTCTTTGGCAAATCTATCAATTGTCATGTAGAAAGCTTACATCGGTTTTCCACAAATATTCGCTTTTTATTATTGTCAATGGCTTAATGCCTGTATAAAGTTCCAGTTTTATCACTTTCCATTTCTCCGTTGAGTGTATAAACTTTATTATTCCAAGCTAATTCCCGCAACCCGGATTAAAAGGACAGATGCATTTTGCGATTTTCCCATCTCTTTTGTAAAGTAACACAGACCTTTTCTAAAATTTTAAATTGTTAAGCCCTTAACTTTCCCACATATCTGCAATGGTAAAGTACTATTTTAATAAGTAGGCACTTTTGTCCCGTAAAATCTTTTCATCTTCAAATTTACAATGGCTAAAAGCCATAATTGCTTGTACCAGGGTGAGAAATAGTCACAGTCATCTTTTTTAGTCCTCTTTTGCAACGGGGACTAAGTAATGACGATATTTATTACCTTACAATAATGAGTGGAGATAAATATACAATTGGAGATAAATCAGGCTGCTATTTTATATATGTTTACAGCAGCGCAAAAGAATATGAGGGAAGAAAGGGAGTAATACAAATTGAATTCGCTGATTGATCAGAAGTCATAATCCTCGTGACTAGTTGGGGTGATTAGTGCGGCCAAATGCCCGCTTAAAGAAAAGAGAAGCCCCGAAACAAAATATTGTTACATCGTTGCGTAATCCATTGCGACTTAAACCATAGAGCTAACCATTATGAAATTTTTATTTTTTTACTTATTAACAACACTTTGCTTTTTACATTCCTTTTCACAAAAGAAAATGACGGACGAATTCAATTTTTCAAAGTTTCATGAAAAATCTTTATCTATACAAAGACCTGGTATATCCTGTTGCGCATTGATGCCCTTTGATAATATACAGGTTTTAGATTGGCGGCCAGATACGACTTGCATTGGGTTTGAAAAGCAGGCCTATTACACGATTCCCAATATCAGTACACAAATTAAGAATTACCTTCTAAAATTAATTGACTTAAAAAGAGATTCAAATTTAGTAGCTGACCACGTAGTAGTATGTTTAAAGAAATTATGGATTACACAATATCTCAAATTTACGGATGGGTATTGGAAAGGCGGAATAATTTGGAAAGTTGATTGTTTTAAAAAGGAAAATGACAAAATCACTTACTTATGCCAGGTAGATACAATCATTGAAAAATTGAATGGCAAATTTCAACAGGATGCGCCCAATTTAATTTCAGTTTCCTTGCAGGTAACCGCTGAAAAAATTTATTCAGCGTTTCATACGCCTGGTAAACCTGGTCAATTTGTCGATGTTAACCAATTCAAGAATAGCTTTAATAATATTCCTATATTGATCGATCAACAAAAGAAGAAAGGATTGTATATGACCTATAAGCAATTCCTTAACAATACACCATCCACTGAGCATTTTGAAGTAAAGAAAGATAAATATACCGACGCGCTTTATACAATTAATTCAACCGGTGCATACCAGTTAGAAAGAAATCTATGGGGATATTGTGATGGGCAGAATATGTATGTAAAATCCGGTGAAAAATATTTTCAACTCTACAGAGTTAATAACACGTTCTATATCTATGGATCTAAAAATATAGAAAAATATGTGGAGATTGATCCTGGAACGGCAAGTCTCTTAAACCTCGCAACAAACTCTGGCCGAAAAATTACGATTTATACCATTTCATCTTCACCTTATCAGTTAGACATTACGAATGGGTACATATACTAACGTGAGTTTTGGATGTTTTATATTGAGAACAAATGCCTTAATGTTCAGTTAGGAGCAACTTGTGGGTAGATATTTTAAAATATCCGTAACCAGGCGTTCCCATAGAAACGCTTCGTGCTTACCGGGATTAAATCCTTCCCTCGAATCCTCCCTAAGGAATGTTAGAAGGCCACGTACTGGCCTTTAGGTATGCAGCGTAGAATTTGGGTCGGGCATACCTGTACCTCGAATACTAACTGCTCCTAACTACTTCAATTTCTGATTTAAAAAATCAACGGTACGTTGCCAGACAGGTTCTGCATCAGCTTTGTCATAACCGGCGTGGTATTATTATATGCAGCTGGTGTTCTTAAAACAGTAGCCCCATGATTGAAAGAGCATTCAAAACTGATAGTCTTTTTTAGTTTCCTTCTTATAATTTCTGAGTTAAATACAAGTAGGCTACTGGTAGATGATGTTGCCAGATATTCGGGTTGTCCGGGTCATTATTGAACAGTTTGAAATATGCATCATCAGCATACAAGACAATAGTGTTGCCTGTTCTTACATAGTAATTGCTTGCATAATATTGCGGAGGTACAAAGCCGGGTATCTGCTTTTTAACTGCTTTGGAAACCATTTTCCCCAAATACTTTTGATAATTTTTTTGGGCCTTTATGCTCGACCTGCTGAGTTGATTATATACATGCCTTAGTATTACCCGTTTCAGTAGTTTTTCTTTTTTTATCATTGCCCTGGCATGGCGGAAAGGATTCACCGCTGGGAAATCATTTACCGTTTGCACACTAAATGGTACATCAGGTACCCAGTCAGCGCTATTAACAACATTATACGCCCATCCACCTTTCGTCATGTTTTCATAATCATAGGCGTAAAACAAATTACCCGGCTTTGGCCCGGCGCTGCAATAGGTTTTAAAACGGATATCTGCAGGGAGCTTACCCGTGCGCTGTAAGTTTTGCAAATACGAATTCAGTAAAAAGGCAATACCGCCTCCCTGGCTGTGCCCTGTTATAATAAAATCTTTAATGCCCGCTTTGTAGCATGAATCAATTTCATGTTCAATAGTTGGTGATAAAAATGCCATGGCTACCAGCCATCCTACATGCACGGCGGCATTGGGATTTTCGGAGAGTGCATAATTAAAATTGACTTCTTTGTTAAGCTGGATATTACCCTTTGCAGGAATCATAGCCGCGTAAAAATTTGCTAAAAAACTTGCGGATGTTGGTATACTTCCCTGTACTGCGATCACCGCAATCGCTTTAGTCTTGTGTACCCACAAGTCCCATATATTATCGAATGCCACCACCGGCGAGCGATACACAAAATTATAATCTGAGGGAGGCGGAATGGCTGAAGTATCCGCCCATTTATCAAGCGGTATATGAGCCCTCTGGTTGATCTTTAATGTCTCAAGATATTCAGCTTTTTCAAAGCCGGGTTTCAAAAGCTGGGCCCATGAATTTTGAATGCATAAACATCCTGCTAATAGGGTTAAGAGATACTGGTAGATTATCTTCATATTTTAAGCGTTAATTGCAAAAGTAAATTATAGTACTTATTCCGGTGTGCCGGCATTAAGCACGGTTTGATACGGCGCTTATTATAAACACATCACAATTGATTTTGTTTAGTGCAAAAGAGGGGGAATATTAGTGCGGAAAACCTACAGTGACGGAAATACACCCAATCTGATTATTTTATAAATCAGCGGTACACAAAAGTTTACTCATTTCCCTTTCGGATAAATAAAATCTAATTCTCAGGAATATATCCGTTATGCGACGTTCCATATTCATAACCAAGGCAACCTTCACCGCCTGAGATTTTGCTAACAAATAGACTCTCCATAATAAACTACTGATTTATATTCAGATTGTGTTCAAAATGCTGCTTTATGTTTGGTATCAATATTTAAAAGTGGGATATCCCGGCGTAAAATACTTAGAAAATAATTGAAACAGGTGTTCAATAGTTGATTAGAAAAGGGTGGCTGGCAATTCTTAAAACTAAAAGTTTACACGCATGAAACTTATCCGTGTGTTGATGTTCTTATTACTTTCTGTACAACAAGCGGCTTCGCAAAATCTGTTCAATACAAATGTGAGGGGGAAACCGAAAGAGCAGCAATACACAAATAAAGAGAAGTCTTTCTATAATCACCCCAGCAGCAACAAGGCTGTAGCTCAAAGCATACCTTATTGTAGCCTTAACTTTACTGCAGGTCAGGCTCCTTTTAAACATTCGGATTTCTCCCCTAAAGTTCAATTTGATTACAGTCTTAGGAATCGTCCTCTCACCTACAATTATTTAGATTCTCTTCATTGGCCTGCACATAACAATCCTTCTTTTTATGGTGGTTTTGGATTAGAGTTCGGAATGACCAGGGGTTTCTATGGTGAATTTGATATCAGTATTGTTACTTTTCATAAATATACTTCTATAATTATGTTGAATTTAGCGGCAGGTTATAACCAGGTAATATCAGAAAATTTATATCTGCGTGCATCATTAGCGGTTTCATATGTTGAAACTGACTTGGACTTTAGCAGGAAAAGAGAGTTTGGCGGGAACCTTATAGCTTTCGGAAATGTTTATAAATCGCTTCGCGTTAAGAATCCAAAAGATCGGGGTACTGTTGCAATCAGAAATAGTTCATTAGGTTTTATTCCTAAGGTTGAGGTGAATTATGATTTGCTTCTAAGTGCAAAGGCATCTGTTTTTGCATCGTTTAGATTTGGGGTTGGCTATCATTATCCAGTTCTTACCAACTCCTCTCTATTCCTCCAGGCAGCACCGCGGGTGGATTTGAACACTTCCGGCCTTCAGTTTTCGGATGGAGGTATTTCACCCAACAGAATATTCAATTATAAAGGGTTGATTTGGAATTTTACCATTGCAATTAAAGTTTTACTACAAAAAAAGGGATTTAAAAGAATCTGAAAATATTAAAGTTTTATTATTAGCTGAATCTATTTCCCCGGAATAGATATTTTTAATACGAAAGCGTAATGGCTGGTTATCTGTAGTGCCAATAAAATTACTGGATGTATTGGTTCCGCTGTTACCCGTAAGCGACCACCCTGTTCCTGCATTATCTATTTGCGTCCAGGCACTGCCGTTATGATACCAAAAACTGTTTGTTGTGGTATCATACACCATCAATCCTTTGGCAGGATTTACAATGGCCGTACGGGTAGTGGTAGAAGTTCTTGGTATCAGCAAACCTTTACCAGTTGCGTTAATTTCGAGGGCGGCGCTCGCATTGGGTGTAGTAGTACCGATGCCGATATTTTGAGCAATAACATTACTGGCCATTATCATAACAGCCAAAAAAAGAACATACTTTTTCATTGTTAATCTTTTTAAGTAAAAAATATTTGAAATGTAATCAGGCAGGAATTAGCATCGGTATTTCAGTACTTACACTGGATATGAACCTTTAAAGTACAAAAAGTAAGTTGTTAATTTTACTTTTTTATTACTTACAATTTGCAATTCTAATTTGTAGCCGGGTAAACACTTAAAACGGCAAATGCAAAATGCTATTAATAAGATTTCATGCAAGAACTGTAAAGAAAATAGCTGAGGCATGCTACACACACCTTAAGATCGTGGTTTACTAAATTTGAAAGATGCGAACCTTTTCTAAACAACTTAAGGTAGTAGTAATTCTATTATAATTACCATACTACCTCCGGATCATTCTGCAAGTATAACTTGAAACTGAAGAAAGGAATATACTCTATTATCGCCCGGAAATAATGGTCCATCAAACCTAAATGTTCCGCTAAGCCACCCATCCTGTTGAGCTGCTTCTATTACATTACCAGAGCGATTAAGGTATTTCTCTTGATGGGGGTAACACGCATCATCAGGACCAATCGCCGTCAGTATAACCATCTCACTACTAAAAGATCTCTTTTCAATTTTTAGGTCTGGAATGGTTTGATTACGAAACATGCTTCCGACGATTTGAGCAAGATGAGGACGAACTGTTTCTGCGAAAAACCCTTCGCCTTCGTAATCCCAATAAAGGATTTTACCAGCCCACTTTTCCCGGAATTCAGCAATTTGCAAAAGCTGTTTAACAAATTCTGTATTTCGTTGTAGCGGAATTGCAGCTTTATTAAAATAAAGGCAAATATGCGGCTTTTTCTTTTTTTCCCAGTTTGCATAAGCATCTAAAAATTCTTCTTCAGTTCCTGAACCTGCTTTACCACTAGGAGTGCCAAAGCGTGTTGAAAGTATCCCAATAAATATATCGTAATCGCCAATTTGTTCTGTAATCAAAGCTTGTGGCCTACCGGCATCCGGAAAAGAATCTGCTTCCCAACGTAAAAGCTCCAGGCGTATAACCGATTTTCCGAGCAACGCATCACATGTTCTATTTAATTCATTAACGATCCCTAAAAGTGAATCTCTTTCTCTGTTTACATCTCCTGGTGATGCGACAAATACTTTTATTAATGTTGGTTTACCTGACACAAAACAAATGTAGATTATTCTTTGATTTTTTTATAAAATAGAGATTCTTGAATCATCTGCCTTCACCTTGTGTAATATGCCGGCATATGGCAGAAGCATAAACTATACTAATGGGAGTTAAATAAATTATGCGAAAATGATATTTTAAATAAGAGGCATTAACAATAACTTAATTAGGAAATCCTTTTGGACGAAGCAGTTGAAACCAGAAAAAAGTAGGGGATGAAATCCATCACACTTTAAGATGTACTAATTTAAGCGGTTTGTCTATAACCGCAGCAGTCAAAGAAATTGAAGCAACATTAAATGAAGGGGCATTTAATTTTTTTAAAATTTGCTAATATATATTTTTACATTCCTTAACAAAGCCACTTAATAATTTTTTATGAAGTTTTATTTAACCGGACTTCTTTTTATTTCATATATTTTATTAACCCTTCTTTCTCCTTTATCCGTTGTTTCACAAAGTAGCAAGGTTACATCAACAGGTATTGACAATAAGATATTTTCGCCATCAACCTTGTTATGGTATTCAAAACCAGCATCCATATGGGAGGAAGCCCTGCCGGTTGGAAATGGCCGATTAGGGGCGATGGTATATGGAAAAACGGATGAGGAAATAATTCAATTAAATGAAGATACTTACTGGTCTGGGGGCCCATATTCGACCGTTGTTAAGGGAGGTGCTGCAATGCTGCCCAAAATTCAGCAACTTGTTTTTGAGGAGGAAATGCTAAAGGCTCATAATCTTTTTGGACGATATTTAATGGGCTACCCGGTAGAGCAACAAAAATACCAGTCGTTGGCAAACTTAGTTCTTTCATTTCCCAAAAAAGATTCAATCATTAATTATAAACGATGGCTCGACCTTGAGACAGGTATTACCGGTATTGCCTTTACGCAAAATGGAATAACTTACCAAAGGGAAATTATTTCATCACATCCCGACGAAGTTATTGCGATCAGGTTAACCGCCAATAAACCCGGCGGTATTTCATTTTCAGCAAACCTGAGAGGAGTTAGAAACCAAACCCATTCAAATTATGCAACAGATTATTTTAGAATGAATGGGTATGGAAATGATGCACTACAATTAACAGGCAAATCGGCCGATTACATGGGTGTAGAAGGAAAGCTGCGCTATGATGCCATTTTAAAAGCAATACCCGAAGGAGGTAAAATGACTGTTGATGGATACAATTTACAAATTGAAAATGCTGATACAGTCACGCTTTATTTTGTTGCAGCCACCAATTTTGTAAATTATAATGATGTAACCGCAGATGCCCATGACCGTGTTGAAAAATATTTATCTGCTTTAAGTAACAAATCTTTTGGAATGATTAAAGCAGCACATATAAAAGATTATAAAAATCTTTTTAACCGTGTTTCTTTAAACTTTTTAAATACCCCTAATGCTTATTTACCAACAGACCAAAGGATAATAAAAAATGACTCGACAACCGATCCGCAATTGGCGGCCTTATGTTACCAGTTTGGAAGATATTTATTAATTTCTTCATCAAGGCCGGGTACGCAGCCAGCTAATTTACAAGGCATCTGGAACAATGATATGAACCCGCCCTGGGATTCTAAATACACTACCAATATCAATACGCAGATGAATTACTGGGCCGTTGAATCAGCCAATCTTTCTGAGTGCAGCCAGCCGCTTTTAAAAATGATGCGGGAGGTTAGCGTACAGGGGGCAGCGGTAGCCAAAGAAAATTATGGCGCAGGAGGCTGGGTACTGCACCAAAACACAGATATATGGCGGGTTGCAGCACCCATGGATGGGCCAACCTGGGGAACTTTTACAGTTGGTGGTGCGTGGCTTACCAATGAATTATGGGAACATTATTTATTTACAAAAGATAAAAAATTTGCTGCTGATTTTTATCCACTGCTGAAAGGTTCGGTACAATTTTTTATGGATTACCTGGTTGAACATCCCAATAAAAAATGGCTGGTAACCAATCCCTCTACGTCTCCTGAAAATTTTCCGGCAAGCAAAAATAATAAACCCTACTTTGATGAAGTAACCGGAAGTATGATACCCGGTACAACCATATGTGCAGGGTCATCAATAGATATGCAGATACTCACAGATCTTTTTGGAAATTTTGAACAGGCTGCTTCCATACTTGGTGCAGACAAAGCATTTGCATTGCAGGTAGCGAATGCCCGTAAACGTTTGGTGCCTCCACAAATAGGCAAAGATGGTTCATTGCAGGAATGGACAGATGATTGGGCACAATTGGAAAAAAATCACCGGCATTTTTCACATATGTATGGATTATATCCTGGCAATGTTTTATCAGTAAAAAGAACACCACAATTTGTGGATGCTTGTAAAGCAGTATTAAATCAACGGGGCGATGATGGAGCAGGCTGGTCCAGGGCGTGGAAGATGTCGCTTTGGGCAAGGTTGTATGATGGGGAAAGGGCGTATAAACTATTTAAAGGTTATTTAAAAGACCAATGTTTTATGCAATTATTTGCTAAATGTTTTAAACCGATGCAGGTAGATGGTTCACTGGGTGTAACTGCAGGTATTAATGAAATGCTGGTTCAATCACATGAAGGGGTAATTGATTTTTTGCCGGCCCTTCCTGCAGCCTGGAGCGAGGGAAAATTTAATGGTGTTTGTGTACGAGGTGCATTTGAATTAAATTTTGCCTGGAAGAACAACAAAATTACTCAGGCTGAAATATTATCAAAGGACGGTGGGCCATGCCGTATAAATGTAAGAAATGATGTCAGGATAAAATCCAATGGCAAAAATATTAAGTATCAAAAACTGGCAGGTGGCAGTATAGAATTTGCAACAAAAAAAGGTGAACATTATGCTTTAGAACCACTATCATACAACTTGCAGCAAAAATAAAAATGGACAAACCGGTTAAAAATTTCGGTCGCCCTAACTAGTTCTCATTTGCAACTAGGACTAAATAATTACGATATTTATTAGCTTGCAATAATGAGTGAAGATAAATATACAATTGGAGACAAATCAGGCTGCTATTTTATATATGTTTACAGCAGCGCGAAGGACTATCAGGTAGAGAGCCATTAGTACAAATTGAATTCGCTTATTCATCAGAAGTGATAGTAATCGTTACAAACGAGGACTAGTTGGTTGATGAAGTTAAAAGTTTACCCCCGGTAACATAAAAAAAATAAATGAAAAAATTATCACTACAGGTTATAATTACATTGCTTTGCTTCACGTCTGTTGCACAAAAAAATCAGCAGGTTTTTGTGTCAGCTTCAGAATCAAATGTCCAATACATTGGTCGTTTTGATTTTTCTGAAAAGGAAAAGCCTGTATTTATGTATTCCGGGTGCAGCATACGTACCGGGTTTACAGGAACTTCTATTTCAGTTTTGTTGCAGGACGACAGTCTTAAAAACTGGTTTACTGTTAAGCTTGACGACAGCTTATTCATTTTTAAAACCGGTAACAAAGAGGGAGTATATCCGCTTGCTCAAAATCTGCTTAATCAAAAACATACATTGGAAATTATCAGGCGTACTGAGTGGCAAGGTGGCAACACAACATTTTTAGGGTTTAATATTGATGAGGGGAAAAGGTTAGTGGCTGTGGAAAGAAGGAAAAGGCTAATGGAATTTATTGGTGATTCGTACACCTGCGGTTATGGTAATGAGGGTAAAAGCAGGGAAGAACATTTTAGTTACGAAACAGAAAACAATTATGCAACCTATGGCGCTATTACCGCCCGGGCATTCAATGCAGATTATTTAACAGTTTGCAGATCGGGTGTAGGCATGTACCAGAGTTATGGTGGTGGTAAAACCTTTACCCAGCCTCTGTTGTATGATGAAGTTGTTGTTAGCCGCAAGGCCAAATGGGATTACACTAACCATCAGCCACAGGTTGTGGTAATAGCACTTGGCGGCAATGATCTGTCAGTAGATTTAGATAGTGTACAGTTTGTAAATACTTACATAAAATTTGTAGAAAAAATCAGGCATCAATATCCTCAAACAAACATTATTTGTGTAGCAGGGCCTTCTGGTTTGGGTGATAAATGGATGAAATTTCAATCACATATTCAGGCAGTAACTAATCATTTTAAAAATCTAGATAAAGAAATCTATTATTTTAATTTCAATCCATTTACTCCTAATGGCAGCGATTGGCATCCTAATTTAAAAGAGCATCAGCAAATGGCCAATGAATTAATCTCTTTTATAAAGGAAATAACTAAGTGGTAAAAAGGTAAGATTCAATAACAAACAATGCTCAACAAAAAGTGGATTAATTTTCATTTTATTCTTTTGATCTTTCAATGTTGTACGTCAATCTAAAGAGCATTCTCCTCATTTGTCAGCAATCAAATGTTCATACATTCCATCTGACGGGTTTGCATGGGCAATAGCGGTGTGAATCGCTATCAGATGTTTTTGTTATTTTCTTTTCGCAAGGAAAGAAACCATCTATTTAAATAAAGCATCAATCCTGACCGCGTGCTTCCCTTTTCTCAACTCATTTAATAAATTCAATTTAACCTTCTTTGTAAAATCCGCATGGTTATAGACATACACTTCACCTGAAGTAAGATTATAAATATTAGAATAAACCGTCAACGCATCCTGGTGCGTTTTGGCTAAAATTTTTTCTACATTATCAATTGTAACCGAAGAATCAACACTTAGCATTTTCTCCGTTGTTTCATACCGCTTACATACCGGCTCATCTCCATAAGAAGGATTGGTAAGATTAAAATTCGTCAATAGCTGGTGGTTGCCCTGTCGTATATGAATCTGTAATTTTCCATCATATACGCCTATTACTGCTGAATTACCTTTTTTATCCGCAAACAGAATATGGACATCTTCCATTTCCGGAATCTTATATCGCTGCACATACGAAACTGCTTCATTTACCGTAGCACATTCTTCCAGTATTTTTTTCCAGATATAACAATTACAATCTTCTTTTAAATTATTGTCGTTATATGGTGCAAAAGGTGTTCTTGTTCCGTCAAAAAATAAACCGGCCGTATTCAGGCCCCCCTGCGCTGTCTTTTCACTGGCAAAATCAAAGTAAAGCATGCCAAAATTTTTACTAGTCGCAGGGATGAATGTAACTTCAGCATCCTGTGCATACCAATCTTCATGATTGCCCACTAATACTGTTTTACCATTAGTTATAAAAAGAATCAAACATGCAAAGACATTACCTAAAGAAAGCAATGGCAGTATGGTGAGTAAAAGCCGTTTCATAAGGCTTCAATTTTAATTTGTGAAAAATTTGCTTTTATATCTGGTTTCATTTTCGGTCCATCTCCTGAAAAAGCAGCAAATACTGCAAGACCTATCTGCACGTTGCCCCTCAGCCACTCGAGGTTATATTCGCCTGCTCTCTTGTAAGCTGCGGTGTTATCCTCTTTAAAATAAGCAACCACCCTATTGCCCGTTTTTTCGATTCGCATCCATCCATTCATTGTTTCCCGTTTGTCTACTACCGTTTTACTTTTATTATTAATCGTCCGCTTGAAAAAAAGTTTTGGAACCGGATTACCGCCAGTTCCTATCGATAAAAAAACATAATTTTCAGCTGTATCATTTACGCTCCGTAAGACAATACCCGCTTGCTGAAAACCCCGGTCGGGCCATGTACCGTTATCTGAATTTTTAACTACGTTGATTTTGGCTTCAAAAACAAAATCGCTATCCATATCCCGATATAACAGCCCACCGGTGAGGTCATCTTCCCAATTGCATTTCATTACGGGAATTAATGTGATGGTATCCTTACTGCTATAACAAACAAACAAGTTCCGGTTCATGTACTGCCAGCCGGGAATAACAGAAGCGACGGGAAGATCTTTATTGTTTTTCGATATGCCTGCAATAATATCCTTCACCTGTTCTGTTGGTGAGATAATATTATTGAGTCCCCAAAATTTAGTATCAAATGCTGTTGGCAGGTTTGCGATAATATTGTTTTTCTTCCATTCCTCAGCTTTGATTATCTCTTTATCAATCGCCCTGTACAAATCCGTAAATGCCAGCGCAACTGAAATCGTAAGGTCAAGGTCAAGTTCTTTTTTTGGTTGTTTATAAAAAATTTCATATTCCGTTTCTGTATAACTCATCACCCATTTATCTTTTACTCTTGTAAAATCAACATGACGTTTCCATCCTTTTCGTTTAAAATCAATTTTTAATAATTCTGCGAATATCTTATCAGAGCCTGTTAAGCTTTTAATGTAAGGTTCACCCAACGGGCTATTCTTTACATCATATTGCACCACGGCATCATCTTCCACATCTATTAACACATAACCTTTATCCAATGCTTCTTTTACGCCGGGCTTCTGATCAAAACTGATATGATACAACCAACGGCTATCAAACTGTACCATCGAATCAATCCTGTAGTTGAAATTATTGATCTCTTTCCCATTCAAGAAGGCTGCTGTGCCGCTAATAAAACTATTACCAGCAACAGCCTGCGGCCCACCACCAGGATGGAAGTCTTCAAACAAGCGGGTATAAGACACATCTTCTTTACTCCGGCCTTGCTCCAACTTTAATTTATAGTCTTTTTTTGAAGGAAAGTACTGGGTAGTGAAAATAGCTTCTGCAACTGAAAAATAATTTTCCTTGTCTTTTATAATTTCCCTGTAAAATCCCTTATTCTCAAAATTATCCTGGGGCTGATTAACCGGAATTTTTGCGATGGCTTTCTTTATTACATCCAGTGCAGTAAAAGACCGTATTACTACTTCCTGCAAAGCTGCCGGAGCAATATCCAGTCTCACTTCAAGATCAACAGTTGCGTCAACCTGTTTGGCAACATAAGTTTTGGAATGATGTCCTATCATGGAGACCTTCACCGAATCATAAATAATTCCTGCTGCAATTGAAAACTTCCCTTCATTATTCGCTACCAATCCCGACACTTTTCCCTCGAAATAAATAGAAATACTGGCATGCGGCAATACTTCCTGTGAACCAGAACTCAATACAACTCCATGTAGTTCATTACTGCTTTGGGCAAAAACAGAACAACATAAAAAGGAAAATATAATTAAGGAGAAGCACCTGTTCATGATACAAAGGTTTCCAGTTAAAACGGTTCTGGATTTTCTTTTGTTACAACAGACTTTAAAAATATCAGTGAATTCTTCAATAAAAGAGTTTTGCCCAGTCGAGTCTCTGCCAGAAGTCTTTCTAAATGATAATAAATTTTGTAGCAGGACTCCCTAACTAGTCCTCGTTTGCAACGGGGACTAAATAATTACCATATCTATTAGCTTGCAATAATGAGTGGAGATAAATATACAATTGGAGATAAATCAGGCTGCTATCTTATATATGTTTACAGCAGCGCGAAGGACTATCAGGGAAGAGAGGGATTAGTACAAATTGAATTCGATTATTCATCAGAAATGATAATCCTCGTACAAACGAGGACTAGTTGGGGTAAATTTTTTGATTATTCTATTGCCCAACAATATCAAGTTTAAATCCTGAATTTACCATCACTGATGCACCAGTTGAAACATTCATTGATTTACATGTTGCCATAGAATTTATTACAGGATAATTTGGGTTGGGAGAAGAAATATCTACCGGTGTATTTGCGTCCGGAATTACACCACAACTCCAGTTTGCAGGGTTTTCCCATGCCGTACTTACTGAACCATTCCATGAATTAATGGTGCATGCATTTACAACCACAGTAACATTTCTTGTGGCCATGTGCAGGTCATCAAAGCATCGCAAAGTAAAAACATAATTGCCCGGAACTGTCATTCCGCTTACGTTAGATACTTTCAAGCCCTGGTGATCGAATACAGGGTATGCGCCTGCAGGCGCTGAAGTAACATACCACCAATGCCTTAACAGGTCTCCTTCCGCATCAGTTGTAACACCCGTTAGTAAAGATGTTCCTGAAAGTGTTGTGGTTGTTGCCGGCGAAGCAGTAGGGGAATTTATTACCGGCGCGGAACTTGCCGGATGAACGGTGCAAATGATCCGCATGGTAAGATCAGGATGCCCGGGATAAGTAACATTAACCTGGAATACATAATCACCAGGTACCGTCATGCCCGTTACCTGGGCCCGGATGCTGACAAAAATATAAGTGGTAGCACCAACTGATGCAACGCCCCCGGCTGGCTGACTTACCAGCGTCCAAGTTCCTCTCCCTGTATAATTACTGCTTTGCAGATCAGATATTCCAATTTGTAAAGTTGCTGTTGATGTCGGTAATTCAACATTAGCATGAGTTGTATCGCCGGGATTATCAAATACCAGTCCGTATGGAGTGCCAATTCTAAATCCGGCCTGGCCCAGAACCGGCCCGGGATTGGCAGCATATACTGCAATATAAACCTGCCTTGATGTTGTAGTAGTTCCATCACTTACTGCAATATTAAATACATACGTTCCTGCTACATCCATACCGGTAGCTGTTGTGCTGTATGCGTTTGGCGAAGTAATAACTGGTGTTGCACCGGCGGGATTGCTTAAAACAGTCCAGACATGTGTGAGTGTATTAAGTTCTGCATCATTAGCAGTAGCTGATAAAGTTGTGGAAGATGCAGGCAATACAAGAAAACCAGGGTGCGCTACAAAAGTTGTTATATCCGGCGGATGATTAATACCATCATAAGGATACAATGTTGTAATCCATGAACCGCCATTAACAGTAAGGGTTATAGAACCGGAAGCATCAACTGTTTGAATGCCGAGTTCCTGGAAAGTAATACCGGCAGGCATTGCCCTCGAAAGTCCATAATTACCGGGCGGTAAACCTGTAATAGTAATAACTTCATTAGCTGCATTTGTATTATCAATTATTGTTGTGATTAAACCGCTTTTAGTAAAAGAAAGAATATGTAACATCGCATCCGTTGTTGCTGCTGAAATACGGATATTACCGGGAGTAACATAATGTATCACCTGCCGCATTCTAAAATAAGTTGCTGATGGGGTAAATGCAGTAAGCCCGCTATCCGCCGCTAATGTGTTGGTTGCAGAATATCCTATTTCCCAATAAGATGTTCCTGCAAGCGTCATATCATTATAGATGTCATCGAATGTAGGGCTGTCCATTTCTGTTTGTGCAGTTGTAATCCCTTTGGATAAACCGAAATTGTAAATATTGTTACGGTATGGATCGGCAGTGCCGTAATTGTGGTAAGAAAGTCTTCCCACCAGCGGCCATAAAACAGTATCGTTTTGTACAGGAGTAATATAATTCCAATCAATTTGCGGATTAACAGCTTCGGCATATTGTGATCGTGTAGCCAAACCATGACTAGTAAATCTTGGTGCCAATGCTTTAATATCATCTGCCAGTATGGTTGATGTTATAACGCCTGCAGGTTCATTATATATAACATCGTAATTAATATTTATACCCAGCGAATCACGCATGTACACTGCGTTTGCCCATATCTGCTGTGCCCGCTCACCCGGGTGATTTAATACCCACGGCTTTTGACTGGTAGCATTTGTGGGATAACCTGTACTCGAATAAAAATTTGGCTGGTAACCTTTTGCAAGGATTTTATTTTTGTAATAAATCAGGTAATTTGCCAGGGTATGTGGCAGACTATTGGATTGAAATTTTGACCAGTCAATCACATCGCAATCTCCATTGTCCATACCAGTTCCGTCAGTTCGAGGACCAACCTCAGTAACGCGGGAACCTGTTAAACCCAAATCATCCACCAGGTAATCCAGGTATTGGTAATTAACCGGATTTGCAATAGATGAATCGAGCATACTAAAAGCTCCACCCGTACCGCCTAACACGCCGCCTCCGTGCCCCCAGCCTTCAATGGTTTGATATTGAACAGCAGGATTTAAGCTAATAGTAGCCTGGGCTATAACGCTCACATGGATAATTGCGAAGAAGAGAAAAGTAATAATTGATTTGGATTTCATTACTTATATAGAGGCTTTAAACATTAAATATGTTGTACGAGATTAAAATCTACGAAGAAAAAAGGAAAGCAAATACTCACCAAAAAAATTGCACCACAAACACATTTTATTTAACGCTGAAAGGGTAAAAGTAAATATATTTTATTTATGTAAATTTTGAAGGAAGGAAGTAGTAAAAATATTTTGAGCCGAACTTTAGAGTTTTGTGCAACTTCATTGGCAGTTTACCCTGAGTTTTTTGAAGGGCACTCGTGTACAATTACAATATTTATTAGCTTGCAATAATGAGTGGAGATAAATATACAATTGGAGATAAATCAGGCTGTAAGAAACGGATCAGGTAATTATCAATGGGAATATGTTTACAGCAGCGCAAAGGACTATCAGGGAAGAAAAGGGATTAGTACGAATTGAATTCGCTTATTGATCAGAAGTGATAATCCTCGTTACAAACGAAGGCTAGTTGGAGGATACCCTACATTTTACAGGACAAAAAATAAACTAAAGAAATTTATCCATGGGAACTTGGGGAACTAATATAAAAGAAAACGACACTTCAGGCGAAATTTATGATAACTATTTTGGGTTTTACAATGCAGGACAAAAGCCTGTTGATATATCCGCAAAGCTCATCATAGACAATAAAGAATTAATTGATAATCCTGAGTATTGCAATAATTTTTGGTTTGCACTTGCTTTAGCACAATGGGAGACAAAATCGTTAGATTCAATTGTGTTTGAAAAAGTAAAAACAATCATTGAAAGTGGTGCAGACTTACAAGTTTGGCAAGACCTTGATTCTGATGAGAAAGACATAGAAAGTCGGAAGGAGAACCTGCAAGCCTTTTTAGATAAAATTAAAACTGAAAAAACAAAAGCTAAACCCAGAGTAAAAGAAAAGCTAAAAAATGTAAAGCCAATCTTTTCGGTTGGCGACTGTTTGGCATTTAAGCATGACAGTGGAAACTTTGGTGGCATTGTTATTTTAGCAAAAAACGACGACCCTGAAGCTGGCTTAAATTTAGTAGCTGGAACAAGGATAAATCAAATAAAGAAACCATCAGTTAAAGATTTTGAGAATGCGGAAGTTCTGATTAGAAATTATGCGACCTGGAAAGACAATGCAATTATTGTCTGGACATACCCTGAGAGTTTCAAAAAAATGTTTTCAAATTTCTTTGAGCTTGTTGGCAAAATTAAAGTTGACAAAGAATATAAAACAGAAGATAATAAGTTTGGATATGTCGCTGATTGGGGCATTACAAAATTGGTCGCAAATCTTCAATTTGAATACGAGAAAACAAATCCAAAGCCAACTAAAACAATTACTATGGCAGAGTTGACAACAAATAAAAAATGGTGGAAACTTTGGTAAAGCACTCAACTTATATGGACGACAAGGCAGCCGATAGCATGGATTTGTGTTATGGTGGGCTGACGAATAAGGCTTATCTTTAGTTTTTCAATTGGGCTTTTGGTTATGGGCTGCGCTTACGTTCCCTTATTCCCACCACAACACAAAGCCCTGAAACGTTATTCAGCGGCTCAGGACTCTCAATATCATGCTTGACAAAGAATTAGATTTAAATTGGTTGATTTTAAATCACAGCGAATTTCTACAGCAATTCGGGATTGACCGCGATAAAATAATAACAGACTACATCCTTTTTGAACAAAAAGAATCAGGCAATTCAGTTTTAGATTATTTAGCCGAATTACTAACAAAAGCTAGCTTATTTAACATTAAGACTGCGGATACGGAAGAGAGATATTATAAGGCAAAACTTAAATTAGACAATAAGGCATTGGAATTCTTCGCAAAACTTGGAAAGGGAAACAAAAATTATTTACTACGACAAATTCATTTTGATAAATTGATGATCTCAAAATCGACCTTACCGTTTAAGTTTGATATTCAAATCGATTCCAATGACTGCTGTTTATATTGCGCTAAAAAGAATAAAAAAATCTTCACCTTTGAAAAGATAATTGAAAAACAATATCTACCGCTCAAGCAATGCAAAAGGGAAGATGGTTGCTGTTGTTCATATTCTGTAGTTCCAAGTGATGACTAAAATAATCAAGTATTATCAAGAACGTTGGGGCGCAACTTGTACAGACTATTACACAACTAACAAAAAATGGAAAAGCAAATAGTAGATGACCAATTTGGACTTCTAACATTTTTGGAAGATTTAGATTCAAATTATTTCTGGTGTGGAAAAGCGATGTTTAATAATCAGAATATTGACATTCACATTCCTATACTTGACAAGTATCCGGCAGGAAGTCAAAAAAACTGGTTCAAAGAAATTCACTCAAGTTATAAAATTTGGTTACCAAAGATTTTCAAAATATTGCCTGATAAATTAAAAGCAGAATATAATTTTATTGATTTCTACCATTTCGAAAAGCACTTTATTCCAAAAGCCATATTGATTCCTAAGTTGGATAAAGGTGACAGTGACTGGAGCATTACATTCCAATCTTTGGACAACAAAAAACATTTTCTTTGTGTCAATTTCGAGGACACAATTCCTGTAAAAGCTTTTCTTGAAAAATAAGCTTCGCCCAACAAAAGGTCACTGTTGCACGACCTTAAATACTTAAAGAGTTTGCTGTAAATTAAAGTCAGGTATCAATAGAGCCTGATAACGGCTGTATATTTTGTTCTTTATAAAAAGTGCATTTGCAAATTCCAAATTTTTTTGGC
>JBBSEV010000046.1:0-34547 GCA_038239385.1 Chitinophagales bacterium
AATCTTACGTTCGCTGCTCCTGATGTTGGAAGTGCTAATCGTATACGGGAACTGGCTAGTTATTTTGAAGTTGAAATGGTTATTTGTGATAAACATAGAAAAAGAGCAAATGAAATTTCAAGCATGGTTGTAATTGGCGATGTAACTGACAGGGATATCGTATTGATGGATGATATTTGTGATACAGGTGGCACACTTGCAAAAAGCGCTGGCTTATTAAAAGAGAAAGGAGCAAGGAGTATTCGGGCATTTTGTACACATCCGGTTTTAAGCGGAAATGCATTTGAAAATATTCAAAATAGTGCCTTAGAAGAATTGGTGGTTTGTGACACTATTCCTATAAAAGGCAAATTTGATAAACTAAAAATTGTATCAGTCGCCGATCTTTTTGCTATAGCAATAAGAAACGCGTATGAGAATAAAAGTATAAATAGCCTTTTCCTAAGAAGTAAAATTTTAAAAAAGAACGATACGAAAGCTTAATAGAGTTAGCCACTAATAATTTGCCAAATAATTTAAAATGATTCATCTAAATAGTAAGCACAAGGATGTTTAATCTAAATTAGATTTGCTACCTTTGCGCCTCAAAAAAATAGTATAATGAAAACAATTACAATCGAAGGACAAATCAGGACCGAATTTGGTAAATCAGCCACCCGCCAACTTCGCTCTGAGGAAAAAGTGCCAGGTGTAATTTACGGAGGTGCAAAAGAAATTAATTTTTCTGCTCCGGCATCTGCTTTTAAAAATATCGTTTACACGTCAGAATTCATGCTCGCAGAAGTGAAAGTTGATGGTATCCCTTACAAATGTGTGCTGAAAGATATTCAGTTTGATAAGGTAAGTGATCATTTAATTCATGTGGATTTCTTGGAGTTAGTTGGAAACAAAAAGATAACGGTTTCAATCCCTCTCAAATTTACCGGCGTTCCTGCAGGGGTGAAAGAAGGAGGAAAATTAGCCGTGAAAATGAAATCTTTAAAAGTTAAAACTGTACCGGAATACCTGGTAGAACATATTGAAATGGATCTTACAAACCTTAAGTTGAACGAGAACGTAAGGGTGCAGGATGTTAAAGCAGATAATATGGAAATTCTTAATTCTCCACGCATTCCTATTGCTTCTGTAACTATGACCCGCCAACTTAAACAGGAGGAAGCAACTGTTGCAAAAGTAGCCCCTGCTGCAGATGCAAAAGCAGCACCTGTTTCGAAAGCCGCTCCTGCAGCAAAAACGGAAAGCGCTCCTGCAAAAAAATAGAAATTTTTAATTAACCCCTTAACCGGGGCATTTCTTTTCTATTGTTACAGTGAAATAGGAACTACAAAGTTTGTGTACATTTGCCAACTAATTTTTAAACATGGGAATGGATAGGAACACTGTTATTGGATTTGTATTATTGGCAGTTTTATTTTTTGGGTATTTTTATTATACACGCCAGGGACAACTGGTACTTGAAAAAGACAGGCAGCATCAGCAAGACTCTTTAAATAAGTTAAAACCAAAGGTAGATACCTCAATAAACATAGCAGCTAATCTTGATTCTGTTTCTCAAAAAAATCATCTATCTCCCGGTATTCTCCAGGATTCTTCCATTAAAGAAGAACTTATAACTATAGAAAATAAAGTTTTAAAAGTGACTTTTAGTAATAAAGGAGGTCAGCCTCAAAAAGTTGAACTAAAAAACTTCAAGACCTTTGATAAGAGGCCGCTTGTATTACAGGATGGCCGTTTTAATAATATTTCTTACACGATAAATATTGGAGAAAATCACACAGCTCAGACATCGGATTTGTTGTTTACAAATTCTCAGCCACAAACTACTCGGGATGGAAAAATCCTAATCAGCTACTTTTTACAAACAAAGACTGGAGACAAAATCGAACATCAATATATTTTATCGCCTGATAATTATATGATTGATCTTAATATAAAACTTCAGGGAAGTAATAAACTACTAACTCAAAACAAACTAAATCTTACCTGGAAAGCTGAAGCCAATAAACTTGAAAAAGATATTGAGTGGGAAACTCAACAATCACATATAGCCTATGTTGAGAATGGAGACTACGATTTTCAACACCTGGCTGCCGGAAAAAGTGACGATAAGAAATTCGAAAAACCTGTTGATTGGGTAGCATTGAAACAGCAATTCTTTGCAGCAGCAATTGTAGCAAAAAGTAAATTTGAAAACACGGAAGTAAAGTGGGAAACTCCTTCAGATACTTCTCTAAAAATTATTGCAAAAGCTACGGCTAATCTACAGTTGAATATTCCAGAAGGGCAATCTACTGATATTGCATTACAATTATTTTATGGTCCAAGCGACTATAAAATATTGAAATCCTACAATAATCAAATGTATAATATGGTGCCATTAGGGTCTGGAATATTTGCATTTGTAAAATATATCAACAGAGGTTTTGTAATGCCTGTTTTTAATTTTTTTTCTGGTAAAATTGCGAGTTTCGGTCTTATTATAGCGTTACTTACAATCATCATTCGCTTGCTTATTTCACCACTTACGTATCAAAGTTATTTGAGTGGGGCAAAAATGAAACTTTTAAAACCAGAAATTGATGCATTAAAGACAAAGTATGGCGATGATAAGCAGTCATTTGGAATGGAGCAAATGAAACTTTTTAGAAGCGCAGGAGTAAATCCGCTGGGTGGTTGCATTCCAGCGCTACTGCAAATTCCTATATTCTTTGCCCTATACAATTTTTTTAATTCAAATATTACCTTGCGGGGAAAAAGTTTTTTGTGGGCAACTGATCTCTCCTCTTATGATTCAATTTATAATTTGCCATTTAGTATTCCATTTTACGGAAACCACATAAGCCTTTTTACAATTTTTGCTGTTATTACAAGCCTTCTTATTTCTCTTTATGGAATGAGTAATATGCAGGATAACAGTAATCCTGTAATGAAATACATGCCATTTATTTTTCCGGTAATCTTATTAGGTGTTTTTAATAAATTACCATCATCACTTACCTGGTATTATACGGTTTCAAATGCCATTACTTTACTTATCCAATTCGTGATTCAGAAATACATAATAGATCATAAAAAAATACTTGCACAATTAGAAGCCAATAAAAAGAAACCTGCAAGTAAAAGTAAATGGCAGGAGCGAATTTCTGCAATGCAGGAAAGCAATAAAAAATTGCAAGGCATGCAACAAAAAGCTAAAGCCAATACCCGCAATAAATGATCCTGCAACTATTATTGGATCAATAAAGTCTTTTAAGGACTTAATTTATTAAGTTTATAAAAAATTAATAATGAAGTTTTATAGATTAGCGATTTTTATTGCATGTTCTCTCGTCGGGCTTTTTACCCAGGCGCAAAAAACTTTGAATGAAGGAAGCCTTGTTTATAACATATCAGTTGAAACAGGCAGCGCCGAACCTAAAATGGCTGACATGCTTGACGGTGCTACAACTACGGTATATTTAAAAGGTAATATGAGCCGAACAGAGATGGTGAGTGGCCTTGGCAGTGAAGCAACTATTCATAATGGTACAACTGGCAGCGGAGTGATACTAAAAGACTATAGCGGCCAAAAACTAATGATAACGTTAACTCAACAAGACTGGGAAAAAAATAATAAAAAATATGACGGAATTACTTTTGAAAATTCAGCAGAGACAAGCGTTATCCAGGGCTTCAATTGTCGTAAAGCCATAGCAAAATTAAAAGATGGTTCTACATTTACAGTTTATTTTACAACTGATGTGACGCTATCAAATAAAAATTATGATTACCAATTTAAAACTTTGCCAGGCCTTGCTGTACAATATGAAATGGAAAACGCGAAAATGAAATTTAAATTTACCTTATCAAAAATAAATTATGATAACGTCCCGGCTATAAAATTTGAAATTCCAAAATCTGGTTATCGTGTGCTTACATATGATGAGACAAAAAAATAAGCACTAATAAGAAATAAAAAATTATTCTAACACATCATCTGCTTGTTTCCTTCAAGGCCATTAGTAGGCTTTTTCTTCAAGATCAACCTGGTTAATAAAAAATTTAAAAAAAAATAAGAAAAAGTAACTAAATACGAATTGAATCGTATATTTGAATACGAGATAATTCGTAATCAAAAATTAAACGTTATGAAATCATTCAATTTAGTTTCGCCGCCTTATTACAAATTGTTTATTGTCGCTGCTATAATTCTTTTTTCAATGGCATTTAGAAATCCTTATACCCCATTGCCTGAAGCAAACAACTATCAGAAAAAAACTCTGGCGAAAGCTGATACGATTCCGCAAAATGACTTTAATATAAATATTGATGTTAGTAAAATTTTAGCTGAGGTTGACATAGCATTGTCAAAAATTGACTTTGAAAAAATTGCAAAAGATGTGGAGCTGTCATTAAAAAAAATTGATTTTACAAAAATTCAAAAAGATATAGACGCTTCGCTTAAAAGTATTGATTGGGAAAAAATGAATAAAGACATTAAAAACTCTTTAAACAAAATAGACAATAAAAAAATTCAAATTCAAATTCAAAAAAGCATTCAGGATGCGAAGAAACAAATGAATAGTAAGGAGTTTAAGCAATCTATGCAAAAGCTTAAGGAAATAAATATCAATGAACTAAGGGAAGAATTAAAGAAAGCAAAAATTGAAACAGAAAAAAGCAGGAAGGATTTACAAAAGGAATTACAAAAAATGAAAGCGGAAGCTGATAAAAAAGATGCAGTGTTGCTGAATAATTTTGGAATTGAAAAAACTGTCTTGATTTTAATTTAGTGTCATTTCGGCATTTCAATAATGATAAAAATCTATATTAAAATATGACTATTAATTACTTCAAACTATAAATATAGCTTCAAGGGTTCTATCGCGGAAACTTAATGTATGTAAATTGTCCGGTAAAAATATACATATAATTCTGCAGCGTTACAAAATCTTTTATTTTTTTACATTAATGATTTCGGAAAAATTACAATTGCTGCAAATCAAGCTCCCGTTAAGATTTAGTGATTCAAAAATATATCCTGTAAAACAACAATTTGTAATAACCGGTTTTAGATTATACATAATTGTATCTGCTTTTTGATTTTGGATTTGAATGAAAAAAGTCTCCGGATTTTCATCGTTGAAAACAAAAAAATGTATGGGATTGTTTATTGAATCTATATGAAGTGGCAGATGAACTGTATCTGTGCTATTTTTATTTTTAAAAAAGGTTAGATCTTTTAATTGGTAGCGGGGGCTTGATCCAAAAAATAAGTCCTCGTTTGTAACTTTATCAGAAATTATAAATTTAACGAAAGGACGAATCACTAACACCGCTGGACATACTGCTTTGGAACAGTCATTTGAATCATTTTTTTTGCAGCCAAATCCAACTAAAAAAATTAGGGTGATAATTATTAATTTTATTTGCATGTTTTATTTACACTGACAGTACCTCTTTACAAAGCGTTGCTTTGAGAATAATTTAGTTACCACATATCAGCTTTTACCAATTTTATTAAAGCTTACCGCTATTCCTTTTATTAATGAAGAACTGAATCCCCTATGTTCCATTTCGTTTAAACCTGCAATGGTGCAGCCTTTAGGAGTAGTAACCTTATCAATCTCCTGTTCAGGATGTGTTCCTTTTTGCAATAACAATTCTGCAGCCCCTTTTACGGTTTGTGCTGCGATAAGGTTAGCTGTGGTTGCATCAAAACCAATTTCAATTCCCCCCTGGATGTTTGCCCGTATATAACGCATTGCATATGCAGTTCCACATGCGCCTAATACGGTAGCAGCATCCATTAATTTTTCATCTATTACCGTCACTTTGCCAAGGGTTGAAAATAATTTTTTTACAAAATTGATTTGCGTAGCGGCAGCATTTGTAAAACTTAAACATGTCATACTTTCCTGTATTGCTATAGCAGTATTTGGCATAGCTCTGAAAACCGGAAGCTTTTTATTTATGTTTATTATTTCTTCAATTTCTGTTATTAAGATTCCGGTAACTACTGAAACCAAAAAGTGTTTTTGTGTGAGTTCGTTTTTAAAGCTGTTCACCACATCGCTTACTTGGTAAGGCTTAACAGCAAGTATTACTAATTCACTATTGCGGACTGCTTCAGCATTGTTTGCTGTAACATGTACGCCTTTATCAATAATGTTTTGCAGAGTTGAAATCTTTCTTTTTGTAATTATAATATCTGATGCTTTACAAAATTTACTTTTTAATAAACCTTCCGCAATAGCCGACCCTAAGTTCCCCCCGCCTATGATGGCGATTTTTTTATCCATAAAAAATTTTAATTGCAAATTATTGATAATTCAGGTGGTATTATTAATAAATTCCTGAATAATAGAATGAAGAAACTCACAATAATTTATAAGCCGAGTATTACTTTTTAGTAAATATTGTACAACTAAATAAATGTAGCAATGACAAAAGTTTTGAAAAACATATTAAATCCAGAAAATTAAAAGGTAGGACAAAGCACCTGGTTTCTATCGCCACTGAACTCGTTATAGAATCCTCTTTTAAGTAAATTAAATTCTGATGCGCCAAAAGAGTGATTAAAATTTTTAAGAGAAGATGTTGTTACGTCATAACTGAAAGTGAAACGAATGTTATTTATTTCCAGCCCAATCATTGGTACCAAAGCATCTTTAAAACGATAATACATACCTCCTATTAGTTGCTTGGAGCCATCCCCCGATAAATTATAAGCACCATTAAGGCCAAATACCAATTCACTTGCTTTTGCCTGCGTAGTATAATAGATGTTGGGATTAATTATGATATTGTCATTCACTTTATAGATACCATTTAGAAAAGCAATTTGCCTCATTGAAAGCCTGTTATCGTTAGTATTATCTTCTTCAAAAAAACTTTCTTTAGGACGATTCACATGGTGAATAGAATAGCCTGCATTAATGTAAATATCTTCTGTAGGAAAATATGCATAATTCATTCCCACCTGTAAATCAAAATAACTAACATTGTTATTTGCAAGCATTACTGAAGTAGGTTGCGTTCCATCAAAAAATTTACCATCAAACTGATCAGGGAAAGTTAATTTGGTTTGATCAATTCTTTTATTCGCCCATCCAACATTGAAACCTGCACTAAGCAAACTACTGAGGCCCAGCTGTTGATGATATGCTACAGATGCATAAGCCTTGGTAGATGTAAGACTACCGGTTCCAGCCACATCACGTAAGATAACGCCTCCTAATCCAAGCCACCCTGTCTCTATTCTATTTCTTAATACCTGTGCATCTCCGTATATACTTATGGTCTTGTAAGGAACAGCCATTATATTAGAATACTGGTTCCTGTATGAAGCACCTAGTCTGTAATCTGCATCAGGAATAAACCCTGTGTTAGCCGGATTGGTAAGTAATGGGTTATTAAAGAATTGAGAAAAGTGTAAATCCTGCGCTGAACTATATTTCAAAATAGAACAGAAAATAAATAGCAATGAAAATAATTTAAGATTTTTTATTTGACTAAATTTTAGCATAAAATATTATTATCGTAATAACGTGATATCCCCGGTCTTCCTGAATTTTTTCCCATCAGAAAAAGTAACATCCAACGTATAGGCATATACGTCAACCGGCTGCAATTTTCCATTAAAGGTACCATCCCAATAACTTTTTCGGTTATCAGTTTCATATACTTTCTGACCCCAGCGATTGTATATTGACCAATGCATTTGCGAGATACCAAATCCTTCTACTTTAATGCGACTGTTAATACCAAACCTGCCAGGTGTGAACGCAGAAGGCACATCTACCAGCGGCCTGATAAGAGCCCTTATATCGATACATGTATCATCGCTGCAACCAGCTGCATTCGCTGCATTCAAACAAACTTTATAAGTTGCAGTAGCAGGAAAAATATGTGATGGATTTACATCTGTGCTTGTATCGCCATCAGCAAAATCCCAGATATATTTTATAGCACCAATAGATTGATTGACGAAGTTTGTAGGTTTATTCTCTATAGGAGGGTTGGGATTATAAGAAAAGGATGCAAAAGGTATTGAGCTTATTGTGATTGAGAATGATGTGGAATCTATTTTATTGCACGATGTAGAATCAAACGCAAATAATTTTACTAAATAAGTTCCCGGATTAGGATATAAATGAGAAGGATTATCCTGAATAGAAGTAGCACCATCGCCAAAATCCCAAAAGAAGCGAAGGCCTCCTAAAGAATTATTTACAAAATCAGCTGTGTATGGAACACATCCTGTTGGAGGAGTCGTGAAAAGAGCCTGCACCTGCGGTGAAAGCCTGACTGTTTTTACCGTGTCTTCAGGAGAATTACAAAAAGTAGTATCGTTAATACTTAACTTAACAAGATAAGTACCAGGCCCAGCATAAGTATGAGTTACAGGCGGGGTTTGGCTTTGAATAACTGGTGGCGTGTTATCCCCAAAATCCCAGGTAAAAGTATTAGGATTAAAACCTCCAAATGTAGGTGATGATGTATTTGTAAAGCTGTAGCTAAGGTTTGTGCAAGGTGGTAATTTATTTGCAATAAAATCAAGAAAAACCTTGTTGTTACCAACTTTGATAGTTGTATAAGCAGTATCAGAAATATTACAGGTAGTGCTGTCTATAGCTATAAGCCTTACTCTAAAACTACCAATATTGGTATACGTATGATTAACATTAGGTGTGGTGGTGGTATCGCCGAATCCATCTCCATAACTCCAGTAATATAGTTTTGCTCTTTGTATTGTATCGGTAAAATTTACAGTGATGGGAACACAACCTACTGTATCATAAGGCACCCCGTTAATAGATGCACGTAAGCCAGCTTGAATTCCGGCAAAATTCATTTCAATTTTGAGCATCCCAAGATTACATTTACCTCCTGCTGTAGCCTGGTTCCTTGTTGCCCAGGCACCTGGAGTTCCCGGAAAAGGGACCTGCTTAAAACAGTTAGCACACATAGCCTGGTAGATAACGCCATTTCTATCAAAACGACTGGTACCACCATCCACGTGATCTCCGAAAGTATCAGGATTTGTTACTCCGATTGGTGGATCTTCCTGGCCAAAAAAAGTTCCATACAATTGGGATGCAGCATCCTTTTTGAGAACGAAAAAATAAAAGTCACTGCCTGAAGCATCTGTTTGGCCCTTGATAGCATCAGAAGTTACGGGCATTCCCCTTGTATTGCCGCTGGAAAATCCATTATTAGATTTCCCTCCCCATCCTGATACATATACGTTCTCGCATCGGTCTACTAAAAAGGCAGTAGGTGAAATATTAGGAATTCCCGAACCGGATCCAAATACTGTAGAATAAACAAAACCACTTAGGTCTGGCTGGAGCTTAGAAATAAATTGGCCGGAATTGGGATTGGAATAAGCAGCATTTTTTATTAGCCACTTTCCATCAGTAGTTCCCATTACATAAATAAATCCAAATTTATCAGTTTCAATTCCATATACCTGGTCAGCTGATGCTGTACCAGTACCAAGATAGGTACCATTTACTGCAGCAGTACCTGAATTATTAAGTTCTATTACAAATCCATCACAAGCGCCTCCTGAATATAGTGGCTGAACCACACCTGATGGAGAAATGCCTTTTATATCATTGCTGGCGGTGCCACCAGCTACGTAAATATTATTATTGATCCCAATAGTAAGCACATACGAGGCATCATTTTCTTTGCCGCCAAGAAAAGTGTTGAACAGAATGGTATTACAATTAGGATTCAGTTTTATTACAACCCCATCTTGTTTGCCCCCTATGGTAGATTGAAATGCACCCGGAGTGATTGTTAAGTTGTAATCAGGGGATTGAGTACATGATGCCAGGTAAATATTATTAGCCTCATCGAGTAAAACTTCACTGCGGGCATCATCTCCATAGTTGCGTTTTAGAGAATTCAAAGTTGCACCAGCTACTTCATCTTCTATATTCACACCATCATTTTGAGTACCTCCAATTCTTACCGAACCTATTAAACCATTACCAGCTGCATTTAATTTAGTAACTATAATATCCCAGGCACCTCCTTTACCAAAAGTATTCACGGTAGTTGGATAATCCGGAGATTTGGATCTTCCGGCAATTACCAGGTTTCCTTGTGGATCCACAATTAAGCTGTGTGGCTGGTCTTCAGCACTACCTCCTATATAGGTTGAATAAATCTTGTTAACTCCATTTGGTGAAAGCTTAATAATAGCAATATCGAAAGCGCCGTTAAATGAATTATCATAAGATCCATTAGTTTTTGGAAATCCATCATCCCATGCAATACCGCCGCCGTAAAAACTTCCATCAGGGCCGTAGGTAGCAGTAAATCCCCAATTATCTGCCGTGCTTCCGGAATAGCTAAAGAAAATTTCAGTGGGGTCAATGATTAATGTTTTATCACGGGAATAATTTTTTACTTTAAATTTTACAACATCTCCTTCAATTACATAACGACACTCAAGTTCCTGTCTTTTATTGTCAATAACCTGGTAAGTATATGGAGAAAGTTCTTTATTATCCCCGAGTGTAGTAGATATGACAAGTTCTTTATTTCGAATGGAAATTTTATTTGCGCCGGTATATTTCATGGCAATCTTATTTGCATCTGCACCAGGATGTATAATGAAATCATATTTCAAATTACTCCCTGCATCAGAATAATAACGTACATCAATACCCGGATAAACATTTTTATAAGTTACTCCTTTATAAATACGGCAATCAGTCGCCCACTTACTCTTATCATTTCCGATGAAATAATTGTTTATTGTTGGAATAGCTTTATCCGCAATTATCTGCGGGGTTTGAGCATTGACGAAATTAACCGTATATGCATGTGAACGGACTTTACTGCCAATACCCTGTTTTAATTGCTCTTCCCCAATTTCTCCATGCCTTTTGGCTTTAAAAGCTTCTACATCAGAAAGGTTATGTTGAGAAATTGTAAATCCATTTTGCTGAAGATAAAAAGAACCGCTTCCCGCAAGGCTTTTAAACTTTACTTCACTATTCCATTGGCCCTTGTTTTCAATAAATTCAATTTGTGAAAATGATTTTGATGCCAAAAAAAAACTAACGGCTGTAATTAAAGTGCAGGAGTAAACGGACTTAAAAATTCTCAAAGTGATGATTTAATCTGTGAATACAATATACAAAACAGGAATCAAATATCCTAAGCTGGAATTGAACTTAAATTTACGAAAGAATTTTATTACAAGTTTCAAAATCTCAATAAGTGGTTTATGATTTAATAGGTTGTTAACAATGGTAATTTTTTTTTATGAAATTTTACTCCAAATCGTTTTATCTTTTTTAATATTTAGGTAGTTGTTGAGGCAACTATTTGCTGATAATAAAAGTTCCGGATCATTTTGTATAATTTGTTCTGCTATAATACGGGCTTCTTCAAGCATTTTTTTGTCTTCTATAATATTGGCAAGTTTAAAATTTAGTATTCCACTCTGCCTTGTTCCTTCAATATCTCCGGGTCCCCGTATTTCCAGATCTTTTTCTGCAATTTTGAAACCGTCATTTGTTTCGCACATAATTTTAATCCGCTTCTTTGCTTCGGCCGATAATTTAATTTTTGTAGAAAGAATACAATAACTTTTTTCACTTCCCCTGCCAACCCTCCCTCTCAGCTGGTGCAATTGAGGGAGTCCGAATTTTTCAGAACTTTCAATAAGCATTACACTTGCGTTTGGCACGTCCACTCCTACTTCAATTACAGTTGTTGATACCATTATGTGGGTATCGCCTTTTATAAAACGTTGCATGTTGATATTTTTCTGCGCCGTCTTTTGCCTTCCATGAACCATACTAATATAATATTCCGGTTCGGGAAAAAATGCTTTTACCTCTTCATATCCTTTCATTAAATTTTCAAAATCAAGCTTTGCAGATTCTTCAATCAGCGGATAAATAACATAAGCCTGCCTGCCATTTTTTATTTCACTTTTAATAAAATCCATTACCTGTGGCCTCGAATATTCCATGCGATGAACAGTGGTTATAGGCTTTCTTCCCGGTGGCAGCTCATCCATTATACTATAATCCAATTCACCATACGCGGTAAGTGCAAGTGTTCGTGGAATAGGTGTTGCCGTCATTACAAGTATATGTGGGTTTATTTCATTTTTTTTCCAAAGCCTGGCTCTTTGAGCTACTCCGAAACGATGTTGTTCATCCACAATAGCAAGTCCCAGGTTTTTAAATAGAACTGCATCTTCAATTACAGCATGTGTACCGATTAAAATATGTATTTCCCCCTTTGCACAATCTTCGAGTATTCCCCTTTTTTCTTTTGCAGTAGATGACCCGGTAAGTATTTTTATATTCAACGGTAGATTTCCTAACATAGTTGCCAGGCTGTTAAAATGTTGCCTTGCTAAAATTTCGGTAGGCGCCATGAAACAACTTTGATAATTATTGTCAGCAGCAATTAGCATACTCATAAGAGCAACAATTGTTTTTCCACTTCCTACATCTCCCTGCAATAAACGGTTCATTTGTTTTCCGCTTCCTGTATCTTTCCTTATTTCTCTTATAACTCTTTTTTGTGCCCCTGTCAAATTGAAGGGAAGATGCTTATTATAAAATTCATTAAAATAATTACCTACACTTTTAAATAATAATCCTTTTGAAAAAGCATGGCGCCTGAACCTAAGCAATCCCATCCGCAACTGTGATAAAAAAAGTTCTTCAAATTTTATTCTTCTAACTGCCGCTAAATAATCCTCAACCGATAATGGAAAATGTATTTTACAAAAAGCTTCATACCTGCTTATTAAGTGATAGTTTGAAAGTACAAATGAAGGTAAATTTTCCGGACTATCTTTTTCGTTTATCATTTTTAAAAGTGAAAACGTAAGCCCTGCTATTTGTCTGCCTCCCAGCCCCCTCACTTTTAATTTTTCTGTACTCGGGTAAACGGGTTCTAAAAAAGATTTTACATCAACATTTCCACTTGTCACCATTTCCATTTCAGGATGAGTGATCTGCAGATTATTATTAAAGGAACCTATTTTGCCAAAAACACGAAACTTATTTCCAATTTGCAAAGTTTTTTCAATCCAGTTAATCCCCTGGAACCATACCAGTTCAATTTCGCCGGTAGCATCCTGTAATGTTGCTACTAATCTTTTTCCACTTTTTTGCCCAAAGATTTCTATTGATACAATTTTCCCATATATCAAAACATAATCTGAAGAAGCATTGATAATACCAATTTGTGTAATCTGTGTTTTATCAATATGCCTAAAAGGAAAATATTCTAACAGATCGTTAAATGTAAAAATACCTACCTCCTTTTTTAAGAGATCTGCTTTTTGAGGGCCCACACCTTTTAAATATTCAATAGGGCTGCTTAGTATGGAAGACTGGCTGCTTATAAATTTTTTTACAAATATAATAAAGAGCGTATCCAATAAAAGTGAATAACCATACTATAAACCATAGTGCGTTATTGGTGCAACAAGAGCATCCTTCAACACCTTTCAATCGTATATTTGAATTTTTTAGTCATACCGATTTGAATACATTCAACTGCCATTAATATTTAATGATAAGGTATATAAAAACTAGGTTTAAGAAATTTTTTACTGAGTTCACACTTTTTTCACTGGAAGTATTGGTCTTGATATCCATTTTTGGGAGCGCCTTGATTGCTTTTATTTTTATTGCAAGAAAGGTTTTTCTGGGCCACACACATGACTTTGATGAAAAAGCTTTCTCGTTCATATCAGGTTATGTTGGTAATGTTCAAACCAGCACCATGGAATTTTTCACGTTCCTTGGTACGCATACATTCCTGATTCCTGCTAACCTAATACTTATAACCTGGTTTTTACTTATTCAAAAAAGGCACTGGAATTCTATAAAAATCCCTGCTGTTGCTTTAAGCAGTTTATTACTGATGTTTCTATTAAAATTAATTTTCCATCGCGAAAGGCCGCTAACACCTTTACTACAAGCAGCCAAAGGTTTTAGTTTTCCAAGTGGCCACGCCTTAATGTCTGTTACTTTTTATGGTTTGATTATTCTTATTGTATGGCAAAATATCAGGCTGCCATGGCTTAAATGGCTTTTATCAATAAGTCTTTTTCTCCTGATTTTAGTGATTGGGTTAAGCAGGGTTTATCTTCGGGTGCATTATGCGAGTGATGTGTTGGCTGGTTTCTGTGTAGGCTTAGTATGGCTGTTATTATCCTTATGGATACTCGACAAGATTGAAAAGTATAGCAGTAAAAAAGTTACTGTAAAAGATGTTTGAATACTAATCCAATGCATACTTTTTTTGTGTTGTTTAAAGTTGTGCCAAATATTATCCGTGAAAAGGCAATAATAGCAGAAGAAATGTGTTATTCTATTGAATTAAATATTATTACAGCCCTTATGTTAAAGAATTTTTAAATAATTAATTTACACTTTTTAATGCATCAAAACTTAGGATTAGAAAGCATTTCGGCTTAAATTCGCAATCATTTTACAAAACGAATCCCGTTTTTTATACAGCAGCTAGCACTTATTTTGAAGTCCTGAACTTTTAAGATAATAACATTAACTAATTAAAATATTAATGAATGATTAAATCACTTAGAAAATTTCATGTCTGCCTTGGCTCAATATTTATTTTTTTAATACACCTTCCATTTGTATTTGCAAAGATGAAACCTAACTCACACATGGTTTCAAATAATTCTTCTATATCAAATGATTCTTTAAAATCAATTGGTGAAATTCCTAATTCAATAAAAAAACTTTCTGTATACGATAGTCTTAAATTGAATACACTTGGTCTATCAAGAAAAGCTTTTGATAATGCAATTAAAGGTTTTAATCATTTACTTTCGATTGGTAAGTTGGAAAATGAAAATTTACTTTCTATAGTAGATTTTTCTCTTCCTTCAAGCATGAAAAGGTTATTTGTAATTGATATAAAAAATTTTAAAATGTTATTCAATACTTATGTGGCTCATGGCCGTAATTCGGGTAAAGAATACGCAAATCAATTTTCCAATGATCCTGAAAGTTTCAAAAGCAGTCTTGGTTTTTATGTAACAAAGGATACTTACAAAGGCTCACATGGTTTTTCGCTTCACCTCGAAGGTGAAGAAAAAGGCATTAATGATAATGCATACAATAGGTCAATTGTAATACACAGCGCACCTTATGTTGATGAAAGTGTTGTAAAAAGCCATGGTTTTATCGGCCGTAGCCTGGGATGTCCTGCATTACCAGCTAAATTTTATAGACCTATAATTGAAAAAATTAAAAACGGCTCTTGCCTTTTTTTATACAGTCCCAACGAAGAATATTTATCTCATTCGCTTTTATTGCAACCATCTTAGCTTATAATATTGCCCCGCTCAAAGGGGCTTTTTTATAAATAGTATTTCCCTTTTATTATTATTCCAGTTTTCTTCGTATTGCTTGTCTTCATGTTATTATCTTTATTGCATTAATTTAATAAGTATGCTATCATTGGGAGTTTTCGGAGTAGGGCATCTGGGCAAATTTCATTTAAACAACTGGAAGGAAATAAGTGGCGTGAAGCTCGTTGGTTTTTATGACCCTTCTGATAAGGCTGCTAATAATATAATTGAAAAGTACGGTATAAAAAGATATATATATCCTTCAGAATTAATGGACGAATGTGATGCTGTTGATATTGTAGCTCCAACAACTACGCACTATGGGTTGTGTAAGATGGCCATCTTAAAAAGCAGGCATGTATTTGTAGAAAAGCCTTTGGCTAATACCATGAACGAAGCAAGGGAAATTGTAAAGCTGGCAAAAGAAGCTAATATAAAATTCCAGGTTGGCCATGTTGAAAGATTTAATCCGGCTTTCCTGGCTTTAAAGGAGTATGATCTCAACCCGATGTTCCTGGAAGTACACAGACTGTCTCAATTCAACCCGCGAGGTACAGATGTAAGTGTAATACTTGATTTGATGATTCATGATATTGACATAATTCTAAGCCTTGTAAAAAGCAATGTAAAAAATATATATGCAAATGGCGTAAATGTATTAAGCGATACTCCTGACATTGCCAACGTAAGAATCGAATTTGATAATGGATGCGTGGCCAATCTTACTTCATCACGTATTAGTATGAAAAAGATGCGAAAGATGCGTCTGTTCCAAAAAGATTCATATATAAGTATTGACTTTCTGGATAGAAAAACAGAAGTCATAAAATATAAATCACCAACAGATAAAAACGTATTTACTTTTGATATTGAAACTAATTCAGGAACTAAAACTATTGCTATAGCAGCGCCAATAATAAAAGAAACCAATGCTATAAAAATGGAATTACAAAGTTTTGTTGATGCCATTTCAAAAAACACATCAACTATAGTATCTGAAGTGGATGGCTTCCGTGCAATGGAGGTTGCTCACTTAATTCTTGAAAAAATAACCCGCAATCAAATTAATTGATATTTTTTTAAAAGATTTATTGTAAGAATTGGCTAAACAGATTCATATAATTACTTATGTCCTCGGTGATTATATTGCTTCAGTTTTAGCATGGACTATTTTTTATTGTTTACATAAAATTTTGATTGGGGTAACAATTATATTTGGAATAAAGTTTTTTTATGCATTATTTCTAATACCATTCGGTTGGCTTATACTTTATCACCTTTTGGGCGCATATAAAAGCATTTATTATAAGTCACGTCTTCTTGAGCTTTTATCAACTTTTACCATTACCCTCACAGGTTGCATCATACTCTTTTTCATTTATCTTTTTTATACCAGCGATAAAAATACTTTTCTTTATAACAATGAATTTTTTACGTTCTTTATCCTTCAATTTGCGATCATATATTTTTTCAGACTGATCATTTTATCAAAGGCGCACCGGCAATTACAGGAAGAAAAAGTTTGGTTTAACACCCTTATTATAGGTTGTGGCTCTCAGGCTCTTGAGATTTATAAATCTATTATGACTAATAAAGAAAAAACAGGTTATAAAATTCTTGGCTTTATTAATACCGGCAATAATAGGCAAAGTCTTTTGCCAGATTATGTTACTGATATGGGTGACATAAGTAATGCCAATAAAATGATAGATGAACACAAAATAAGTGAAGTAATAATTGCGGTGGAGGAAATTGAGAGAACTGGGCTGGATAAAATTTTGCAGAGCGTGAATGAAAAAGAAGTCAATATAAAAATAGTGCCCGCAAAGGTTGATTTTTTAAGCGGTGCTGTGCGAACTACCAATGTACTTGGTACACCTCTTATTGAAATACATCCCGGCTTAATGGATGCGTGGCAGCAAAACATAAAAAGGTTAATCGATATATTGGTTGCAGGCACAGGCCTTATCATACTGTCCCCATTAATTTTATATGCCGCTATAAGAACTAAACTATCATCAAAAGGGAAAATATTTTACATCCAGGAACGTGTAGGGTATAAAGGGCGGCCGTTCACTATTATTAAATTTCGCTCAATGGTTAACGATGCGGAAAAAAATGGACCAATGCTTAGCAGTGACAATGACGAAAGAATTACTAACTGGGGTAAAGTTATGCGGCGATGGAGGCTTGATGAGCTTCCCCAGCTATGGAATATTTTAAAGGGTGAAATAAGCCTAGTTGGGCCAAGACCCGAAAGGAAGTTTTATATCGATGAGATAATCCGCCATTATCCTGAATATAAAATGCTCTTAAAGGTTAAGCCTGGCCTTACCAGCTGGGGAATGGTGAAGTTTGGATATGCTGAAAATATAGAAGAAATGATAGAGCGAATGAAATATGATATTATTTATATTGAAAATATTTCACTGGCCCTTGATTTCAAAATAATGATCCATACACTAAGAATTATTTTTTTAGGCAAGGGGAAATGAAGAAATAAAATCTATAGCCGCCAGCTATAGTAGTTATAGTTTGCTTTATTCATTTTTCTTCCTCCATTACAGCTATATTTATTTTTTATATTTGGTGAAATATCAGTTTTGAAAAAACCTCTTCTATTTTTTCTTTTATTGTTCTATCTGCAAATTGGAATATGCCAGCAACCTTATTTTCAACAAGAGGTAAATTATAAAATTGATGTAACATTAAATGATATAGAAAACACACTTGACGGTTTTGAAATAATAGATTACACTAACAATTCGCCGGATACACTCCAGTTCATTTGGTTTCACCTTTGGCCAAATGCATATAAAAATGATCAAACGGCTTTTAGTGAACAACTTTTACAATTAGGCAGAACCGACTTTTATTTTGCTGACAATGATAAACGTGGCTACATAAACCGGCTTGATTTTAAAGTAAATGGTATTACTTCAATCCTTGAGGATCATCCTCAATATATCGATGTTTCAAGACTCATTCTACCCACACGTCTTGCTCCGCGACAAACCATAAAAATTACCACTCCGTTTCATGAAAAAATTCCTTTCAATTTTTCGAGAGGTGGGCATGTTGAGAATACCTATCAAATAACGCAATGGTATCCTAAACCAGCAGTATATGATAATAAGGGGTGGCACCCTATTCCCTATCTTGAACAGGGAGAGTTTTACAGTGAGTTTGGAAATTTTAATGTGCAAATAACTATTCCAAAAGACTATGTTGTTGCAGCAACGGGAGAATTGCAAAATAAAGACGAAATAAAGTGGCTGAAGGAGAAGTATGAGGTATCTGATATCAGGTATCAGGAAAAAGAAAGAAATGGTGAGTTATCAGTGAACAGAAAGAAACAAAAAGCTATTAATAAGAAACAGCCGGCACTTACAAAAAAGAAATCAGGAAATAAAAAATTAAAGCCTGCTTCACAAAATCAAAAACCGATACTAGTAAAAATTAAACAGGTTGTGATTCCCGCGCCTAAAGCGGAGACCAGGGATTTGAAAACTCTCAATTATATTCAAAATAATATTCACGATTTTGCATGGTTTGCAGATAAAGATTTTATCGTTAAGTATGATACACTAAAGTTAGCTTCAGGGAAAATTATAGATGCCTATTCATTCTTTACACCAAAAGGAAAAGAAGTCTGGAAGAACAGTATTCAATTTACTAAAGATGCTATAAGAACACGAAGTGGCTGGCTTGGTGAATATCCTTATAATATAGTAACTGCTGTAGAAGCAAAAATGGGCTTTGACGGCGGAATGGAATATCCAACAATAACAAGCATTTCACCAATGCAATCGGAGAAGGCGCTGGATAATACAATTGAACATGAAGTAGGCCACAACTGGAACTATGGAATTCTCGCAAGCAATGAAAGGGAACATCCATGGATGGATGAGGGCATGAATACTTATTTCGATAACAGGTATGAGGCCATGAAATATCCGGCAGGAGATGAAATAATTTCAAAGGAAAAATTTATACAATCACGGCTACCACAAGATTTTAATGACATTATATACAGGATACTTATTGGTACAAAAAAAGATCAGCCAATTGAGACAACATCAGGAAATTTTTCAGAAATAAATTATAATGAAATTGCTTATTACAAAACAGGCAAATGGATGAAAGTTCTGGAAGATTATGTCGGACAGCCATTATTTGATAGTTGTCTTCATGAATATTATAACCGATGGAAATTTAAACATCCATATCCCGAAGATTTAAAAAAGGTAGTTGAAGAAGTGAGTAATAAAAATGTGGATTCAATTTTTTTATTGTTGTCACAAAAAGGAAAAATGGAAAAAGAAGTGAAGCAAGATGTAAAAGTAACATCGTTCATAAGTTTTAAAGAAACGGATAAACATAAATATATTTTTATTTCACCGGCTATAGGCATCAATTTCTATGACAAATTTATGATCGGTGGGCTGCTTCATAATTATACATTACCTGAATCTGCGTTTCATTTTTTTATTGCTCCAATATATGCAACAGGAAGTAAAAAACTTACCGGTATTGGCAGGATCGGATATAATATTATGAGCTATGGCTTTATAAGAAAAGCAGAATTTTCATTAAGTGGCGAAACATTTACAGTAAATGATTTTACAGATTCAACAGGCACAAAAAACTACCAGGGGTTTTCCAAACTAGTGCCCTCATTCAGGCTTGTATTTAAAAATAAAAGTCCCATAAGCAAGGTTACTAAATCCATCCAATGGAAAACTTTCCTGATAAAAGAAACGGGTTTATTATTCACGAGAGATACCATAAACCAGGTTGATATAATTTCTTATCCAAATACGAACCGATATCTTAATCAATTGCAATTGACAATTGAAAATAAGCGGCCGTTATATCCATACATCGCGTCATTACAGGGGGAACAGGGAAAGGATTTTATACGGCTCGCTTTTGACGGAAATTATTTTTTCAATTATGCAAAAGGTGGTGGAATGAACGTCCGTTTGTTTGGAGGCAAGTTTATTTACCTTGGTGATAAAACAATTTTTAAGCAATTTGAAACGGACAGGTATCACTTAAATATGAGCGGCCCAAAGGGTTATGAGGATTATACATACAGCAACTATTTTTATGGAAGAAATGAATTTGAAAAATTCTCATCACAGCAAATAATGATAAGGGATGGAGGCTTCAAAGTGAGGACAGATCTCTTAGCAGATAAAATAGGTAAGACTGATGACTGGCTTGCTGCAGCTAATTTCAGAACAGATTTTCCTAAAAAATTCAATCCATTAGAAGTGCTGCCATTTAAAATTCCGTTGAAGATATTTTTAGATGTAGGAACTTATGCAGAAGCATGGAAGAAAAATGCGCCCACTGGCAAGTTCATTTATGATGCCGGGCTACAACTGTCAGTTGTTAAGGACATAGTTAATATTTATATCCCAATTGCTTACAGTAAAGTGTATGATACTTATTTTAAATCAACCATACCCGACAAAAGATTCTGGAAAAATATTTCATTCAGCATCGATATACAGAACCTTAGCTTTTCAAAAATCTTTAACCAACCCGGCCTTTAATTCTTTCTTTAATTAAATAGCTTCGTGAAAATATCATATTTACCACAGGAAAAAATTGATAAAATAAAATGGGATAATTGTATAGATATATCAGGCAATGGTTTAATTTATGCCTATTCGTTTTATCTCGATATAATGAGTAAAAACTGGGATGCGTTGATATTGGATGATTACTCATTTGTAATGCCATTAACATGGAATAAAAAACTCGGTATTTATTATTTGTATCAACCTTTTTTTGCAGCATCGCTGGGTGTTTTTGGTAACGATATTTCAGCAGAAATCGTAAAGGCCTTTCTTGTCAATATTCCTGCAAAATTTAAATATTGGGATTTTTATTTGAATAGAGAAAATGTATTTTCCAGTGCTGGGTATGAATTATATGAAAGAAGAAATTATATTCTAAATCTCCAAAAAAATTATGAGCATTTAAGCGCAGCTTATTCTAAAAGCCATGTGCGAAATATTAAACGTGCAGGGTATTTGAGAAATGTAGTTCAAAAGAATATTCCATTGCCAGATGTTGTAAAACTTGCAAAAGAACAATCAAACGATTTTTCACCGGTAACAGACAAAGACTATGAAAATTTCTCAATATTATTTACCATCCTTAAACAAAAAAATAACGCTGTAACATATGGAGTGTATTCTTCGCAGCAACAACTGGTGGCATCCTGTGTTTATTTTTTTTCTCATCACAGGGCTTATTATATCCTTGTAGGAAATCATCCCAACGGAAGAACCTCGGGCGCATCACATTTAATGATTGATCATTTTATAAAAGAACATGCAGGAGAAAATCTCGTTCTTGATTTTGAAGGGAGTGATATAAAAAATCTTGCGTGGTTTTACAGTAGTTTCGGAGCAACGGAAGAAAAATATGCAGGAATAAAATTGAACAGGCTTTCAACCCTTGCTAAATTATTCAAACAATAAAGTTTCAGCGAGCCGCATATCAAAAGGAGTAGTGATCTTTATATTATTTTCTTCCCCCTCAATAAGATTTATTTTCAAACCAAATGCTTCAACGACTGAAGCTTCGTCAGTGAATTTATCTTTATAATCTATTTTAAAAGCTGGTAATAATATCTTACTGTGAAAAGTTTGCGGAGTTTGAATCAGCCTTACTTTACTTCTTTTAAGGATTTTATTTCTGTTATTTGTTATCAGACGCAGGCTATCTTTACAATCTATAGCAGGAACTGCGTTTCCTTCTTCTATTGCCGCTTCATAACATTTTTTGATCAGGCTATCTGTAATAAGGCATCTTACACCATCGTGTACAAATATTATGCATTCTTCGTCAACAAGAGAAAGTCCGTTTTGGACGGAATGGAAACGGGTTCTGCCTCCCTCGCATAGCCTGAACCGTGAGTTGTCGAAATATCCATCAATTATTTCCTGCCCTTTGCGCATGTGCTCAACAGGTAACACAAGAATAATTTCCATATCCTCATAAGCGTCAACAAATGCATTAATAGTATAATATAAAACAGGCTTGTTTTTCAAGAGCATGAACTGCTTGGGCAACTCGCTATTCATGCGGGAGCCTTTGCCTCCGGCGACAATCAATGCCATTTTCTTCATCTGAAATAAAGTTAATTAATCACTTACAAGTGTTTAGCAATTCGTGTTTGCGTAAATTGCAGCATGCGAATTTATTTCATTTTTTTCTTCATTTTTACCGTTCTTTTTTTCAATTGTTCAGCAAAAAAAGAAAAGTCAAAAATGCAACAGGTGCTTGGCTTGCAAAAAATGAGTGATCTCGCTACAGCCCAATATATTGTTACCAAAATTATTAAAGCAAATGATAATAAAACATGGTATAAAGCTGGAGACCGTAAAATATTGATGAGTTGTAAAGCTTCGCTGGTTGCAGGTATTGACATGTCAACGATTTCAGAAAAAGATATTAGCATTGATGGTCAAAATATTGTATTAACAATCCCTCATGCAAAATTAATTTATCTTGATATTAAGCCAGAAGATGTAAAAACTGTATATGAAGATGTATCAATGTTCAGAACAAATTTTTCTTCACTTGAGAAAGATGCCCTTGCTTCCCAGGCAGAAAAGCAAATAAAAGAAAGCGCAGATTCTCTTGGGATATTTGTTACTGCTGAGACCAATGCAACAATTTTTATTAATAATTTTTTAAAAAAGGAAGGTTTTCAAAATATCAGTATCAACATCTCTTCCGCTAAATCCTTATTAAAATAATGCGGAAAACCTTATTTAAATATTCATTGATTGTTGTTTCGGTCCTCTTCATAATTTTTCTGTTTCAAAAAATTAACTGGCTCCCTTCATTTAAAAATATTTTTGCCAGCCAACCTGTTGTAATTGAAGAAACCCCAATTATAATAAAAGAAATAAATACACTTTCTCAGCTAATCACCATTACTTACGCTGATGAGGTAGTAATGGAAGAATCAAGGCCAGGAAAAGGAATTCCCTCTATAATGTCAGCAGGTATCGGCATGGTACTGGTGCCATCAACGGATAGGATCATCATTATTGGTAGAGGCAAAGTCCTTGCAGGAATTGACCTAAAGAAATTGAATGAAAAAGATATACATACAGCTGGCGATTCCATTCATGTAAATTTACCAGCTGCCCAAATCTTAAATACTATTATTAATCCTTCGGGATTTGAAACATTTGATGAAAAAGGAGACTGGAATGAAGAAGCGGTAACCGCTCTCAAAATAAAAATAAAAAACGAGCTTACTAAAAGGGCATTACAACAAAATATACTTAAGCAATCAGAAGAGCGAAGTATAAATATTATGGAAATTTTTTTAAAGAGCACAGGTTTTAAGAAAGCAAATATTACAATCAGCAGTGGGCAATAAGCAATGGGCAGTAGGGCAATAGGCAAATTAGGCAATAGCAATTTACAGTTTTGCATTATGCATTATTGCCATTATGATCTTTTAATTGTGTCATTGCATATTTGCCTATTGTTTCTTTGCTTATTGTATATTTAAAATTAGCTTCCATAGATGGCAATTATATTTTCACCATCGTTATTTCGCAATGCCCGATACATGCCAGCACTGTTAAAAACCATAGCGGCATTACCTTTGGCATCAACACCTATGAGACCACCATCTCCTTGCATGGCAACTAATTTTTTCAAAACTACTTCTTCACATGCTTGCTGAAGCGTCATGTTTTTATATTCCATAAGGCAACTAACATCGTAGGCAGCAACTGCTTTTATAAAAATTTCACCATGGCCTGTGCACGAAATTGCACAAGTCTTATTGTTTGCATAAGTCCCAACTCCTATCATTGGGCTATCGCCAATACGGCCATAGCGTTTATTGGTCATACCTCCTGTAGAAGTAGCCGCGGCAATATTTCCATCTTCATCGCATGCAACTGCACCCACTGTTCCAAATTTCTTATCCTTCATTAAACCTACCAGCTTATCACTTTTATGATCAAGCTGATATAGATCACTATCTCTTATTTCTCTCCATTGATCATAACGATATTCTGAATAAAAATATTCATCAGGCTCTAATTTTATACCTTGTTTAATAGCAAAATCATTGGCACCTTTTCCACTTAAAAAAACATGGCCGCTATGCAGCATAACTTCTTCGGCAAGTTCTACTGGGTTTCGAATATTTCTTACACCCGCAATAGCTCCTGCTTCCAGCGTACTCCCATCCATAATGGCGGCATCCATTTCATTTAATCCTTTTTTAGTAAAAACGGATCCTTTACCTGCATTAAACAGTGGACTATCTTCCATTACTACTACTGCAGCCTTTACCGAATTTATAGCGGTTCCTCCATTTTCCAAAACGGCATAACCGGCGTCCATCGCTTCTTTCAAAGCTTGCCTATAGGCTTCTTCAAGCTCCAGAGTCATATCTTCTTTTAAGATAGTTCCTGCTCCCCCATGAATTACTATAGAAAATTTTTTCATTGATAATTATTTAATCAATTCTTTACACTCGTTTAATAATTTGCTTTTATTGATCGCCGCAGTTCCTACTTCTTCACACACAATTCCTCCGGCTATATTAGCTATTTCTGCTGAGAGGTGAATGTTCTTTGTAGAGGCATAAATTAAAGATGCTACAGCTATTACCGTATCCCCTGCACCACTTACATCCGCGATATTTCTTCTGTGAGAAGGAATAATATTTTTTTCAAAATCTTCCTGGTAAAAAACTCCTTTATCAGAAAGGGTGATTATTGAAATTTTATGACCAAGTTTTTCCTTTAATTGTTTGTGAATATCAGAAAGCAATTCACCCGAAACTTCTTTAGGTAAAAGATTCAGGCTTGTGAAAACCTCGTGTAGGTTTGGTTTGAAAAGTGTGACATTTTTATAAGAAAAAAAATTTTTTCTTTTTGGATCAACAGCCGTGGGTATATTATTTTTAATACAAATGTCTATTGTTTGCTTTATTATATTCGGTGTTAGAATTCCTTTATTATAATCCTCAAATATTACAATATCCGGGCGTTCAGTAAGAATATATTTTTCTACCTGGCTAAATAAATTTGTTTCATCAGTTTCGTCTATGTCTTCAGTATGCTCTGCATCGAGACGCATCATTTGCTGGTTACGGCTTATAATGCGAATCTTATTTGTCGTTATTCTTTTTTTGCTCTCTAATATAAAACGTGAATCAATATTGTTCTCTTTTAAAAGTTTCCGGATTTGTCCTCCATCTTCATCATCGCCTAAAACAGTAAGAATGGCAACTGAAGCCCCCAATGCCTGAATATTCAAGGCTACATTGCCGGCACCCCCGATTCTATTCTCTCTTTTGCTTACAGCCACTACAGGAACCGGAGCTTCCGGAGAAATTCTTTCAACATTTCCCCACCAGTAAGTGTCGAGCATTACATCACCTATTACAGCAACTTTTAACTTGGAAACATCAGTGAGCAGCTGATCAAAATCAGGAGGCATTTATTAAGTATTTGATTGATTTTTCTTGCGGGAAACAATATAATAAATAGGAATACCAAGTGCGGCAATTATAAGACCAGGCCAGGTGTATCCCTGCTTATAGATAATGAGTAAAATACAAAAAGCAATCCCCATTAAAATATAAATCGCAGGCAATACAGGGTAGCCAAAAGCTTTGTATGGCCTTTCTACATCAGGCATTTTTTTTCTCAAAATAAAAATACCATAAATCGTGAGAACATAAAATATTACCACAACAAATGAGATCATATCCAACAAATCTCCGTATTTGCCACTAAGGCATAACAGGCATGCCACTACACATTGAGACCAGAGTGCCCATGCAGGAACTAAATGTTTATTTAGGGTACCTGCATTTTTAAAAAATAATCCATCTTTAGCCATACTGTAATATACCCTGGCGCCGGCAAGTATTAAACCATTATTACAACCAAATGTAGAGATCATTATCATAATGGCAATCACATAAGTACCCATAGGGCCAAACATTGAATTTGCTGCTGCTACTGCTACTCTTTCCTGGGGGGCAAAAGCAATATCATGCATTGGTAATACAGCCATGTACATCAGGTTTGCACATACGTATATTACTGTGACAATTAAAGTACCCAGGAAAAGACTAAGGCCTATATTCCGTTTGGGATTTTTTATTTCCCCCGCTATAAATGTCACATTGTTCCATGCATCGCTGCTAAATATAGACCCTACCATTGAGGCAGCGATTGCTCCCGTCAATACTAATCCGGAAATAGGCTTCCAGGACGTAGGCTGTAAAATTCCACTGGCATCTTTTTGCCCTAAATCCTGCATAGCAAGAAATCCCGTATTCCAGTTAGTATGCCACAGTTCTGGTTTAAAAAAAATAATACCCGCTATTATTAAACCGAATAAAGAAAGAAGTTTTGTTGACGTAAAAATATTCTGAATCCATTTGCCCCCCTTTACTCCTTTGGTATTCGACCAGGTCAAAAATGTAATCAATAAGATGGAAATAAACTGTGCCGGATACAGTTTAAAAGATCCGATATGTAATAAAATATTTTCATCTTTTACATCAAGGGACGGAAAAAAATATCCTGCAAATTTGGAGAATGCGACACCTACGGCCGCAATTGTACCAGTTTGTATTACAGCAAAAAAACTCCATCCATATAAAAACCCCACCAGGGGATTATATGCCTCTTTCAAGTAAACATACTGACCCCCGGCTTTAGGAAACATAGCATTTAATTCTCCATAACTTACTGCGGCAACAAGGGTCATAAATCCCGTAAGAAGCCAAACGACAATTAGCCATCCTGCACTTCCTACATTTCTTGTAATGTCAGCACTTACTATAAATATCCCGGACCCGATCATAGAGCCAGCTACAATCATTGTGGCATCAAAAAGACGAAGGCTTGGTTTAAAAGAAGTAGCGTTTTCACTCATATAAAATCCCGTTTTGATGAACGGGATTGAAGGTAAATATTTATTTGAGATTGCGCTTTCAAATCATTTTTTATTTTCAGTATACAATTCATTAAGACCGGCAATTACATAGGGAGTAATATTAAGAGTCGAATCTTTATAAAACATAAAGCCGGGCTCGTAAGAAAAAATATAAGAATATCTTCCATCTTTATTGTATTCCTTCAAATAATTTTGAATTCGTGATAAAATATCTTCTTTCATTTTTGAATTGGTATTATATAAATCGTTATCAATTCCCTGCTTTTTTGCCTGTAGGTCCTGTTGCATCTTATTCATTTCCTGCATGGCACTTTCCTGTTCCTGCTGGCTCATACCGGGACCCTTCTGTTGTAGCTGCATAGCGCGGGTTTGATATTTTTTTTGCAAAGCAGTTATTTCATTATTAGCAGCTTCCTGTTTTTTTTCAAATTCAGCTTTTATTTTTTTATAGTAATTATAATTATTTTCCAGCGAATCCAAATCTATATATGCTACTCTCGCAACTCCATTTTCATGATGTACCGCTGGGGATGAAATATTTTGTCCAATTGATTTTTTATTATTGCTGAAATATAAGTAATAGAGGAACCCAACCAGGAAGATCAAAACAATATTAATTACAAGTAAAATATTTTTCATTCAGAAAATTTAAGTGTAGCAAGATAAAAAAAAGAAAGTGTTACCGGCTTAAGGTATTTTGTTTTAGGAAACAGTTAACATGAGGAAGTTGCTATACGTATAAGTAAAACAATAGCTACAGTGGCTGATTTGTTATATTGGTTAGATTAAAATATAAGTTCCCAAAAAATGAAAATTGAAAACTAATTTACTTGAAAATGATTGATAAGGATTTATACTTAATGTGGGCAAATCAAATTAATATTGGCCGATTCTAAAAGCAGTTTATTATTTACTAATCTGAAATTAAAATAATAGAAAATTAAAATATGGAAATTTGGATTTTACTTGTTTAAATATTATGTTTGCATTGATATTAAAATATAGAAATTATTAATTTTCTTTTTAGAGAACAATTCCAAATTCTATAAAACTCCTAATTACCTTCATTCTTTAGTATTCCAATTACTATTGAATTACTTATTACCCCCCAAATAACCGACTCCAATCCTTGTAAACCCTTTACAATTGATTGTATAAATCTTGCCACTTGTCTAAGACAATGATACTTATCTAAGACAATAAGAAGAGTATAAATTGTTGGAATGCATGTTAATAAGGTAAAAAGAATTTATTGTCAGAAGCTGAAGTGCAGGTAAAAATATCCATCCTTTGAACTACTGCAAATCTTAGCTAAAAAAAAGAATATGCAGAAAAATTGGTACGCTGTTTATACTAAACCTCAATGCGAAAAAAAGATCGCATCTTTATTTAGTAAATGGAAATTAGAAAATTTTTGTCCACAAAATTGTACAAAATCTCGTGGGTCATGGAAAAGTAAAATGGTTTGGGAACCATTGTTTAAATCATATGTATTTGTATATATTTCTGAAGATCAGATAACTAGGCTTAAAAGGGCTGAGGGAGTTGTAAATTTTTTATATTGGCTTGGAAAACCTGCCGTCATCAATGCTAGGGAAATAGAAATAATAAGGGAATTTTCAAATGATTACCTGGATATAAAAATCCAGCGTATGGAAGTAGACATCGAAGATGCTATAGAAATAATCGATGAACCTTCTTACAAAATGGAAGGAAAATTTATTTCAATTAAAAGTAAAACAGTAAGAGTTAAACTTCCTTCATTAGGATACACATTAATTGCAGAAATAGAAAAAGAAAAAACTTTGGACAGACAGAACTCTTTATTAGATAATATCTCGACACAAATCTCTCATCAGCATTTTAATACAGCATAAATTTTCATGCTGCTCTTCATTAAATTTGATTAAAAATTAAATTTCAGGTAATTAATTACCTAAATTACATGTTGAAATTAACTGCAAGTTTTAATGTACTTAAGGTACTAAATATATTATTTTAGCCTTAGCAAATAGCAATTACTTAATGGAATTACTTATTAACTAATATTCCTTCTTCCTAATTTCTCCTCATTTTTATTATTATTAAAATTGAAATAAACTATTTGATATTATTATTCGTTCCTAATGTATCAAGGTTTTATAAAACTTGTAATGACAATAAGATATGATTTTTTTAGCTTTATCAGTTAAGAAGTTTAATTGATAATACAACTATGCAGCTTTAATAATTATTGCATAAAAATTTTGACCGTATGAACAAACAATTTGAGCGATATCTAAAAATGACTTTAATCGCTTTGGATCTTATACTATTGAATATTATATATATAACCGTTGAGTTCTTTGTAATTAAAAAAATTGCCTCTAATGATCTTCATCCATACTTTCAATATCTTATCATTTCTAATGCGCTATGGTTGCTGCTCTCTTTTCTATGCAGAACATACGCCGGAAAAATTATCCTCAACTTTAATTATTTTACTAAACGCACGGTTCAGGTTTACCTGTTGTGGGTGATTACAATGCTGGTATATTTATTTTTCACACGTGAATTCGTAATATCCCGGCTATATATAATTATAACACTTGTAAGTTTCAGCTTAGGGCTGTTTTTTAATCGCTTTCTATATCTCGGCATTAAGAGATACTTCAAAGCCCGTGATCATTTTCTTAAGAAGGTAATTATTTTAGGATACAATGAAACAGCAAAAAAATTAGCCAGGTACTTTGAAGAGGATGGAATAAGCACCCAGTTATTAGGTTTTATTGAGGATCAAAGTAATTTGCACGAATTATCCCATTATCCTATTTTATCTGATATAAGTAATACGCTCCAAGTGTCCATAGATAATAATGTGGAGGAAATATTCTCTACCATTACCCCTGAACAGAATAAGGAAATATATACTTTAATGTATGAGGCCGAAAAACAATTTATAAGGTTTAAAATAGTACCTAATCTTTCGACTTTTATAAACCAATCTGTACATGTAGACTATTTTAGGGATTTACCTATCCTGTCACTGAGAAGTGAGCCCCTTGATGACGTCGGAAACAGGTTAAAAAAGCGTATCCTCGATATAACAATAAGTTTTTTTGTTATAGTGTTTATCCTTTCGTGGATGATACCATTATTAGGCTTATTGATATTTATTGAGTCAAGAGGCCCAATATTCTTTGCTCAAAAAAGAACAGGGAAAAACAACCAGCCATTTAATTGTATAAAATTCAGAAGTATGCAATCCAATACCGATTCCGAACTTAAACAAGCTACAAGAAGTGACGCCAGGATCACCAAAATTGGAAAATTCATTCGTAAAACCAGCCTTGACGAATTTCCTCAATTTTTAAATGTTTTCAAGGGAGAGATGAGTGTTGTAGGACCGCGTCCTCACATGATAAAGCATACAGATGATTATTCTAAAGAGGTTGACCAATATATGATACGGCAGTTTTTGAAGCCAGGCATCACAGGTTGGGCTCAAATAAATGGATTTAGAGGAGAAATTACTTCACCTGATCAAATCAAAAGCAGGGTAAATAAAGATTTATGGTATTTGGAAAACTGGACATTGTGGCTTGATATACAAATTATGTTTCTTACCGTATACCAACTATTAAAAGGAGATGACAATGCATTTTAGGTAAAAGTGAATAAGAAATTGAAAGCATTGTTTTATATAATTTACTTTATTACCACTTTACGTTAAAGCTATAAATACTTATAATAAAATGGGGTATTCTTTTGAATACCCCATTTTATTATACAAGCCTATTTATTTTTATTGTTTAATGAATTTTTTCACATCGGCGTTTTCTGTTTTCATAAAATATATCCCTTTTTGCAAAGAGCTTACATCAATATCTTGTTTCAATTGGCTTAATATTTCTTTTTTAATTATTCTTCCCTCGTTATCTATGATATAAATGTGGGTATTTAATAAAGAATTATTACCAATGCTTACAGTTATTTTATTTCTTGTAATGGTTGGGTAAATAACAAATGGTTTTAAGTTACCATCGAATCTTACATTTCTTATATAACTATATTTCACAGAACCATCAAAATCAGTTTGTTTTAAACGATAATAATTATATCCCTTTATAGGAGATAAATCACTATAAGAATAAGTAATTTCTTTTGATGAATTACCCGCTCCTTTTATAGAAGCAATTTTTTGCCATCCGGCATTACCATCCTGAGAACGTTCAATCTCGAAACCGGCATTGTTATGTTCAGATGCAGTTTTCCATACAAGGCTTATATTATTGCCGGATTTTGCTACGGAAAAATAACTAAGCTCGATAGGAAGTGGAGAACACGGTCCAGTCAATGGAGCCCCAGGCGCAATCCAATTAGATGAAGCTCCTGTTAAAGCAAAATTAAACAATACGCCATCCTGGCTATTTCCAGAATTGTCAGTAGCTGTAGTTACAGTTGGATTGCTTCCTCCGGCTATACCCTGGTTTAAATTATAATAGGCTATAAGATTAGGCTCGTTTCCTACCAATGAACAATTGGCATCTGCTGCAATCTGGACAGGTGTATGCACGATACTCCAAAACCTTACTTCATCAATATTACCATTAAAGAAATTAGATGCTGAGCCAGTATAGAGAGCTCCTATAAAACCTTCAGTTTCTGTATAAACAGGCGCTGTACCTGATTGTACTGCTAAACCATTCTTGTAAAGTATCATATTACCGGTAGTATTATCATAGGTTACTGCTACATGATACCAAGTATTTGCAAGTAATAAAGCACCATCCTGTACGGTATTATATGTAGGATTGTGTCCAGCAGTTAAGTGTCCATTCAATACATAAAGTGCTGTCTGGCTTCCTGAAGTAATATTATGGAAAATTCCGTCATTTGTCACCACCGGCATATTTATCCATGCTTCTTTAGTGTAGGAATTTTGAACAATGAAAGGAAGGTCAATATAGTCATTAACTCCATCGAAGTTTAATGATTCTCCCGCCTGGGCATTTGAATTCTGTAAAGAAAATGCTGAACATAAAAAAACAATTACTGCTACAAAAAAGCGCTTACAATCGTTTTTAAAAAGGTGTTTTTTAAGTAAAGTAGCTGTCATTTTTAAAAGTTTAATAGTGTAAAATATATGTAGTAAAAGTCATTGCCCTTAAGAAGAAGTTGAGGTATATGATAATCCGCAGAAAGGAAAATCAATTGTTTTGTAAAACTACTTATTTTTATTTTACAAAATGTATGCTTTCTTTTTGTAAATTATTTTGAATTAATAAAGTGTATGGCCCCTTTGCCAAATTTTCAATTTTAGTATTATATAGTATATCAGTTTGCCCTTCTCTTCTTTCCTTTTTTACAATTTTTCCAGCACCATCGATAATTGAGAATGTAAGCTCTCCTTTTTCAGCGTTAGCAATTTTTATATTTATCTCATTTTTCGCGGGCACAGGATATATTTTACCAACATAAAATATTTTTTCAGGAGACAAAATCTTTATCACTTTAGAAAATATTTTTTGATTGGTTTTATCAACCAAAACGATTCTGAAATAATTAATACCTTTAAAAGGATGCTCATCTGAAAAAATATATTTTTGGATTCCTGAAGATTGAGTCATACTAAGCTTCCCTATCTCATAAAAATCTTTTGCATTAGAACTTCGCTCTATTATAAAATGATCCAAATTGTAGCCTGAAGAAGCCGTCCAGTTTAGATTTACTCCCCTATCTTGTGTTACTCCTTTGAGATTTATAAAACTAACAGGCAATGTATTAAGAAGAATATTTTTATCCAACACTTTTTGTTCAAGTACGGTTTGGCCTTCCGGATTGGTATGAATGCCGTCACCTAATGAGTAAGCAGGTAAAATATTAAGTGATGGCTCTTCTACTATATCCGTAAAAAAATCAATCGCATATTGCCCAAACCTGTTTAAAATAATATCCCTTAGGTATTTAAGTTTTTGCCTTTCCGAGGTACTAAATGTATTACGGGGTTGCGTGGTGGTAATGTAACATTGAATGCCGTTTGCATTTGCAGAGTCCTTGATTGTTTGCAGGCAAAAAAGAATTTCCTGGTCAGTTTGCCAATCAAAGTTGTTTGAAGGATAATTTATGATTATTACATCCGGCTTCGGAACAAGGTTTACAGCTTTTGTAATATTATAACGGCCATCCGGTAAATTTCTTTGTGCAGGAGGCGTGTAACTAGAAGGCATGCCTGTATATGGATCAGTACCGATAGAAGCAATATTGAAAAGGGTATCAATCAATCCAAGGTCCTGGTAATATTTACTTAGCTTAAAAGTCCATGCACTGTCACGTGGGTATAGTGGATTGTAAGGCGGATTTGGATCCCTGAAATATCCCCATGCTGTAGATGAGCCAATAACACAAATCCTTTTGAAAGGCTGAGATAAAATAGAAGATTTAATGTTGCAGAATAAAACAAAAAGAAAAAGCGTTATTAAGGCTCTTTTCATATAGATTAAAATTAAAAGTTTATAGGAACAACATTTTCTGTTTCTAAAAATTATATTATTATAAAATTAGTCCACATATTTGAAACAGGTGTCTTTTATATAGTTATATAGTGTTTTTGGAGTTATGAAGGTATAATGGTTATTTTGGCTCCTGAAACAAATAAATGGATAGAATAAAAACGATCGATAATAAAGCTATCATCCATTTTCTCGGAGAAAAGCATTTTTCAACTGGGCTTTTTGATAGCCTGAAGATAAAATACCGTTCTTTGATTTGTCCATATGTAAGTTTGATCAAAAAAGTAAAGCAAGGAGAAAAAGTCGGAGATATAGGATGTGGTAACGGTCAGCTTTTATTACTCTTATCTGAGTTTGCACACCCGTCTTATTTTTTCGGCATAGAGATAAAAGAACGGTTGATTAGAAATGCAAAACTTTTGTTCCAAAATTCCGGGCAACATCGATATAAATTTGAACTATATGATGGCGAGCATTTCCCGCAGGAATTAGAAGAAATGGATACTATATTTTTAGTAGATGTGCTCCACCATGTACCGCGGAAAAAGCAAAAAGATTTTTTAAAAAATCTCGCAGGAAGAATAAAATCGGGTAGCAGGCTGGTATTAAAAGACATTGATCGTTCCAGCCCGTTTGTTATTTTTAATAAAATACATGACCTGGTTTTTTCTGGTGAAATAGGAAATGAAATTTCAATTAGTAAAGCATTGGACTTA
>JBBSEV010000047.1:0-33797 GCA_038239385.1 Chitinophagales bacterium
AATTGGCCTATAAATATAGAAAGGCTTTGAATACATTTACTTCCCTAATCCTCATACATTTGGAAACTGCAATTGCTAATTGATGGGCATGAAGTAACAATTTTCTGCCTCCGTCAATCACAGGATAACTATAAATATTTTAGGTAGATTCAAACACTAATGACTATTGAAAGCAATTTTTCTAAATTGATTTCTACGGCTGGCCGTTATTGTTATATACTAAGAAATGATTGAAGATTAATAGAGAAATTATTAGTCAACATATTTTTTCAACTTAAAAATAAAAAGATGAAAAGTATTCTAAAGCAGTTAAAAGAAAGTAATAAAGAACTCGAAAGAAATGCAGCTACTAATTCACAAGTGGAAATAGATAACCCGGAAACAAAAAAAGACCGGCGTGATTTTTTAAAGAAAACAGCTATCGGAGGAATTACTTTAGCTGGCATGATGGGCTTGTCAATAGGAGACACCATTGCACAGGCTACTTCCAAAGTTAAACGCGACTCAAGCCCCTCGGACCTAAAGATTACAGACATGCGTTATGCTTTAACAGGTGCTATGGGAGGCACTGCAATCATACGCATTGATACCAACCAGGGAATTTATGGTTTGGGAGAAGTAAGAGACGCAGCTGACCCACGTTATGCACTCATGTTAAAAGGCCATATTCTCGGGTTGAATCCATGTAATGTAGAAATGATATTTAAAATCATCAAACAATTTGGAGGGCCAAGCAGGCAGGCAGGCGGCGTTTGTGCAGTAGAGATTGCCCTTTGGGATATCTGCGGAAAAGTCTGGAACATTCCTGTGTGGCAATTATTAGGAGGAAGGTATCGTGATAAAATAAGATTATATGCAGATACTCCTGAAGCTGATTCACCTGAAGAGCAATTAAAATTAATCAAATACCGTATCGAAGACCAGGGTTATACCTGGCTAAAGATGGATGTTTCCATTGACGAGCTTACAAAAATTCCCGGCACTCTCGTGAATCAGAAATTTTGGGAAAGCCAAGGTTCTCTTAAGCAATGGCAAGGTGATTATATGTCCTATGCAAATACGCTTCATCCATTTACACAAATTCAAATAACAGATAAAGGCCTGAATGAATTAGCTAAAATAGTTGAAACTGTTCGTGGCATGGTGGGATATGATATACCACTTTCTACCGATCACTATGGCCATTTCGATTTAAATAATGGTATACGCCTTGGCAAAGCATTGGAGAAATACAGGCTGGCGTGGATGGAAGACATTGTATCATGGGAATTAACTGATCAATGGAAAACCATGTCTGATGCATTGGAAACTCCACTGCTTACAGGAGAAGATATTTATTTGCTGAAAAATTTTAAGCCATTGATTGATATTCATGCGGTGGATATTATTCATCCCGACCTGGCAACATCCGGTGGACTGTTAGAAACAAAAAGAATTGCGGATTATGCAGAAGAGCATGGCGTAGCGATGGCACTTCACCAGGCAGGCACACCGGTTTCATTTATGGCAGATGTACATTGTGCGGCAGCAACACAAAACTTCCTTGCCTGTGAGCATCATAACATTGATGTGCCATGGTGGGAAGGATTGGTGAGAACAACTGATGGACGACAAATGATTACTAAAGGCTTTGCTAATGTACCGCTCACTGCGCCAGGGTTAGGTATTGAATTGAATGAAGAAGAAGTAAAAAAACATTTGCATGCAAAGGATAAGAACTTTTTTGCGCCTACGCCTGAATGGAATGAAAAGCGCTCGCATGACCGGATTTTTAGTTAAAAGAATTGATAGATTGCAAATTCAAAAAAAATGAATTCAAAAAATACTATTTCAAATGATATAAAACTATTTGAAAAACTACTAACAAAATAAACTGGAATTAAATAGACACCCAATAATTATGAACAAAAAATTCTTACTATTAGCCATCTTCATTCTTATGCTGTTGTATACTAAATCACAACGTATAGGTTCTTCTCCTGAATATATTAAGGCGCTCACTGCTAATTGGAAGGGAGAACGTTTTGCGGATGGCAGGCCTAAAGTTCCTGATGCAATATTGAAAAGGTTGAAGCACGTAGCCATGGAAGAAGCGTGGGGCTATTTGCGTGGAAAAGGTTTTCAAAATCAATATGAAGGCAATTGGCAAATTATTAATCCTGATAGTGTAATGACAGGGCGTGTCGTTACTGCTCAATATATGCCGTCAAGGCCTGATCTTGTAAAACTAATAAAGGAACAGGGAGTAGCCGAAGGCCGTGATTCAACAGGAGGAACTAATTCATGGCCGATCAATATTTTACAACCTGGAGATGTATACGTTGCAGATGGTTATGGAAGAATTATAGATGGCACACTTATAGGATCAAATCTTGGCAATGCAATTTATGCCAACTCACAGAACGGGGTTATCTTCGACGCCTCCGTAAGGGACCTCTCTGGGTTAAAAGAAATTAAAGGGTTTAATGGATGGATCAGGGGAGTTGACCCGTCATACCTTCAGCAGGAAATGCTCACCTCTATAAATACACCCATTCGTGTAGGCCGTGCAATCGTGTTACCAGGAGACGTGGTGCTGGCAAATCAATATGGTACTATTTTTATTCCGGCCAATCTGTTAGACGAGTTGGTCATATCTTCTGAAGTAACCGCTTTGCATGACCAGTTTGGTTTTCAGCGTTTGAAAGAAAAAAAATATTTAGCCGGGCAAATAGATAGCCGATGGTCAGATGAAATAAGAAAAGATTTTATAAACTGGATTAACAATTACCCTGATAGTAAATTACCAATGACACGTAAGGAATTGAATGATTATCTTAAAGCACATAATTATAACGATTAATCAGTCTCATGCGAGATTTAATTTTCAAAAGAGCTGTAAACCATACCAATTGGTTATAGAACACATAACACAAACTAATTGAAAATATTTTTCACTATTTATTTTAAAGAATGAAAAAACTTACGGGTTATAGATATTTATTAAAATTATTTTTATCAATCGCTGCAATTACTTTAATTACAAATTGTACTTCATCTAAGTCAGCAAAAGAATCGAAGAATAATGACAATGTATCCAAATGGTACCAAAATCATGAGTGGCTGAATGGCTTGCAGCTTACTCCTCACGAAAGTATCAATCAACAGGAATTTTCAAAACAATATCATAAGAATAAAGCCTGGTGGGACGAAGCATTTCATTTTTTGAAAACTCATGATCTTGCTAATATGAAACCAGGTGTATATGTAATAGACTCTAATAATGTAACTGCGACTATAACAGAATTGAACCCAAAAGACAAGGACCAGGTAAACTGGGAGGCACATAGAAATTTTAATGATCTTCAATATATAATAAGAGGTAAAGCTGAAATGGGAATTGCTTCACTTGCTTCACCAAACTCAATAAGTAAAGTGCCTTACGATTCTAAAACAGATAATGCAAACTTTACTGTTACAGGGGAAAAATATTATGAGGCACAGCCGGGAACTTTTTTTATTTTTTCTCCTAACGAAATTCACAGGCCTGCATTCAAAATAGAGGGTTATAATGAAATAAAAAAAATAGTTATTAAGGTAAGAGTTTCAAAATGATAAATGAATTTCCTATTTGCAACGAAACTTTTATTGATAAGTCAATTAAGTATTTACAATGAAAGGAACGATTGCCAAACAACGCTGGTACCGCCTGATTCCTGTTGCGTTTATCACCTACAGTCTTGCCTATCTTGACCGCGCCAATTTCGGTTTTGCAGCAGCAGGTGGAATGGCAAAAGATTTGAATATTACAGCATCCATGTCCTCATTATTGGGATCCTTGTTTTTCCTGGGATATTTTTTCTTTCAAATTCCGGGAGCATTGTATGCTGCGAATAAAAGCGCAAAGAAATTAATATTCTGGTCGCTGATTTTATGGGGTGCTCTTGCTATGGCAACCGGCATGGTAAGCATTGTAAGTTTTTTAATTGTCATAAGATTTATGCTGGGAGTTGTGGAGAGTGCCGTTATGCCAGCAATGCTTATCTTTTTAAGCAGGTGGTTTACTAAATCTGAACGTTCCCGGGCAAATACATTTTTAATTCTTGGCAACCCGGTAACCATTCTTTGGATGTCAATATTGTCTGGCTATTTAGTAAAATCCGTAGGTTGGCGCTGGATGTTTATTTTTGAAGGGCTTCCTGCAATTGTATGGGCTTTCTTTTGGTGGTATCTTATTGATGACAAACCCAAAAATGCAAAATGGCTATCAGGTAATGAAAAACTAAATCTTGAACAAAAGCTTCATGAAGAACAGCAAATTATAAAACCTGTTAAGAACTACGCTGAGGCATTTAAATCAAAAGTAGTTATACTCCTTTGCTTACAATATGCTTTATGGAGTATTGGAGTTTATGGATTTGTCATCTGGCTGCCATCCATAATTAATTCTGCCCCGAATATGAACATAGTGAAAACAGGCTGGCTATCTGCAGTTCCCTATTTGCTGGCAATTATAAGTATGCTAATCTCATCTTATTTTTCTGATAAAACACTGAAAAGGAAAATTTTTGTGTGGCCGTTCCTGTTAATCGGAGCAATAGCATTTTATAGTTCCTACTTAGTTGGCACAAATAATTTCTGGCTGTCCTTTACATTACTTGTTATTGCAGGAGGAGCAATGTACGCACCGTACGGACCTTTCTTTGCAATTATTACAGAAATATTACCCAACAATGTTGCAGGAGGTGCTATTGCAATGATAAACAGCTTTGGCGCTTTAGGCTCGTTTTTAGGAGCATACACAGTAGGCTCCTTAAATGGTTCGACCGGGGGGTTTGATGCCTCTTATATTTTTATGTCTGTTTCACTTTTACTGTCAGCAATTATTACGATGATTGCGGTAAAGGGAACAAAAAGGCCCTTTGAAAAAATTGCGGCAGATATCGCCAATAAAAATTTGCTCACAACTGTTACGCCTACCTGATATTTTTTGATTTTTTTTACTACCATCCAAAATATTCCTTTGCATTATAATAGCAAATGTCTTGTATAATTTTACCTGTCCATTTTATATCGTTTGGCAATTCGCCTTTTGCAATTTCGTTGCCGAATAAATTGCATAAAATTCTTCTAAAATATTCATGACGGGGAAATGAAAGAAAGTTTCTTGAATCTGTAATCATTCCTACAAACTTGCTTATTAATCCCATATTTGATAATGCGTTCATTTGCTTTGTCATTCCATCTTTTTGATCCAAAAACCACCACGCTGAGCCGAATTGAATTTTACCTGCAACACTTCCATCATTATAATTTCCCGCCATGGTAGCTATTAATTCATTATCCGAAGGATTTAAATTATATAAAATAGTTTTTGTAAGTTGATTAGTAGAATCAAGCCTGTTTAAAAATTTCGATAATGCCCTGCCATGTTGAAAATCACCAATCGAATCCCATCCGGTATCAGGACCAGTTAATACATGCATTCGCTGGTTGTTGTTTCGCAAAGCACCCATGTGGTATTGTTGCACCCAGCCTTTTTCATGATCCCATATTGCGAAAACATACAACATAGCTGATTTAAACTTCAGCTTTTCTTTAGCAGAAAGTTCTGTTCCCATTTGAATTTTATCGAAGATTGAATTAATCTCTTCATCAGTATAATGTTCTGAATATAAATATTCAAGGCCATGATCAGAAACAGTGCAACCCATCAAAGCAAAAAAATCATGCCGCTGTTTTAGCGCATCTAGATAAGATTGGTAAGAATGGATACTTACATTACTTGACGTTTCCAATTTTTTTACATAAGAATTAAATTCATCTGCATCATCTACTTTCATTGCATTGTCCGGACGGAGAGCAGGAAACACTTTTACTTCAAATCCATCTTCTTTCAGTCTCTTATGATACTGCAGGGAATCAATAGGGTCATCAGTAGTGCAGACAATTTCCACATTCATTTTACGAAGCAGGTTCTTAACGGAATACTTTTTGGATTCCAATTTTTTAGTACACGCTTTATAAATCTTTTTTGCACTCTTAGGATTTACAATTTTGTCAATATTAAAATATCTTTTTAGTTCAAGATGCGTCCAGTGATAAAGTGGGTTTCGTAAAGTATATGGAACTGTCTCAGACCATTTTTTAAATTTTTTAAAATCCTCTTTATTACCGGTGCAATAGCTTTCGTCTATACCGTTAGTTCGCATAGCACGCCACTTATAGTGATCTCCATAAAGCCATGCCTGTGTAAGGTTTTCAAAGTTTATATCGTCTGCGATTTGCTGAACAGGAAGATGGCAATGATAATCAATGATGGGCAAATTTTTTGCAAAATCATGGTATAGTTTTTCCGCTACTTTAGTTTCTAATAAAAACTCCCGGTCTAAAAACTTCTTCATAAAATTAATGATATAGTATAAATAATTTTTTTGAATTAGTAGAACAGCCGCAAACGATAATAAACTGTACAAAAGAGACTTGTTCACATTACGTCTTGCAAACCGATTTTCACTCACGTCTTTGCGAGCCGCCAGCATGAACATCTTAATTAAATCCATTCACCGGTGGCGTGGCAATCTCCTTGAAGCTTTCTCCTGGAAGATTGCCACAAAGTTTTCTGGAACACCTCTTCCAACTACAACTCACTGCTCGAAAACTTTTCGCAAAGACGTCTCGATTTGTGTTTGTCATTTACGGCTATCGAGTGCTGCGTTCTTAGCAGCTATTCTGTCTAATTCTAAGATTTTTGGCAGCCACAAAACCGCAAAGTCTCAAAGGGGCGCAAAATTTATTCTTCTTCTTCGTGGATCTTTGTGCATTCGCGGCAAAAGTTTCAAAGACTTACTCCTCTCTTCCATGGAATAAAATCATTTTGTAAATGCCTTACTGCACTCACTTGTATTTCGCCACTGGCAACTTTAATTACATATTCTAAAATCCGTTCACCTGCCTGTTCAATTGTTTCTTCACCTTCTATAATGGTACCTGTATTTATATCTATAATGTCATTCATTTTATTATATAAAACTGTGTTGCTCGAGATCTTCACAACAGGCGTAACAGGATTTCCTGTAGGTGTCCCTAGTCCTGTTGTAAACAAAACAACATTTGCGCCTGATGCTACTTCAGCAGTGGTGCTTTCAACATCATTACCCGGAGTGCAAAGCAGATTCAATCCTGGTTTTGTAACCATTTCAGGATAATCGAGTACATCTGTTACCGGAGAAGTGCCACCTTTTTTGGCGGCGCCTGCAGATTTTATTGCATCGGTAATTAAGCCATCTTTAATATTTCCGGGCGATGGATTCATATCAAAACCAGAGCCCGTTGCTTTTGCCCTGTCATTGTATGTTCGCATTAAATCGCCAAAGCGTTTAGCCGTATCTGTTGTAATGCAGCGGTCACTTAAATTTTGTTCAACGCCACACAGTTCTGGAAATTCAGAAAGTATAACAGAGCCACCAAGCGCAACTAATAAATCGGATGTATAACCAATAGCAGGATTCGCCGAAATACCACTGAAACCGTCCGAACCACCGCATTCCAAACCAATACAAATTTTACTTAATGGCGCTGGTTTCCTTTCAATAGAATTGGCATATACTAATCCTGCGAATGTTTGTTTTATTGCTTGGGATATCAAATCATTTTCGCTTCCTATTTTTTGTTGTTCCAAAATATACAATGGCTTTGAAAAATTGCTATCACGCTTTTTTATTTCTTCCTGCAAAAATTCTACCTGGGCATTCTGGCAACCAAGACTTAATATAGTCGCACCAGCAACATTGGAATGAGTTATATATCCTGCAAGTAATCCGCATAAAGCCTGTGAGTCCTGCCTTGTGCCACCACAGCCGCCTTCATGAGTTAAAAATTTTATTCCATCAACATTTGGAAAGATCCGTTGCTTTTTTATTTCTTCTTTATGAACAGAAATATCTGCGCTGAGAATCTCATCAATATTTTTACCACTTTTATAAATATCAATCAGCCTTGAAACTTCCGCTTTTTTATTTTGATTTCTTCCATAACCCAGTTCATTAACCAATGCTTCCCGCAATACCTCGAGGTTGCGATTTTCACAAAATACCAAAGGAATTACCAACCAGTAATTGGCAGTGCCTACTTTACCATCAGGGCGATAAAAACCTGAAAAAGTTTTGTTTATAAATTTAGAAACATCGGGCTTATGCCAAATTGTTTTTCTTACGCCTACTTCAAAATTATCTGCGGCATGTTTAACATTGGAAGTTGTAATTATAGAACCACGGGGTATCAAGTTTTGCGCCTTTCCAACAAGTACTCCATACATTACTATTTTATCACCCGCTTCCAAATCATCTGTTACGAATTTATGCTTGGCAGGAACATTCCCAATTATCGTATATACTGCACCGTTATATGAAACTTCGTCACCTTCTACCAGGTTAGTTAGGGCAACTATTACATTATCACCGGGATGAACTTTAGTTACTTTATCATTCATCACACATAGATTTTCCTGGATAAATATTTTCAATTGCACTACGCATTCCTTTACTGATAATAGTATTGAGCTTGTCACTAATTGATTGCCTGAACCCCGGTAGTATACTTAAATCCTGTTCCCACAATAATGCATTTTTTAAAACTTCTTCAACCAGCTTATCAGGTGTTGAATTCATCCACATTTTATGAAACTCCCCGGTCATTTCGTCTTCTATTAAATATTCCTTGCCGTTACACTCACCAAAATATTCATTACCAATTTGTCTTACAGATTTCATAAAGTAAAGGTAGGCAGCGAAACCCATTGCAAACAATTCAGGTGCTGTATCATTATTTTTATAATAATTTACAAGCAGCGGAACGCAACGCATTTTCATTTTACTGCTATAGTTTAAAGTAATGTTTTTCCAATGATGATTAATGTGTGGATTGCGAAACCTGTCAAGCACTTTTACAATAAAATCCTGGATAACGGAATTATCTATATCATAAGGGATTGATGGTCCGATCTCCCTTTTCATTACACCAGAAATATATGCCTCCATTGCTTTATCATCCATGGCATTTTTAACCGAATCAATACCTGCAAGAAATGCGATGCCGCAACTTAGGGTATGCGTACCATTTAGTAACCGCAATTTCAATTCGCGGTATTGATCAATATCCGGCTCTATCACCATGCCATCATCAGATGTGAAGAATGATAATATTTTTTTTATGTTTTCATCACCTTCAATTGCCCAAAGCCTGTACACTTCGCAAACAGTCAATAGCTGATCAGTGTATCCTAATTCACTTTCAATTTCCCTTTTTACTTCTTCATCCGGCAGGCCGGTAACAATCCTGTCAACTAAAGAATTACAAAAATAATTACCGCCTTCCAACCATTCCATAAAAGCGATACTGAGTCCATTCAGATGCGCAAGTTCCAGAAGAATAGCTTTTAATTTTTCACCATTGTCCGGAATTAATTCCGTAGGAACTATAACAAAACCACTTTGTCCGCTTCCATTAAACACAGTAAATCTTTCGTACAAAAACGCCAGTAACTTTCCCGGGAAAGATGCAGGAGGATTATTCAGGATATTCTCATTTACCAGTTTAAGGCCAACCTCTGTTGTATTGGAAATAATCACCTGCAATTTTTCATTGTGTGCACATTCCAAAATTTGCTTCCATTGATGTTGAGCAGTCAATACGCGGCTTACAGATGAATTAATAATATTTTCTTCAACCTTACGGCCATCTGCTATACCACGAATACATAAAGTGTATAAGCCGTCTTGTTTTTCAAATGCTGAAGCGTCACCTTTTGAAGTTGATTTTATAATAACTATTCTGCCATTAAAAATTCCTGCTCTGTTTGCCTTATCAATAAAATAATCAGGCAGGCCGCGAAGCAATATTCCGGTTCCGAATTGTAAAACTTTTTCAGGCAATTCTAAAAAATTTTCGTTTGGAGCTATCACTTTTACAGAGGCAATGTTTTTCAAAGTATCAGCTGATAATTTCATAATTCAATTACTTTTTTCATTTCATTGCTTTTGTAAGCTGCCTCGATAATTTTAATCACATTCAACCCATCTTCCGCTGTTACGGGCAAAGGTTTATCGTTGCGGATTGACTGGTAAATTCCATCGTAATATTCATTATAATTTCCCTGTTCAGAGGCTACATGTTCTCTAATAATCTTTCCATCTATCTCCGTATGCAACAAACCCTTTTCTGATTTAGGCTCTATGCCCCAATCGCTGCCACCAGGGCTTTTGCCTGCCTGTAACATTTCTTCCTGCACATTAGTTTTCGGTTTTACAAACGAGCCCTTCAACCCATGAAAAATATAACCGGGTAATGCTTCACGAACGGCATAGCTCGATTTTATGTGTACCCTGAATGTTTTATAAAAAAATATAAGGCTAAAATAATCATCTACTTTCGATACAGGACGCATTGCCTGCACATCGGCAAAAAGCTTTTCAGGCATTCCGAAAAGTTGCAAGGCCTGGTCAATCAAATGCGAGCCAAGGTCGTAGAGAGATCCGGTGCCAGGCCCAGGTGTTTCTTTGTGCACTTTCGGGCCAATATCTTCTTTAAACCTGTCGAAATGCATTTCAACATCAACGAGGTCACCAAGTACATTTTGTTGCAAAACTTTTTTTATTGTTTTGTAATCACTATCGTAGCGCCGGTTTTGATAAACTGATAATTTTTTTTTTTGTTTTGCTGCAAGCGCAATAAGCTCTTCACCTTCTGCAACGGTAACAGTAAAAGGCTTTTCAATCACCACATGCTTTCCGGCCTGCAACGCTTTTTTTGCATATTCATAATGCGTATAGTTAGGTGTATTGACAATTACCAATTCTACGGAATTATCTGCCAGCATTTCTTCCAGCTTCCTGTAAGTTTTTACGTCCGGATATTTTTCTTCAGCAAGATTTTTTGTTCGTTCCCACACAGCATATAAATTAAACCCGGGATTTATATTTATAAATGGCGCGTGAAAAACCCAGCCACTCATTCCGAAAGAACATAAAGCGGTTTTGATTGGTTTCATTCTTTAAATTTTACTAGGCAAATAATTTCGAATAATTATTTTATTACTTCTGTAATAACCAACCCGATTCTCAACTATTGATATAATTATTGATTTGAGGAAGTCTGTGGCAAGAAATTTTTTCCTTAATCAGCACAATAGTTATATACTAAATTGAAATTACTTTATGGTGAGTAGAATCATACAATACATAAATGAGAAGGAATTTTTATACAAAGCTTTTTTTATCAAAGGCTCTTATTTATGTTATAAAGTAGCCATATCAATCACAAACCTATATTTCACATCTGCATTTATCATTCTTTTAAAAGCTTCATTAACTTGCTGCATTGGAATTACTTCTACATCAGCAGTAATATTATTATCAGCGCAATAGTCCAGCATTTCCTGTGTTTCGGGTAGCCCGCCAATTAAAGACCCTGCAATGCATTTTCTTGTAAATACAATATTAAATGCAGGCACCTGGATTGGCTCTACCGGCAGACCCACACAAATAAGTTTGCCTCCTGTCTTTAACATGGCGAGATATAAATTATAATCATGCGGCGCAGATAAGGTGTCAAGAATGAAATCAAATTTCCCCGCAACAGATTTCGTTTGTTCTTCATCGGTAGTTAATACAAAATTGTGAGCACCAAGTTTCTTTGCATCGGATTTTTTCCCTGCATGTGTACTTAATACTGTTACATCTGCGCCAAAAGAAGCTGCAAATTTTACTGCCATATGGCCGAGTCCCCCTAAACCTATTATTGCAACTTTATGCCCTTTGCCAATGCTCCATTGCTTCAAAGGAGAATAGGTTGTAATCCCTGCGCAAAGCAAAGGAGCTGCTTTTTCAGGGGGTAACTTGTCAGATATTTTTAAAACAAATCTTTCATCAACTACAATTTTTGACGAATACCCACCTTGCGTAAGTGTTACACCATCTTTTTCATAAGCGCTGTATGTGTAGAGTGCCCCATTGAGACAATGTTGTTCCAGCCCATCATTGCAATTATCACAATCCCTACATGAATCAACAAGACAGCCCACACCAGCTATATCACCTTGCCTGAATTTTTTTACATGATCACCAATAGAAACAACCCGGCCCACAATTTCATGCCCTGGCACCATGGGATACAATGATATTCCCCAGTCATTATTTATAAAATGAATATCAGTATGGCAGACGCCGCAATACATTATTTCAATTTCAACATCATGTGGGCCTGGATCTCTTCTTTCAAAATTATAAGGAGCAAGGGTGTTGCCAGCGTTTTGTGCAGCATAACTTTTAGCAGGAATCATAATATTAAGTTTAAAAGAAAGTTAAGCTATATTTTTAAGAAAGTAAGCCCGGAAAAAAATACTTACACGTAGGAAAAAGAAAATTGTATTCCTGCTTAATAATGACCTAAAGGGGCTGACTATTTCCGAAAAAGAACTTTTTTGCATTGCAAAATGGTAAAAGAAATATCCGGAGCATTGAGTCCTGAAAACTATATTATTTAAGACTTGAATAAACTATTGATTCAAATTTTCCTTCAACATCACTGTGACTGTTAGGATTTTGTTGCGTCATAAAAAGACATACAAGATGCGCTTTAGGATCGGCCCAGTAAGTAGTTCCATAATAACCACCCCATTCAAAAGAACCTGCATATCGCGGGCCTTTTGCTGCGGATTTTTCTGAAGTAATTTGAAATCCCAAACCAAAATTTTCATCGCCGAACAAACCATCTTTAAGCTGCCCGCTGGTCATCATTTCAACAGCTCTTTTTGAAAGTATTTGATGGCCATTATACTTACCTCCATTTAATAACATCTGCATAAAAATTGCATAGTCAAATGCTGTAGAAGAAAGGCCTGCGCCTCCGGAGAAATAATGCTTATTCATTGTAGGATAATCAGGATCAATATGGCGAAATGTATGGCTCCACTTTATGATGTGATTTAAAGAATCTTCTGTATAAACTGTAGCCAGCCTGTTAGCTTTTGACGCAGGCACATTGAAATAAGTATCCTTCATACCAAGTGGTTGAAAAATATTTTCAGTTAAAAAATCTTCAAGATTTTTTCCACTTATGATTTCTATTAATGCTCCCAGCAAATCGCAGTTTAATCCATATTGCCATTTTTCCCCGGGCTGAAAACTTAAAGGCAATTTTCCAAGCGCCTTCATTCTCTCGATAAGGTTAGCATCAAAATAACCAAGCCCTGAGGGTATATTATTTTTGGTATAAATAGCCATCACTTTTGAGCTACCTATATCAGTATAGTCAAGTCCTGATGTATGCGTAAGAAGATCGCGAAAAGTAATTTCTCTTTTTGCAGGAACAGTTGTATAAGTTGTATCAGCATCATTAAATTTATCCAGCACAACCGGATCTTTAAATTCAGGAATAAAATCAGAAATAGGTTCATCAAGCAATAATTTTCCCTGCTCATATAGAATCATAATACCTGCACTTGTAATTGCTTTTGTCTGTGACATGATGCGAAAGATAGCGTCATTTTTCATTGGTTTTTTTGAAGCAACATCAGCATACCCATAACCTTTGTATTGCACTACCTGGTTATCTTTTATAACTATACTTACAGCGCCTGTTAACCAGTTCCTAGCAATATAATCGTTTACAACTCCGTCAATCTTTGCTAACTTTTCATAGTCAACAGAATTGTTTTTGGTATTGGTTTGAATTTGTTGGGCCTGCATAAAAGCCGGCAACAATAATATTATAATTGATATAATAATATTTCGGGAACAAGCAATTTTTAACATGAATAGATTTTTAAAAACAAAAAATAATAATTTGAGTAACTACTTGGCAGTTTATACAACATTAGTTTATGCGGCCTTTATTCGTACAGTTTTTATAGAGTTTAAAACAGCACTCTTAGCAAACATTTGTTCTTCAATATCAAAGTCATCTTGCAGCCCCAACCAAAATTTGGCAGAATTACCAAAATATTTGCTTAACCTTAAAGCAGTATCAGCAGTAATTCTTCTATTCCCTCTAACGATCCCGGAAATCCTTGTTTGCGGTATATTTATGTCTTTGGACAATTTATACGCGGTGATATTAAAAGGAATAAGAAATTCTTCTAATAAAATTTCTCCCGGATGAATATTTTTTAGTTTTGACATACTACAAGTTTAGTGGTAATCTATTATTTCTATTTCAAAAGCATTTCCTAAATTCCATTTGAAAACTATTCGCCATTGGTCATTAATTCTTATACTATAAAAGTCTTTAAATTTTCCAGATAATTTTTCAAGCCTGTTAGAAGGAGGAATTCTTAAATCAGCAATATTAACAGAGTTGTTTATCATTCTAAGTTTTCGCCTGCCGATCATCTGAATTTCGTTTGGCAACTTTTTAACCCGCTCACCATTCCAAATTTTTTGAGTTTCGGAATTGCCAAAAGAAAGGATCATGTAAACATTATTAAATACTGACGTTAAAAGTAAGTATATTATCAAATATCACAAATTCAATAAAGCAAAACCCCTTTAATTATTTATTTGAAATTGCTGCTGCTTTCACAACCATTGTATCCGTTTCAAATAATGGTACATAATACCCACCCGTATCAATCGTTGCCTTAGGAAATTGCTGCTTCAAAAATCCCCAATCTTTCCCCTGAACTTCCGTTTGGTATAAATATAATGATTGCAATTTCTTCAAACTTTTTAATGCAACAATTCCTGCTGTCGACACTTTGGTGCCAACAAGATTCAATGATTGTAATTGTTCCAGGTTCTTTAGTTTTAATAATCCTGCATCAGTGATATTGGTATTGTTTAACTGAAGCAATGTGAGATTAGTGCATTGCCCGATATAATTCAAAGCGCTATCAGAAATTTTTGTATCACCGATCTTCAGCCATACGAGCTGCTTTTTGATAGGTAGCAATAAATTCAAATCATTATTTTTTATACCAGTTGCTGTAACAAAATTTGCCATCACATAATTACTGTTTTGTGCTACAGGCAAAACAATCACACCTTTGTCTTTTAATTTCTGAATCGCTTTTTCATCTGTTTTTTCGACAAGTTTTTCAGGAATATTTGCCGGCGCTTTTATTTCTATATGATCGCTTTGCAAAGCAAGCAAGAACGGTTTTAATTTTTCGGGTTGTTGCAACTCTTTAACCTTCTTACCTGTGTCGGCGCCTTGTTGTATCCACCAATGAAGCAAAGCGATTTGCTTTTCATTTAGCTGGGCCTTTTGTTTTGGGGGCATGTGGTGTTCATCTTCTTTTGGCAACAACAAACGTTTTATCAATTCACTTGAATCTGCGTTGTCTTCATCTATTATTTTACCATCTTTACCGCCTTTCATTATGAAATTAAATTTGTCGAGACGTAATCCACCCTTTTGTTTATTTGGCCCATGACAACTATAACATTCTTTATAAAACACAGGCTGTACAATATCCCTGTAAACTTTTGCTTCCTGAACATTGGTTATAGGTTTCGCATCAATCGAAATTGAATCTGCACTTCTTATTAAACTAAAGGAAAGAAAGTTAGAGCCGTGGGTAATCTGTCCACCTAAATGCCCTGTAACAAAGATCAATATGCACAATGCAATTGATATTATTATAGATGATTTATTAATGGGCTTATTTACAACCATCATGTAAAGACAAATGGAAATAAAAGCAACCGATATTCCCATCCACATGTGCCAGCTTACTGCGCTGCTATTATAGTCATCGCTTCTTGACAAGATGTATCCAGTGATACAGGCAACAATCGCAGATATGGCGCCGATTAATAAAACTATGCTTATTACTTGCGGGGAAATATTGTATTTTTTTTTCCCGGATAGCCACATCAGTAATAAGCCAATCAATAAAATTCCTATGGGCAAATGAACCAGGGCAGGATGCAGATGGCCAATAAATTCTGTGATGGTTAAAAGCACAAAGAATTTATTTAGGATTGATAACGTTTGCGCAGCAGTTGCATCATGTATACATTTACTTCCCACTGGTCAGATAATGGCTTGCGTGTATAAGGCATTGACGGCATATAATCAATGGGGCCGAATTCAGTAAGTATGGTAAGCCTTTCTCCTTTTTGTTTTTTACGTTCTACAACTTTATCCCACCAGGCAACATGTGCTTTCACAGCTTCATCCCACTCTGGTGCACGTGGGTCATTTACCTGTGGCCCTTCCGGGTGACCAATCCTTGCATGAATATGATCTGTTCTTTCCAAAGTAAGATCAACCGTTTCCTGCTGATCATGTAATAATGTTTCGCTTACATTACACCAGTGGGAAACGTCAAAGGTTACACGCAGTTCAGGATTTTTTTCAATGTATTGCCTGGCAACTGGCGCTGCGAACAACATCCTTGATCGGTGTGTTTCATGACAAATAATAATACCGGTACTTTTTGATAACGGAGTAGTATGATCAATAAAAGATTTGTTTTCGTCATAAGTAAAATAATCTCTACCTGAGTGGCAATTAATGTACAGAGGTTTTTGAATTTTATTGGTTGCAGCCTCGTCAATCATCTTTTTAAAAAATTCGAAATGCTCTTTATAATTGCTTTGTTGTGCTCCGCATAAAAATCCAACTTCAAGATTATATTTTTTTAATATTTCAAATAATTCATCCTGGTCTTTCTTTTCCATAGGCCACCATATTTCAATACCGTCGTAGCCTTCTTTTTTTACTTTGGCCATGTATTCATCTAATGTTCCGGCATAGCCCCAGTTGGTAGCCAGTATTTTCAATTCAAAATTTTTTTTCACGTTAGTTGTTGTTTTTTTGGTTGATGCAAAGTTGCTTAATGAAGAAAGCAACATGGCAGTTGTCGCAGCAGTTGAGAGTTCTAAAAAATTTCTTCTGTCTAAATTCATTAATATTATTTGTTACCTGGTTTCAAATCAACTTTATGCAATAATATCCCGTATCACTTCTCCACTTACATCCGTCAACCTGTATGGCCTTCCCTGAAATTGGTAGATGAATTTTTCATGATCAAAGCCCAATTGATTTAATATAGTTGCCTGCACATCAAAGGGAGTAACTTTTCCACTGATAGGATAATAACCAATCTCATCAGTCTCGCCATAACTATATCCTTTCTTAATGCCACCACCTGCCATCCATATTGTAAAGGCATCTACATGATGATCTCTTCCTTTGAATGGATTGGGTTTACCCTCACGGTTTTCCATCATAGGCGTTCTTCCAAATTCGCCGCCCCATACAACCAAAGTTTCTTCCAGCAAGCCGCGTTGTTTTAAATCTAAAATCAAAGCTGTAACAGATTTATCAACTTGCCTGCATTTATTGATGAAGCCAACATCAATGGCAAGGCTTGCATCTGTGCCATGGCTATCCCAACCCCAATCAAATAGTTGTACAAAGCGTACTCCCTTTTCAACAAGTTTTCTGGCGAGCAAAATATTATTTGCAAAGCATGCCTCGCCAGGTTTGGTTCCATACATGTCGTGAATATATTGAGGCTCATCATTTATATTCATTACTTCAGGCGCTGCAATTTGCATGCGATAAGCCATCTCATATTGTGATATTCGTGATAATATTTCCGGGTCTTTAAATTCTGCATATTCCTGCTGGTTCACTTCATTGATGGCATCAATGGAAGCCTTGCGTAAATCCCTGTCCATACCTTTTGGGTCTTTAATAAATAACACAGGGTCGCCTTCTGTTCTGCATTGCACACCCTGGTAAACGCTTGGCAGAAACCCGCTTCCCCATACACTTTTACCTGCATCAGGAAATTTGCCGCCGGAAGTTAATACCACAAAACCGGGCAGGTTTTGATTTTCTGTACCAAGGCCATAAGTTGCCCATGCACCCATGCTTGGCCTCCCCAATCTTGCACTGCCTGTATGCACTAATAATTGTGCAGGGCCATGATTAAACTGGTCAGTTGTGCAGGCTTTTAAAAAAGTAATTTCGTCAACTATGGAAGCTAAGTGAGGCATGTTTTCACTTACCCATGCACCACTATTGCCATGTTGCTTAAATGCAGCTTGCGGACCAAGCATTTTCGGTACACCACGAATGAAAGCAAATCGTTTTCCCTCTAATAAAGATTGCGGACACAATTGTCCATCGAGTTTCATCAAATCAGGCTTATAATCAAATAACTCCAACTGCGATGGGGCGCCAGCCATGTGGAGATAAATAACATTTTTTGCTTTAGCAGCAAACATTGGCATCCTTGGCGCCAATGGATGTGCAGGGTCAAATGTAATTGCGTTATTAGCTTGTGTTGTTCCAACTCCGCAACCATGCAACAAGGAACCCAATGCCAATGCACCAAAGCCCATAGCAGTTTCTTTTATGAAATGCCGACGGGTAAAAAAGTGCAATGCCTTTTCATTGGCTTCATTTACCAAACGCTGATTATGTAATTCTTTTTGTGTCATGGCCTCACCCCAATCCCTCTCCAAAGGAGAGGGAGCTGAATAATATTAAAATATTTTTTAAGAGTACTTGTTTGCATTTAACAACTCAATTTTTAGTTATTAACTCATCGAGATTTAAAATGGCACCAGCAACAACAATCAATGCTGCTGTTTCAGGATTGTTATGTTCATTGCTTTTATCTCCAACGATATCTTTCGTTTTTTCTTTATCATTTTTAAATTGCGTGTAAGCCTTACCGTATAGTGTAACTAAAGCTTTTAATTTTGATTCCGTAATTGGTTTCATCATGGCTATCTCATAGCCTTTACTTATCCATTCATCTGCATTCTTGGTCTTCGATTTATCCTGAATACGGTAAGCAAAGTGTCTTGATGCATCTAAATAAACAGAATCATTTAAAGTAACCAAAGCCTGCAAAGGTGTGTTGGTTCGTATTCGCCGTGCGGTACATACTTCTCTTGTTGCCGCATCGAACGTCATCATAGACGGATAAGGGGCTGATCGTTTCCAGTAAGTATATAGCGAAAGCCTGTATTGATCTTCACCTGTGCTGGTAATCCATGTCTGGCCGTTCCAGGGAGATTTCCACATGCCTGCAGGCTGCCATGGCATTACACTTGGGCCATACATTTTTTCACTAAGCAACCCACTTATAGCAAGTGCCTGGTCTCTTATTTGTTCGGCAGATAATCTTACTCTTGCACCTCTTGTGTACCATTTATTATTTGGATCCTTTTCCAATCCCTCTTTTGAAACTTTAGCATCCTGCCGGTAGGTTGCACTCATTACAATTTCTTTTAATAATTTTTTTGTGCTCCAATTATAGGTGTTCATGTAATTCCATGCAAGATAATCCAGCAGTTCTCTGTGCGTAGGTGTAGCGCCCTGCGTACCCATATCTTCCAAAGTCTCTACCAGTCCTACACCAAATAATTGCTCCCATAAACGGTTCACCATTGTTCTGGCTGTAAGCGGATTTTGTTTGCTCGTAAGCCATTCAGCTAAACCAAGACGATTGCGGGGAGCATTTTTTGGAAAAGGATTTAAAGAACGGGGAACATCGGGTTGCACTACTTCACCTTTAACCAGCCAGTTACCTTTTTCAAATACATAAGACGCACGATGCATATCTTTTGGATTATCCATCATCACAGGTGTGGTGCTAACAGGCGCATTCAGCAATTCCCAAAATGTTTTATTTATACCAGCATAACCTTCTTTGTCTTTGCCTTCAAGCGGGTGCGAAAAGTAAAACCAGTCGAATAACATTCCATTATCGTTAGGCTTTTTTAGATTCGGATTGCTATAAGTAAAATAAAGATCGTGCACATCGCCAATGGCAGGGAAATCAACACTCGTAATTTTCCATCCCTTAGTTTTAGCAACGGGTATTGTTTTTAAAATTTCGCCTTGTGGATTATCCAAATGAATCACCCAGGTACCGCCTTCCAAATATCCATTGTAACGGAATAATAATTCACTTGTTTGGTTAAGGTCAACGTTCTTTAAACGTGCCACAGCGTGGTTGCGAAATACAAGCCATTTGGTATCATTCAATTCACTATTTACAAACTCATCGGCCTGTATAGAGTTAATGGAAGGTTGCCAGGTTTTTAAAAAAATATATACACGTTTTGCTTCTTCTTCAGATGTATTTTCCTTGAGCCAGTTTATCAGGTGGAATAGCTTTAAACTGTCTGCTGAATTGTAATTGCGAAGCAAAGGATAATCGTCATAAGTATCTTCGTCTCTTGTATCGTTGAAGAAAGCCATAAACTTATAATAATCTTCATGTCTGAAAGGATCGTAAGGATGGCTGTGGCATTGTACACAACCAAACGTTGTTCCCATCAATGCCTGCCAGGTTGTATTTACCCGATCTAAAACAGCAGATGTACGGAACTCTTCATTGTCAGTACCCCCTTCGTCGTTCGTTAAGGTATTGCGGTTAAAGGCCGTTGCAATAAATTCATCGTCTGTTGCATTGGGCAATAAATCTCCGGCTAACTGGTCTATCAAAAATTCGTCATAGGGCTCATCATTATTAAAAGCTTTAATCAGCCAGTCGCGGTATTTCCATATCTGGCGGCTGTCGTCCCGTTCATAACCTTTTGTATCAGCATACCGGGCAAGATCCAGCCACATAGCAGTGAGGTGCTCTCCATAATGCGGAGAGTCTAATAAAGAATCTACTAATGTTTCATAAGCATTGCCATTATTATTTTGCAAAAATTGATGTACTAAATTTTCTGACGGCGGCAGGCCTGTTAGATCCAAACTTACTCTTCGTACCAATGTTGCTTTATCAGCTTCGGGTGAAGGCTGCAGTTTTTCCTGTTGCAGTTTATCATAAATAAAATAATCAATATCGTTCTTAATCCAATCAATTTTTTTTGCCGGTTTTAAACCAAAAAAGGAAGCCTGCGGTTTTGGAACGGGTTCATTCTTTACAGGAATATAAGCCCAGTGATCGCCCCATTGAGCTCCCTGCTTAATCCATCTGCGTAAAATATTTATTTGTTCTTCTGATAAAGGTGCATGCTTATAAGGCATTCTTTCTTCGGGATCTTTAAGCGTAAGCCTGCGTATCATTTCACTGTGATCAGGATCACCCGGAATAATCGCAAACTTGCCTGATTTGGTTTTAGCTAAAGCATCAGATCTGAATAACAAACTAAAGTCAGCTTGTCTTCTTACACCACCATGGCAGGTAATACAATTTTTATTTATTATGGGCTTTACTTCTGTACTGAAATCAACAACCTGCCTGCTGGTACTGAATATGAATGCAATTATTGCAACAGCAAGAATAAATATGATTATAAAAAGCTTTTTATATTTCATAACCCACATATACAACTTTCGTATTGAGAAGACTAAAGTTAGCTATTATTTTTTCAGTTGTTTACGGGGAAGAATTCATTTATTACTGGTAAGACTGCTAATCCTTAACGGCCTATATTTAAGTAAATAAAATTAGTCAATAATGAATTCCGCCTTTTAATTTTACGTAATTTGTATAGGATATTTTGTAAAAAAATACAAATTGTCTTAATGAATGCATGAAACTATTTCAAAAGTTTCGAGCCTGGTAATCCGAATAAAAACACCCATGTATAAAAAAATAATTGCTTTGTTAATGATTGCCATCACCTCGTATGGCATATTTTTTTTAGGCAAAAAAAATAAACTCATTTTTGCGGAAAATAACAAAGAAACCGAGCGGGAAGAGTTTGTTAAAGACAGGCTCCAATACGAGTTTGATATTTTGAAAGACCCGTCTACTGGTAAAATTCCTAAAAACATTTTTCAAAGAGAAATAGAATTTGCAAAAGGCTTACCAGTGAAGGATGCCAGGGGGCCGGGAGTTTTTAGCCCACAAAATCTTAATGCATACAACTTAGCCGGCCCCGATAATATTGGTGGAAGAACCAGGGCTTTCGCAATTGATAAACGTTTTGGTACAGGTAGTAATAAAGTAATTCTATCAGGAAGTGTAAGTGGAGGAATATACCGCTCTGCTGATGGCGGGATTAGCTGGAATAAAGTGACGCCTCAAAATGAAATACATAATGTTACTTCCATTGCACAGGATTCCCGTGTTGGGTTCCAGGATACCTGGTATGCCGGTGGCGGTGAGCCTATAGGTAATTCCGCAACTGAAATTGGTGCATTCTATTTTGGATTCGGCATTTTAAAATCTACGGATAACGGCCTTACCTGGACGATGCTTACACTTGCAGTTTCCAATACAGACGGAACTCCTTTAACGACCGGTACCCTTGAAGCTTTTGATAATGTTTTTGATATTGTACATAAAATAATTGTAAGCCCAGCTAATGGAAATGTATTTATAGCCGGCCATAGAAGGCTGGTGAAATCGACAGATGGAGGAGCAAGCTTTCGGGTTGTATTTGGAAGCAATGTACCAGCCGCTTCAGAGCAAGGTCAAATGGATATCATCAGCAATGATGCAGGGCAATTATACCTGGCAGTAAATGGCGGCAATCCTGATTTGAATCTTCGTGGTGTATGGACTTCTGGTTCCGGAGATTTTAATAGCTGGACAAGGATTGCAGGTGGTAAAATTTTAGGGGTTGATTCATTAGCTGGCTGGAGGGCGAATTCTTATGACACCGCTGGCCCCAAAAGAATTCTGCTTGCACTTGCACCATCCCAGCAGAATTTGCTATTTGCCTTTTACCAAAATGGCCTTTCGCAGCAAAATTCAAAAGGCGCTAATCCCGAAGCCGATCTTTTTAAAATAAATCTTACAACAAATACTTCTACGAATCTCTCAGCAAATATGCCGGATTTTCCCGGGCAACTTGATGGCATAGATCCAATAGCGCTCCAGGGAGGTTATGATATGGTAGTGGCGGTGAAACCTGATGATCCCAATGTTGTATTTGTTGGTGGAACTAATTTATACAGGTCTACTGATGGCTTTACAACCAGTACTAAAACGGAATGGATAGGAGGCTACAAAAAACAAAACCCAATATCTGCTGAAACATATCCCAATAGCCATGCTGATATGCATGGACTATTTTTTAACCCTGTTAATACAAATACCGCCTTTGCCATAAATGATGGCGGTATACAAAAAACGGATAGCATTCTTGCCAATCAATCACCCGATCCAGTTCCCTGGGTAATGGTGAGCAAATACCAGACACTTCAATATAATTTTGTTGCGATAGATCCAGCATCGGGGCAGAATAATTTTTTTGGCGGAGCCCAGGATAATGGATGTTACTTCAGGCAGGATGGAACCACAACTCCTAATGATCAATTTAAAATTAGCGGAGGTGACGGAGCTTCTGTGTCGATTGCCTCAGTTACGGCTAATGCTTTTACGGTTTATCTATCCTCTCAATTTGGAAGCCTCACAAGGGATATCACCAATATTTTTGTTTCTATTACGCCATCAGGCCTTACCCCAAATCCGCAGACAGGTTTCGGAGATTTTGTTACTTACTTTAAAAGTGATTTTGATAACCCCGAAGATCTTTACTATGTAAATTTCAACCGTTTATTCAAAACTAATAAAGCATCTATTGTAACCTCATCGGGCTGGGAAGAACTAACAGGTGTGGCATCAGCATTGAATCCCTCAAAGCCTTCGGGTACTGATGTTTCTATACATGCCCTGGAACTTAGCCGCGGCCCCTATTTGCCGGAGCATGTGTTATATATCGGAACTTCCGATGGCCATCTCTACCGTTTAAACGATCCAAGAAATGCTACTGTAACTTCAGTGCCTTTAGATATTACCCCAACCGGTTTGGATGGTAATATTTCTGATATTGCCGTAAATCCAAATAATGATAATGAAGTACTGGTAACGGTTTCCAATTACGGCACTACCAATATCTTTTATTCAATAAATGCCAAAAGCGCATTACCTACCTGGAAAAATGCAGAAGGTAATTTAACGCTACCCTCTGTAAGAAGCTGTATGATTGTTGTAAAAAAAGATGCATCAGGAAATGCTGCCACAGAATATTATGTAGGGACATCTGTTGGCTTATATAGTACTACAGATATAAATGCCGGGTCAGTAACATGGGAACGGGAAGGAGATAATATCCTGGGAATGGCACTGACAATAAGCCTTGATTATCGCCCCCAGGACAATACATTGCTGGTAGGCACTCATGGTAATGGAATGTTTTATGCGGCCATTGGTTCTTCAAATTACAATCCGAATTCGGGAGGCACAGATCCCAATTTACCTCCTGGCACTTTTATTAAAAATCTTTTTCCGACGTTTACAAATACAAGCCTGCAATACGTGAAAGGAAATGTTTTAAACGTAAATGGAATAACTACAAGAATATACAACATGGCAGGCCAGCTTGTTTATTCAAATAAAAGCGGTTACCAGAGTGGAACAATAGATGTAAAAAGATTTTCCGCAGGAGGATATGTGCTTAAAATAGAAAGCGATAATGGCCAGTATAAATTCATCAGGAGATTCATAAAATATTAATCCCGAAGATTGTGTTTATCCCGTTCAGGCTAAATAAAAATAAAAAAATCCTAACTGTTTTTTTTATAGCCTGCATGGCTATTTTATCGAACGGCTGTTCGCAAACTAATAAAATAGAAAAGGGTTATGCTTATGCCAGGGCTATTATAAGCGGTGTAAAACCAACCATAAGTGTTGCCGAAGATGGCAGCATCCTGCAAAAAAGCAAAGACCCGGGCATACAATATTTCATTTATGTTCAAACGAAAGACACGTCATTTCTTTCCATAAAAAAAATTTGGATAAAAGGGAAAGAATACAATGCAGACGCTGAAGCAGTAAATGATTTTCCCATTGTGCTCTCAAAGAACTTAGGCTCACCAGAAAATTATGATACATTAGTTAATGCATGTAAATTTAAAACCTGGAGGATAAATGTCGGGCAAATAATATCACCCTCAGATACAAGTTTTACTAAACCTAACCAACCTAAAGAATCCGAGGTACTAATTGGCTTTTTATATAAGAACAACATCCATTATTATTCCATCGCAAAGATCCGATATCTTGAATCTTTAAGACTCCAGTAATTATTTTTCAATAAATTTTATCAATGAACATAATTCTTAATTCAATTCATAAGTATGTTTGCTTTATTGAATAAGCGAATAAATTAAAAACTGAATAATGAACTTGTTTGATGTGATCATTATCGGAGGTGGCCCTGCAGGGTTGAATGCTGCAGTGGTATTGGGAAGATGCAATCGAAAAGTTTTGTTATTTGATCATGGAAAGCAACGTAACCGGTATTCCCATGGCATGCACAATTTTTTAACCCGTGATGATATTTCTCCTGCGGATTTTTTGAAAATAGGCCTTACTGAATTAAAAAAATATGGGGTAAAAATATTACATGCAGAAATAATGCATGCTAAAAAAAATACCGAAGACATTTTTGTTTTGAAAGATTCCAACGATAAAATCTATCACTCAAAAAAATTATTACTTGCAACAGGTGTGACCGATATTCTTCCCGAAATAATAGGAGCGAAAAAAATTTATGGCACCTCAATGTATCATTGCCCATACTGCGATGGCTGGGAAAACAATAATAAAAAAACCGGTGTATACGCCAGGAGTAAAAGTGGAATTGACCTTGCCCTTACCCTTACTTCTTACACTAAAAAAATTACCTTATATACTGATGGTAAACATTATGTAAGAAAAAAATATGAGGATTTATTAATCAAAAAAAATATAGCGGTTATATCTAATCCTATAAGCTCTTTTGAAAGTAGCCGTGGCCAAATAAAAAATATTGTTTTTAAAAATGGTGGAAAATCTGCCTGCGATGCCCTCTATTTCTCCAATGGTTATGAAGTTCAATGCCATCTTGTTGAAAGCCTTGGTTGTATTACCGGTAAAAATAATATAGCCATTACTAACAAATTACAACAAACAAACATTGGCGGTTTGTATGTTGCAGGAGATATTTCAAAAGATATTCACTTTGTTATCATCGCCGCTGCCGAAGGGGCAAAGGCGGCGGTTTACATTAATAAAGAATTACTTGAAGAGGGAAATGAATTGCAATAACTATGTTGCTCATATTGCGGTTGGTGAAGACACTAACTGCCGCGTTTAAATTAATTTCTTAAATAATTATTTGTACAACCTTATGTAATCCACTTCGAGGCTATCAGTAGTAAAGGCCGGATCTACATTTCCTGCAAAGCCTCCGCCAATGGCCAGGTTCATAATAAAAAAGAAATTATGATTAAAAGGGATACTTCCTGAATTAATAACGGTATGATATAACTGATCATCTACTGATATTTGGATAGAAGAGGCTGTCCAATTGAGGGAATAAATATGAAACGCGGTAGTCGCATTTGAGATTACGATTGTGTTTCCATCAGCATTACCACCGGATCTTCCCGGATAATGAAGGGTGCCAAATATTTTATTCAATTCACTTCCACGATGTTCCATAATATCAATTTCACCGCAAGCAGGCCAGCTCACGGTATTAATATCACTGCCCAGCATCCAGGTTGCCGGCCAGGTACCTACACCCGCAGGCAGCTTGGCTTTTATTTCCACCTTACCATAGGTAAAATCCAATTTATCTTTTGAAAGTATTCTTGCTGATGTGTAAGCGCTGCCACCATAACTTTCCTTTATGGCTTTTATTTTTAAAACGCCATTTTCCACAATTGCATTCTCAGGCCTGTTGGTATAATATTCAAGCTCATTATTTCCCCATCCATTGCCACCAGTACCAATATCGTAACCCCACTTTGTTGGGTCGGGTGGGCCATCTATGTTAAATTCATCAGACCATACCAGTGTTGGCACAGCTAGGATTACATTCACCGTTATATTTACAGATTTTTTAGTTGACTGGGAGGAATAGTTGGTTGCCGTTACCGTAACTGTATATGTATTACTTCCTGCTTTAGTGTATATATAATCTATCATTCCGGAAGAGACTGTTTTAATAACGCCATCACCAAATTCATAAGTAAATGAAACCGTATTGTCAGCGGTAGAAGTGAAAGTAACCTTACCGCTTCCATCAGTGCTTATATTCGCATTCACTTCGAGGTTAGATGGAGGTGCCGGAGGGATTGATTTTCCCTTTTTACAACTATCTAATAATAAAAAAAGGAATGATAATGCAATCGAATATTTTAAATATTTCATCTTACAATTTAGTTTTTATTTTGCAAATCTTGATAAGGATCACAGATATCAATTGAATCATCCTATTAAAATTTCCTCTTCCTCCAGGCAAGCGCGTGAATAACATTAATTTAGCATGAAAAGTTCATTTCATTTTAATAAATCATACCGTTACTACTAACCTGCAAATGAAATTTATGGACACTTTAATAATAAGAAAAGCAACTAAGAAAGATTTGGATATTTTACTTCTTTTTGAACAAGGCGTAATTAATGCGGAACGTCCTTTTGACAGCACATTAAAAAATGACCCTTTACATTACTACCATTTTAACGAAATGATGAACGATTCAAATGTTCAATTAGTAGTTGCTGAATCCAATCAAAAGATAATAGGATCAGGCTATGCACGCATTGAAGATGCGAAGCATTATTTGCAACACGCTAAACATGCCTATTTAGGATTTATGTATGTAGACCCGAATGAGCGGGGCAAAGGAATCATTCAAAAGATTATCGAAACATTAAAACAGTGGAGCCTTTCAAGAAATATAACTGAACTAAGGCTGGATGTTTATAAAAACAATACACCCGCTATAAGCGCTTATGAAAAAGCAGGATTCTCTCAACACATGATTGAAATGCGAATGGAGATAAAAAAAGAATAACAGTTTTTTTGAAATATTATTAATACAGTTATCAAACCCGTTATTAATTAAAAATTAAAAGGGCGATGGGCTAATGCAAGTCCATCCACCATCCACAATCAGCGTTTGTCCTGTTATATGCTTTGCCTTATCTGATACCAGAAACAAAGCTGTATTGGCTATATCTGCAACAGAAGCAGGGCGCCCCATTGGCGTTATAGACGACCATATTCTTGAATATTCTTTATCCTCTGTTGTGCGCTCAGTTAAGGTAGCGCCAGGCGCAATTGTATTCACATTAATATTATACCCGGATAGTTCAATCACCAGGTTTTTTGCAAGCATTTCCAAAGCTGCTTTGCTCATACCATAAGCCGCAAGATCTTTGTGAGCCTGGTGGCCCGTTACCGACGATGTAAATAATAATGAACCCCCACCAGCCTGATTTTTCATCTGGTTGGCTGCGGCCTGGGCAAGAAAAAAAGTACCCCCAAGATTCACCTGCATAACCCGGAAAAAAGATTCCGGTTTGTAAGTAAAAAAATCCCCAAACAAAGTAATACCGGCATTGGCAATTACAATATCAAGTTGTCCAGACAAAGCAATTGCTTCATCTACCATTTTTTGAATAAAAACAATATCGCTGGAATCACCTGCAAGCGCCATGCATTTTCCGCCGGTCTCTTTCCTGATAAGTTCTCCAGCTTTCTCTGCTAACGTTTGGTCTAAATCATTTAAAATAACATTTGCGCCTTCCTTTGCAAGCTGTCGGCATATTTCAAATCCAATTCCTTGTCCTGCTCCGGTAACTATGGCTGTTTTGTTTTCAAAATTCATAACAATCGTTTTATAGAAATGGTGTGTTCACCATTTAATTTTTCAATGCGAATCTCTTATTACTTCGCTTCCTGAACCTCCTTTCAGAAAATCCATATCAGCTCCAAGGTGTGCCTGTTCTACATGAGTCTGGTACAAATGCACATAGCCACGGGTATGAATTTTTTCAGTTTGTTTCCATAAAGACTTGCGTGCAGCCAGTTCTTCATCAGAAACTTCTAATTGCAATGTTCTGTTAGGTGCATCCAGGGTAATAATATCCCCATTTTGAACAAGCGCTAAAGTGCCGCCAACGCAGGCTTCGGGAGATACATGCAGCACTACCGTACCAAAGCCGGTACCACTCATTCTTCCATCAGAGATACGAACTATATCGGTAACTCCCTGCATGAGCAATTTTTTAGGTAAAGCCATATTACCAACTTCAGCCATGCCCGGGTATCCTTTCGGGCCCACATTTTTTAAAACCATAATGCTATTGGCATCTATGTCAAGTTCGGGATCATCTATTCGTGCATGAAAATCTTCAATATTTTCAAATACAACTGCTTTACCGGAATGCTTCAAAAGTGAAGGAGTTGCGGCGGAAGGTTTAATTACTGCGCCATTTGGTGCAAGGTTTCCTTTTACAACGACTATGCCCGATTCCTGTTTGAAGGGTTGCTCCATCGTGCTTATTACATTTCGATCACACACTTCTGCGGCTATATAGTTTTCCTCCATAGTTTTTCCATTAGCAGTAAAGACATCTTTATGTATAATTGAAGACATTTCTTTTATAAGTGCAGGCAAGCCTCCGGAATAATAAAGATCTTCCATATAATTTTCTCCTGAGGGCTGTATGTTGGCAAGAAGCGGAATATTTTGTGAGTATTTATCAAAATCATCAATGTTTAATTCAACCCCAATTCGGCCGGCAATCGCTAATAAATGAATTACAAAATTTGTTGAACCCCCGATAGCCGCATTTACCATGATGGCATTTTCAAAAGCTTTTCGGGTAAGAATTTTAGACAAAGTCAAATCCTCATTTACCATTTCTACTATTCGCCTTCCTGATAATTGCGACAAAACTTTACGCCTTGCGTCGGCGGCCGGTATGGATGCATTATTGGGTAACGAAATTCCTAATGCTTCAACCATTACAGCCATAGTAGATGCTGTACCCATTACCGCACAATGGCCTTGTGTTCGGGCCATACAAGCTTCTGCTTCTATAAATTCTTCTGGTGTTATTTCCCCTAATTTACTGGCAGTATCAAAGCGCCAAATATCAGAAGTTCCTATATGTTTCCCCTTCCAATGCCCTTTCAGCATAGGCCCACCAGAAATTACTAACGTTGGAATATTTACACTACATGCACCCATCACCAATGACGGTGTTGTTTTATCACAACCACAAAGCAATACTACTCCATCAACAGGATTGGCACGAATTGATTCTTCGACATCCATGCTCACAAGATTTCTGTAGAGCATTGCAGTGGGTTTAATTAATGTTTCTCCCAGTGACATCACAGGAAATTCAACAGGAAAACCTCCAGCCTCAAACACACCTTTTTTTACCGCCTCTGCAAGATCACGGAAGTGTGCATTGCAGGGAGTTAGTTCGCTCCATGTATTGCAAATGCCAATTACCGGCCTGCCATCAAACATGTCAGCAGGAATGCCTTGGTTCTTCATCCATGCGCGGTAAATAAATCCATCTTTTCCCTTGCGTCCAAACCAATTGTGGCTTCTTAATTTGTTTTCTTCCATGCTGTTTAATTAAATGAAAAGTAAATTTAATTCACTAATCATTCAATTTTTTGTAAGACCTAATATTAGTTTCTGTTTATTAAAAAAACTATCAGACAAATAAAAGTTGCGAAGTTTATACTGTTTTTTTTATTGTTAGCTAGATCTCATGCCTGTTCTTCTGCTCTCACCGGTTGAAAGAGAAAACGTAATTGTATTAATGTTTTGGTTCAACAATTCAATTTTATAATACTCGTCGCAACATTTTCAAGGTTGGTCGCTTTTAAAAAACCAAGCATTTTCTATGAAGTAGGTTTGGCTACTTAAAAATTAATTATGAAATATTTAGTTTCACTTATTACGGTGCTTTGCTTAAGCGCAAGTGTATGGGCGCAATTTCCATCCGGAAATTCTAAGCCGGGGCAGAGTATGCCTAACCTTGGACATGTTTATGGCAAATTAACAGATAGTCTGGGAAAGCCTGTAGCAGGTGCATCTGTAGTTGTTCTTCAAAAAAAAATTGATACGGTTACTAAAAAATCAAAAGATATTTTAGTAAAAGGGATAGTAACAGCCAATAACGGGGAATTCAATTTTGAAGAACTGCCTTTAATGGGAATAAAAGTGAAAATTTCCGCAACTGGATTTAAAGAATTACAGTTACCTATAGCGTTTTTCGATCCATCAAAAATGCCAAAGCCTGGTCAACAACGGCCAGCTGGTGGAATACCCTCAATGCCTTCTTTTGATAAAGATCTTGGAAACCTGCAATTAAAACAAGATGCTGTACAATTACAGGGAATAACTGTTGTAGCAAATACCTCAGCCTTAAAGCTCGATATTGATAAAAAAGTGTTTAACGTAGATAAAAATATTGTAAGTGCGGGTGGAACAGCAATTGACGTTATGCGCAATGTCCCTTCCGTTCAGGTTGATATTGATGGTAATGTTAAGCTCCGTAATGCAACACCGCAAATTTATATTGATGGCAGACCTACCACCTTATCACTTGATCAAATACCCGCTGATGGTATACAAAGTGTTGAAGTAATAACAAATTCTTCAGCAAAATATGATGCAAGCGGGGGTAATGCCGGCATATTAAATATTGTTCTAAAAAAGAACCGAAAATCAGGATATAACGGCAACCTGACTGCAGGAGTAGACAGTAAAGGAGGGTTTAATGGCGGCGGCAGCTTTAGTGTTCGACAGGGTAAATTAAATGTCTCTGCAACCACATTTGCAAATGGGATGCATAATAAGGCAACAGGTAATACAGAAAGGTTCACATATGGCAATGACCCTACTCACGTATTTCAAACAAATACCGATAAAACGAACGGAGCTTTCATATTTGGCAGACTTGGTATTGACTATTTTGTAACTAACAGAACTACGTTTACATTGGCAGGAATAAAAGTACATGGCCAGTTTAAACCTAACTCTAATATTATTACTGACAGCCTTGAAAGTAATAATGATACTTTTAAATTTAATAATCGTACTACAAAAGGTTCAAGGACATTTAATGCAAATGGCTTGCAATTTGGATTGGTACACAATTTTGTTAAAGAAGGTGAGCAGTTTACGATTGACGGCAACTATTTTTCCGGTAAAAGCACCGGTAATTCTATGTATGCTACGAACAGTTATCTTGGAGATAAAACTTTTACAGGGCAGTCTTTCCAGCAACAGGTATCTAATGGCAGCAACCAGTTTTTAACCATACAAAGTGATTATGTAAATCCTCTCACAAAAAAAATTAAATTAGAAGCAGGGGTAAGAGCACAGATTAGAAAAACAACAAATGACAATGACATCTTTGTTGGCAGTGCCCCAGCTACACTCACTAAAATTCCCGGTCTTACAAATAATTATAAAAACACTGACGACGTATTTGCAGCTTACTCATCTGTTACCAGTTCCATTGGTAAAAACTTCGGCTATCAAATTGGCTTGCGTGGAGAAAGCAGTGACTATAAAGGTGACTTAACAAATAAGGGCCAGTCATTCAAACATTCGTACCCTGTAAGCTTGTTTCCATCTGCGTTTCTTAGCCAAAAGCTAAGCACCAGCGAAGAGTTGCAGTTAAATTATTCAAGAAGAATCAACAGGCCTAATTTTTTCCAGGTCATTCCTTATTATGATTTCAGTGATAGCTTAAATATAACAAAGGGCAATCCTGATTTAGTTCCTGAATTTACACACTCACTTGAATTTTCATATAGTAAAACATTTAAGGGTAACAATTTATTGTTTTCAGTTTATTATAAACATAGCAATAATCTTATTACCAGATACCTGGATACACAAGCAATTAATAATCAAAAATTATTAATAAATAGTTATATAAATGCTCAATCAAGCTATAACTACGGTGCAGAACTTACCTCAGTCAACAACATCAAAAAGTGGTGGGATGTAACTACAAATATAAATGTGTATAATTCTAAAATAAATACGTCCAACATTCCTAATGCAGTAAGCCAGGATGCCATTGTGAGCTGGTTCGGTAAATTGAACAATAATTTTAAGCTGAAAAGTAATTTTACAATACAGCTTTCGGGCAATTATCAGAGCAAAACCAATTTACCGATAAGTCAAAACCAAGGTATGATGGGACCTCCCGGCATGCAGTCACAAAGCTCCTCTCAGGGATATATTAAATCTTCATGGTCAGTTGATCTTGCGTTCAGAAAAGCCTTTCTTAAAAACCAGGCAGCTTCTTTATCGCTTAGTATAAATGACATTTTCAGAACGAGGATTAATGAACAAATATCAAGTAGTCCTGGGATTTTTCTACAGGATTATTACCGCCTGAATAATCCACAGTTAGTAAGGTTGAATTTCTCTTACAGATTTGGTAAAATGGATATGTCTTTATTTAAACGCCAAAACATGAAAAGCAGTGGCACACAAGACGCAATGCAGATGGGAGCTCAATAAGCCACCTTTATACAGTAAAAATAATCAAGAAAAATTTTTATGAGTACAGAAGAGATACAGAAAATATATGCTCTTTGGAAAGATGCAGTTATAAAAGGTGATATACAATTGCTTGATAAGATGTATGCAGATAATTTTTCATGGACAAATATTATCGGAACAACAAATAACAAGGCTGAAAATTTATATAAAGTTAGTTCAGGAAATCTTCGCTATACATCCTGGGTAAATAAAGATATATCAATTGATATTGCTGAGGATCTTGCATAATAAAAACGTTGGATTTAATTCAAATACTGGTGTATGGCATAACGATTTGTAAAGAACAGCAAATCACTATAATTTTCGAAAAACAGAATGGAGCTTGGCTATTGGCCGGAGGCAAGGAATTTCTTATTGATAAATGATAATAGTTCTAAACGATTTTATAATATGTTCACTCAAACTACAATCATCTAAAAAAAATTATTAAAAAGTTCATTTATTTGCCGTTGTGTTGCCTTAATTATTATCGTCAGCTACTACTTTCCGATACA
>JBBSEV010000048.1:0-32614 GCA_038239385.1 Chitinophagales bacterium
AGGCAAGCTGGAAAAGGTAGATGAATTATTAAAACTGGTAGACAGGGCCTATAAAAAATATCCATCCAGCTCGGTATTCGCAACTATGAGGTTCAATGTAAAAAAATTAGTTGATAAGGATACAAAAGCCGCCATGGATGTGTTGACGCAATATTTCGAAAATAACTATGAGTTTTCTCTTCTCAAAGGCTTTGCCACAGAATATAAAAACCTTGGCCAGGATTCAGGATATCTTACTATTATAAAGCAGTTATATAAAATTGCACAGGTGGATCCTACTTATGCCAATCTGCTAAGCCAATACTATTACGAAAAACAGGACTATAAAACTTCCTTAGTTTATGCGAAAGAAGCTAATAGCATTGCGCCCACCGTGGGCCAGTACTGGCACAATATGGCCGTTATTTATGAGCAACTAAATAATAAGGAAGAAGCGATCAACAATTATAAAAAAGCTATTTATTTTAACCGTACCGATTACGATTCAAGAAAAAAATTAAACCTGCTTTTGAAAAAGCCGGAGCTGTATAAGTTGCTCCCTGAAACAGATGCGTATGCTCTTATAAAAAAAGCACCGCTCGATTCAGAATATGATTTTACTTATGTGCTGGATGAAAAAGGAAGCATCCTATACGATGAAGGTGCATCCGAGGAATATATCGCTTATGCAGTAAAAATTAATACACAGAAAGGAATTGATAGCTGGAAAGAAATTACTTTACCCAGAAGCAGCTCGCAATCATTGTTGGTAGAAAAATGCGAGGTAGTAAAAGCCAATGGAAGCAAGGTAGCCGCTGAGCGAAATGAAACCGATGTTGTATTTACGGGTCTGCAGCAAGGCGATGCAATCTATGTAAAAATCAGGCTGCAGAATTATGGCTCAGGAAGATTAGGCAGTGCGTTCTGGGATAAATTCACCTTTAATGCTTTTGTAAATTCCCAAAAGGAACGATATACATTAATTGCACCGAAAGATTTTGTGTTCAATGCAAAAATAGTTAACAGTAAAACGGAGCCTGCTGTAAAAGACTTGGATGGCTTTAAAGTGTACACCTGGGAAATTGACAACCTGCCACCGGTAACGTCAGAGCCACTGATGCCGCCATTGAATGATATCGGTATTGTGCTTCATATTTCCACGGTTAAATCCTGGGCAGATATATCAGGATGGTACAGCGATATTGCCTACGAGGACACAAAAGATAATTATGAGCTGGATGTATTATACAATGATATTTTTAAAGATAAAAATACCAGCACTGACTTTGAAAAAGCCAAACGCATTTATGATTATATCGTTACTAATATCCGTTACAGTTCTGTATCCTTCAGGCAAAGTGGATATGTGCCGCAAGACATTTCAAAAATTATAAATACCCGGCTAGGTGATTGTAAAGATCTTTCCAGTTTATTTGTAGCATTGGCGGCCAAGGCCGGTATAAAGGCTCAGCTTGTATTAATTGATACAAGAGATAATGGTATAAAAGATATGCAACTGCCATCAATGGAATTCAATCATTGCATAAGCCTTGCCCATCTCGATGGTAAAGATTATTATATAGAACTTACTGATGGTGATTTGCCTTTCGGTAGCCTCCCGGCAAATCTAAATGGTGCTTTATCGTTAGTGGTTCCTTCCCGCGGCGAAAAGGCTGTTTCAGAGCTAACCAGGTTATTTACAAGTAATCGAACCAACGACAAATCATACAAGGAAATAAATGTGACCATTACTGATAATGATGCAAAAATGGATGTTGAAGCAAAGAGGTATGGCAGCATAGTAAGTGGCTGGAGAAATGACTATGCTACTTTGAATACAACAAAACAAAAAGAAGCCTACGAGCAATCAATAAGTAACGCTAACAAAAATCCTGTAAAATTAGAAGCACTTTCCTTCAAAGGCCTCACAGGTACCGGCGATTCATTAATTACCAAATACAGTTATACGGTAAAAAATGAAGTGATAGACGCAGGCTCCTTAAAAATGATAAAAATTCCCTTTATAGACCTGGTGGCAACACTTGAAAGTTTATCTCCTGACAAAAGAATTTATCCCATTGAATACTGGAATTATGAATATGTTGATGAATATGAAACGGTGATAAATATTAAAGTGCCTGTCGGAAAACAATTATTGGATATTCCTCCTGACGCAAATTTTAATTTTAAAGAAAGCACCTATTCATTAAAATTTGTGAAAGGCGAAAATGAAATAAAGATTATAAGAAAAGCAAACTTAAACAGGAAAGATATTGCACCGGAAGATTATGATGAATTTAAAAAATTCTTCAGCGACATAGTTCAGGCCGAATCGAAGTATATTGTTTTTAAGTAGAAAGTCAAAAATTTGATACTTATAAGGCCGTTAAATAAAATAAATTTACCCGTTGAAAATTAAGTACAACAATTTTATAAATTTATAGAAGAAATAGAAAAGAATATTCTCAAACTAAAGTTACTATTATCATGAATCATCATCTACCATCAATATAAATATCTACCATGATCCCTCTTAGCGATGATGATTCTGATAGAAAAATAACACCTTATGTAAATTATATTTTTATTGCCATCAACATTATTGTTTTTATAGTATATCAAAAGCTGGGCAGCAATATTGATTTCACCTATAGCTATGCCACGGTGCCCGCAGAGATATTGAGCGGGCATGATATAGTAACGGCAGCCACCAATGTACACGATCCTATAAGCGGGCAGGATGTAACAATACCCGGCCTGGGCATTACTGCAATACCGGTATGGCTTACACTTATTACTTCTATGTTTATGCATGGCGGTATTGCGCATATTGCAGGCAATATGCTTTTCCTCTGGATATTTGGTGACAACATCGAAGACAAGCTCGGGCATGTCCGTTATTTTTTCTTTTACCTTTTGTGTGGTGTTATCGCTTCATTAACGCATGTATTTTCAGATTATCTTTTTAGTGAAAATCATTTAATACCGAGCCTTGGCGCCTCCGGCGCCATATCAGGTGTAATGGGTGGTTACCTGTTACTCTTCCCCACGAAAAGAGTTACGGTACTTTTTATAATTTTCTTTATACGGGTACCGGCATTCATTGTGTTGGGCATTTGGATATTGTTGCAGGTTGCCAATGGTACCGGGTACTTAGGCGGCAGCGAAGCCAGTGGCATCGCCTATGCGGCACATATAGGCGGTTTCTTTGCAGGATTGCTTTTAGTAAAGAGATTTTTACCCGCGGGCAGCCTGGCTGTTATTAAAAGAAGGCCATCCCGCTGATTGGCTTAATAATGATTGCAACTGATTTTCTAAAGGTGTAAGTATTGGGAAATAATAAAAGGTTAGCGGCGCTTACGAAAAGCAATTACACTCCCGGCTTACTTTTGAAAAAAATTGCTTTATTTTGATACAGATTTTTATGTAACCCTTCCCCTAAGAAAATTTGCAGGCTACCTGAGCCGCCACTTCCTATATATTCATATTCACATCATAGCCAGTATCCATTTGATCTGCCGGTTCTGAAAGTTAATAACTATACCGGGTAGCCGAAAACGGTTTAAGAGTAGGCAATTTAAAAATACTATTATGGCTTCTACAATTACAACGGGTGCTAAAAAATGCAAACCCTTTTTATTGCGTGTTATGATCTTTAGCCCTGAGTCAGGATATAAATTCACCATAGAAATCCAAAAGGCCTGCAATACCAGTAATGAACCTATCTGGAAATTACTTTTTGACCTGTATAAAAAGATAGATGGCGTATTTGAAGAAGTGGTGAGTGTTGAGTTTGTCGCAGGCGACCCCAATGATATTGATAAGGTTGCCGCCATTACGGAAGATGGCATGAAGAGAGCGCAAGTACGTGCTTTCAGGGATAATGTATACCCGCTGGTAAAACCGTTCGGTGATATTGGCAACACGCCTGCCGCCGCTGATAAGAAGAAGATTGATGACACTGTGAAAAAGGCGATAAATTCTTAATCCCTTTTTTTATGCATTGAGGGTTCTGTTCACAGGCTTTGCCTGTGAGAATCCTCTATTATATACCCGTTATGATTTTAAGAATTAGCAGGTTCCTGATTTCCTTATTAAGCTGTAACCTGGTTATAACGGGTGGCATTTTGGCCCAAAAGATAGTGTGCAATACGGTAACTGCTGATATGAATTACACGGTAAGCTCTGTAAAAATTATTGGCCGCTGGGTACCAAAAGATTTACAAATAAAGCTGGAACAAATGGTTGGGGTTGGGCAATTATTTAACCCTGAGAAAATCACCGCAGCGCAGGAGTTGGTAAGGAATGAAATAATAAGCGGCGAAGAGCAATTTTCTTTAAAACTATTGGGCTCAACTTCCATATTATATATTACGTCAGATGTATGCCCGGTCGCTGATAGCCAAGGTAAAAAGGAAGTGGAGGTTACTATACACCCTTACTACCTGCGTATAGATTTATATAATATCGGTAACAATATTTTACCAATTCCACGAACTGCAAAAACTACTTTCTATAAAGAAGTTCCTAAGTTGTTATTGGCTACTTCTCCTTTCATAGGGTTGGTAAATGACCGTCGCTTTGGAACTTATGGATACCTGCAAGCGGCCACTGATTTATTACACATTCCCGGTATGTACAAGCCCTCGGCTAATCTTAAAAAAAACCTGCTGAACCTTACAGCAAATTTCCGACGATCATTCACTGACAATTTCTATAATATTGCCGCAGCCCTTCAATTTATTCATGCATTACCTGTTAACAAAGATGTTGGCTGGAATCTTGGCTTTCTGTATGCGAAAGGTTTGGAGCCGCTTAATATCATTAAATATGATAATGGGCTGGCAAAAATTTTCGCTTCTCTGAATGGAATTGGAAAAATACTTTTCCTTGATAAATACATTTTGAGTGGCGGGGTTCAGTTCTCTCAAAATAAGTATTCATTCCTAAATACAAAATATAATAATCCTGAGACCGGCTATGATTTGAATGCACTGGGTGACGGAAGGGTTGGGAATGGTTTAGCGAGGTTAGGCTTATGGTTTAATGCAGGCGTTCCTAAAAAAGATATTAACTTAAAACCTTACCAGCGGGTCGCAGGTAAATTGGGCTATGCCGTACCGTTAGGCAGGGGCCATAATAATGTTGACCTGGAAACGATAGCTTCCTATGGGTATATATGGGGAACTCCACCGGCTTATAGTGAATATTTTGCAGGCAATACAGCAGCCGGGTTTCTATATACGCCGCTACAGTCGTTTACAAATATGTCCTTCCCGGGTGGCCCTGTAATCCGCAGCCTCGGAGAAAAAGAAGGCGGATTATTTGGTACAGCTAATTCCATCCCGGGTGGTACCAGTTACTGGGGATTGAATTTAAATTTTTCTATACCCATCACTAAGTGGGCAAGGCCTTTAATCCCTGATATTGTGATACAGGATGAACCCCGTCGCATTACCATGCGCAGTGCTATAAAGGGGCAGATAAATACCGCAAAAAGTTTTATAGCAGATGACCTGGCGCTAAACAAAGGCCTTTCCGATGATGCAGCTGATTCAGCTGCGGAACAAATTGTGAACAGGGATATTAAACCCACCATAGATTACCTTGCAGACAAGGCGAATATTTTTAGCCTCAAGCCTATAGTGTTTTTTGATCTTGGGGAAATCAATAGAAGAAATCCCGGTGATAGAATATGGGCGGCTACCGGGGCAGGGCTTCAACTGAACATCGTAAATGCAAGGCTGGATATAGGTTACCTGCAAACCTTGTTTCCAAAAAGTGATGCTTCCAAAGGAAATTTTTTGATGAGATTTTCTGTTCAAAATTTTTATTAAGTAAGTATAACACGCAACGCTACAAGAGTTATCAAAAACTTTAAGAAGCTGAGAGAAGACGGTAGTTAGGTAGTACCTCATTACTTTTGGGTTTCTTATGATTTATTCCAATCCATCCGGTATCGACGCAAAGTCGCCACGCTTTTTTTTGCGGCCTTATGCTTATATGTAATCAACTTAAAAAATATTATACTCTATTTTTCGTTATTCCTTTGATCAACTTCTCATCCATTGAAAAAAGTTTTACTCTGTTCTATAATAAGCATATCCTTTCTATATACTACAGCCCAGCCGCCAAAAAAGGATTCCAACGATACATTGGGATTAATACCACAAAAAGAAATGATAATTAATGCTGAAACCATTATCAAAATTGAAAACATCGGGGAAAAAATAAACACCAGCCTCGCAGAGTTACGGCCCACAATTTCTGCGGATGGAAACCTGTTATTTTTTATTCGCCAAAACGATCCGCACAATACCAATTATAATACGATGCCCAACTCACAGGACATTTGGTTTTCAGAAAAGGATTCTTCTGGTATATGGAGTAAGGCGGTGCATCTTGGCAAGCCTTTAAATAATGCTGATTATAATGCGGTCTTCTGGATATCGCCTGATAATAATCAACTATTAATAAGAAATGCTTTTGAGGATGGTTACTATATGGGCAATGGCGTGAGCTTATGTTACCTTACCGAAAACGGCAACTGGAGCAAGCCTGAAATGCTGAAGATAAGAAACTATGGCAAGTATGACCGTGGCGCTCAATATGGTGCTACCATGGGAAGTGATGGCAAAACGTTGCTTCTTTATATGTCGGAAGATTACCAGAGCCGCAACAATGATATCTATGTTTGCTTCTTACTCAACGATGGCACATGGAGTGAACCCAAAAGCCTTGGAAAGAAAATCAACTTCCCAAAATATAATGAAATGACACCCTACCTGGCACCAGATGGTGAGACTTTATATTTTAGTAGTGACAGGCCGGGGGGCGTTGGCAACAATGATATATGGAGGGCAAAGCGCCTAGATAAAAGCTGGACCAAATGGAGCGACCCTGTAAACCTGGGAAGCCCAATCAACACACCAGAATGGGATGCGTTTTTTACGATGGATGCCGGTGGTGAATATGCTTATATGACAACCGACGAGAAAAGCTATGGCGCAAGTGATATCGTAAAAATTAAATTGCTTGAAAAAGAAAAGCCTGACCCGGTAGTATTAGTTAGCGGTAATGTATACAATGCCAAAACAAAGGAACCGCTTAGTGCTTCCCTGGTTTATGAAACCTTACCAGATGGCGAGGAAGCAGGCAATGCATTATCCAATTCCTATGACGGTGCATTTAAAATAGTGCTGCCCTATAACAGGAACTATAGCATAAGAGCTACCGCAGATCATTTCTTTGCCATCTCCGAAAACCTCAATCTCGATTCATTAATAAAGGAAGGTTATAAGGAGATACATAAAGACCTCTACCTTGTTCCTATTGAAGTAGGCCAGGTGGTAAGGTTGAATAATGTATTTTTTGATTTTGATAAATGGGATCTGCGCCCTGAATCGTTTATAGAATTGAACAGGGTAGTGAAATTGCTTACGGAAAATCCAAAAATTGAAATAGAGATGAGCGCCCACACGGATAGCCGCGGCAGCGATGAATATAATTTCAACTTAAGCGACAACAGGGCAAGATCTGTTATGGAATACATACTTTCCAAAGGCATTGACAAAAGCAGGATCACTTCTCACGGCTATGGTGAAACGAAACCAGTAACCACCAATGAAACCGATGATGGAAGGCAGCTAAACAGGAGGGTTGAGTTTACCATATTAAAGAATTAATAACCGTTAATAAGTATTTCTAATTATTTTTTACGGTGTTAAGCCCGGGCTTATTCTAATGAATACAATTCGCTACATCGTATTTAATTAAAACTCATTTTATGAGAGCCTTTGTTTTCAAACTCGCATTTTTAATCCCTTTCATTTCTTTCTCCCAATTAGATAATGCATTTATCGCTAAGCTGAAAAGCTTTGATACTGCTGATATCTTAAAGCTTGATACTGCATCGGTACCGGACGATGCGTTTACTGCGAAGATAAAAGAGCTTAGAACGAAAAGAAAGGGCTAACCATTGAAGCGATCTTAAAAATCAAAATTTCAGAAGAGCAGCAAAAAGATACTACTCATTCCAAAGCATTCTATGATGCACTACTAAATGATCTCACGAAAGGAAAAACAAGCAAGCTAATAGAGAATAGCCTGGTCAATTTATACAGAAAACATTTTACCGAACAAGAGATTGATGATTTGATTAAATTTTACAAAACGCCGGCAGGTAAAAAAATGGATAAGGAATACATCCTGTTAATGGTTGAATCCATAAAAGATGCCGAGCAACTTATGAAATTGGCTGCTAAAAATTTACCGGCAAAATGAACATTTCGCCCGTGAATAAACTGGTTCATAAAGAGTGTATTCACCCTTTGATATTAAAAATTGTCATATTATTTTAGTGCATCCAATTTTTTAGAAATCCCCCACTTTTCTTTTAAAACGCCTCGTAGGAAAATCCTGCTTTCCTGGTTGGAAAAACTAAAGTAGTTCACTCCTTAAAATAAAATTTATGTATAATCCACAGGCTAATATTCCGAAGCTGACTTCATTAAAAAAAACTATAATGATAGTGGTCATACCTGTTATGATTTTTATCTTTAACAGCTGCCACCCGGCTCTCAAATTCGCAACAGTAAAATATGATTCTTTAGCTGTAAACAAGCTATTAAATACTACGGCAATGGATCACATTATATTTCAATTCAGTTCTGATGAAGCTGGGAGTTATAAAAATCCCTTTCTGCTGGTTGCATATTCTTTTGATTCCTTAAACCATTTAATTGATACGCTTCCATACTCTCTTCAAAAGATTGAATATATAAAATCGAAATCTTTTAAAGAAAAAATCATATTGGGAAATTTAACCGTCTCCCGTGCAGTAATTGAAGATGTAATAACAGATGATTCCACCCATAAAAAAATCCCATTTGATTTTCTTCAATTTGTTCCTGATAGAAATGCGGGCAACAAACATATTTATTATGAAATGTCGGCACCTTCTACAAATGTGAAGGGTGAAAGAGCTTTTTCAAAAACCAAGCCCATTCAGCCATGCCCGCCTGCTATTTGTTTTTAATTCATCTATGGAATCAATATTAAATATCCTGCTTATCTGGTCGGAAGTTTGGGCTTTGCTTATTCCTTTGTATTTTATATTTCCACTAAAAGATCAGGCAGGTTATCTTAATCCAATCAGGTTTTATATAATAATTGCTTTCATATTCAATACTATTGCAAATGTTATTTCAAATCAAAAGTACATAGGCCTTAGCCTGCCATGGCATAATAATATTTTGATTTATAATCTACATTCAATTACAAGATTTGTATGTTTTACCTGCTTTTTTATTCTGCTTAAACAAAATTATTATACTAATCTCAAGAAAATAATTCCATTTCTTTATGTGGCCATTCTATTGATCAACTTTACTATTTTAGGCAGGTTCTTTAATCCACTTCATATTAATGGAAATTTAATGACAGCAGAATCTTACCTGCTTCTGGTTTATTGTCTTTTATATTATTTATCAAAATTAAAAGAAGAAGGGGCCTTATTAAATGATGCCCCGGATTTCTGGATAGTCACTGGGCTTAGCGTATATGTGGTAATTAATTTTTTCTTATTCCTGTTTTATATTCCAATGATCAATGAAAATACAAAACTGGCGGATAAGATGTGGGAAGTTCATAACGTGGCGTACATAATACTGTGCATGTTTATTGGAAGAGCATTTTATCTGGTAAAAAGTTATAAACCTTCTGTTTGAAAATAATAATGAAGTTTGTACGGTTATATAAATCAAATGAATAATGGATTCCTTTACTCAACCCGTTCAGTATGAAAAAAATTAAAACTATTATTAGTGCCTGATTCAATCCTTACCCGCTTTAATCTTATAAACAGAATGTGATTTTTTTCATTATTGGGAAGAGAGATACTATGTTCGCTATTTTAATAATCTAACATGCCAAATTTCATTAGCTACCTGCGCTTATTTTTCGATTGGTCCGAAGCCTGGGCTCCTATAATACCTTTATTTATTCTACTAAAAAACAGGAACCAACCGTCTTTTCTCAGCCCCGTCATAATATATATTGTAATTGCTTTCTTTATAAACCTTGCCGGGGATATAATAGGTGAGTTTAAAAATTATTTCCCTCAATGGCTAAAAGAAAACACCTATTTATATAATATTCATTCCGTAATACGCTTTGTTTGTTTCAGCTTTTTTTTTATGGGTTTAAAGCAGCAGCATTATACAAACATCAAGAAGACCATCCTCGTTATATACCTGGTCTTTTTATTTATTGATCTTACTTTTTCAGAAAATTTTTTTAGTACAGCAAGCATAGGGTCAAATCTTTTTACAGTGGAAGCTTTTTTATTACTTGTGTATTGCCTGTTATATTATTTGTTAAAACTAAAGAATGAGAACGATGCAATGATGTCCGGTGCCGACTTTTATATAGTTACCGGTTTAAGTGTTTTTGTTGTAATTAACTTTTTTGTATTCCTGTTTTATGATTCCATGCTAAAGGAAAACTGGCGCCTGGCAGATAATATGTGGTCAGTTCATAATGTTGCTTATATCCTTTTTTGTTTATTCATCGCAAAAGCCTTTTCCGTTAAAAAATTTATTCCTACTATATGAAAAATGCTTATGATCCATTCCGTGTTTAAAAAAACTGACAAAAATCGTAAGAGTGCACTCTATACTTAAAATTCTTATTAATATAATTGATGAGTTGAGTTAATAATTCAAAAACAATAAAACGAATAACCATGGGTGTAATTATGCAAGCTTTCTATTGGGACTGTCCCAGGCTGGAAGCAAAAGAATTTGAATGGTGGAATCTTTTAAAGAAAAATGTGAATAAGCTGAAAGATGTTGGCTTTACTGCGCTTTGGATACCTCCTGCCTGTAAAGCGGCTAACCTCGGAGGGATGTCAATGGGTTATGACCCTTATGATTATTATGACCTGGGGGAGATTGACCAGAAAAGCTCTGTACCTACATGGTTTGGCACAAGAAAGCAACTGGAAGAGCTTATTCAGGAAGCTCACCAGCATGATATGCAGGTATATGCCGATATGGTATTGAACCATACTAACGGTGCCGATGAAACGGAAATAAATGAGTTTGACGGGCAGGTACGATGGACCAAATATAATCCCGGCAGCGGGAAGTTTGCCCGTGACTGGACCTGTTATCACCCTACTTATTTTGAAAGGATGGACGTGCAGGTTTTTGAAGGCATGCCTGACCTTTGCCACCGCAACCCTTATGTATACAGCGAACTGATGGAATATGCCCGATGGCTTATCGAGGATATTGGCTTCGATGGCCTTCGCTATGATTTTGTAAAAGGGTATGGTGCATGGATCATTACAGCGATACTTGAAAGGCTGTATAAAAAGAATGAGAAGACGGAGTTCTCCCCTTTCGGAGTAGGTGAATATTGGGACTCGGATACTTCAATAACTCAATGGCTGAAAGAAACAAATGCTGATACAAGTAATCCTGTGACTGCATTTGATTTTCCACTGCGTGGAAGATTGAAAGAACTTTGTGAAATGTACGGGTTCAGTATGAAAAAGCTTACTGAAAGGGGAACCCTGGTTACTAACGGATTGTCAGACCTGGCAGTGACATTTGTAGAAAATCATGATATCGTGCGCACTGATCCGATAGTAAATGATAAGATGCTTGCTTACGCCTATATCCTCACTCACGAAGGATATCCATGTGTATTCTGGCAGGATTACTTTACCTGGAATCTTGCAGAAGATGGAAATAATAGCGGCATTGCAGCTTTGGTAAAAGTGCATGAGCAATTCGCCGGGGGACACACTGATATTTTGTATTGTGATGACGACCTTTATATTATGCAACGCAGGGGAATTGGTGGTCAGAAAGGATTAATATTTGTTTTAAATAACGCCTCAAGGTGGAATGGACGGCTAGTGCAAACCCAATGGGCAAGCACCCGGTTTGTTCCAAATGCATGGCGTGGAAAAGATAATATGGATACTCCAATTGAACAACATACTGACGGATTGGGAGCTGCTGAATTTTGGGCCCCTCCAAGGGGTTATGTAGTTTATGTACCCGGCATTTGAAATGAGGTTTCTGTAAGAATCATTCTTTTAACTACACAAAACTCATTTTCAACCTACCCATAATTTATATTTGGATAATAAGATTATCATTATAAACAGATGTGTCGAATTGTTGCAAAGGCTGTTCTGCAGGACCTTTAAGTACATTACCGGTTTTATCAAAATTACTACCGTGTAACGGGCAATTATATCCATTGCCCGTAACCGTTAGTTGGGTTTGCTGGTGCGTACAGAGAAGTAATAACGCGGAGTAACTATTGTCTCCCATTTTTTGAACAGCTATATCATAAAACATATTTTTAGGGCGCACAATTTGTAAAGACGACCTGGTAAAAAGACTGAGAGGAATAACTATTTGTTTATTGATAACATTAGCTTTATAAATAGTAAAAGAAGCGGGGCTGCATGCCGCAAGTTGTGTTGCCAAAAAACCTGCAGTCCCTAACAGGCAGATATTGCAGGTTGATTTTATAAAATTTCTTCTTTCCATTCTCAGTAACTTAAAATGAATATCCTATTCCAATGTTCAAAAATTGATTGTTTTGATTGTAAGGCAAAGCGTTTGGTGGAGGGTTAATCACAAGGTTGGGATTTTGTTTTCCTGTATGCAAAATTCTTACATCAGCTTTTACTACCACATTTGGAATGGGCAGGTAACTACAACCTGCAATAATATGCGCCTGTTTTTCTGTGCCATCATAAATTGCTTTAGGTGGAGCAGGAATTTTAGAATTCAAATCAAGAAATTCAGTACGAACAAAAGTTATAAGTTGCTGTGCTGTTTCATTTTTTTTAAATAATAAATCATAGGCCACTTCTGCATAGGCACCATACATTCCTGATGCAAGATTTTTTGCATAAGCATTATTAATGTGTCCTGCTCCGGGATAACTAATGTATACACCCAGAGCTTTGAATGAAAAGCCACTATTGGCATATTGCACATCGGCTTCTCCTAAATAAAGCGGCGTACCGAATGCACCACTATCAAGGCCAAGGCTATCTGCGCCTTGCTTGCTTAAACCAACTGTGCCGCCTGCATAACCCGACACCTGGAATTTAAAATTCTTATAAGCATATTGCAGCGCTGCATTCATTGCAATATTATTTGCAAGTGCATTGCTGCCTTCTGCCCTGCCACCACGAATTCCGTTGCCGTGCTCAAACCCTTCACTGTTAAGGCCATTCATTAAAGCAATTGAATAGTTTAAAGGAAAGGGATTTGCAGACCCATAAAATCCAACGCCCAATTCCCGCCAGGTAGCGGGAATAATGAATTGCTCCACTATAGGCCTTTCAACTCCATTAAAGTTTACAGGCAAATGATTCTCATTTAATATGCCAACACGTGGAATAAATAAACCTGCAATAATATATTGCCTGGAATTTAAATTGAATTTTAGAAACGCCTGTTCCATTGCTATTTCTGCACCATTATCTACTCCGCCTTCCACCTTTGCGTTTTCAATTTCCAGTTCAGAAAAGAATGCAATCCTTTTATTAAACTGGTGGCCAACAAATAATACAACTCTTTCTAAGTTTATACCTGATTGTTTGAGATTGAAATTTCTCTGATAAGCAGCGCTGCCGTACCCGGAAATAACTGTTTTGGAAGCAGCGACACCGGCATTGAGAGAATCCTCATTGCTAAAAATTTGTTGCTGTGCCTTTGTCCTGTATTGTGAGAAGTTTACGGAATAAGCTACGAGGCCTATAGCCAATAGTAAGATTTGTTTCATTATTGCAAACTTATCCGTCTTGCTAAATGAAGCTTTACTAAATTGGAAAAACGGTTTACGAAAATTGGAAAAAGTATAATAAGCAGGATTAAAATTATATAGCTAAAAAGCCTGAAGGTGTACATTGATGATTTTGAACATCAATAATCAGAATTTTAAAAAAGGTGTTTTCACCCCCATTATGTAAATCACATTACCTTACTTTTAAATATCCAATTTTCACATGGATTACTTCACCCTCACTATTAAAGATATTTTATAGAAACTTATCATTGTATTAGAATATACATTGTAATCCAATATTAAGCTAAATCCGTAATTATATTAAATGATTAAGATAAATATAAATGTCTTCAGTTCCATAATAAAAAAATGAGCCGGTTATCCAAACATAAATTATTGATCAGGATGGAAAATTTAAGTTTAAATATGATGGAGGATAATCTTATTGTTGAAAATAGCAGAACAACCAATTATTTACCTTATTGTAAATTTTTTATCTCTCTTGAGCTTTACAAGCTTATCCCTTTTTTTACGTATATATATAACCTTGCCAGAAATAAATATTCAATATTCAAATAAAACTGCCTAGAATAATTGAATAAAAATTGATAAAAGGTATGATCTATATTTCCGAGGAAAGAGAGGCCCCAAGATATTCCCTGTTCATCCTGGCAATATTTTCAACCGAAATTCCTTTAGGGCATTCTGCTTCGCAGGCATAAATATTCCCGCAATTACCAAAGCCTTCTTTATCCATCTGGCCTACCATATTTAATACACGGGTATTTCTTTCTGTATTACCCTGTGGCAATAAGGCAAGCTGGGAAACTTTAGCACTTACAAATAACATTGCTGAACCATTAGGACAAGCCGCAACACACGCTCCGCAACCAATACAGGAAGCAGCCATAAATGATTCATCGGCTTTATATTTATCAATTGGGATTGCATTTGCATCAACAGCGTTGCCCGTATTTACTGAGATATAACCACCGGCCTGTATAATTCTGTCGAATGCTTTACGATTTACAACAAGATCTTTTATAACAGGAAACGCAACCGATCTCCATGGTTCTACCACAATAGTATCACCGTCTTTATAGGCACGCATGTGTAACTGGCACACCGTATTTTTTTGCCAGGGACCATGTGCTCTGCCGTTTATATACATACTGCAGGAACCACAAATACCTTCACGGCAATCATGATCAAAAGCAATTGGATCTTTGCCCTCGTGAATTAAACGTTCATTCAACACATCAAACATTTCGAGGAATGACATTTCGGAAGAAATATCTTTTACATCGTACGTTTCAAATTTTCCTTTAGCCTCATGATTTTTCTGACGCCAGATTTTCAAAGTGAGGTTCATTGTGTAGTGCTCCATTCTTACAATTTTTGAAAACTGATAATATTTATATTTTATAACCCGGTTTATTTATAACTCCTTTGGCTTGGTTTCGCTACCTCAAAATACAATTCTTCCTTATTTAATTTTTCATCATTCCCGGTAAATTCCCACGCAGCTGTATAGGTGAATTTAGCATCATCGCGAAGTGCTTCGCCTTCGGAAGTTTGCATTTCTTCCCTGAAATGACCGCCACAACTTTCTTTTCGGTTCAATGCATCGATACACATTAATTCTCCAAGCTCAATAAAATCTGCTACTCTCCCGGCTTTCTCAAGCTCAGGATTTAATTCATCTGTTCCTCCAGGGATTTTTACATTTGACCAGAATTCAATTTTGAGATTTCTTATTTCTTCAATGGCAGAAATAAGCCCTTCCGCATTGCGGGCCATACCACATTTTTCCCACATAATTTTCCCCAGTCTTTTATGAAAACTCTCCACAGATTCTGCACCACCAATGCTCATTAATTTCTCTATTTTCTGCTTCACTTCATTTTCTGTTTCTTCAAACGCAGGATGCGAAACAGGAATTGCAGGTGTCCTTATATCATCTGCCAGGTAATTACCCAGCGTATATGGAATTACAAAATATCCATCAGCAAGGCCCTGCATTAATGCGGATGCGCCAAGACGATTAGCTCCATGATCACTAAAATTTGCTTCTCCTAAAGAATATAACCCAGGCACTGTAGTCATTAGTTCATAATCAACCCAAAGGCCTCCCATAGTATAATGAACCGCCGGATAAATTCTCATGGGAACGTTATATGGATTTTCTCCTGTTATCTTTTCATACATCTCAAAAAGATTACCGTATTTTTCTTCAACTACTTCCTTGCCTAATTTAATTGTCGTTTCATCCTCCTTATTTTCCATGCCTCTTTTACCCATCTCCACTTTACCATATCTTTTTATAGCATCAGCAAAATCCAGGTACACCGCCATCTTCGTGGTGCCTACACCGTAACCTGCATCGCATCTTTCTTTGGCAGCACGTGAAGCTACGTCACGGGGAACAAGATTTCCGAATGCAGGATACCTTCTTTCCAAATAGTAATCACGATCTGCCTCTGGAATCTCTGACCCCTTGCGTTTTTCATCTTTATTTTTTGGAACCCAAATTCTTCCATCGTTCCTAAGGCTTTCACTCATAAGTGTAAGCTTACTTTGATGATCGCCACTAACGGGTATGCATGTTGGATGTATTTGCGTAAAACATGGGTTCGCAAACCATGCTCCTCTTTTGTGCGCTTTCCATGCGGCAGTTACATTGCTTCCCATCGCATTTGTACTGAGGTAGAAAACATTTCCATAACCCCCGGAGCATATTAAAACTGCATGGCCAAAATGACGTTCTAATTTCCCGGTTATAAGATCCCTGGCAATAATTCCCCTCGCTTTACCATCTATCTTTACTATATCGAGCATCTCATGCCTTGTATACATGGTTACATTTCCTAAAGAAACCTGCCGCTCTAATGCTCCATATGCGCCAAGTAATAATTGCTGGCCGGTTTGGCCAGCTGCATAAAATGTACGTTGCACTTGTGTTCCGCCAAAAGAACGATTACTAAGTAATCCACCATATTCACGGGCGAATGGAACTCCCTGCGCAACGCATTGATCAATGATGGAAGTGCTTACTTCTGCAAGACGATACACGTTTCCCTCGCGGGCACGGTAATCTCCTCCCTTTATGGTTTCATAAAAAAGCCTGAAAACAGAGTCTCCATCGTTTTGATAATTTTTTGCAGCATTAATACCTCCCTGTGCAGCTATAGAGTGGGCACGCCTCGGACTGTCCTGAAAGCAAAATGATTTTACTTTATAGCCTAATTCTCCCAATGAAGCTGAAGCTGATGCACCCGCCAGCCCGGTACCAATAACAATCACTTCAAGCTTTCTCTTGTTAGCCGGGCTTACCAGTTTTACATGGCTTTTATAGTCAGTCCATTTTTGCTCAAGCGCTCCTCCAGGGATTTTTGCGTCTAATGCCATACGTTAGTATTGATTTTATTTTGTAAAGAAACGTTTCCGTTCAAACAATTTTATTTAAGCCACCCTGCCATAAATGAAATAGGCATAAAAGCAAACAGGATACAGATTGCTACTGAATAAAAAATTCCTATACCTTTTACAATTGGTGTCCATCTTCTATGATTTATACCAAAAGTCTGGAAGGCACTTTGAAAGCCCTGCAAAAGATGAAACAAAAGAGAAATAAGACCAAGCATATATAAACTAAACACCAGAGGGTTTGTAAAAATCTCTTTCATCTCATAATACAAATTCACCTGTGGACCGTGGAAATACATTTCATTTTTAGTACCTGCCCAAAAATGATATAAATGCATAACTAAAAATAAAAGTAAAAAGGTTCCAAGCAGGCCCATAGACCAGCTATACCACTTTATATTAGCAGGCTTATTATCTTTAATATACCTTATTTTTCTTGCCGACCTGTTTTGCTTCCATAATAAAAGGCCTTGTATAATATGAAGAAGAAATCCGGCAAACAATCCTATTTCCATAAGCCGTATAAAAAAATTATGGCTCATAAAATAAGCTGCTTTATTAAAGGTTTCGCCATCATCATCATAAAAAATTGTTGCATTAATAGAAGCATGTATAATCAGGTAGGTAATAAGAAAAAATCCGGTGAAAGCCATTACGAATTTTTTTCCTATCGAAGAAGTGAATAACTGTTTCCAGGTCATAAATTCAGGGAATTGAAAATTTCAGATATACAAAAATACTACAGGAAGTTCAAAAACCCTGTTCAACAATTTTTTTGTTAGATGAATAACAAAACTTCAGCCTATAAGTTTAATCTGCGCAGCAGGATATTATCAATTTGGCTGTAAACCATATCAGGCTTCATTGTTCGCCATTGAGGAAAGTTTAAAAGCTCTATGTAATTATTAAGTCTTGCTTTTCTAAAATCATGTTGAGTTGCCTGAGGCATGTTAAGGCAAACTATCCACCCATCCTTATCTGCAACATCGTCGTACCATTCTTCGTAATAGCTATCATCACTGCTGTGAAAATTGAGAACATTTTCTGCAATTAGAATAAACTTTTTTATTCCCTGCCGCAGAAAATCATCAATTACATCACGCTTTAAAGTCATGATATCATTTTCAATGGCATCATTCCACTCTCCGATTAATTCAATAATTGCATACTGTTCCTGGTAGTCTGCCATTAAAACTTTCATATACAAAGTAGCGCTGCCAAATTCATCCCAAAGAGGATGTATGTAATAATTGTAAATTGTTTTAGTAAATGCAAATCCACTGTATTCCCTTCCATAAAACGGGGAATGCAAATCATCTTCCGAAGTGTATATGTATTGCCAGTTGTAGTATGGTTCTATATTTTGCAAAATGTATTTTCAAAAAAATTAATTCCAGTTGTATATCTACAGCAAATTTATTTATTACCGGGAGTAAATAACAAATTTATTTATAAAAAGGACTTATAAAAAAGGGCCGCTTAAAATAGCGGCCCTGAATAAAAAAAATTATAAAATATTTATTCAACAACAAGCTTATCAGAAAATACAGGCCTGTTTCCTGCAGCAGTAATTTTGATCATATACATACCTGCAGCTTGCTTTTTTTGAAGTTGAAAGTTCTCCACCTGACCTGCAGCTTTTACATAAATTATTTTATTAGAAATAAGGCGTCCCTGTATATCAGTCAATGCAATTTTATATTCTCCCGAAGGATTGTTTTCAAATGTTATTTTAAACTGTCCGTTGCTTACTGGATTCGGGTATACTGAAATAAATTTATTACCAATTACTTCGGAGCTAATAAGTGAAGGTGCACCTACAGAATTTTGTTTGTCCTTTTCATTTAGAAGATTACTGCTTGCGAGGTCAGATGCATTAAAAACCTGTCCCTCGGTAGAAACTTTCGTTGCAGAGAGATCCTTCATATTCACTTTATAATATCCTTCAAAAGTATTTGCGCTGCTTATAAGCACCTTATTATCATTATCAACTGCAGCCCCGTTTACGGTATACGTAGGAGTCAGGTTAAGAATAGCACCTTTATAAGTTGCCATTCTTGTTGTAATATTGATTTCAAAGACATTACGGCTTGCAGTAAAAAGGAATAATTTTCCGAAAGCATCTCCAATAATGTCGCCACCCCAACTGCTGCATTTATTGTGGATTGAAATACCATTATTACTTTCAGCGTCTATTAAATTGCCAAGGTCAGTTATTATTATTTTATTTCCTGTTGTAAAACGAATAAGATGATTACCATCGTTGGTAAGCGCATAACCATTGCCATCAGCACCAATTGTCATCCTGGTAATATTTAAAGACTCATCATTCAAATTTGAGTTGTTTACCAATGTTTTCTTTACTGTAAAAAATGATGAAGCTCCATTATTCTGATGTGTATCGAGCCATACAAGTTGACCGGTACGCATTGAAGCAAAAAATAATTTATCATGTTTTCTGTCATAAGCTACCGCAGCGCTCATCTGATTTGTAGGGGAAAAATTGCTTATTGCGATAGCATTGGAAGAAACACCAGTGCCAGTTTGCTGAATCACTGCCGGTATGCTTTTGAAATTATTTTCATCAACATTCTTCCTGGTTTCGGCATCCACATAAGAGAATTTTGATTTACCATTTTCAAATACTGTGGTTTTCATATTTCCTGATTCCATATCAAGAACCCTTATATCTGTCCAGTTAAAATTTTTACTTGCCTGGCCAGTAATGGCAAACACTTTATTATCCTGAGAGAAGCCCTTCGAAAAAAATGTAAAGAATAAAATAGAAAGTACAACTGATGGTTTCATAGTGATGAGTTTTACTATTAGATTAAAATTGATTAAATTAGTTGAAATAAATCAGGGGCAATAATAAAGAAAATACCGCATTTATTTGAACTTTTCAACAGCTTTTTTTACACTTCCGAATTTAATCAAAAGAGCTTTCGCTTTATTTTTGTTTGCAATCCCTGTTTGTTCCATAACCATGTGAATTCCCCTTTTTATAAGTTTATCATTACTTAACTGCATGTTCACCATATTATTATCCTCTACCTTGCCGAGCCTGATCATTACGGTGGTGGATATCATATTTAAAATCATTTTTTGAGCAGTTCCACTTTTCATTCTTGTGCTTCCTGTTATAAATTCGGGCCCTACGATTACTTCTACGGGGTAATCGGCACATTTGCTTAATGGAGAATCGGGATTACACACTATGCTTCCGGTAAGAATTTCTTTTTTCTTACAACTTTTTAGTGCGCCAATTACATAAGGGGTTGTGCCACTTGAAGCAATTCCTATTACAATATCTTTTGAGGATACTTTGTGCCTTTTTAAATCTTTCCATCCTTGTTTTGTGTCATCCTCTGCAAACTCGACCGCATTAGTAATAGCTCTTTTTCCACCTGCGATTATGCCTACGACCAACCCGGGCGGAACTCCATAAGATGGCGGACATTCACTTGCATCTAAAATACCGAGGCGGCCACTTGTGCCTGCGCCAATATAAAAAAGTCTGCCACCGGCCAGCATTTTATCAGCAACTGCATTTACCAGTTTTTCTATTTGGGGAAGAGCTACTCCCACCGAGAGCGCTACATTTTTATCTTCACTATTTATACCTGATAATATTTGAGAAATTGACATCCGTTCCAGGTGCCGGTAATGAGAAGATTGCTCTGTAACTTTTATAAAATCCATTACCTGGTATTTTCCGTAAAACTATTGAATGAATTTAAGTATTGAGAATTTGAGATAATTGATAAGTAAAATTTTTAGCTTTCCCACGTTAATTTCCTTTTCCCGATAAAGAGTATAAAATTTTAGCCAAAGCTTCAATAAACTTGAATATTAAAACGCAGGAAGAAATAAAATACACGTGAAGTAATAAATTAAAATGGCTACAGAAGCTGATCTCAAAAATACCTGAGCCACTGAGATTATTAAGGTTCTTTTCTTTTTTTCAGCTCTTCGATTTCTCTTTCTAATTTAGTAATTGTAGCATTAATGTTATCCAGCCTTTTGCCTTTTTTTGATATTTTAAAAGTGGGATGCACCGTCTTTAATTCGGCTTTATATTCATCTAATTGTTCTTTTAAGGTTTTAAGTTTACCTGCAATTTCCGTTTTTCTAACTGCCCTAGCCATGGTTTTTATTTGATTTAAGAAACATAAAACTAATAAAATAAATCTCTTTTGTTCAAACCATTTTTATTTTTCTTCCCGATTATTGATTTTATTGAGGTCGCGCTTTCCAGCATACAATTTCTGCCATGTTTTTGGGAGGCTTTTTACTCAATCCAGGAGTGTAAATACTTTTAAAAAAATAAATTTCCAGAGAAATATATTCTTGTATAACATAAAAAACCTTTAAATAATAATTAGTAAACTATCATCATTTTAAAATTTTATACTTTTATACAAATGTGATCTTCCCGATGAAACGTTGCGTGATTGTTATAAGCATTATTCTTTCCTTGTTCTATAAAGCTAATGCTCAGAATATTGACTCTACTATTGAAAAATATGCAAATGATTTTGGCAACGAACGGGCCTACCTTCATTACGATAAGTCCACTTATGCTCCCGGCGAAACTATTTGGTACAAGGCTTATTTGATGCAAGGCATTTATCCTGCTACAGATAGTAAGACTTTTTATGTGGACTGGACCGATGACAAAGGTAACCTGCTGTTACATAGCCTTAGCCCAGTAGCAAACGCTACAACTGTTGGCCAGTTTGATATTCCGCAATCTTACAGCGGCAAATTCATACATATAAAAGCATATACAAAATGGATGCTCAATTTTGATTCTTCCTTTTTATATAACAATGATATTCGTATTCTTACAAAAAGCAACATTTATCAAACCTCAAAAATCCCAATTGTTCCATCCATTCAATTTTTTCCTGAAGGCGGGGATATAATTGCAAATGTTAGTAACAAAATCGCTTTTAAGGCTAACGATCAGTTTGGACGCCCAATAAATATAAAGGGCAATATCCTCGCTAAAACAGGTGACATCCTTGATAGCCTCCATATCATCCACGATGGGATGGGGTATTTTTTTTTAACTCCTAAAGAAGGAGAGATTTTAACTGCTAAATGGAAAGATGAAAAAGGCAAATTATACACTACTGAGCTGCCTCCTGTAAAAAATTCCGGAATTTCCCTACAGGTTGTCCAATCGAATAAGAACCGGATCTTTACAATTGCTGCTTCTCCAAAAGAAGCAACGACTCTGGGAGAAGTGTACATAATAGGAACGATGTACCAGCATGAAGTTTTTAAAGCAATCAAAGAAATTGGATCGGGAGAAGCAAAGGGAGTAGTTCCTACGCAGGATCTGCCAAGTGGCATAATGACCATTACAGTATTTAATAACCAATGGGCTCCTTTGGCTGAGCGTATCACTTTTATCAACAATCATGAGTACGCTTTTTATCCTGAAATGGAAGTGGAGCATTGGGGACTAAATAAAAGAGCAAGGAACGAAGTTCAAATCACCGTTCCTGATAGTGTCGCAGCTAATTTCTCTGTATCAGTAACTGATGTTGATATTGATGCTGACAGCAGCGATCACATTATTTCTCATTTGCTACTCACCAGTGAATTAAAAGGAAAGATTTATAATCCTGCCTGGTATTTTTCTAACGCCGACGATAGCCTCAGCAAGCAGCTTGATCTTGTAATGCTGACACATGGCTGGCGGCGGTTTAACTGGGATGATGTAACAAAAGGTAAATTTCCAAAGATTAATTATGCTAAGGATACGTCCTTTCTTACACTTTCCGGGAAACTGTACGGTGCTTCGCCTTTGCAATTGAGATCTGCAGATAATATTGTTTTGTTGATTAATAATACGGCCCGGGGAAAGCAGATGCTGGTTTTACCTGTGTTGCCTAATGGAACTTTTAATGATCCGACTTACCTTCTTTTCGATACTGCAAACATTTATTACCAGCTCTCAAAAGATAAAGGCCTGGGCGACGTTTCTGTAAAATTCATGGAGGCTCGTCTACCGCCTTTGATCAACAATATTTCTGCCATAGGAAATTACTTTAGCAAATTTTTTGATACTGCAGGAAATGCCCGGCATCTGGAACTGGCAATCGAGTTGGCTGATATTTTAAATAAGTATAAAGGTAAAGTTTTAGAAACCGTAAAAATTAGCGTAAAAACCAAGACTCCCATTCAGATACTTGAAGACAAATATCCTTCTGGTCTTTTTAAGGGTGGAGACGGCTACCAGTTCGACCTCCTAAATGATACAAGGGCAAAAAGTTCTACTGATATTTTTAGTTACCTGCAAGGTCAGGTAGCAGGCCTGCAAATATCTACGGGTGGAGGCAATACACCTTCTATGCAATGGCGTGGCAGCACTCCACAATTATTTGTGGATGAAGTTACTGCCGATGCTTCAATGGTTTCTTCAATTCCCGTATCAGATGTAGCATATATAAAGGTCTTACGCCCTCCTTTTATTGGGGGTACAGGCGGTGGCGCCGGCGGAGCAATTGCAATTTATACAAGACGTGGAGATGATGCTAAAACTGTTGGTGGCAGAGGCCTTTCCAGTAATACAGTAACTGGTTACAACCCAATTCGTGAATTTTATTCTCCTAACTATAGAACCTTTAATGCAGATGATGAAAAGCAGGATTTGAGAACAACACTCTACTGGAACCCGCAGGTAGTTACAACGCCCATTCAAAATAAAGTTATAGTCACCTTTTATAACAATGATATTACACGGGCCTTCCGGGTTGTAATTGAAGGAATCACTAAAGATGGCAGGCTGGCGCACCTCGAGCAGATCATGGAATAAAAGCAGTCAATCCTATCACCTTATTTTTTTACGGAGACTTCAACATTGTTTACTGCAATTTCTTCTTTTGTAGATTGCATTCATGAAGAAATTTTTTTTACTTTTTGTTCTGGTAAATATGATTTCCGGTATAAGTGCCCAATCAAAAATTGAAGGGGAATATTATTTACATGGAGTAATGGAAGTTGCTTCAGGATTTTTATTAAAGCCTGATTCTACTTTTCAATTTTTCTTCTCTTATGGTGCATTAGATAGGGAAGGTTCCGGGAAATGGACTGTTAGAGATAATCAAATCATATTGAACAGCCGCCCAAAGCCATCACCGGATTTTAGTCTTATAAAAAGCAAAACCGTCGACAATGATTTTACAACAATAAAAATAATTGATAATAATAAAAATATCCTCCGGTATGTGTACGGCACTTTGAAATTTTCTGATACTACTATTGAAGAAAAGACAAATGAAGAAGGGGAATTAAAAATTAATCGTAAAGGAGCTGAGAATATTTCACTTGTATTTGAATTCTGCCCGGAGAAAATTTCAAATTTTAAAGTTGATGAAGGGAAAAATTATTTTGAATTCAAAATGGAATCGTTTATTACGGAAGTTTTTTTTGAAAATTTTCATTTGCAGATTGATCGCGATTGGCTTAAAGGAAAACATCCACTTTTAGATGATAAAGAATATATTTATCAGAAAGAGAAATCGCAATAGTAATTATTACGTTTCCAAAATCTTCTTAGTCTTAAACTGAATGATATTTTATTAAACCTTCTATAGGATTTTTTAACACAGTTCCAATATGCAAGTGATGCTTATTGCATAATTGCTCTAATACATCTTTAAATCCAAATGCGATGCTTCCTGTAAAATGAATAGGTAATTGCCTGCTTTCTTTATACTTAATTATATGCGTAGTAAAAAAGTCTTCGAGCCCATCTTCAATAATATTCTCAATCATATAATGACCCCGGTTTTCTCCTAAAAAAATTGCGAAAGATGCCAGATAGCGGTTGGGCAGCGGTTGCGTATATACTGCATTTAAAATTTCATTATCAGTAGTTACAAATTTTGCATCAAACCTTGCACGAAGATCTTTATCAAAAATATTATATAGAAAATGCTGAATTACTTTTTTCCCGAGATAAGCGCCGCTGCCTTCATCGCCAAGGATGTAACCAATTCCGGGGCTATTCTTTACTATACGCTTGCCATTAAAATAACATGAGTTTGATCCGGTTCCCAATATGCAGGCAATACCTTTATCATTGCCACATAACGCCCTGGCAGCCCCCGATAAATCATTATCTACGGAAATAATAGCATTAGGGAAGATTGTATTAAAAGCTTTTTTAACTATTGCTTTATTGCCAGGATTTTTACAACCTGTACCATAAAAAAAGACTTCCTCAACAGGAGACTTTGCAGCGGCCGGCAAAATATATTCTCTCAATATATTTTCCATTTCAATACCCTTTACAAAATATGGGCTTAAACCCTGTGTGATAAATATGTTTTTTTTATTCCCCTTTAGGAGGCACCATTCAGTTTTTGTAGAGCCACTATCAGCAATCAATTTGATGATTGGCATATTTATCTCATGTTTATTATGGAAATTTGCAATTCTAAAAAATAAAATTAGATAATTAAGAATAGTATGCGTAATAAAAAATTACAGGTTTGGCTTCCTTTGATATTAAGTGTTTGCATGGTGGCAGGAATGTTTATTGGATACAGAATAAAAGGCAATATGCCAAACACTGGTATATTTTTTATTGACAGGCAGCGCCCCGTACAGGAAGTGCTGGACCTTGTGAATCGTAAATATGTAGATAATGAAAACACTGATTCTTTAGGTGATGCCGCAATCGAAGCCATACTTGCCAATCTCGATCCCCATTCCGTTTTTTTACCACCACAGGAGCTAAAGGAAGTAAATGAAGACCTCGAAGGGAAGTTTTATGGCATAGGTGTCGAGTTCAATATATTTAATGATACTATAAATGTGCTTAATGTTCTTCCAAATGGCCCATCGGATAAAGCCGGACTTATGGTAGGTGATAAATTTTTAAAGGTTGGAGATTCTATCATTACGGGGAGAGATATCACCGCCGAAAAGATAAAAAATTTATTGAGAGGTACCGGGGGAAGTCAAGCAGACATAACAATCTTAAGAAACGGAGTTAAAAAAATAATCAGCATTACCAGGGGGTTTATTCCTCTTTACAGCCTCGACGCGGAATATATGATAGCTGATACGGTTGGATATATCCGGTTGAATAAATTTTCTGAAACAACTTATAAGGAATTCATGCAGGCCATAGAAAACCTGCAGAAGCAGGGAATGAAAAGCTTGATACTTGATCTTCGCGATAACGGTGGTGGCATATTAACACAAGCTACCGATATTGCCGATGAGTTTTTAAGCGAGGATAAGCTAATAACTTATACAGTAGGTGCTCATTCCCCAAAAAAAGAATACCGATGCAGCAAGGACGGTGTTTTTGAAAAAGGCAAGCTGGTAGTACTTGCCAATGAAGGTACCGCATCCGCAAGCGAAGTATTAATAGGCGCTTTGCAGGATTGGGACAGGGCAACGGTAATGGGAAGGCGAAGTTTTGGTAAAGGATTAGTGCAGGAACAGTACGAGCTTAACGATGGCTCCGGCTTAAGGCTTACAGTTGCCAGGTACTATACACCGCTAGGAAGGAGTATTCAAAAGTCTTATAAAAACGGAGTTGGAGAATATAATAAAGATCTTATGAACAGGTTTCATAATGGGGAAATGACTTTTGCAGATTCCATAAAACATTTAAACGAAAAAGAGTATAAAACAAATGCGGGAAAGATTGTGTACGGTGGCGGTGGAATTACCCCCGATGTTTTTGTGCCATACGATACACTTGCAATTGACAAGCAAATTACTCTCGCACTAATAAAAGGCACGTTTAATAATTTTATATATCAAAATTACCTGCAGCATCAGCAGGAATTCAGATCTTACAATTCTCCAAAGACTTTCCTGGAAAAATACATTGTTGATGACGGCACTCTTGAAAGCCTGGCAAATTATGCTCAAAAAGATTCTATTGATTTTGACCTTGCAAATGCAAAAGAAAAGACATTGCTTCAACAACAAATTAAGGTCATGACCGCAAGACAAATATGGCGCACACAAGGCTTGTATGAAGTGAGCAATTCCGAAGATAAAACAGTAAACAAAGCATTAGAATTTATAAAAAATGGCTCCCTTGCCAATGTAAGTAAGTAAGTCATTTACCCTATTTTTTTTACCTTTATTGCAAATAAGTTTTTATGTGGCTCAATAGCATTTTAGATACCATTGGAAATACTCCTCTTATAAAACTTAACAGGATTACAAAAGACTTGCCATGCACGGTGCTTGCTAAAGTAGAGTATTTTAATCCCGGGAATTCTATTAAAGACAGGATGGCCGTTAAAATGCTGGAAGTAGCAGAGAAGGAAGGAAAATTAAAACCCGGCGGTACTATTATAGAAGGCACTTCAGGCAATACAGGAATGGGGCTTGCTCTTGCTGCTTCTGTAAAGGGGTATAAGTGCATATTCACAACTACAGATAAACAATCAAAAGAAAAAGCTGATATTCTAAAGGCTGTCGGTGCGGAAGTAATTGTGTGCCCAACCAACGTTGAACCGGAAGATCCGAGGTCTTATTATTCTGTTTCGAAAAGACTTGCAGAAGAAGTTCCCAATTCATGGTACGTTAATCAATACGATAACCTTTCTAACAGGCTTGCACATTATGAACAAACCGGACCGGAGATTTGGGAACAAACAGAAGGGAAAGTAACTCACCTGGTTGTAGCAACAGGTACCGGTGGTACTATTATAGGTACGGGGAAATATCTAAAAGAAAAAAACCCTGAAGTAAAAGTTTGGGCAATAGACAGCTACGGGTCTCTTTTAAAAAAATATTTTGACACAGGGGAACTTGATGAAAAGGAAGTATATCCTTACATAAGTGAAGGGTTCGGAGAAGACTTTGTGCCTGCCAATTACGATATGCAATATATTGATGCTTTTGTAAAAGTAACAGATAAAGATGGTGCAGTTATGGCCCGGCGTATCGCCAAGGAAGAAGGATTATTTTGCGGGTATAGTGCTGGTAGCTGCCTCCAGGGATTACTTCAGCTAAAAAAAGATCTTAAGCAAGGTGACGTTGTAGTTTGTATTTTTCATGATCATGGAAGCAGGTATGTTGGAAAAATATACAATGATCAATGGATGATGGAAAGAGGTTTCCTGGAGGTTAAAACTTTCAAAGACTTAGTTAGCGGGCGGGGATCAAAAAAATTATTAACTATAAAGCCTGGTCAAACAGTTTCAGAAGCTATTAAATTGATGAAGGAATATGATATTGAAAATATACCAGTAAAAAATGGCGAAGGCATTATTGGGTCTTTGAGTGAAGGAGGATTATTCACGAAAATATTAATTGATCCGGAAATTAAAAACCAAACCGTAGAATCTGTTATGGAAAACGAATATCCGGTCGTCGCATTCGATACGCCTGTTGAAAAATTAAGCCGGCTGATCTCCAAACAAAGTGGTGCAGTTTTAAGTAAAGATGAAACCGGTGACTATCATATAATAACTAAATACGACATTATCCAAAGCCTTGTAAAATAATAGAAAAGAAATTAATATTAAAGCCTGGCTTTAAAATATTAAACACGTGTATTTCTATTTCTTTATTAGACTTATATAGTAAAACCTCTACAAGTGTCACGTATTTTCCTATTAGCTATAATGGGCAAAATACGTTACCACCAGTAATTTTCTAATAGTTAAAATTAAGCAGTAACGCTCTTGCATAAGTATTTACAGATCATATCTTTGTTTCAGAAGTTGATTGATGTTGATTTAAGCATTAATCTAAAAGATCCAAAATATCCATTGAAAAATTAAGATCGAATCTATCCAAGTCCTGAAAAATCACAAAATCCGGTATCAGTCAACTTCTATTTTTATCTTTCATTAAAAGAATTATTCCTATAAAAGCCAGCAGCGTATATTGAAACCAAGCGATCTAAATTTCTATTGAAAACTATCTAACGAAAATCATCAAAATTCTACCCAAACGAATATTTAAACCAGTGAATTATTTCATTTAAGAAAAAATTCGCAAAAGCCCCGCGATTTACCTACGCAGGCAAAAAAAAATTACTTCTGCAAATTAATTTCTGCAGAAGTTTTTTATTGTAGCACTTTCCGATTCTATATTTCCCTCTTGTGTAATTAAATTCCAGCTGCTGAAATAATCATCGTTGGCTTTAATCTAAATTTGCCCGTTCCTAAACTGGCTTACTTATTATGATTATAGATAGTAAAGAGATTTTAAATAAATCGTACAATTTCAGAAGAATCATCTCTCTCGTACCTTCTCTTACTGAATTGCTAAGTGATTTGGGTGTGGATGAAAAAGTAACGGGTATAACAAAATTTTGCGTTCACCCTAAAAAGTGGTTTGAGGGCAAAACAAGAGTTGGCGGAACAAAGAATGTAAATATCAAAATTATTCGTAGCCTTAATCCCGATTTAATAATTGCCAATAAGGAAGAGAATTCAAAAAAACAAATAGAAGAGCTATCGGAAGATTATAATATCGTGCTGACCGATATATATAACCTGCATGACGCAATACTTTCGATACTTCATATCGGAAAACTAACTGGCAGAGATGAATTGTCTAAAAAAATGGTAGCCCAAATCAAAACAAAGTTTGATAGTCTCAATCTTTTCCTTCAAAATAAAACTAAAGTTAAGGCCGCTTATTTGATTTGGCAAAACCCTTATATGGCCGCAGGAGGAGACACATATATAAGTGATATGATGCAATATTGTGGCTTGCAAAATATTTTTTCAGATATAAAAAGATATCCTGAAATCACATTAGATGATATAAAAAAAAGTGAATGTGAGGTTCTATTACTCTCCTCTGAACCTTATCCTTTCAAAGAAAAGCATGTGGAAAAAATAAAAAAGCTATTACCAGGTGTGAAAATAATATTAGCAGATGGTGAAATGTTTAGCTGGTATGGCAGCAGGCTATTAAAAGCAGCAAATTATTTTAAATCCCTCCATCAAAACTTATTCATAAAAAATAATAATTAATTCCCCAATAATGCGATTGGATTTATACGATTTAATTGCTATTGTGTTTTTATCAAATTCGTGTACGTTTGCATACATTCAAAAAACAATCATCAATGGCATCGAAAAAAATAACCGACTTATTGGGCAGCAAAGCTGAAAATTTATTTAATCACCAATGCAAAATTGACAAATCAACTCTTACATTACCGTCTTCAACTTATCTTGACGAAATCTTTGTAAATAGTAACCGAAATAATCGGGTGGTACAGAGTATGCAGATGCTACTAGGCCATGGCCGACTTGCAGATACAGGTTATTGTTCAATTTTTCCGGTTGACCAGGGTATTGAACATAGTGCCGGAGCTTCTTTTGCCCCCAACCCAATTTATTTTGATCCTGAAAATATTGTGAAGCTTGCCATTGAAAGTGGCTGCAACGGAGTTGCTTCTACATTTGGTGTATTGGGAATTGTAAGCAGAAAGTACGCCCATAAAATCCCTTTTATAGTTAAAATTAATCATAATGAATTATTAAGCTATCCGAATAAATATGACCAAACAATGTTTGGCACTGTGAAAAGTGCTTACAATATGGGCGCTGTAGGTATTGGTGCAACAATTTATTGGGGAAGCGATGAAAGTACAAGGCAGTTACAGGAAGTAAGCCAGGCTTTTGAGCTTGCGCATGAGTTAGGGATGTGTACCATATTATGGTGCTATACCCGCAACAACGCCTTTAAAGTTGATGGAGTTGATTATCATACATCGGCTGATCTTACGGGGCAGGCAAATCATCTTGGTGTTACTATACAGGCTGATATTATCAAACAAAAAATGGCGACAAATAATGGTGGATACAATGCTGTAAAGTTTGGTAAAACTTCTAAATTGGTTTACTCTGAGTTATCATCGGATCATCCAATTGATCTTTGTCGTTACCAGGTTTTAAATTGCTACAGCGGTCGCATTGGGCTAATAAATAGTGGTGGCGAAAGCAAGGGAGATTCTGATTTGGAGGAAGCAGTAACAACAGCTGTTGTAAATAAACGTGCCGGCGGAATGGGCTTAATTTTAGGAAGGAAAGCTTTTCAAAAACCGTTCAAAGATGGGGTAGCTCTTTTGAATGCCACTCAGGATGTATATCTTGATAAGGAAATAACAATAGCTTAAACCCTAGAGGGCGAAAATTGGGTTCACTTTAATATTAAAAAATTCAAAAGCCCCTTTAGGGGTTTGGGGTAATATGAAACAAGAAGAAGATTTTTATGCCAACCTTGCCGGAGAAGAAGGTGATACTGAAGAAACGAAGCGGAGATGGTTTCGAAGAATTAAAAAAGGTATCACTACGTCTACTAAAGATAAAAAGGAAGCTCCGGATGGATTGTGGACTAAATGTCCTTCGTGCAGGTACACTTGCACTGTTACTGAGTTAAGGGAAAATTTATTTGTATGCCCTAAATGTGGCTATCATCACCGTATTGGGAGTGAGGAATATTTTGAAATACTCTTTGATGAAGAAAGCTATAAAGAACTTTTTGGAAATATAAAATCAAAAGATTTTTTAGGCTTTGTTGATCTTAAACCCTATGAACAAAGATTAAAAGAAACTTATAACAAATCCTCTATCCATGATTCAATTACAGTAGCGCACGGCAAAATAAGTGAAATGGATATTGTGATTGCCTGCATGGATTTTGAATTCATAGGCGGCAGTCTTGGTAGTGTAATGGGGGAAAAAATCTCCCGGGCATGTGACTATTGCATTGAACATCGAATTCCTTTTATGATCATTAATAAAAGTGGAGGCGCCCGCATGATGGAAAGTGCATTTTCATTAATGCAGCTTGCTAAAACTTCAGGAAAGTTATCTATGCTCTCCGATGCTAAAATCCCATATTTTTCTCTTTGTACAGATCCTACTTTTGGTGGAACTACTGCTTCATTCGCAATGCTTGGTGATATTATAATGGCCGAACCTGGTGCTCTCATTGGATTTGCAGGCCCACGTGTTATCAAGGAAACTATAAAAAAAGATCTTCCCTCAGGATTCCAGCGTAGCGAATTTTTATTAGAGCATGGGTTTCTCGACTTTATAGTTCCAAGGAAAGAGCTGAAAGAAAAGCTGGAGCAGTTATTAGTATTATTTAAAAGCTAAAAGCTACAACAGACAATTGACCATAGACAACGGTAGAAAATTAATGACCAATGACTTATTGGCCAAGTACTATTATTCTATAATCACATTAAAAAAACATGGAACTCAGCAATCGTAAAGCTTATTACGAATATTATTTTGAAACAAAATATATCGCAGGACTGGTTTTAACAGGAACTGAAATAAAATCACTACGTACAGGTAAAGCCAGCTTTAATGATAGCTATTGTATTTTTTATAAAGGTGAATTATTTGTAAAAAGC
>JBBSEV010000049.1:0-32328 GCA_038239385.1 Chitinophagales bacterium
AAAAACTTTTGCAGCGCTATAAAGAAAAATTATTCAAAAGATTTATACTGTATAATTAATAATGCAGGCATTACCCTTGACAAAGCATTAATGTATCAACCGGAAGATGAGATTGACAGGATGCTGCAATTAAATCTTAAAGCGCCGATCATGATTAGCAAAGCCGCATTTAAAATTTTCCATTCAAAAAAAAAGGGAATAATCATAAATATTAGTTCTGTTATTGGTGAATTAGGAAATGCTTTTCAATGCGTGTATGCCGCTACAAAGGCCGGGCTTACTGGCTTTACAAAATCTCTTGCCAGGGAAGCAGGTGAGTTATCTGAAACCAACGATCTAAGAGTAATCAGTGTTTCACTTGGCTATATTGAAACAGGCATGACAAAAAAAATACCCGAGCCTTATAAAGCAAAATACAAATCGCACATACCTTTAAAAAGACTGGGACAGGCATCTGAAGTTGCGGGAGTAATTGCCTTTTTACTTTCAGATGAAGCGAGCTATATAAATGGCTCCGACATAAAAATAAACGGGGGAATTATTTAAAGACTTTCATCGGCAGTTCCTGTTTTTTAAAACCGTTTCTTTACATAAATTAAAAAAATGGAATCGCTTGTCGGGCAGGATCCGGGGTTAGTATTACCGCATGGCCCATCAAAACTTCTTGTGGATGAATATCTCTGGCACATGCCCAATGCGGGCATAGTGGCGGCTTATACACCTAAAGAGCCCGATGTTCGTGACCACTTTGGTGTTTTCAGGGCGGTGGACCAGGTGGAATCATTTGGCCAAGCAACGGCCGTTTCATGCAGTGCTTTTCTTGATACCAATAAAATGAACATTGGATATAAAGAATATTACAAGGAGCGGAATTTTGTTTTCCTGAGTATTGAAAAAGTTCTCTGTCATAATTTTATTCGTTTAAATGAAAGATATATTTGCATTGGTATTATTACTTTTTATAAATTCAGACAAATGGCAACTTCCGGACGTATCTATAAAGTAGCAACAGGTTTGGATTTAAAAAATTATTTTAAATCATTCACCGAAGAAGCACTTCGGGATTTTAAGCTGTCCGTAGATTTTGAACTAGTTACAGAAATTGAAAAGGTAGTAAGCAAAGGAATAAAAATTGAAAAACTTTATTAATAATTTAAAACTAAAAATACCATGACCCGCCAGGAAGTAAAAGATAAAATTGTAGAAATTCTCAGAACTGTTCCCACTCTAGATCAAAGCAAAATTGATAACATTACCGAAGACACGGACCTGGTTACCGATCTTGGCGCACCTTCCACAGAAATAGTAAACATTATTGCTAAGGCTGAAGAAAAATTTGGATTTGATTTCGATGACGACGATGTAGATGATATTGGTTCTACTGTTGGTGACACTATTAATTTAATTTTGAAATATGCTGACAAAACCGATGAGGCATGACATTTCGTAAAGTGGCTATTGTAGGAATGGGCGGCGTTTTTCCAACCTGTAAAGACATTTATGAATTTAAGGAAAAAATATTTTCCAATCAAAGTTGTATTCGTGAATGGGAAGAAGCGAGCCAATATGGTAAAAAAATAAGATCCACTGTAAGCGGTTACGTTTCTTTAGAAGAAGCAGGCCTTGAAGAAATTAAATCCACCATTCTTCACGATTACCCGGAGTTTTACAGAGACAAACGGGAACGTATACCCGCTTCTAATCTTTCAACGGCAGACCTTGGAAGTATATGGTCCATGCTTGCTACAAAAGATGCGATAAGCATGAGTGGATGGAATGAAAAAGAAGTCCAATCGGAGCAAACGGGCGTTGCCATAGGATGCGGCGCAGGGGGAAATGAAGTCTCCAGGAAAGCATGGCATAATTTTTTTACACTTGATAAAAAAACACGTTTCCTTGGTACGCATAACGTTGACCGTTGTATGGTATATCGGGATGCAGCAAATGTTTCCTGCCTCATAAAAAGTAAAGGGGTTTGCGAAAGTATTGGATCAGCATGTGCAACAGGATTGGGAAATATTGGCTATGCTTATCGTCTTATAGCCTGGGGCTTACAGGATAGGATAATTGCAGGTGGAACGGAAGGCACATCCATCGAATCTTTTCTTGGCTTCGATGCGATGCAGGTATTAAGCCGTGGATTAGAACCTGCAAAATCTTCACGCCCTTTTGATACGGGCAGGAATGGTTTTGTTTGTTCGTTTGGAGCAGGTATTGTCGCACTCGAAGCATATGACCAGGCCAAAGCAAGGGGCGCTAACATTCTTGCAGTGATTGATAATTATTTTAATAACTCAGATGGAAGCGGCGATATGTTTGCTCCCTCCTTTGAAGGCCAGCAGCGGCTTTGGAACGGGTTGCTTGGTACTGATAAAAAACGTTTATTTCCTGACGTGGTTAAAGTGCATGGAACCTCTACCCCATTGGGTGATGCCATAGAATTGCTAAGCATTGTTTCATTTCTCGGTAATAGTGGTTACCAGGTTTCGGCGCCTAAATCTCAATTCGGGCACATGCTCGGTGCAGCAGGAGCCGTTGAATTGATTACTGCTTTGCTGATGTTGCAGGAGCAAAAGATTTCTCCTTGCCTCAATTCAGAAAATTTAAATGAGCAACCTGAAAATTTTCAACTGGAAAGTGATTGGCAGGGAATAAAAGAGCCGCTTGCTGCTTATCGTGATTTATTGCCGCAGCATTCTATTGCAAAAGAAATCAACAGGATTGTTTGTCTTAATTACGGCTTTGGCAGCACTAACAGCGCCATGATAATTTCAAAAGATAATCATGATTGATAATACCGGAAAGATTGCTTTGGTTTTTGGTGTAAGGAACGATAGCTCTATTTCCTGGCACATTGCAAAGAAGTTAGTGGAGTCAGGATGCACGATTGCTATAAGCTATTCTCCGGAAACGGAAAGAGAAGTAATTGCGTTGCTGGAGCAAAACGGAATGAATACGGAATTTGCAACTTCTGTTGATGTAAGAAATGAAACTGACATAGAAAATTTTATTAACAAGGTGCACGAACGATATGGCAGCATTGACTATATTTTACATGGAACCGCTTACGGAAACCAGAAAGTAATGTGCACTACTTTACCGGGTTCACAGGAAGCAGCTACCTTCTATCTTGATATTCCTTTTGATGACCTCATGGATTCATTTAACATCAGCGCTTATTCATTATTACGCATTTGCCGCGTAGCGGAAAAATATTTATCTCCCAATGCCTCCGTTCTTACACTTACCTACAATGCCTCCCAGCGTGTGTTTCCGGGCTATGCAGGCATGGGCATCAATAAGGCTGCGCTTGAAAATATCGTGATTTACCTGGCTCAATACTTTGGCAAATCAGTAGTGAGGGTAAATGCAATTTCTGCGGGACTGGTAATGACTACTTCTTCAGGAGGAATTAAAGGAGTGAGGCAATTAAGAAAAATTTCCAAAAATACTTCGCCGCTGGGAAACATAAAAGCCGCAGATGTGGCAGACACTGCGTTGTATTATTTTTCAAATCTTTCTCAGAAAGTTACCGGGAACATTCATTTTCTTGATGGAGGATATAATATCATGGGAGTTTCAACAGATGAAAGCTGAAAAACTTACTCAACACATTACGCAGCTTGTAAAACAGGTAACCATTACTGATAGGCTTGTAGCCATTGGAAATGATCTGGTTCATTTGCCGACATTTACCAAAAGTTGTACTTCAGCTTTTATCCGTCGTGTATTTACTCCAAATGAATTAGCATATTGCTTAAAATTTTCTGATCGTTATTTACGGTATGCATCTACATGGGCTGCAAAGGAAGCCGCTTACAAAGCCATCAAACAAACAGATGATTCTATAAAGTTATGGTGGCGGGATATTGAAATAGTGAGAGCCAAAGCAGCAGGCAAACCCACAGTGCAAATAAAGAAATTAAAAATTCCTTTAGAGTTTAGTTTATCTATTTCTCATGAGGAAGATTATGTTTGGGCAGTTGTGTTTGTTTGTTTTGCAGGTAATTAAATCTTGCTGACAAAAGCTACAGGAGTTAGCTTCCAATTCTGTTTGGTAGCCAGCCGTCATAAGAATATTATGGCACATTTAAGACGGAAAATTATTAGACCCCCTTATATTTCTTTTTAGGATTTCTTTTATGATGATATATTGAAGAAATAATAATCTTCATTTTTATTTCATCAACAAGATAAATTATATTGAAAGGATACTTATCTAATTTTATTTCACGAAACTCTTTATAAGCCTTTTTTTGCCGTGTAGGATTTAACCGAAGAATATTTATCTTTTTATTTACAGCAATTTCAAAATTTTCTGCCGCCTGAATACTTCTTCCTTTGTACCATAACGCAGCCGCTTCATACTCTGCAATGGCTCTTTGCTGGTAAGCAATCAGGTAGCTCATCTTCTCGATTTGTCATTGATGATTTTTTTAATCCGCCGTTTTGCTTCAGTTTCGCTTACCAGTTTACCACCATTTAAATATTCTTCATAACGGCTGTCTAGTTCTTTTTTAAAATTGCTACTATAATCATTTAAATATTCATCCTCAGCAAAAGTTTTAACAACTGTCAGTACTGCCTTTTTTTGCTTTGCCGTTAGTTGGGGCAGGTAATTATTTATTTGCTTTTCTATTGATGCAGCTTCCATATTTTTTATTTCTACAAATTTACTTTTTTGTCTTTTCCTCTTTCATAAATTCTTTTACCTCTTCAATTGAGTATCCATTTACCTTGCCCTGATGGTAGTTTGTTTGTTTAGAAGGAAGCAAAGACAACTTTTTGCTTAATTAATATTTATTTGGACTTCATTTTACTATAAAGAAAATCGAGCTGCTCATAGTCTTTCATTGGTTGTGAATATTGTGCTTCTCCAAGCATCATCACTTCTTTGCTTTTTGTATTGTATGGCTTCCATCCGGGGAGATGGCCACCGTTTGGATTTCCTTTCTTTATAAAGTTTATCCAAAAGCCTGACATCGCCTGTGCTAAATCATAGTCAACTTTCTCCCACGGACGCTTTACAAATTTCAAATTATCATAAGCATAAGGAACTTCACCGGTATGAAAAGCTCCGAATTTTTGGGCTTCACTGTTAGCAGGCAACTTGCGTGTGAAACGATATACATAAACTTTCCTGCCCTGCGCACTGGCTACGTTTGCCCATGTATAATTTTGCAAACCAAATATCATATCCCTTGATAAATAATTTTGAGATACTGCCGCGATAGAATCGTCTATTGCCGGATAATATTTTAAATAGGCATCTGCGTTACTACCATAGTGCTCTGCTATTTGTTTTTTAAATTCTTCTGCATTTTTTGGGCGATCAAATACAAAACCTTCATCCTGGTTCCAACCCGTTAATAAAGTAACCTTGTTTTCTTTATTCGAAGCAAAGATTTTTGCAACAGGTTGCGGCAAAACATAGCCATCTATAATCGGGCGAAACATACCCTGGCCTTTCATTAAATCGACTGCAGGAAGTTTCCGTAAATCTTCAATCGAATTTGTATGTAAGGAAGAAGCCGTTTTAATTCCATCTTCTTCTGCCTTTTGCAATGTGGCATTTCCAAAGTCGCCGTTTACAAAACTGGCACCGCTTTCTGCAATTGCTTTATTGAACAAACCTTTTGCCAGAGGTGAAGCAACTAAACAATTTACGCTCATAGAACCTGCAGACTGCCCTGCAATGGTTACATTGTTTGGATCTCCGCCAAATGCTGCAATATTTTGTTTCACCCACTTTAAAGCCGCTAGCTGGTCCATTAATCCATAATTACCTGAAGCATGATGCGATGATTCTTTTGTGAGGCCGGGATGCGCAAAAAAACCAAAGATACCTACACGATAGTTGATGCTCACAAACACAATCCCTTTCTTCGCCATCGCTTCACCATCGTATATTGGTGCTGCACTGCCGCCGCTCGTGAACCCACCGCCATATATCCACACAAGAACAGGTTTTTTAGTTGAGGCTGAACCAGTCCATATATTTAGGTAAAGGCAATCTTCGCTGATGGGTTCTTTTGGAATTAAATATTCTTCGCTCCACATCATGAAAGGCTCTGGTGAATTTTGCATCGGGCTAGCACCGAAAGCGATACATTTTTTTACGCCGCTCCAGCGTAGTGCAGGTTGTGGCGCCTTCCATCTTAACCCGCCAACCGGCGGTGCGGCAAACGGGATGCCTTTGAAAATATGAATACTGGCATCGTCATTCACAATACCTGAAACAAGACCTGAATTGGTTTTTACAACAAGCTCTTTTATTTGCGCATCAGATGAAGAAAAGGTTATCAATAAAAATGTTACCGTCAATAATTTGAAACTGCTATGTCCTTTTATTTTATATTTCATGGTGAAGGTTTTGTATTGAATCAAATATATAGAAAGTCATCGTTTGGACTTCCAGGATTTTTCGTCTAGGTATTGCTAGTTATGAAAGAAATTATGCAGGTTCTTCTCTAATTATTTTTTTTATTGCCCTGTTTTTTGCTGCTTTTTTTGCTACCGTAGATCGGTTGACAGCCGTACGTTCTTTAGCCATAGATTTTATTTACTTTGGAAGAAAATGTACTCAGACAATATGTAAAATTTACTGCATACTACCTAAAGGAATGCTGCTCTATTTCATTTTCGCGTTACCCAAAAGCTTTTCCCAGATGTTTGACACCATGCTTTTCTTACTTCGCCATTTTCATTTTTTACAAAGAGAATATTAATGGGTATTGAAGTAAAATAATCTTCTGCATCTCTGTATAAAGAATAAAAGTTTCTAAGGTCGCGCCCATTCCATACAAAGAATAAAGTATTATTTTTTTGCGAGATAGTTAATTTAGTTCCTGTTGTATCCGTAAACTCTCCTTCATACACTTTATATTCATTGGTTCTGTCTTTGACCTGCGGCAAAGCACAGTTAGAAATACTGTCAATCTCCGCAATCACATTTTTTGTAAATGCTTTCATTGATAAAACTCCTTTTGCTTTTGTAGCCAGTGCAGCATAACCAATAATACCACTTTCGGTTACTGCGAAACCGGGCATATCAACCGGGGTTAAAGGGCCTCTTTTACCTTTGGCGGATGTGTCATTGACAGCTTTCGTCATATCAACCAAATCTGGCCGGATAGCTAAAATATTTGAAGTTTCTATTTCATCTGCATGGCCGCCAAACGCCTCAGTTGCTATCTGCTTATCTGCTTTAGTAAAGGCAGGCCTGTCATAATCACTATAAAATAAAAGAATACCGGATTGAGCAAGAATACCTGCGGCAGTTGCCAATGTAGGTGTAGTGCTTACACCAATATTTATTACATAAAATCGCCTGGGGCCATAGTCCGATAAGGTTCTTACTATTTGCAAAATCATCTCTGAAGATGTGGTGTAAGATAAGCTGGTGGAACCTGCATACTTTATAAAAGCCGGGTAATAACCAAAATTTACAGTTGGGGTAATAATTACTTTACGCTCCAGGGCCAGCTTGCTTGTGCAATCTTCAGCCTGTAAAAAATCAGTTGAAAGTGGCAGATGAGGCCCATGCTCTTTAGAACCGGCTCCTAAAGGAATAACGACTATCGCATCAGGAGTTAATAATTGTTTTGCTGCTGTCCAGCTAATATCCTCTAAAAAAACAGCCTTATTTTTGGGATTTCTTTTTTGCGCAAATGCTGAAATAGTAATTATTGCAAGGAAAAAAATTAAGAAAATTATTCTCATGTAACAGATTTTAATATTGAAGTGATAATGTATACAATATCTGCCTGGACTAACATGTGGAACGTACGGGGCTCGAACCTGTGACCTCCGCTCTGTCAAAGCGGCGCTCTGAACCAACTGAGCTAACGTTCCGGTAATGAACATTTATTGACCCGCTATCGCAGCTTCAATTGCTTTAATAAAATCTGTGTTCCTTGTTTTCTCTAAATAATTAAAGCTATTGAAAGCTTCAGGAACGCACTTGTCAGAGAACGCAATCATCTGGATGTTTAATAATTTCTCAACCTTACGTTTCACGGCACAATCAAATTCGTTCCTGCAATGGTTTTTGCCATAATAATCTTCAGAAAGTATGGCGATGAAATTTTTTGTGTCTACGATTGCCCACATATACTTTGCGGTAAAGGCTTCGCCTATACCAATGCTCTTTTGGTCGAAAAATATATTGAGCTTATCGCCGTTGGGTTTTCTAAAAGCTGTTAAGGGCTCGTAAACATTTTTAGCTACCCAATCGCTTTGGCTATGTGAATAACTAATAAATACATCATACTTCTGTGAGCCTTCTGCCACACCAGTTACAAGAAATTTATGCGCAAAACGCCAGGATAAAAGCAAGGCAACAATCATTGCAACAACCGTATTACCTACAGGAATTACATTATTAAAACTCAGTATTAATTTACCATAGATAAAAAGGCAGACGATACCAATAACAAAAGCCAGTACTGCAATAACCGCCGGCCTGGTTTGAAGGCTTTTTACATATTTAAACAATAAGGCAAACATCAATACAGTAAAAAGTGAAAAGAACAGGATCTGGCCAAGGATCACATACCGGCTTTCAAGAGGCAATTTCACATTGCTGTTGTTGCCGAGCAAATCACTTAGGGCCCATGCAAGGATATAGGACCCTGGGATCTTTTTATTGCCAAAGTCAACAACGTCGTGATTTACATCCCCCACAATTAAAATATTCTTATCAATATCAATTGGGATATTATTTCCATCGGCCGGTTTAAAAATTCCTGTGGATTGTATGCTGTCTGCAATAAATGTATAAGTTTTCCCTGCAATTTCTTCTGAAGAACGGATAGGCACAATCGAACCTTCCCGCTTGGGTAATGGCTTTGAGTCGGTAAGATCAGTATAAACTTTCCTGGCGAGTGACTCTATTAAAACAGGACCGAACATTTCGGAGTAAAAATGAATGTCATTCTCATAATTAATCACATCTTTATTGGGATAAAAAAAAGTATGATACCTTGCGCTGCCCGGTAATTTTCCACCTGATCCTGCCAGGTATTTATTGTATATATTTTTCGCATGTTTATTCTCAATATCATCAAAATTAATTTCCTCTATGTTACTGTATTCATGTTTTTCATTGATATTGTAAACTGCATAAACCGGGACGTTTAATTCTTTAAGTTGTTTCAATGCTGCCTCCAGGCTGTCCAGTTCGGTTGTATCGTCGCTAAACCAGATGTCAAGCACAACTCCTTCCGGTGCGTTCTTTTCTTTGGCTTGCTGTGCAACGGTATTCAGCAATTTAATAACATGCTGCCTGAACAGTTTAAGTGATGTTCCTTCGCTGCCGCTTGCCGGTTTTTCCAGATTGACAAGAACAATCTTTTTATTTAAAAAATTATCTGTGTTACCCGTTTTGTTTACTTCATTTACAAGATATTTATCCAGCCGCTTCCAATCCACTATCGCAATAGCAACACTTACCACAATTAAAAAGGTGGCAAGGTAAATCCCTAAACGTTTTAGTGTAAGCATTGGTAATTTTTATGCTATTTGCATCCGGCGTCTGCTTTGTTGTAATATTCTTCGCTTGTTGCCTCGTCGGCTTTTATATTATAAGCCCAGCCTAAAAAATCATAGACTTCACTTATTTCATTACAAAGAAAATTAATAGCGTTTGCATCATCATGTTGCCTTGCAAAATCAAGGTCATCGTTATCGAACCCTAAAATCTCTTGTAGTATGTTTATGTTTTTTGAAACTATTGCCAATCCCTGCGCATCATTCTTTGCTTCTTTATAAGCTTGTGCCGAAGATAGTCTTGCTTCTATTGCTGAAAGATCATCATCACCATATTCAGCTTCATAATAATCAGCGGCTTTAGTATACGGGGTAATTGCCCGCCCAGGCTGTTCCAGGTCCATGTACAAGTCGCCTAAACACATCAGGTCATCGGCTATATCTTCAGGATCAGTTTCTCCGCCATTTATCTCATTATTTATATAAGCCACAGCGGCATCCAAACTGGGATAATCAAGAGGTTCGTCACTTGAAGTGAACTCGGCGTCCCCGGCGGTTTGCGGCCGTGAAACAGATTTTGTAGTTATGCCTCCCTTGCGGTTATTTTTTACCGGTTGCCCATTTATAGTACAGGGAACTTTATCAATAATAATGATGGTTCCTTCAGTAGTAGTAATAGTAGCCTTTTCATCTTTCCCTTCAGAAAAATCGGTGAATGTAAATACCGTTCCTTTACTCGCAGCCGTAGTTCCCTTTTCGTTTGTGTTCCGGTAATTATATCCCATTATTTTTTTTACGGTATTTTCTATTTGTGCTCCCAGGCCTTTCACCGTATGATTCTCTCCCTGATTAGTAAAGTCTACTGTATACTCAATTGGCTTGCCCTGGGTTGGCTTAATCACCTGGGTGCCACCGGGCGACTGAAGCTTTACAATAACATTGGCAGGAATAATCATCCTGGTGCCGGCCAGTAACTGATCATTAATGTTTGCTATTGTTTTGTTCTCACCCTTACCGGGTGGAAAAATAGACATGTTAACACTATTGGAAGATTTACCATCTAATGCGAGGCCTGTAATGGTGCTGAATTTTTGTGCGGAGACGGCATTAACAATGCATAATGAAAGTGTAGTAATAGCTATACACAGCTTGTAACTGTAAATATTGATTGAAGATTTATGTATCATAACAGTGAGGGTTAATTGTTTTGACAAATAATTCTTAAATATACCAAATAGAGTTGTTGTTCACATAAGTAATACAAGAAGTGACTTTATAAATGGCAATCATTATAGGTTGGCATAGGGTACACCAAACGCTTTAAGGCTTCTCCATTGCACGCAAGCATGAGAGAAGTCAAATACAATAAGTTGATCAGAATAACTTTAATTTTAGGTATTTGATTGTATGCAGAAAGGTATATTTCTAATCTTGTCATTTGTATTTTTGTTTTTGCTCAGCTGTGAATCATCACAAGGCCAAACTTGCGTAGATGACTATTTTGCGATTACTTATAATAGCCAATACGCTACTAGCGTCTTCCGTTCCTTACTTACTTCCTCAAATGAAATAGTATGCTGTGGCGATATAGACCGCTCTGTACCTGGGATTTTTTATTCAGATGGATGGCTTGCAAAGTTTACTGCAAATGGCACTATACTATGGTCGAAAAAATATTCCTTTCCAGGGTATAATTATACAGTATTCAGAGATGTTGTGCAGGCCGCCGATAATTCTTATTGGGCTGTAGGCGAAACGTATGATACACTGCATGGCAGTGGAAGATTAGCCAGGATAACAGGTGTATTAGTACATGTAGATACATATGGAAATGTAATTCAATCACATGTTTTTGATAACTCTTTTTTACCAGCGGAATTAACCCAATTCTTTGGTATTTCGAAAACCGATGATGGGGATTTTATTGTAAGAGGTAATATTTTTTTAGCCAATGCGGTATTCCTGAAATTGATAGTTATGCGCATAGACAATGCCGGAAATGTAAAATGGATTACGCGAGTTTCATCGCCTAACAATTCCCTTGGCATTGGCTTAAGTTCATCGTTAGCTCAGCAAAATAATAAAATCGCTCTTGGCTGTTTCGTTTTAGAACGCGACCCTACATCGTACCAGATTTTAAAACAAGGCTACTTTTTTGCAAACCTTGATTATGCAACCGGGCATTTGGTATGGAGCAAAACCTATACTTATTTCTCAAGTCAGGTAGGCCTGCTTGTACCTACTGAAGGTGTTGTACATATTTCATTTCTTTCAAACGGAAAAATATCGTTTCAAACGTCATTGTCGGATTCAATACCATTTCCACAATCGCCTTACACCCGCAGGAGTTTAAATATTATAACAGATGCATCAGGAAATGTAATAAAAGCATTGGCTTACTATAATACCAGGCCGGGCTGTACGACAGCGGATGTTTATGATGACAACAGGAACAACAGTCAATTATTATTAATGGATGATGGCAGCAAAACTTTACTGGTCAATATGAATGAAGATGGTGCTGTGCAATGGCAAAGGGCTTATAGTAATGTAACCGGCAATCCGGTTCCTGCTACTTTATTGGAAACACCAGGTAACGGTTCTTATATTTTTATGACTGACCGTTATAATCCTTCATCAATTTATTTATTAAAAACCAATGTAGCTCATGCGATAGAATGTGCAAAAGATACCTTGCAAATGGTAACAGAAGATGCCGGCAACATCCTGAAAATTTATCAAAGCGATATTTTTGCCACCAGTACCGATGGCACAATATTCTCATTGCCATCTTTGCCTATGTATAAAAATGACTACCGGCTTTTAATAATTACGGATTGCCGAAAGCCATGCTGTACCGATATCACAGATACTGCAGCTCTGGTTAATCTATGCGATGATTCTTTATATACTTTGCCAAACGATGTAGTTGTAAAAGAAACGGGAGTTTATTATACAGCTTTTAAAAATTCTAAAGGCTGTGATAGTGTGCTATTTATTCCGGTAACATTTTCTAAAAAACCTTTAGTTAAGATTACGGGGGAAATTTGTTTTGCGGGTAAAGATTCTATTACTCTAACTGCTACCGATGGTTTTACATCATACAACTGGGTGAACTCGGGCGCCTCCGGAAAAGCTTACACCTTGAAACAGCCGGGAATTTATTGGGTTGAAGTATCTAATACCTGTGGCGTTAAGAGAGATAGTATTGAAGTTTTTGACAAGTGCGATTTTGAAATTTATATGCCCAATGTATTTACACCAAATGGCGATGGACTGAATGATAGCTTTGGCGTCTCCGGCTATAACAGAAATAAACTTATTAAACTCAGCATATATAACAGGTGGGGAAAAGAGATATTTGAAACAACTGATAAGGCAAAAAAATGGGACGGCATCTTCCAAAGAAAATTACAGCCAGTTGGTGTTTTTGTTTACTATTTGCAAATGGAAACAGTAAACGGAACAGTTATTACAAAACGAGGAACAGTAACACTAATAAGATAACGATTTTGCAGTTGCTGTTCTTTATCTTCCAAATTTAAAACTTCAACCTGTTATTTTACTTCATTTGCTTTTAAGACTCTTAAAAAATTGCCTCCCAGAATTTTATTGATATCCTTTTTACTATATCCTTTTTCTACCAATGCTTTTGTAATTAACGGATAAGTAGTAACATCATCCAATTGCAAAGGAGTAAGATTAATGCCATCAAAGTCTGAGCCTAGCCCAACATAATCAACACCCACAAGGTTAATGATGTATTCAATATGTTGAATTAACATAGATAAAGGCGGCCGCATAGAGCTTGCCTCCTCACGGTATTTATTATAGAGATAGTCCAGTGTGTAAAAGTCTCCAATTCCGCTTTTTAGAAGAGAGTCATTTTCTGCGGCATGCTCTTTAAGAAAAGCAATTTCTTTTTTGCCAAAACTGCTGTCGATAAACCCCGGATTAAAGTTTACCTGGATGACACCTCCGTTTTTAGCGATTGCTTTTATCTGTTCATCTTTTAAGTTGCGCCTGTGCGGCACCAAACTGTACACCGAACTGTGCGATGCTATGATTGGCTTGGTAGTGAGCTTGATCACGTCCCAAAAAGTCTGATCTCCGGCATGGCTAACGTCTACGATCATCCCAAGCTGGTTCATACGCTCAACCACCTGCCTGCCAAAATCCGTAAGGCCTTTGTGCGGCAGGTTTGGGTTAGTGGTTTCATCCGCTGCACTCGTTGCCCAGGGAGGCGCAATATTATGTGTAAGCGTTAAATATCTTGCCCCACGATTATAGAGTACTGCTAATTTATCCAGATCATTTTCTATCATATGGCCACCCTCCACACCAAACATAGCAGCAATCTTATGCTGCCTCACGGCCTCCATCAACTCTTTATAATTCGCCACTTTCACAATTTTACCAGGGTTCCTTGCTACCACAGCATCGAGGCTATCCATTTCCCGGTTGGCATAGGCAAAAGGGTTTTTCAAATCGCCATCGCAATACACAGAAAATAATTGAACATCCAGCCCGCCTTTCTTCCACCGGTTTAAATCACTACTTGTTTTCCCGGCGAGGTCTTCGTCAAACACCATTCCCTTGTCAGCAGCTTTCATCAGGATGTCATTGTGTGTATCCACAACAATTGCCTTACGATGTATTTTTTTATAGGATTGAGCATAAGTCTGGCTCGTGAAAAGTATGCCGAATAATATATATTTTATGCTCATTTTGCCGACCAGGGTTTTAGAATAAATAAATCAATTTGCTTTATTATGATTTTCAATTTTTGTTTTAAAAAAAATGACTCCTGCTTTCCTTGCAGTTCAACTCACCTGGATTCACAATCATAACTTATCTATACGCCTCTCATTATTACATAGTTTGAACTTATATTTCCTGCTCTTCAAGTAAATATAAGAGACACCTTGTAAATGGCAATCATTATTTATTGGCAGAGGGTACGTCAACACTTCCTGGTATTTGCTGCATATCTGCATCAGCGCGGAGTTAGTTTATCAATATTGCATGAGGATTATGATTGGCTGTTGTGATTTTGTTGGAATGCTAACCACTCCAAACCTTTTACCATTTCATATATAATTAGACATGGAATAATTTAATGGGGAGTTATTAGAATAAGTAATACTTTTTTATTTAGTAACACTTTCATATATTTGTATGAATAAAATAAATTGTATGGAAACTTCTATCTTAACCTCCAAAGGACAATTATTAATACCAAAACGGGTGCGAATGAAATATGGTATCAAATCTGGCGTAAAAGTAGCCTTTATAGACACGAAAGAAGGTGTAGTGCTAAAGCCAATGGATGAAAATTTTTTTAATCAATTTGTAGGCATGTTTAAAGAAGAAGCCCCCTCTATGGAAGAATATAAAGCATGGAAAAAAGAAGAGAAAAAAAAGGAAGAGAAATCTTTAACTAAAAGGTCTCCTAAGAAATGAAAAAAATAGTATTTGATAGTTACGCCTTAATCGCTTTATTCCGGCAGGAACCTGGGCATGAATTAATAAGGGACCTTTTGGTAAAAATTGCTAATGATGAAAGTGAAGGTTACATGACAGCCATTAATGTAGGTGAAGTGTATTATATGATTAGCAGGAAGAGCAATACCAAAAATGCTGAAACTGCAATAGCTGCAATTAAACAAATGCCCATTCATATTATTGAGCCCGATTTAAAAATGTGTCTGGAGGCCTCAGCAATTAAAGCAAAACATTCTCTTTCTTATGCCGATGCTTTTGCAGCGGTACTGACGATAAATAAGAAGGCAGTATTGATTACGGGTGATGATGAATTTGAAAGTCTGGTTGGTGAAACTGGTTTTAAAGTAAAGTATATATAAAAATGAGCTCCAATTCAAGTAACAAACTAACGGCGAAGATTGCCAACGATAGCGCATACATGCAGCCTGGATCATTTACGGCTGGGTATCTGTGCCATTGAAAATACATTGAAGAATTAAGCGTCTAACATTATAATTTCTAAAAGCACTTCATTCAATAATCTGTTGCATTACAATAATTCCATTCTCAATTAAGTAAATATAAGAGACGGCTTTGTAAATGGCAATCATTATTTATCGGCACAGATACCCCAACGCTTCTTCCTTTTTCTTTATATCTGCCCAGTGCAGGGAATAATCCATTAATCTTTTTTAGTCCCAGCGATACTATTACTCCTTTAGCAATACCATCGCATGGCATACCAGATGCAACAGACCTGCAAGGCTAAAAAAGTTTAATCAATATTCATTAAAGCGATTTTAAAAAACTAATGCTGGGTGTAAAGAAATATTCTCCACCCTTGTTCTCGACAAAGTCTTTAAAATCTTTTACGCTTTTCATTCCTGCCGAAGTGTTCCATTGACTGGGCAGTTTGCGGTCCGTAGTATTTGGCCCCTGGCCAATGATAGGGTCTTGCCCTACCAGGTGGCCCCCTATATTGCCCTGATTGGCCCAACTACTTTGAATGAATTCAAACTGTGCTTCAAGGCGGCTGTTGTAGCACATAAACAACAGACCCACGCCGCCGCTTGGCTGGTCTTTTTCAAGGTCAAATTCGTCACGCCCGACATCATTGAAGGGGATGCCCCGGCGGGTAAGGCGTACGCTTTTTGCAAAATCATGTTTGGGTGCTGGTGCGACATCTGCCCTTGGGTTGGTAATGCGTATGTGTGCATGAAACGGACATTTGAGTGCAGCGGTATCATCCCGGTAATCAAAATCATTATTCAGTTTTTGCGTATCGTTATCTATGCCTCTTTCATTACTGTTGTTTACCACTTCGCTGCCATCTTCAAATCGTCCTACCATCATAGCACCAGCAAGTTCATCATTGGGGTTGCCGTTATCATCTTTTACACCTGCTTTACCGTTGAACCTGGCACTTATTTCTTTTTCTTTCAATTTAAACGCAGCTACATCTTGCTCCAGTTTTCTAAATACAAAGTAGCTGCCATAGCTGTCGGCGGTTTTGCCGCCTTTGTCTTTTACCAATACATTTTTAAGCAGAGCGCCGTCATCATTCCATTGGGTGGGTGCTTTGGGTGCAGGGGCGCCCGGCTGTGTGGGTGCTGCCGCCATATAATTAGGCTGGCTTACGCCATCTGCATAGCCAAAATGTTCAATGCCTGTGCCATGTTCGTTGCGGAGTATCTTGCCCTTTTGTGCTACTGCTATCGTGGCAAACTTTTTAATCTCCACCAACATCGCATTTTTTTCGGCAGTAAGCCTGCTTACCTGGGCGTCGGCAATTATTATCAGCCCGTCAATTTTCTTTTTAAACCCGGGTTCCCATTCTGCGGGTGTATCGGCCAAAACATTTTTTTGACTACGCATACCTTTTCTGAAAGAAAGGCTGTCGGGAATAATAGTGTTATCAAAACCCAATTTACTGTACCCCGTTTTTGACAGCGATACTGTATATACAAGGCCACCGTCAAATTCTTCATCATTCTTTTTGGCTTTGTCAAATGCCGCAGTGTCTTCCATTTGCTTTAGCGAACTTGTGAGTTTTGTGTTGGCAAATTTTTTAAGCCATGTTTTAGCAGCCGCTGCCTTGCCGGGCTTTATTACAAAAAATAGGTGAAAGGCATGTGTGCGGCCGTGGTGTTTTAAAATATTAGCCTGCAAGTCTGTTAGCATGGGAGTAAATGTGGCATTTATAGCCACATCTGTTTCATTAAGTGTGAGGGCCATTGTTTTTAATTTTTATTTGCCTACTCTTTTATATCCCCTTTTCGGCTTACGGGGTCTTGTGGTATTAATGGTAAAGCAAATAAAAAATCTTTTGCAGGGGACCATACCGGTGAATGGAAAAAATGCCCGCCACTGGGAAAACGCTGGCAGCAGCACCGCGGCAGCACTGAGGTAAAAAACTGTAAAACTGCATGGCCCATGCGCTGTAAATTAATTCTATACCCATTGCATTTTTATAAAAGTTGCCAGCGCAGTACTCTGCTATTGATTTATCCTTCCCCCGAAGCGAAAAAAAAGTTGTTGGCTGTTGCGCGGAAGGCCAGGGTCATAATAAGTTTGCTGCTCAATGGCAGTACAAAGATGCAGTAAGGCAAAAGCAAAAATAATAGTGAAAACACCGAATTTTTTACCGTTTTTTCACCGTGGAATGGTGGTGAAAAACCTAAATAGGGTAATTGAAAAATGTAGCTTCCAGCTTTAGCAACATTACAAAGCAATAGGTCTTGTAATTTTAAATACAGTTTTCAATTGAAGTTTATTACTCAGTATTTATAAACTTCCACATTTCCTCCAGGTATATAGAATGTTATTAACGTAAGCTTTGTAGTATAGCCTTAGGCGTTAGCCCTTCTTCCCGCAATATAGAATAAGTGGTGCTGGGATTAAAAGATACTTATATTTAGTACACGACACGTAAGTATAAATTTCATGAGAGTTTTAGAAATATAGTAGTGCAAGGGATTCTGCAGGATGAAGGGATTAGTTACTTTAAGTTATCTGCGTCAGCAAGAGAAGGAAAGACCAACGACTCCAAAATTAAGATTCAAGATCGCGATAAAATATTCTATATTTTCCGCGCATCTTGTGTAATTTTAAAATCTATCACACTTCCATTTCTATGAAAATACTGTTTCTATTTATTACTGCTTTCCTTTGGCACAGTATCCTTACTGCCCAGGATACCCTAAAGCTCACAGGGCGATCTTTTGATTCTTCCTCATTTGCAAATGATGATACATTAACCCACAGTGATTATTTACTGCACATTGGCACATCGTTTCAAACATTAAACAAATCGTCGTTTGTGGAGCAATTTGTTCCATCAATTAAGGCTATCGCTACGCATATAGCCAAGGATGATTCTGCCCTCATGATCATTAGAGATAAACTTTCGGCAACTGACTATTCTCCTGATATCCGCAGCCTGCAAATGTTTATCATACTCCTCGACGAGTTAAGCATTGAAAATAAAGAATTCAATAAAAAAATCAATGGATACGATAGCGTATTGGATAGCACAAAAAAGGAAATGTTTACCATAAAAGAAGATAGCGCAATACAGCAAATTTTTAAAACGCCTTCTTTGCGGGAAATCTTTGCCACTCAAATTATGCAGTTCCGCACCAAATGGAGATATGCCGATAGCACCATTAAACGCATTAATATCTTTATTGACCAAACGCTTGCCCATATATCAAACAATGGTATTGTAATTGATGAATTGGAACGACAGGCCGATGCATTGGTGCAAACCATGGGGCCAAGGGCATTTAGTAAAGAAAGGCGGTACTTATGGGAAACACGTTCAGCCGGGGCTCGTCCTGAAACAAATGCATTTTCAAAAACATTCTTACAGGAAAAAAAGATTACTAAACTTTATTTTCAACATACACGAAACCAGTTTTATTTATTAATGCTTACAGGATTGATTTTCTTTTACTGGGTATTTTATAATTTCAAAAGCCTCAGGCTTCTTAAAAAAACAGATGCCCTTGATGCCATGCACTTTACTTATCTCAAACCGGCGCCTGTAATTGTTTCCTTAATATTCATCTTTAATCTTGCTCCTTTATTCGACCTCAATGCACCTCCCGTGTATATTGAATCCATTGAGTTTTTATTAATGATTGCGCTAACGGTGCTCTTTATAAAGTGGCTCTCACGCCGGCAGCTTTACCTGTGTTTTGCTTTTATATTGCTTTTTATTTTATTGTCCATTACAAGGTTCACTGGCCTTTCATTTTATATGCAGCGCTGGTGGATGCTATGCATTAATGGTGCCTCGCTTGCACTTGGTTTGTATGAAGTGCTCATTCTGAAAAAGCAATTTCAGAAATACAAAGCCATTATTTTTGTTACCCTTTTATTTATTTTCTTTCACCTTATAGCTATAGTATCTAACCTTTTTGGGAGGGTAACCTTAACCCAAATATTGGGTACAACCGCTTACACTGCATTTATCCAGGGGATAGGTTTAATAGTGTTTGTACAATTAATTAAAGAAGCCTTCCTGCTGCAAATTCAAAGCAGCAGGATACGAAAACAATATCCTGCTCATTTTGAATATACCGAAATTGCAAAAGGTATTTCCCGGCTTATGATTTTCCTGGCGGCTATCATCTGGCTGATCGGGTTTACTACCAACCTCAATTTATTTGACGTGTTAAATGACGAGCTTACAAGCTTTTTAACCACACCCCGCACGTTGGGCAGTATTTCGTTTACGCTTACTGGTATTATTTTATTTTTAGCGATTATATGGACAGCTAATTTTTTACAGAAGTATATCACTTACTTTTTTGGCGACACAGGCGACGATTCATCATTTGACAACAAAGGCCCGCGCTCAAGGTTATTGATTACACGTCTTATTTTATTGATCGCCGGATTTTTATTAGCGGTTGCCGCATCAGGGCTTCCTCTTGATAAAATAACGGTGATACTCGGTGCCTTGGGCATTGGTATCGGCCTGGGGTTACAGAGTATCGTGAATAACTTTGTTTCTGGCATTATCTTAATTTTCGACCGTCCCCTGCGTATAGGCGATACCGTTGAAATAGGTGGTAAGAAGGGCCGGGTAAAAGAAATAAGTGTTCGCTCCAGTACTATACTTACACCCGAAGGTGCTGAAGTTATTATACCCAATGGTGATATATTAGCCAACAATATTGTAAACTGGACACTTAGCAACAGCCACATCCGGGTAGAGGTTGACCTTGTGCTTGAACAGCCGGGGATAGATGATAACGTAAAGCAGGCCATTAAAAAAATGATTCACTCTATGCCCCATGTGCTGGCACAGAAAGAAGCTGAAATATTATTGTATCCTGTGAATGCAGAATCAATGGAGATGAAAATATATTTCTGGTGTAAGGACGTTACTAAAACCGAACAGGTTCGCAGCGAGGTTTATACAGCAGTTTACAATTATTTAAAGGGTAATAATGTGGATGTACCAAATGAACCACAATTACCAGTTCAAATGAATAAAGAATAAAAAATTATAAACTAAAATGCCATATACTTCCGTTGTGATAAGCAGTTATTATTCTGCAACTGTTCTAAAATTTTCAGATATATATATTAATTACTTTTGAAGGTTGATCGAAAGAAACTTCCAACGAAGAGTGGATAAAGCAAATACAGCAACCAAACAAAATTACCTCATTGTTGGTCTTTAGGTTTGTATTAAGTTATGTATAAATAAGCCTATTTGAGAAGGTTAATCTTCACTCCAGGCTATTTACTTACCACCAAAATATTTTCTTTGTTATCAATCATCCAATTACTGAATTTGTTTAGGATAGATTTTCCCGCGATCACTCTTTTTGCCTTATCAGATACAGCTATTATCATGTTTGCAATGGATGAATGACCAATCTGTATATTTTCAATCTTATACTTTCTACAGGTATCTGTTTCGCCATTGGCCATTTCATACTTTCCAGTTCCTAAATAATTATTGAGAGATAAAAAATTTTCATCTAGTAGTTTTTGTTCAAGGTCTTTTGTAATAAGCATATCAGATGCACCGGTATCTAATAACCAAAAATAAACTACACTTCCAACTTTTATTTTTACATAGTGCATGCCATTAAGCGACAGCATCCTTACAGTATCTTTTTCCGGGCCATTTATATCTTTTGCAGAAGATGCTGACCATTCACTTTTAAAATGTTCCTCATTATTAAATGGGTCACCACATGTTGACATTACCTGGTAAAAAAGAATTGAATTAGGATCATTAATACTTTCCATTTCTATATCTGTTATTTTTTTATTTCTTATTAATTCAAGTTGACAAGTGCAAAAACTTGTTATCTTCTTCGGGTCCACATCCTTTGAACTTTTTAAAATATTTTCTTTGCATTTTTCAATCATCTCTTCACTAAAACCCTGCGCACTTAGAAATATGGTTTGATTAGAACCTGTATAACAATTTTGAAATTCTTTCTCAAAGGATTTGTCCAGCTTCAAAAGGCTTTCTACATCAATTATATGATTTCTCGTAACAGTTTTGTATTGCTTATTCGTAAAATATCCGTCCAGCTTATTTACCTGGCATTCACATATGCTCAGTGCATCTTGATTTGAACGGTCTGTATGCAATGAACGGAGGCAATTAAAAATCATGTCTCGCCTGTTCAATGATGGCTTGCCTTCTTTAGAATAGATATAATCAGTTTGAGAAAATAACGGTTGAACAATTAATAAGCTAAGAGTAATATTGATGATTATTTGTTTAAAATTCATATCGGTGTTGTTATAGTAAAACGAATATATTTCTATTTGAATTAAAAAAAAATTCGCATTATCATGAGCTTGAAGTTGCTAACGGGGTTAGTGTTTTGTAATCATTACCAAAATTTTCAGATATATATATTAATTACTTTTGAAACTTCATCGAAAGAAACTTCCAATGAAGAATGGATAAAGATAACACGGCAACCAAACAAAAATTTACTTCGTACCAGTCTCTCGCAATTGTGTTGCTGGCACTTACCCAGTTTACCGTAGTGCTGGATTTTATGGTGATGTCACCACTCGGCGATATGCTTATGAAATCCATGTCGCTTACCACCAAGCAATTTGGCTTTGCTGTATCAGGCTATGCATTTAGTGCCGGTATCTCAGGATTATTAACGGCAGGATTTGCTGACAGGTTCGATCGTAAAAAATTATTGTTGTTCTTTTATATTGGCTTTATTGCAGGGACATTATTTTGTTCTTTAGCTAACACCTATCCTATGCTGATAGCCGCACGCATACTCACGGGCTTATTTGGTGGCGTTATTGGTTCTATCTCTCTCGCAATTGTTGCGGATCTTTTTCCACTGCAGCAACGTGGAAGAGCGATGGGCTTTATACAAATGGGCTTTGGCGCAAGCCAGGTGCTGGGTATTCCTATAAGCCTATACATTGCAAATCACTGGGGCTGGCAATCGCCGTTTATTATGATAGTGGGTTTGGCTACCGTTATCTGGCTGGCAGTAATGTTGAAATTGCAGCCTGTTACCAAACACCTGGAAATGCAAACCGAGAACAATGCTTTTAACCACCTGTGGCATACCATCAGGCAGCGCAGTTATCGTATCGGTTTTCTATCAACTGCTTTATTATCCCTCGGTGGCTTTATGATGATGCCATGGGGAAGTGCCTTTGCTATAAATAATTTGCATATTACCTACCAACAACTCCCCTTTCTTTTTATGGTTGGCGGGCTCTCCTCTTTAATTGTAATGCCTTTGGTAGGGAAGCTGAGCGACAAAGTTGATAAGTTTAAAGTGTTTACTGCTTCAGCATTATGGCTGATGATCGTTGTGGTAATATACACCAATCTTACACCGGTGCCTTTTGCAATAGTTATCATCATGAATATACTTATGATGATCGGGATCATGAGCAGGATGGTTCCTGCTATGGCACTTACATCTGCCCTGCCGCAAATGCAGGACCGCGGCGCTTTTATGAGCATCAATTCTTCCCTGCAACAAATTGCAGGTGGTATTGCAGCAGGCGCAGGCGGAATGATAGTAGCACAGAAAACAAAAACCAGCCCTTTACTTCATTACAATACACTTGGTTATGTGATCGTCGTAATTATAATCATAAACATTATTATGGTGTACAGGGTAAGTAAAATTATTGAGGGGAGACAGCTTCAACCCAGTACTCGTTTGTAACGTGAATAACCAAATCGCCGATTCAATTTTCAATGAATTTTTTAACTATGAATTAGTGTGCTATTTTTTGCATCAATTCTTAACAATTTAAATTTTATACTCACAATTAAAATCTGTTTCATCAATCATAACTCCCATCTTTTTATAAAAATCAATTGCATTTGTATTCCATTTAGAAACTCTCCACCGCACATTTTTACACTTATTATTTTTAGCAAAATCAATTATTTTTTCCAACAGCATTTTTCCTATACCCTGGTTTCTGAAAGCGTTGGTAACATAAAGATCATCGAGGTATGTTGCTCTCCCCGACCATGAATAATATGCAAAGAAAAATGTTGCAAACCCAATGATCACGTTATTCTCATCTTCGGCAACTAGGCATTGAAAATATTTTTCATCCTTTATTAACTGGTCCAAAGTGATCAATACTTTTTCAGGAGTTTTTTGAAAATGCGAAAATTCTTTAAATAAACCGATGATGGCCGCGAAGTCATTTGTATTGGCTATTCTTATTGTTACGCCCATTATTACTGATTATTTTTTTGAAGGATTTACGGGATCTGTACAAAAATGCGGGTTATTTTTTTCTAAAATAAAAAATGCAAAGTTGATATTTTAAGAACTATGAAACTTTACTAATCGCTTAGGTATTTCTTTATGAAGAATAGCTGGAATTTATCCAATGTTGAAAGTCTTTCAATCATATTTAGAATAGTACTTCCAACTTCTTTGCCGCTGCTCTTACCTGCACCAAATCTTTCTCAATATCAGGTTGTGTAAGAAAATAAAATGGGGTAAACGTTGTACGGGTAATCCTGTTAAGTCCCCTGAAAGACTGTCCTGCCTTCCAGGTTGCATTCGCAAATCTTGCAAAAATATTTTTCTCATCAGCGGTCATGGAATTATCAGCAACTGATTTTATAATGGCAGAAGGCAAACGGCTTGTTGTGGTGGCCAAATAATTAACGCCACATTCGAGCGCATAAAATCCCGCAACAGAAGTGGCGATTTTCATTTCTTTACTGCTCTTTTTAATTGTCGCCGTATCATCCGCAGGTGTTGAAAATGGGGGTACAGGCTGATGTAAATTCACATAATACGATGAGTCAAGAAAAGACGCCATTGCAACAGCGTAAGAAGAGTCCTGCAGCAAGAGCCGCAAAGTATTCATTTGCTGTGGAAGGGAATTATCACTTTTTGATTCAAGAGAAGCTAACAGTTTTACAGCCGCATTTTTTATTTGAACATAATCTTTATCTACTTCATCAGCGCTTAAAGAACTGGCAACTATAAAGTTTGATTTTGTAATACGGCTCAATCCCCTGAAAGGCTGGCTTGCTTTCCAGGTAGCATTGGCAAAACGGTTCAACAATAGAACCATACCAGCATCGGCGTTGCCGTTAATAATTTTTTTAAGTATAGCTACCGGCGTTGAATTAGTTTTTGCAGAAAGTAGGCCGACACCACATTCCAACGCATAAAAACCCGCCAGATTTGTAGAAACTTTTTCATCAAATTTACTTTTAACAATAAAAGCGGTATCATCTTCGGGTGTTAGAAATGGAGGAGATTTTTCACCGATACCTGCATAATAAGAAGAGTCTAGTGTTGCCGCCATTGACTGTGTAAATGAAGCGTCTCTTAATAAAGAATCAATAGTTGCCAGTTCACGATCCTTCTGATCTGTATTTGATTGAACCTTTGATTCGCAACTATAAAAAGAAATTAAATAAAGAGAAAAAAGAAAAAGAAAAATCCCTGGTTTGATTGATTTATTAACTACCATAAATTGTTAATTAAGAAATTAAGTAAAAATCAATTTTCTATCAGAGGGAAAATGCAATTACATAATCTCCCTGCTTAGTTCCAACCTTTCCGTGCCCGCCTGCTGCTATTACCAAATATTGTTTGCCATTTATTTCATACGCCATTGGCGTTGCCTGGGCACTTGCCGGTAATAAATATTCCCAAAGCATTTCTCCGGTTTGTGTATTGAAAGCCCTCAGATGATTATCTAAAGTTGCTGCAACAAATATTAAATTTCCTGAGGTAACAATTGCCCCTCCGAAATTAATAGAGCCCCATTTTTCTGCACCGGGATATTTTTTAGGATCAAGAGAATAACCAAGAGGCACTTCCCATTTCTTTGATCCATCCTTTGAATCTATAGCAAGCAATGTTCCCCACGGGGGTTTTGTTTGCATAATGAACTGGCCGCTGTCTATCTTAAAAAGGTAATCTCTTTTCATTACATAAGGTGTTCCGGTTTGCCTGCCGGTTTCTACCCTTAGCAATTGTTTTTGTTCTTTCTCAAGCTCATCAATTTTATCCCTGGGTATCATTCTTATAATAGCAGCAAGCCTGTTGATATTAGTAATTAATAATCCCTGCTTTGCATCGTAGCACATACCACCCCAATGAATACCTCCAACGTTACCCGGCGTCATGATAGATCCATTATAACTTGGTGGTGTAAAAATTCCTTTATTAATATATTTAGAAATCCTGTTCTCTGCTTCTTCTTTGTCTCTACTTGTTAAGCCCCATGCATCTTCCCGGGTTATGCTTTGCAAGCCAAGAGGAGCAGGAAGTACAGGAAATGGTTGTGTAGGAAAAGCTTCTTCACCTGCTATATCTGATAATGGAACGGGCCTCTCCTCTACCGGGAATAACGATTCACCGGTTTCGCGGTTGAGAATAAATATATGTCCCATCTTGGTACCAACTGCAACAGCAGCAACTTTTTTGCCTTCCTTGTTAACATCAATAAGCATAGGCTGTGCAGCAATATCGTAATCCCATAAATCATGATGAACCACCTGGAAGTACCAAACCATTTTACCTGTTGAGGCACGAAGTGCAACAATTGAATTTCCATATAAATTTTGGCCCAGTCGTTCTCCACCATAGTAGTCAGGGCTCGGGCAGGAAGTTGGAATAAATACAAGATCCCGTTCCACATCTGCAGATAGAATTGACCATGCATTAGCTGCACCGGTTCTATGAGCTTTAGGGCCGTTCCATGTTTGCCATGCTTTATCTGTTGAATCCTGCGGAATAGGATCCCAACTCCAGCGTAACTCACCGGAAATAGCATCATACGCTCTTACAGTGCCACGAGGATAATCAAAACGCTGGTTGTCGCCAAGTGAAGAGCCAATTACCACAAGGTTTCCAATGATGGCTGGCGGAGAAGTTACACTGATGTCGCTGCCAAAGCCTTCCTTCAAATCAACAGATCCATCTTTACCAAAGGAAGGAATAGCTTCCCCTGTTTTTGCATCTATCGCAATTAAACGCCCGTCAATCGTTCCTATAAAAATTCTTCTTCCAGTTTCACTATTCGATGTTTTACCAGTCCATGATGAAACTCCACGGGATGTTATTTCAGAATAATCATTTTTTAAATTAACCTTCGGATCAAAAACCCATTTTTCCAGGCCCGTTGCTGCATCAACAGCCATTACTCTGCAGGAAGGTGTGCTGAAATAAAGCGTTTGTCCTATCATGATAGGTGTCGTTTCAAATGCAGCTTTTTTTATTGCCTCTGTTCCTTCATAAGTCTTTAATTCTCCTGTCCTGTAAGTCCATGCAACTTTAAGCTTTGAAACATTGGCAACTTTAATTTGATTCAGTTCTGCATAACGGCTTCCTCCGGCATCACGGCCATATGCAGGCCATTCATAATTCCTATTTTTATTTTTTGTGATCTTAGCGGTTTGTCCTGTAGCAAAAGCCGAAATACCAAAACATATAATTATCAGAATTGATTTTATCATAAAAGTTTTTTATGCATTTTAATTATATATCATATCAATGATGAGGAAAAAAAGTGCTTTCTATATTCTACTTTTCTATTTTAGTTTGGAGCATTTCAAATGCAGTAATTTATTTTGTGCAAAAAACAAATAGGTAAAACAGTAAAAGTAATACCTATGATTTTTAATTCAGAATCTTATTTTATTTAAGGCTTGAATACACTATAGCTTGAAATTTACCGGGCAGGTCAGCATGACTGTTAGGAACCTGCTGGGTCATAATAAGGCATACCAAATGTGATTTAGGATCTGCCCAATAGGTGGTTCCCCAAAAACCTCCCCATGCAAAAGATCCCTTATTTCTTGGTCCCCTGGCTGCTCCCTTATCAGAAACAACCTCGAAGCTTAGCCCAAAGTCATTAACACCATCGAATTTAAAATCCAGTTGATTGCTGATCATCATTTCAACAGTCCTCGGCGCTAATATTTGGTGTCCATTGTAACTACCTCCGTTCAATAGCATTTGCAAAAATTCGGCATAATCAAAAGCAGTTCCTGTAAGATCGGCACCACCGGATAAATATTGTTTTTTTACAAGAGGATAATCAGGATCAAGCACCAGTTTTTCTTTATCCCATTTTATAACATTATGCAAAGAATCTTCATTATAAACACGGGCAAGACGGTTTTGTTTATTACCGGGAACATTGAAATAAGTGTCTTTCAGTCCCATTGGTTCAAATATATTTTTAGTAATAAAATCATTCAGGTTCATGCCACTTATTACCTCAATCAGGCAACCCAGCAAATCGAAGTTCAGGCCATACGTCCATCTTTCACCGGGCTGATGCACTAATGGCAATTTTGCCAGTATTCTCATAGCATCTAGCAATGATTGATTTTTCTTAGCCATGTTAAATCCTGCAGTTATACCTGCTTTCGCATAAATTGCTCTCATGTTTTCGCTCCCGATACCTGAGTAATCTATACCCGAAGTATGTGTGAGAAGATCACGAATGGTAATATCTCTTTTAGCAGGAACTGTTGAATAAGTTGAATCCCCTTCGTTAAATTTATCAAGTACAACAGGATCTTTAAATTCAGGAATAAAATCAGCAACCTGCTCATCAAGCATAAGTTTACCCTGCTCATATAAGATCATAATACCGGCTGCGGTTATAGCTTTTGTTTGCGAAGCAAGGCGAAACAACTCGTCTTTCTCCATTGGTTTTTTTGCTTCAGCATCTGCAAAGCCATAGCCTTTGTATTGAACAACCTGGTTATCTTTTACGATAATAGTTACTACTCCTTTAACCCAATCTTTTTTTATATATCCATTTATTAAATCATCAATTTTTTCTAATCGCTCATAATTCACTGAATTATTTTGCCCGGTTGTTTGGATCACCTGTGCAGGTAATACAAAAGAATTGCTTAGCAGAAGAACGAAGAGAATAGATTGGAAAAACGTAAGAAATTTATTCATGAAAATATAATTTACGGGTAAGTTACAAGATTAAATTAATTTGATAATTGGTAGTTTTCTTATGAAAAAAAATTAGCAAGAATTTGATGCAACGTTTCTAAAGATTCCGTTGTCAAGGGTAAAAGAATTTATTTATGAAAAACATCTTATTCTTAGTTTTATCAGGTATTTTCTTTATTGGCTGTAAAAAAGTGAGTGTTGATGAGGGAAGCGTTAACCTTTCCTCAATTGCAGGGACCTGGGAATTGCGGCAAGCTCAAAACGGAATGACTCCGATAATAAATTACTCATCTGGAAATGGTAACATCTTACAATTTACTGATTCAACTTATAAAAGATACAAGGATGGAAATTTGACAATTACGGGGTATTACATAATTATCCGTGATAATTCAGTAACTACAGAAACAGGCTTAGCTATTTCTCCCGGACAATTTATCTCTAGAATTATTTTCGACGGTGATGTCACGTCTCATAAAACATTCTTCGAAATTTCCAATAGTAATCTGACTTTTCTTTCTGGCTTTTTTCCTGTGGATGGCGGTTCCTCTATTGTGTATCAATTGAAATAAAATAAACGGTAATAGAAAGTTGCCTTGTAAATGAGGATGGTATTATTTATTGTTTATCCATTGCACGATTGGAGAAACCCACTCCTTGTAAGGCTTATAAATAAATCCATGGCTGATGCCCATATTTAACCTTATCTCTTTGTACCCTGATTTGCAATGTTGCTCCATTAATAAACGGTCACACGAACTATGAGGATCAGAACTTTCATAGATAGAAAGGAAATTTCCGCATAGTTCTTTTTTGTATTTTAAGTAGTACCCAATCATATAATCAGAACATAATCCCAATATCACATATTTGATCTGGCTGTTTTTAATCCTGTATGCTGCTTCAATTGTCATTGCCGCGCCCTGTGAAGCGCCAACAACAATTATATGAGTTGCCGGCACTCCCGATTTTAGCAAAGTATCTACCTGCCTGGCAATCTTATCACCATATTTTTCCTCTTGTGTACCTTTTGGCCTTGCCTCACTGATGACGTGATAACCATAGCTTTTAAGCGTATCCAATATCCTGTAATACTCATACGGGCCAAAATCTTTACTCACAGCATTTGGGCCTTCTTCCTGAACTATTGCTCCATGTAGATAAAATAAAAATATTTTAGTGGTATCAATATTTTTTGGAATAAACCCAGCTGTTACCTGTCCCCGTGAAGAAGAAGTGATTATGCAAAAGGATATAATGAATGCAATAGTTACTTTCATTTTCTTAGAGGAAATGAAAGTAATAAAATTTTCAAAATACATAAAGACTTTTTTAATATACTTTTTACTAATTTCTTTTTGCCAGTTCAATAATATCATTCCCTTCAATAACTTTCTTTTCGTAATTATTATTTGAAGTATATATCATTGCCAGTGCCAGTTCACGGAGCGTACAAAACCCTTTTGGATACAATGATCTTCCAATAGGAAACAGCCAGCCAACATACTTATATAGCGATTGTGTGCGCCTCATTCCTTTAATCGGTTTTATAAAGCCAGGACGAAAAGCATATACTTTTTTAAAGGAGAGTTCCATCAAATCATTTTCAGTTTTTCCTTTTACACCTGCCCAGTTAATTCGTCCTTTTTCAGTACTGTCGGTGCCGGCTCCTGAAATATAATTAAAAATCATTTCTTTGTTTAGCCTGCTTAAAGTCTTAGCTACATTGAGTGTTAACGTGTATGTCAATTTATAGTACGTCTCTTTATTAATACCTACAGAAGAAACACCCAGGCAAAACTGGCAGGCATCATATCCCGGGAGTTCTTGTTCGATTGGAGATAAATCAAAAAAATCTTCATGAATAATTTCTTTCAGCTTTGGATGAATAACGCCGCAGGGCTTCCTGTTTATTACCAAAACTTTTTCTATAGACGGATGCGATAAAGAAACGTGAAGCACACCCTCTCCTACCATCCCTGTTGCTCCGGTAATTATTATTTTTATCATTGATTCGGTTATGTAATCTTATTAAGATAAAAACAAAAATTTATCGTGCTGCGATAATAAGGCTTAACCCGGCCAAATAAAGCAACAACATAATATTTAAAACAACAGAGGTTCCTTTAGGTGCATTCCGAAATTCTTTCCAAATAAAAATGCCCCAGAAAGCCGCCACTACTGTGGCTCCCTGGCCCAGGCCGTACGAGATCGCAGGCCCTGCTTTGCCAGATGCAATGATGCTGAACGACATCCCTATGCACCAGATAATGCCACCAAGAATCCCGGTAATATGATTCTTAAAACCTCCTTTAAAATAATCAGCATAACTAATAGGCGCTCCAACAAAAGGTTTACGCATCAACAAACTGTTGAATAAAAAATTACTCAGCAAAATACCCCCAGAAAAAAATACTACTGCAGTGTACGGGCTAAGCTTTCCTGCCACAGGTGTATTGAAATCAGGAAACATAGAGGCGGCAACATATTTATAAAAAAATCCCATCATCACCCCGGCAATTATAGAAAGCAGGAGCCCTTTAGAAGAAGGGTTCTTATTACCGGATTGCATTTTGCGGTAAGCATTAGCATTGAGCAAAATAGCGATTACAATTAATGCAACACCACCAAATAACAGGAGCTTATTGCCAACAGGATTATCAATATAATTCACGACTACGCCAATTGCCAAAGCCAGGCCAATACCAACCGGGAACGCTACAGCCATGCCGGCTATAGCAATTGCAGCAACGAGTAAAATATTAGCTGCATTAAAGATGATGCCTCCAACAATGGCAGAAAAAATATTGCTGCTATCTGCCTGCGAAATATCTTCCATAAAACTTCTTCCTCCACTCCCATTGCTGCCAAGTGTGAAGGCAAGAATTAAAGAAAGAATTAAAATACCTATAACATAATCCCAGTAAAATAATTCAAACCGCCAGGTGTTTGCAGCGAGCTTTTGTGTATTGGCCCAAGAGCCCCAGCACAGCATGGTAATAATGCAGAACACGATAGCTGTTGAATAATTTTCAATGATGAACATGGCAATTGATTTTGTTGGACTAATTATTTTTTCGCAGCATTGATATTTACCTGCATACCATCAAGAGGTTTATCTGAATAAATGATTGCCTCGGATGCTCTTACTTCATTGTCCTTTGATGGATTAAGTATTTTCATTATAACAGAATGTTTTCCTTTTGAAAGCTGGTATTTCCAGGCAAGGTCATAACGGCGGGTGGTATAGCTAACCGGTAGCTTTGGTGATTCAATTAATTTGCCATCAAGATAAAGTTGGGTATCAAAAACATAAGTTGACTTGCTATCCCATTGCGATGCATCACCTTTCAATACAAAGCCGGTTCCATCAAAATCAAAACGTATTTCATCTTTATTTTCATTCCATTTTATAGCAGCCATGGCAACCGGGTAATGGCCTTCAAAACTTTTCTCAAACCTTACTGCTTCAGGTTGATGCACTGGTATGATAACATTATCAGCATTCACTTTACCACCATTTCGTTCGATGTTTTGTATGGCATGTTTGTAACCAATGTCATACACATCTTTTAAGCTCATCGTTGTATATTTAAAGTCAATATCTTCTGCCTGTTTTAAACTTCGTTTCCAATAAGATGGTATTTTATCATACCCAAGAACAGCTCCAAGGATACCGCCCACAGAAGAAGGATTACAGTCCGCATCCTGCCCGCAACGTGTGGCAATCTCCAGGGACTTTGTAAAATCGCCACCGCCATAAAGAAGTCCCATTATTACATACGCTGCATTTACTTTAGCATCAATATTAAAAGGCTTAAAAACACCATCAGGGCAACCAATATCGTTTGCCCATTTTTGCTGGACTCCAAGCCAGGTTTGCTTCCAGTCGGTTGGATATTTTTTATGC
>JBBSEV010000050.1:0-31594 GCA_038239385.1 Chitinophagales bacterium
CATTATTAAAGCAAAAGCAATTGTAAATGCTACCGGCATTTTTGTTGATGATATCATTCATATGGATGATCCAAAAGCACAAAAAAATATCGCTGTGAGCCAGGGAACTCATATTGTTCTCGATAAAAAATTTTTACAAAGTGAGGATGCTATTATGATTCCTAAAACCAGTGATGGAAGAGTTTTATTTATTGTTCCCTGGCACGACAAACTAATTGTTGGCACAACAGATACGCCTGTCCAAAATGCTTCCCTGGAGCCAGTTGCATTAGAAAAAGAAATTCAATTTATTCTGCAAACTGCCGCTTCATATCTTACGGTAAAGCCTGAACGCAAAGATGTGATGAGTATATACGCAGGCTTACGTCCCCTTGCAGCGCCCAAAGAAAAAGGGGATGATACCAAAGAGATTTCCCGCAGCCACAAGATCATGGTATCCCCTTCAAAATTATTCACCATCGTAGGAGGTAAATGGACAACTTATAGAAAAATGGGGGAGGATATGATAAATAAAATTGAAGATGATTTGCATTGGAAATCTACGGTTTCTGTAACACCTTCTTTACAAATTCATGGATATTCTGTCACAACAGATATACGCGACTCTTTATACTTTTATGGAAGTGATAAAGCTTCCGTCGAAAATTTAATTTCTGAAACAGGAGATATTTGGATAAGTAATGCATTACACATTCACAAAGCACAGGTGATATATTCAATAAGAGAAGAGATGGCCCTGAATGTAGAAGATATTCTAAGCAGGAGAACAAGAGCCTTACTTCTTGATGCAAAAGAAAGCATACGCATTGCGCCAATTGTTGCAAAAATAATGGCGGCAGAAATGAATAAGGATGAAAACTGGATTGATGACCAGGTAATAAAGTTTAAAGACATTGCTAAAAATTATATTATTAATGAATTGATTAAAGGATAGCATTCTGTAAGAAATACAAGTATTGTCCCGGAATTATAATAAATATCAATTGCAATCATTAATAATTATATTTTTATTTGTAAATAAAATGAATGTCCTTCATTTACAAAATACGATTGCATGTCAAAATATATTCTTTCCTTCGACCAGGGAACCACGAGCTCAAGGGCTATTATTTTTGATAAAAAAGGCGCTGTAAAAGCTATCGCACAAAAAGAGTTCACTCAAATATTTCCACAACCCGGCTGGGTAGAGCATGATGGAAATGAAATTTGGTATACACAATTGGGGGTCGCTGCAGAAGTTATTGTAAAAGCAGGCCTTACTGCTAAAGATATTGCAGCAATTGGCATCACCAATCAAAGAGAAACTACTCTTGTATGGGATAGAAAAACGCACCAGCCTATATATAATGCTATCGTGTGGCAGGACCGCCGTACCGCTTCATATTGCAATGAATTAAAAGAGAAAGGGCATGCAAAAAATATTCAGCAAAAAACAGGACTTGTAATAGATGCATATTTTTCAGCTACCAAAATAAAATGGATAATTGATAATGTTGAAGGTGCAAGAAAGAAGGCTGAGAATGGTGATTTGTGTTTTGGCACAATTGATTCCTGGCTACTATTTAAGCTTACTAACGGAAAGGTACATGCGACAGATGTTACCAATGCATCCCGAACAATGTTGTTCAATATTCATTCATTAACATGGGATGAACAATTGTTGAAATTATTTGACATTCCTTCCTCCGTGCTTCCGGACGTAAAATCCAGCAGCGAAGTTTATGGTGAAACCGAACAAATTTTAACTGCTGTACGTGTACCGGTTTGCGGAATTGCAGGTGACCAGCAGGCAGCATTATTTGGGCAAATGTGCATTAAACCCGGAATGGTAAAAAACACTTATGGCACCGGTTGTTTTATGCTAATGAACACGGGCGATAAACCCGTGGCAAGTAAAAATAATTTGCTTACAACTATTGCATGGAAAATCGGAAACAAGACCAGCTATGCTTTGGAAGGAAGTGTATTTATCGGCGGTGCAGTTGTGCAATGGCTTCGTGACGGCCTTGGTATTATTAAAACTTCCCCGGATGTAGAAACACTGGCAACTTCCGTAAAAGATAATGGCGGCGTATATTTTGTTCCTGCTTTTACAGGGCTCGGCGCTCCATACTGGAACCAGTTTGCAAAGGGAAGTATGTTTGGAATTACCCGTGGCACGACTTCAGCACATATAGCGAGAGCTTCCCTTGAAAGTATAGGCTTACAAACGATGGATGTGTTGCATGCTATGAATGCAGATGCGGGATTATCTATAAAAGAACTTCGGGTAGATGGCGGCGCTACTACTAACGATCTGCTAATGCAATTTCAAAGTGATGTATTAGACTGTATGGTTATTCGCCCAAAAATTACCGAGACTACCGCTTTAGGAGCCGCATATCTTGCAGGGCTGGCTATTGGTTTTTGGAAGGATACAAATGAAATTGAAAATTACTGGGAAGCAGAAAAAAAGTTTCAGCCCGCTATGAAAAACGAGGAAAGGCAAAAAGAAATTTATCAATGGAAGAAAGCAATAAAAGCCGCACAGGTATGGGCAGAAGATTAATAGGTCAATAAGCAATTAAGAGATGGTCAATAGTTATTAGTCAGTGGTCAATTGTGAATGAATCAATAATTAATAATTAAAAATAATAATCATTGTATGTCAATTTTTCTAAGCGAATTTATTGGAACAGCTCTATTAATAGCATTTGGGAATGGTGTGGTTGCCAATGTAATTTTGAATAAAACAAAAGGCCAAAGCAGCGGATGGATCGTTATCTCTTTTGGATGGGCCATCGCTGTTTTCGTAGGAGTTTATGTATCTGCAAAATACAGCGGAGCTCATTTAAATCCAGCAGTAACTTTAGCGCTTTTGTACTTAAAAAAAATAAGCTGGAATACTGTTCCTCAATATTTAACGGGGCAATTGTTGGGCGCTATGTCTGGAAGTGTAATTGTCTGGCTTTCCTATTTACAACATTTTAAAGCCACCGATAATGCAGCACTTACGCTAGGAGTTTTTGCAACAAGCCCTGCCATTAATAGCTCCAAACATAATTTTCTTACAGAATTTCTTGGAACGTTTACTTTTGTTTTTGCAATATTATTTATAGTGTCACCTTCTAACAGTTTAGGCTCCCTTGATGCGCTTCCTGTAGCTCTTTTGGTATTGGGTATTGGCCTTAGCTTCGGAGGTCCAACAGGATATGCAATAAATCCTGTTCGTGATCTTGGGCCTCGCATCATGCACCAGCTACTACCGCTTACGCATAAAGGTTCCAGCGAATGGAGGTATGCATGGGTACCCGTGGTGGCGCCTTTGGCTGGTGGTTTGATGGCGGCAATTCTTTTTAGCATGATTAAATAAAGCAATTGTGCATTATCGGTAGCTATAGAATTTAAAGAAGAAAACAATTAAGTTTTTGCAGTCTCTCTACTCACTTCATTATTCAATGTTCTCCAAATCTCCAAAGGATTTGAATTTTGTAATTCTTCAGGCAATAAAGAATCCGGCCAGTTTTGAAATGAGATGGGCCTTGCAAAACGCTTTATGCCATCGGCACCAACTGACGTAAATCTTGAATCAGTTGTTGCTGGATAAGGGCCTCCATGTTGCATGCTAAGACAAACTTCAACTCCTGTTGGAACACCATTTAAGATAAATCGCCCGCAAATATTTTTTACAACCTCCACAAGTTCCTGGTTATTCCGGATGTCATTTTCAGTTGCCATTAAAGTGGTCGTTAATTGTCCTTCGCAATGTCTTGCTACTTCATTCATTTCATCCATGTTTTTACAACGGACGATAATTGAGTAAGGCCCAAACACTTCTTTATGAAGTACAGGATTATTCAAAAATGCGGTGCCTGATGCAGAAGCAATAGTTGGTGCACCCTGGTTTTCAAGAGCATCAATTATTGACACAGAAACTGTTTCAACGCCTTCCTGGGCTAAGGCGTTTTTTCTTTTTTCCACGTAACTTTTATAAATACCGGGATGAAGCATCGCTGCAGGCGCTAGTTGTTTTATTTCCTTTCCGAGAGCATCAATAAACATATTGAGATCATCACCATCCATTCCGATAATTATTCCCGGGTTGGTACAAAACTGGCCGGCGCTTAAAGTAATAGAACCGGCATACATTTTGGCAACATCTGCTGCTGATTGATTTAATTTTTCTCTTAATAGAAACACAGGATTAATACTTCCCATTTCTGCAAACACCGGAATAGGTTCTTCCCTTTTATTGGCAAGATCATATAAAGCTTTGCCCCCCGCAGTTGACCCGGTAAAGCCAACTGCTTTTGTATAAGAATGCATTACAAGAGCTTGTCCTGTTTCAAAAGAATCGCCATGAACATGAGCAAAAATCCCTTCTGGTAAATTAAGAGCATCCACCGCTTTTAATATAGCTGCGGCAACAATTTCACTGGTTTGTGCATGTGCAGGATGGGCTTTCACAATTACCGGACACCCCGCTGCAAATGCACATGCTGTATCGCCCCCTGCAGTGGAATAAGCAAATGGAAAATTGCTTGCACCAAAAACAACTACAGGCCCTAGCGGTATCAACATTTTCCTGATGTCAGGTTTTGGCGGGTTCCGGTCAGGAATAGCTGTATCAATTCTTGCCTCAAGCCACTCTCCTTTTTCACACGCATCTGCATAATTGTTTAACTGGAAAATAGTTCTTGCAAGTTCATTTTTTAGCCGTGGTTGAGGAAGGTTTGTTTCCAGCATTGCAGTATGAATAAGTTCATCTCCACAGGCTTCTAACTCAATAGAGATAGCTTTCATGAAAGCGGCACGTTGTTTCAAACTTAGCTTTCGATATGCATGAAAAGCAGTCCATGCTTTTTGCATGATATCCTCAATTTCCTGTTTCGTAGCGTCTTTAAATTTCATAATTATTTTATTTTTTTTACAACCCAACAATCTACTGTAATTTTTATTGATTTGACAACAGATATCTCACAAAATTTACCAATAACCAACCTTCAATAAGAATATATTTTTCTTATTGCACCATCTTAGGTATAATTATTGGGTTATTAAACTTATCAGCTATAAGTTTTCTAACAATAAAAATAATACAATGGACACTTTACCAATTGACAATCTTACCGGTGTTAACCATGAAGGAGCCCGTCCCAATATGCCTTTAAAATTTCTGGCAGCTACTTCCATACTTCGCGATAAAGTTCATAACGAAAAAGGGGAACACATGGGGAAAGTAGCAGACATAATGATAGATATTACTTCAGGAAAGATTGAATATGTTGTAATAGAATTCGGAGGTTTTCTCACTATCGGCGAAAAATATTTTGCGATACCATTTCGCCTGCTACAGGTTGATACGGAAAATAAGGCATTTATCTTTAATCAACCAAGAGAAATACTTGAGAAAGCGCCGGGGTTTGATATGAACCATTGGCCCGAGACTAATTTACATGGAGAGGAAACCTATTGGAATTTTGTTTAGCGGAGACGTAAAGCTTTGTCCTTTTATTTTTTTGCATTTACCTCCAATAAAAATTCAGCGAGCCGCTTTGCTCTTGTTTCAGGAAGTTTTGCGTTATGAAGCCTGTACAACCATTGCTTTTGGTTTGATTTACTTAGTGCTTCAAAATATTTAAAGACCTTATTTTTCTTTACAAATAACTTTTTCAAATCAGGAGAAATTATAAAATTTTCTACATGATCAAGCTGGCTCCAGGAACCATTCTTTTGGCCTGTTTCAATAATCTCCAATCCTGCAGGCATCATTAACTTTTGTTCCGAGAGTTTTTCTATACGGCTTTTATTCAAAGCACTCCATACACTTTTAATTTTTCGCGGCGTAAATCTTTGCATATACTTCTCTTCATCAATTGGCTTCGCAATACTATCTATCCACCCAAAGCACAATGCTTCTTCTACTGCATCCTCATAAGAAACCCGAGGCTTACCACTTCCTTTTTTATAATAAATAAGCCAAACTCCAGGTTCGCTTACATGATTTTTCATAAGCCAGTTGCGCCATACTTTCCTGTTTTTTGCATAGTAAAATTTTAATTCGATTGCTGGCATGTAATAAAAATTCTAAACTTAATTAAAGATAACAGGTACATCCAGGCTTTTATATACGGCAACGAAATGAAGGATGGTGCCTGCCAGCACAAAGCAATGCCATACATTGTGTGCATGTTTTTTATTTTCCATTACATAAAATACAACGCCAAAAGTATAACAGACTCCACCGCCTATTATCCATAAAAATATAGTGTAAGGCATGGTAAGAATTAAAGGCTTTATAACAAATACCAGCATCCAACCAAGCATAATATAGAGCGTTACAGAAAGCCATTCATATTTTCCTGTAAAAAAAAGTTTGAGAATAACTCCTGCTAAAATAATACACCATTGAACAGTTAGAAACAGCGTGGCTTTTTCCCTGGAAATATAATGAAGAATAATTGGCGTATAAGTCCCTCCTATCAGGAAAAAAATACTGATATGATCAATAATATTTGCAAGCCTTTTTAATTTTGGCGTTCTTAGTGAATGATATACAGTTGAGGAAAGATATACCGCCAATATTCCAAATGAAAATATACTTACTCCCCAAACCATCATTAAGTTCTGGCTATGAGTGGATTTTACAATTAAAAAAGGAATTGCAATCAAAGAAAGTATGATACCCAGGCCATGAGTAATTGCATTTACCTTTTCTTCTAAATCAGTTTGAACCCGGTAAGGTTTTTTTTCAATTTTCAAAGGAGGTATTATTTTAGAATATATTATACCCGAACCATAATAGGGAGGATCATAACAATTTACAGAAATTTTTTATTTTGAACCAATAGCATTTTAAATGTGCGAAAACTTTGATTAATTTTAGGTGGAGGCAACCTTTGGAAACATCCATACGATAAAAGTAATTGTAAACCCTTTTTATATTGCTGACTGCAGAAGAATTAATACAACATATTGGAGGCTGCAGCCTCAATAACCGGGACAGTCAAAAAAAAATATTTTGCTCTTTCTACGGCTATGCCATTTCTATTTGCTCCCGCTATACGAACAGGCAGGAAGATGCAGTAGAAATTTTAAATGATGGCTTCCTGAAGATTTTTACTGAAATGCATCGCTTTAAGCCTGCTTATGCCGATGTTATGAGTTCTTTTAAAGGGTGGCTGGGGAAGATTATGGTGTACACGGCAATTGATTATAACCGCAAATACCATAAGCAGGAAATGATAACTTTCCTTAATGGAAAAATTGTGGAGATGCCTTCCCGATATGAGAATGCACTCGATAAAATATCTTATGACGAAATTATTAAAGTAGTTCAAAATTTATCACCTGGTTACAGAACTGTTTTTAATTTATTTGTTATAGAAGGATTTTCTCATGAAGAGATTGGCAAAAAGTTAGGCATAAGTGCAGGTACATCAAAATCAAATCTTTCAAAAGCAAAAAGACATTTGCAAAAAAATTTATTTCATCATCATCAATCCGTTTTAGCTAATAATGCCGTTTGATAAATTAGATAAGAAAGCCCGGGAAGCAGCAGAACAATACAATGCTGCTTACAGTGAAGAGGCGTGGGGCAAAATGGAAGCGTTGCTCGATAAGCATATGCCACAGAATGTTGTTACGCCGGAACTTAAAGAAAGAAAATTTCATGAGAAATGGTTATTTCTTTTATTAAGTTTAATTGCAGTTTCATCTATAATTTTATTGATAAAGCCATGGAAAACTAATCGGAGAAATAATGTGCCGGCGGAGAATATTGCAACTACTAAACCGGTAAGCAATATCGAAAATAAATTAACAGCAATAAAACCCGGTGATAATACAAACGACGGTTATAAATCAAGCACTGGAAATTCTTCAATAAATAAACCCGTAGTTGAAAGCCAAATTTTTTCAAAATCAAAAAATAATAAAGAACAAAAAAATTATACTGAAGTTATAAATACTGAGAAAGGTTTTACTATTAGAAGTGATGAGAATAAAAATATAATAGGCCATAGCGACGATCTCCTGGTTAAAAGTGACAACGATGTTGCTGAATCTTCAAATACTTACCTGCCTGAAGAATTTATAAAACAAAAAATTACTAATAGAGTTATTGGGCTTAAAAATGTTTTCAATGATAAAATATTTGCTCCTGGTACTTTAAAAGCCGATAAAATTATTGATGCAAAAAGAAAAAATTCTTATAGTGTAAAGAAAAATAAATTTGAAAATTCTTTTTCTTTAAGCCTTTCCGCCGGCCCTGATGTGAGCGCTATAAGCCTTAACCGGATTGGAAGAGTTGAAATGCTATATGGTGCAGGAATAGGGTATAAATTTGGAAAAAGGTGGCAGCTAAGAACAGGGTTTTATTCAGTGAAGAAAATTTATGAAGCAAAGCCTTCAGATTACAAGCCGCCTTCCACGTTTTGGACCTATTATCCTGATTTAGTTGATATCGACGCAAACTGCAGCGTAAAAGAAATACCATTAATTCTAAACTACACTTTCAAGCGAAATCCTAAAAAATCTTTGTTTGGCTCGGCAGGTATTTCTTCTTATTTTATGAAAAGGGAAACTTATGATTACACATCAAAAAATTCTTTGGGACAGCCCCGTTATAAATCATACACTATATACAATCAAAATAAACATTATCTTTCTTCATTAAGACTATCTGCAGGTTATGAAAGAACTTTTAATAACACAATTTCTATTACTGCAGAACCTTATTTGAACCTTCCATTAAGTGGTGTTGGCTTCGGGAAAGTAAAATTAAATAGCACCGGATTATTATTCTCTGTAAACGTAAAGCCTTTTGCAAAAAAATAATCTGTGATAGCTTGCTTTAATTAATTCCATCCTTAGCAAATGTTTTTTATGATTATAAATGCTTAATAAGTTTTATTTCCTCTATATACTCCCAAAACTTTTGCTTAATAAAAGCAACCAGTAGGGTAAACTTTCCGTTTAAAAAAATACATCTTTCGAAAGATAAATTGATTACTCTCAAACTAAAACAGAAGATCACCAGTACAATTAAATCTTTGAATCAAACGACTATGTTTTGATACAGGATTTATGGGATTGCTTTTTAATTGCAATAAAAAGTAAACAGAAATTTTAAAAGCCCGTTCTTATTTCCACTGAAGAAATATAGCATACATACTATTTTCTTCAAGCCGCCTTATGAAACAAATCGAGCGATAATTTAAATTAATTTTTAAACCTTAAAATCTTAATTATGAAATCAACTTCAAAAGAAAACACGCCTACAGCTATAACCTACAAATCCAGAAAGCCTACTCTTAAATTATATCTGCTTTTGTTATGCCTGATTGCTATAAGTTGCAAAAAAAGTGATTTTAACCCACCTCCTGCCGGTTCTTATGACCTTAAACTTATTGCGGATAATTTAGTATCCCCTATTACCCTTTCAGGTTCACCCGATGGAACCAAAAGATTATTTATTGTTGACCAGGTAGGAAAAATTTGGATCATCGATGCCAATGGAAACAAGCTGCCCAATCCTTTTATAGATATCAGCAGCAAAATGGTTAGCCTTAACCCCTTTTATGATGAGCGTGGTTTGTTGGGCCTTGCCTTTCATCCGGAATTCAGGAGTAATGGAAAATTTTATTTATTCTATACAGCACCTCCACATTCCGGTGGCCCGGAACCGGGAGCTTTATGGAATAATACCACCCGCATTTCTGAATTCAGGGTATCGGCAGGAAATCCAAACCAGGCAGATATGTCAGCTGAAAGAGTCGTATTTGAAGCAGACCATCCCCAGGGTAATCATAATGGAGGTACTATAGCTTTTGGCCCTGATGGCTATTTATATATCTCAATTGGAGACGGTGGTAATGGTGATGATATTGGCCCCGGCCATGTGAACGACTGGTACAAAGTAAATGCGGGCGGCAATGGCCAGGATGTGAAAGAAAATCTTCTAGGCAATATATTACGGATCGATGTAAATAAATACAGTGAAGAAAAAAATTACGCGATACCCCGTGATAATCCATTTGTAAATCGCCCTGGCAAAGATGAAATATATGCCTATGGTTTCAGGAACCCGTATCGTTTTTCTTTTGACCCGGGAGGTGAACACAGATTGTATGTAGGAGACGCCGGCCAGTCTTTATATGAAGAAGTTGATATAGTGAAAAAAGGAGGCAACTATGGCTGGAATGTAAAGGAAGGGACACATTGTTTTAGTACCGATAATGATCTTGAAGAACGTGGGTCTTGTCCTATGATTGATTCAGCAGGCAATCCCCTTATTGATCCTGTGATTGAATTTAATAATTCGGCAAACCCTAAAGGCGGAATTGGAATAACAGTAGTTGGTGGAAACGTTTATCGTGGCCCATCTATTCCTTTTATTGATGGCAGTTATATTTTTGGAATTTTTTCCGGGAGCTTTAACGGACCCACCGGCAAGATATTAATTTCAAAGCCATCACAGGTTGGCTTATGGACTTTTGAAGACCTCAAATTAAAAAGCTTTCCAGATAATTTAGGCCAATTTCTCAAAGGCTTTGGCCAGGATGAAAAGGGTGAAGTTTATACAACCACTTCAGGACAATTGGGTCCGCAGGGAAATACCGGCAAAGTCTATAAAATTGTTTTTATAAAGAATTAAAATAAATTACAAGTAGTCAATTTATTTATGCAGCTCCTGCTACTGTTGGCGTCCCCGGGTAACTATATACGTGTTAGACCATGAAGAAAATAAAATAGCCGCTTTTAAGCGGCTTAAATTTTATTCCATAGAATAAGTAGTTAGAACTACAAACTCAGTATAACGTTCTTGTGGTTCTATTTCTTGAATCCATTGAATTGCGTCATGTTCACTATCGAATGTATTAGCGCCATCTTGGATAGGTCTCATTACTGCTTTCGGGCCGGGTAATCCACCACCTTCTCTAACTATTTTAAATATTTTATACCTTGTTCGTAATTCCATATTATTTATTTTCTTTTTAGGTTTGGGGTTATCGGAAACAGATGCTTTCATAATATTATGAAATATATTAGATGCTTCCTTTGGAGTTTTTTTATTTGCTTTTGCCATGTTGTAAATTTAGTAACTTTATAAAGGATTTCCCCGTAACAATTCACCTAATGAGAGCAAATTAATTACGAGGTTCACAGCACATATATTGATGCTGCTATTTCCATTTGTCCGCTTCAAACGAACTATTTTAAAAGGGCGTAACTGCCCATTTTTTTATTTAAAATGATTCATTATCATCAAACAAAGTTTTCATCTGTTGTGAGTTTTGAATTAGCCTTTTAATGTATTCTGAAATCATAGGCACAGCAAAAGAGTATTTGCCATGCCTATTTTTAAATACCAACCCGGCTTCACTTAGTTTAGTAAGCATTTGATTTACATGGCTTGCGCTAAAATTTTCTTTTAACTCCTTTGCTTTTTCTAATATATCTTGAATCGAAAATTCTTGTTCACAAGTATCCATTTGAGCTATAACTTTCATCAAATCTCTTTGTTTGTCGGTAAGTTTTGCCCATCTTCCAGAATAGAAATCTGTATCCAATTTCCTAACTATTCCCGGAATACTTATAACTGGCGTTACTATACCAATATTTGTTTGCTGTAAATATGAATCGAATATTTCTTTACATAAGAATTGAATAAAATAGGGATAGCCACCAGAATATTTAATTATTTCTTCAATTGCAGTTTCAGTAAATGTAACAGGGCAACCAGTCCTTTTAATAGGGTGTGTAATTGCTTCTTTAGACTCATCATAATTCAATTTATCTAATGTCATTATATGAAACATTCTTTCAGCGTAGGTGCGACACTCAACTAAATTTGGGAATAACGTTGGTAAGCCAGTAAGAACTAAAATATACGGAATTTGTTTTCTCTGTAAAAATTGAATCACCTCAAGTAATAATGATAATGGGTATTGTTTGTCTGTGGCTTGGTCTTTCAATATTTGTGCTTCGTCATAAGCTAACACAACTCCTTTAGCTTTCTCTTTAACCAAATTCCAAACAAAATCTAAAACAGCTTTTAACTTGTCCGAACTTAGTCCGGGCGTAATACTGTATATCTTAATAAGAAAATCAAATCCTCCAATCACAGGATTTTTATCTTCCCTTGTAAAACCTATCTGTTTATTATCTGTTTCGCTAATAGGAAACCCAGCAATTAACGTAGAAATATCTGCTATGATTCTAATAGCCAAATTCTGTTCACTTATACTTGCAGATTCGCTTAAATCCGTACCTGCCCATAACCATCCCTCTTTAATTGCAAGTGGTTTTAAAGTTTCCAATAATACTGTTTTCCCAACTCCCCTAAGTCCGGTAATAATTAGATTTCTAATTATTGGGCTTTCTTTAATGGCTGCCCTAAATTCATTTTGTTCGTCTTGCCTGCCTGCTAAATAAGGAGGTAACTGCCCTGCTCCTGGTCTAAATGGATTTTTAAATGTTTGTTGAGCCATAACTTTCAAATTTAGTAACCTAAAGTTACATAACTAAATTTAATTAAACAACTAAATTTAGTTATTTTACTAAATATTACTATATTTGTATGGGAATTGATATTAAATATTTAAAGCAATGAAAACATTCAAATCAATATTAGAGTTTCAAAAAGAATTTAGCAGCGAAGAAAAGTGCAGGGAATATTTAGAGCAACAACGTTGGAATGGTACACCCGCTTGCCCTTCTGTGGCTCTCTAAATGTTTGTCGTTTTACTAATGGTAAGATTTTTAAATGCAGGGAAAAGCAATGTAGATGCAAGTTTAGTGCAACCGTTGGCACTATCTATGAAAACACAAAAATACCTTTGTCTAAATGGTTTTTAGCAACATATATTTTAGCTGTTCATAGCAAAGGAATAAGCAGCTTACAATTAGCTACATGGTTAGGTGTTACTCAAAAGACAGCATGGCATTTAAACCATCGTATTAGAGTAATGCTGACAGATAAAGCGCCTGAATTATTAGAAGGGATTGTTGAAGTGGATGAAACTTATGTGGGTGGCAGCTTAAAAAATATTCATGCATGGAAGAAAGAAAAATTAAAAGGCTTAGACAATAAAACTATGGTATTTGGTGCTATCCAAAGAGGTGGAAAGGTGAGAACTAAAGTAATACCTCAAACGAATTTAGAAAATGTTAGTGCAGCAATTGAGGACTTTATAGCACTTGATAGTACTATGGTAACAGACGAGCATCATGCTTATAATAAAGTAGGTCAGAAATACAATCACAGAAAAGTAAACCATCGTAATAAGGAATATGTTCGTAAAGAGGATATACTGGTTCATACAAATAATATTGAAGGGTACTGGAATATTTTAAAGAAACAAATTGACGGCATACATCACTCAGTCAGTCCAAAACATTTACAGCGCTATTGCAATGAATCAGCATTCAGGTTTAATAGCAAAACACTATTTCAAGATGAACGTTTTGCCAACGCATTAGCTAATTGTCAGGGTACATTAAAATACAAATTCTTAACAGCAGAAAATGAAGGATAATCTCTTTTTAAAAGAAATGGGTAGCAAAATAAAAGCTATCCGAAATGAAAGAAAAATATCACTACGTGAATTGGGGAAGCTATGCAATTTGGATTATGGTAGTATTTGCCGAATTGAGAGCGGTCAAAAAAATAGCTATCTTCTTACTTTAAAGAATATAGCTGACAAATTAGATGTAGATGTGAAGGATTTTATTTAAAGGCTTCTTTTTTTAGCAATTTAGGACGCCAATCTAACAAATCTTCACTCGCTATAGATTGATCGGATGTAGACAAAGCTTCACTACTTAAAATCGGGTGCGTTATCGGTTCAGTAATAGAAGTGAATCTTTCGGGCAATACACTTTGTGTAGGCACAAATTTATTTGTAATAGGTTCATTTAATGCAAAAGATGTTAGAAACATATCGAATGTTTTATACATTAATTATACAAAATAACAACGAATATTCCAAATTACTCTACTTTCCATCCACGTTCAATTATGTTAGCTGTTATCTGGTGACTACCATTGGCTAATTTAGTGCCAAATATTTCATACTTAAACTGAACATAGTCAGTTCTTTCCGAAGATTCGACAAATGCCATCTTTGTAGTTATATTATATGTGGCTGGCGTACCAACCACTAATCCGGGGTTTGCGGCTACAAATTCCATTGCAGGATCAAAAGGTTCATCTGACTTGATTTCATTTTCATATTCTAAAAACAAATCCCACATAAGCTTTTCTAATTGTTCATCTGAGTCTGTTATATTTCTTAAGCCAATTTGCTTAGCTTCTTTTCTATTTATAGGGTGTCCATGATAATAAAGCTTTGAAGTCAAATTTTCAGCTATTTCATCTATATGGTGTTGATCGGTGGCTTTATTCATGTGTAACGAAAGTAACTTTTGAGCCATCATTTTAGATTGAGAAAGCGATCTTTTAACATTTCCTAATGCCAAAGGATGTACTCTTTCTGCTAGTATTTTAAACGCTTGTATTAATTCATCTTCATGCTGTATTCCTGCGTCCTCTCTAATTAATGCTATATAAGAAGTTACATCTTCAACACTAATACCAATTTTTTGTTGAGGATTTTTTGGGTCATCCGGATTAAATGGATTTGCTACAGTTGGGTCGGTTGGCCCCAACATACCCATAGGATGCATAAATATTTTATCCGCACCAAGTGCGGTAAGTGTTGCTGCACTAAATGCCCTATAAGGGATAAGGACATTAAACTCTTTCGAATATTCTCTTAATAAAGTTACAAGCCGCCAAGGTACAGTTCCATCCCCTCCATTGCTTACTATTAATAAATCAATAGTTATGCTATTTCTATCCTCAGATTTTATAAATTTTAAATGTTCGTAGAATTTCCTAATACAATCAATAGCCATTTGAACCTCTGCATTTTGCCTCGTACTGGTTATATAGGTTATAACCTTAGATTTCCTATATTCCTCGATTTGTTTGATAAGAGATATTCGGTCATCTTTTGCCATAAAGTTATTTTGAACAGCAATATAGCTAAATAAATAATTTATAAAGATTTCTTTATGGTCTAACAGGTATATAGTTACCCGTCCCCGCCAACAGTTTTCATTTTAAAACAATTTGAAAAGGTAATTTTATATTTATCAATACTTCAAAATTATCATACGGAATTTTTAACTGCAACAATTTATAATTGGGAACATCTCTTAGCAGGCGATGATTTCAAAAATATTGTTTTAGGTTCTCCTGCTAATGTTGGCGTCCCCGCCAACAGTTTTCATTTTAAAACAATTTTAAAGATAATTTTATATTTATCAATGCTTCAAAATTATCATACCGAATTTTTAACAGCAACAATTTATAACTGGGAATATCTCTTAGCAGGCGATGATTTCAAAAATATTGTTTTAGGTTCTTTTCAATGGCTTGTTAAAAATAAAAAATGTACTATAAATGCTTTTGTGCTGATGCCGAATCATATTCATCTGCTCTGGAAAATTTCAGATGGTTTCGAAAGGAAAGATGTGCAGGGAGCAATGTTTAGTTTTACTGCGCATGAGTTTGAAAGAAATTTGAAGAGAGAAAACCCCTTACTCCTGGAAAAGTATTTAGTAAATAAATCAGATAGGGAATACCAGTTCTGGGAAAGAGAACCAATGATCAAAGAGTGTTGGACGAAGAAGTTTTTTCAGCAAAAAATGAATTACATCCATTTTAATCCTTGCCCGCCGCACTGGAATTTAGCGCATTCACCGGAAGAGTATAAATGGTCATCGGCAAAATTTTATGAAAAAGGAGTAAAGGATTTTGAATGGTTAATGCATTTTAATGATTATTGAATGCTGTTGGCGGGACGCCAACAGCAGCAAGTAAAACAATCACTATAAATTTTATGCAGGAAGAAGAAATAATTGCAAAGACAATAATTTTTGTAAAGAAGGAATTGAAAGGTGCTGAAGGAGGGCATGATTGGTGGCATATAGAAAGAGTTAGGAAGAATGCCATGCTAATAGCACACAAGGAAAATGCAAATAATTTTATCGTTGAATTAGCTGCGCTACTACATGATATAGCCGATTCGAAATTTCATAATGGAGATGAAAACATTGGAGCACAAAAAGCAGGAAATTTTCTTAAAGAGTTACCAGTAAACGATAAGATTATTACACAGGTTGAAAATATAATCAGGAACATTTCTTTCAAAGGAGGAAACTTTAATCCATCTTTTCATTCTATAGAATTGCAAATAGTTCAGGATGCTGACAGGCTTGATGCAATGGGAGCTATAGGAATTGCCAGGGCTTTTAATTATGGAGGATTTAAAAACAGGGAAATTTATAATCCTTCTATAAAACCTGATATGCAAATGACGAAAGAAGCCTATAAAAAAAGTAACGCTCCAACTATCAATCATTTCTATGAAAAATTATTATTGCTAAAAGAAAGGATGAATACAGCAACCGGTAAAAAACTTGCAGACTACCGTCATAAGTTTATGGAGTTGTATTTGGAAGAATTTTATAAGGAATGGAATGGTGATAAATGAAAGAGATTTTTCATCACAACAAAAGCAGATCAATAGAATATAAGCATCTTTTCATTTTAATTTACCTTAGACTTTCATACATCGCAGGCATGTTCCATTATTTCAATTGAAATTATAAAAATGAAACTATTAAAACTCATTTCCTTATCAACAATTTTTTGCTTTAGCAATATTCTTTTTATTTATGCCCAACCTATTTCTTCGGCAGCAATAGATTCCCTGGTAGAGAAAACTTTAAAAACATTTGATGTGCCGGGCATTGCCGTTGCCGTGGTAAAAGATGGAAAAATAATTCATGAAAAAGGATATGGCGTGCGATCGCTGAATACCATGCAAAAAGTAGATGAGCATACATTATTTGGCATTGCTTCAAATAGCAAAGCCTTTACTGTAGCGTCACTCGGTATATTAATAGATGAAGGAAAACTGAAATGGAATGATAAGGTAAGGGATTATATTCCCGAGTTTAAAATGTATAACCCTTACGTGACAGAAGAATTTACTATAAGAGATTTAATTACACATAGAAGCGGCCTCGGCCTTGGAGCCGGTGATCTTATGTTCTGGCCCGATAGTAATTCTTTTGCCATAAAAGATGTTATACATAATCTCCGGTATTTAAAACCGGTGTCAGGCTTCAGAACAAAATACGATTACGACAACCTTCTCTACATTGTAGCCGGGGAAGTAGTAAAACGGGCATCAGGCATTAGTTGGGAGGATTTTATCAGGACACGAATTATGCAGCCACTTGGTATGACGGAGAGTGCCCCTTCTTTTAGCAGGGTCCAAAATAAAAGCAACGTGATTGACCCACATGCGCCGGTTAATGGTAAAGTCCAGGTAATAAGGCGTGACTGGAGTGAAGTTGCGAATGCTGCAGGCGGCATTTACAGTAACGTTGATGATATGTGCAAATGGATCATCATGCAAATGAATAATGGAAAGTATGGCGACCCCCCGAATAAAAAATTATTTAGCGAGGAAGTTCACGAAGAAATGTGGACGCCCCAAACCATCATTCCTGTTAACACTTCGTCTCCTTACAATACCCATTTTGCAAGTTATGGATTAGGATGGTTTTTAAGTGATGTAAAAGGTTATAAGCAGGCAACCCATACCGGTGGCCTTGCAGGCATCGTGACACAGGTTACCTTAATTCCGGAATTGAAACTTGGAATAATAGTTTTTACTAACCAGCAATCCGGGGCTGCTTTCTCATCAATTACCAATACGATTAAAGACACTTATCTCGGGGTAAAGGGAATGGATTGGATTAATTTTTATCATAGCAGAGTGGTGGCAGGAGAAGCAAATGCGAAAAAAATTACTGATGATATCTGGAAGGATATTAATGCACAACAAGAAATTTTAAATGGCAAAACAAACATGGAAATCTTTACCGGAACATATAACGATCTATGGTTTGGCGATGCAATTATATCGATGAAAAATGGCAAGCTTTGGTTTGATTCTAAAAAATCTTTTTTACTTACGGGAGAAATGTTTCCTTATAAAGGAAATACTTTTATTGTAAAATGGAACGACAGAAGCTTTGATGCAGATGCCTATGTAATGTTTGACCTGGATAAAGATGGCAAACCATCTGGGATAAAAATGAAACCTATATCACCACTCACTGATTTTAGTTTTGATTTCCAGGATCTTGATTTTAGCAGGGTCGAATCCGCTGGAAAATAGTTTGTAAAATCTTGTAGCATTTTTAATTTAATGACATGACATGCAGGGCGGATTACAAATCTGATTGTACTAACGACAATATAGAATGTATAATATTAAAGTGGTGATCTTAAAAAATCGTTGTAAGGAATTAGGGTAATGCTTAATAACATAAATTTATGTGTAAGCCACAATTTAAATGAACATTACTCCTAAAAATAACATTCAAAAGTTTAATCAATTTCTTTTTGACGAAATTGACTTAGACTTGTATAAATACAAATTCTTAAATGACTATATTAGGAAAGCGACAAAGGGATTAGCTCCACTGTATGACTTGTCTGTTTTAAACACTTCAGAAAATGGATGGATATTAATTCTTCATGGAGACGTATTATTGGTGTATGGAGACAACTGGAACGAAAATCAAATCCAAGAGATTAACGAGGTATTTGATTTGAATAAATTCACGAATTTCTCACTATGTGGCGACAATGAATTAATTGACAAACTAATTGAATTTTATCAACCAAAAAATTTTGAAATAGAGAAAAGACGGGTATTATATAGTGCAGATGAAATTACAAGTTTCAATGCTGAAAATATGAAAATTCAGAACGGCTCACTAGATAAATTAAATGAATTAGCAGTAATGCTTCAGGAATATTATCACGAAGAATATAACGGACTTAATGACAAAACAATTGAAGAAATGCGAGAGCGCATTATTTCAATCATTCAGACAAAGAAAATATTTATACTTCTTGACAGAAATGAAAACCTTCTTAGCTTTTGTACAATAATTGACCCAGACATTGGAATAATTTTTACAAAGACTGAACATCGAAATAAAGGTTATGGCAAAATCATTTTATCTTATTGCTCACAATTACTGCAAGAAAAAAATGTTATAGTTTATGTTATGACAGACAGAGAGAAAATGGAATCAAATATTGTTTGCAATGCAGTTGGATTTAAACCTTATTACAACTATATCCAGACCAAAATAAACTGTGGCTAAAATGGGGTGGCTGATGCACAACTACCCATTCTTAAAAATCAAATAATTATATCAGCGCTATAAGAAGATTTATTCTCAGAAGACAATAATTATTGTTTTTCAACAGAACAGGCGCTATAAAAAGTAACCAGCGTTTAATAGAGTCCTCTCTTCCTGGCAGGTTTCCTCACCGGCCATTGCTCGGTTGATATTATTTTAGGATAATACAGATTTTCATCTGCCAAATTTTTTTAATGTCCCGGCGGGGTTTTCACCAAATAAATCATTAAACTATTATAATTTTTGCGTGAAACCCCGACGAGTAATAAGCGTTAAACTTAAAGACCGTAACTGAATACAATCTTTTAGAAACTCTACATTCAATTAAGCATAACTTTAAGATAATCAAGATTTCTTTCAGCATAGGGGTTTCACGTAGAGTTTTTTGAAAGAATAGTGTATGCTGTGAAAACCCCGCTGGGACAGTAAGCTCGACGTTCAACTTTTCAGGGTTAGACAGCCAATTCGATTAATAAACGTAAAAAAGTATACCATGCATAAGCTTCATAACCAAGTAAAGAAACTCCAAATTGCAGTTATCACTTTGATAGCAATAAATTCATTTATAGTTATGACCGCATTTAACTCAAAAGGTTTTAAAAGCGAGAAATTTGACGAAATAAGTGTGGACAGAATTAATATTGTTGACAAAAAAGGTATCACCAAAATGGTAATAGCAAGCAATGATATGATTAGACAAGACTCAAAAGATGAGAATGTAAAATCGGATGAGTTTAGATCGTCTGGAATTCTGTTCCGGAATGAAGAAGGGGAAGAATGCGGGGGGTTAATTTATCACGGAAAAAAAACCAAAAATGGTCAGGAAGCTGACGCTAGTCTTACTTTTGATCAATATAACCAAGACCAAAATGTTGTTCTTGAGCATAAAGAAAACATTGATTCTGCTGAAGCATCAATAGATGATGGTCTTTCAATAATACAAAGACCAAACTACAAGAAAATACCAGAAGAATATTCAACTTATGACAAAATTAGTAAAATGGATATAACGGAAGAACAAAGAGACTCGGTAAAAAGTTACTATGCAAATCAAGATGTTATTGGCTCAAGGCGACTCTTTATTGGCACAAAACGTGGGATTAAAAACAATAGTCCATTTAACGACGCAGGTTTATTTATAAAAAATAAGGGTGGTGCTACAGTAATGCGGATTTTCGTGGACTATAGTAATATCCCACACTTCGAGGTTTATGAGTCGAGTGGCAAAAAGAAAATTTATGAATTGAATTTTACAAAAAAAAATAAATTGAACTCGCATTAGCCTTTCATTCAAATGCCTGCAGCTATCAAAAGTATTGCTGCAAGTCTAACAGTGACAGCTGAGTCTCAGCCTAGTCTCCCCTTTAGGGACTTGGCGTATTGCAGAATATTATAGTACTAATGAATATACAAATTAGGCTAAACTTAATCACCTTTTATTTCAGCCTTATTCACACGCCGAGTCCCTGCGGAGACTCGGCTGAGACGGAAAAAATAATAAGCTCTTTGGACAGCCAACCGGGCAGTCAAAGCTGGCGCTGGAGCCAACTTCAGAAACAGATTTTATTATAAAGGAAATAAATGCTAAGCTCTTTTTTGTAAAAGATGCAAATGGAAAGGCGAGCAAAATAAAGCTTAACCTTAATGGAGTGGAGAGTGAATTGCCAAGAGTGGAGTAAGATTTATTTATTAAAAAATATCTGTTTACCAGCCAAAGTTTTTTCATGGCAACCGAGTGGAGCCTGTCCAGAGCAAAGCGAAGGATCACTCACTTGTGCGGTTGGTTCATTGGGCGACTTTTGATAAAAATATTAGCCATACATTTTTTATATCTTGTATTCTAATCCTTAGTTACGAATTAAAGTAACTGGCGTCTATTTCTTTGAGCATAAAAAAAATCATAAATTTAAGAAATAACAGGGTACAGAATTGACTTGGTAATCAGGGCATAATTGTACCAGTAGTAGCGAATATTTAGGAGTTATCGGCTATTTTATGACGACCCCATTTCCGAAAAAAATCTTGCAGGCTTGTCCCCCTTTTTTCCCTTCAACAGTTATTAAGGTGTAATCAAACATTTAATAACAATAAAAAAAAAGCAAAATGAAAGAGTTCGTATTTATCTTCAGAAACAGTAACAATCCAAACTTCAAACCATCACCTGAACAAATGCAAGAGGTAATGACAAGTTGGATGAACTGGATGGGCGGCATAGCTGCTCAGAACAAATTGGCTAACAATGGCAACAGGCTTTCTATGGCTATTGCTAAAACGGTTAAGCCGAATAATGTAATAACCGATGGACCTTACACTGAAATTAAGGAGTTTATTAACGGTTACACCATTGTAAAAACAGCTAATATTGACGAAGCTGTGGAATTAGCTAAAAGTTGCCCAATACTTAAAGTTGGGGGAAATGTTGAAGTAAGAGCCGTTGTATCTCAAGATGACATCAGTTAAATAATAAACGCCCAGTTTTTTTAGGCTGGGCGTTTATTATTTTTAAAACATTTTTTAGATTGACCATTTGTAAAAAAAATTAACCATGCCACTTTCAATAACACAAATCGTTATTTAGAGTGTAGCTCAAAACAACAATTCAATGGAGAATATATTAATTATCGGTGGAACCGGAAAAATAGGTAGTCCTTTAGTTCAGCAGTTGGAACAGAAAAAAATCAAGGCAAAACTTTTACTTCGCAACAAGGACAAAAGCAGCCAAATTGTAAGCCCCGGCATGACAACAGTAATTGGGGATGTAACGAGCGTTGAAAGTATTCAATCTGCAATGAAAGGAATTGAAAAAATATTTCTCCTTATTTCCGCAGGCATTGAAGAAGCGAAGATAAAATCTTCAATAATTGACGAAGCTAAAAAGGCAGGTGTAAAATATATGGTGATGCTTTCAGGTGCTGGTGCAAATCATAATTCAGCTATCTCACAGGCACACCAACATGCAAAAGCCGAAGCTCAATTAAAGGCTTCAGGCATCGCTTATACTATATTGCAACCCTATTTTTTTATGCAAAATTTTTTCAACCAGTTAGGTGGTTTTAGTCAGGCGGGTAACATAAAGTCTGAGGCTACACTTTATGGTAATTTCAACGAAGGTAAAATTGCAATGGTGGACACACGGGACATTGCAGCAGTTGCAGTAAAATGTTTAACAGAAAGCGGACATGAGGGAAAGACCTATGTTATCTCAGGCGCAGAAGCCATCTCCTATAGTCAAGCCGCTCAAAAACTTTCTGCAATACTTGGTAAGAAAATCAATTACATAAATATTTCATCTGAACAGTTGGTTCAGGGGATGACGAGCATGGGTACACCTGAATGGCTTTCGAAAGATTTAGCTCTGTTGGGTGAAGATTTTGCAGCGGGAAGATTTGAACAGATTACGAATGTAGTTGAAGAGATAGCAGGTACAAACCCCATCACCTTTGACAAGTTCGTGAATGATAATATAAAAGTGTTTTCGTAAGCTAATCTTAATCAAAAATTATCGCTTATGACAACCCAACAAGTAAATGACAAATACCACGAACTTGCAAAACAAGTTGAAAGAAATTATGGACACACTTTATCATGATGCTGGATAATAAAAATACACAAACAAGTGATGAATTTCTGCCTCATTTATTCAGGACGGAATACACCAAGCTGACGGCTGTAATATGCCGTCATTTTGGGTTACAGCACATTGAAATAGCCGAAGACATTGCCAGTGAAACTTTTTTAAAAGCAACAGAAATGTGGAGTTTGAAAGGAATACCCGATAATCCCACTGCATGGCTTTACACTGTTGCTAAAAACAAAACCAAAGACTACCTTAAGCGAAATGCTTTTTTTGATAAGAAGCTTTTACCGAAAATTAAAGCAGAAAATTTGGAATACTACGAAACAAATATTGATTTTACCGAACAGAATATAAAAGATAGCCAGCTTGCAATGATTTTTGCAGTGTGCAGTCCTGCTAATTCGCAAGAAGCACAAATTTGTTTGGCATTGCAAATTCTTTGTGGCTTTAGTGTGGAAGAAATAGCAAATGCATTTCTAAGTAATAAGGAAACTATCAAAAAAAGATTACTACGAGCCAGGGAAAACCTTCGCTATCAGAATTTCAAAATTGAACAAATAAACTCTACCGAAATACTATCAAGGCTCGATGCAGTATTGACAATCTTATACTTGTTATTCAATGAAGGATATTTTTCAAAATCAAATGATAATCTAATCAGAAAAGATTTATGTTCAGAAGCTGTAAGACTAACATTTACATTAACTGAAAACCCATTGACAAACACAGGTAAAGTAAATGCGTTGCTTGCCTTACAATGCTTTCAAAGTTCCAGACTTGAAACAAGAATAAATGCCTCTGAAGAAGCTATCTTGTTTGATGAACAAGACAAAAACTTATGGGACAAAGAGCTTATAAATAAAGGAAATTTTTATTTGGTTAAAGCTTGTGCCGAGAATGAATTATCAAAATATCATTTAGAAGCCAGCATTGCTTACTGGCATACTAAAAAGGAAGACAATAAAAAGTGGAAATACATTTTGCAATTCTACAATCAACTAATTTTACTTGAATATTCGCCAATTACAGCACTAAATAGAGCTTTCGCATTCGCAAAAGTTTATGGAAATGAAAAAGCAATCAAAGAAGCTGAGAAATTAAATTTGCAGACAAGTCATTACTATCATTCATTACTTGGTTATTTTTATTCACATATTGACACCGACAAAGCAATTAACCATTTTAGACAATCCATAAGTTTGACAAATTCCGATATTGAAAAAAAACAGCTCAACAAAACATTAGCACGATTGGAGGAGAAGAAAAACAGCCGATAACAGGCGGGTTTGGCAAAATGAGGGCAGACGGAAGCCGTGTTTCAGCTTTTGTTTTCAGTTTAGCTTCATATCCAGCTTGACGTTATTAATTTAGCTATGTGCAAATCATCAACTTCCATTTATAAATTTAGCTTCAGTTAGCCGGGGCGGACGGAATTCTATTGCCCCCACTTCGGCAAGCCCCGCTCGTCGTTGTATGCAACCCTAAAATGACACTTCTACTACATTTTAACATCTCTGACAGAGCAACAAAAGACAAGGCGAAAAATAATAAAAAAGAGTGGAATTTCTTTAACTGCTTTATCATTACCTTTTATATTAAAAGCATTTTATAAATTTCAATCTGACAATCAGTAAACACAAAGCAAAAATGATACAGCCTTTTTCAGTAAATATTCTTCAACAAGCACTTGACGATTTAAAATTAAGATTGAAAAACACCCGATGGACAGATGAGATAAGAGATTCTGGCTGGAACTACGGTACCAATCTTTCCTACATTAAAGAATTGACGGATTATTGGCTAAACAAATTTGACTGGCGTAAAGTTGAAAATGAAATAAATGGTTATCCTAACTTTCTTGCTGATATCGATGGACATAAAATCCATTTCCTACACATAAAAAGCAATGCGAAAAAATCAATTCCACTAATCATTACACATGGATGGCCAGGTTCGTTTTTAGAAATGATGAAACTAATACCGTTACTAACAACTAACTCTGAGTTTTCTTTTGATTTAGTTATTCCTTCTGTAATTGGTTTTGGATTCTCTGATAAAATTACACATCAAGGTTGTAACAGTGCTTTTGTTGCAGACCTGTGGCATAAGTTAATGAACGAATTAGAGTATAACAAGTATGGAGCCCAAGGCGGTGATATTGGTTCGGGTATCAGTACATGGCTATCGTTAAAATATCCAAACAATGTAATAGGCTTACACTTAAATTATATTTCCGGTTCGTATAAACCTTATATCAAAGAAGGCGAACAACTTTCAGAAGAAGTAGTGTCATTCCAAAAAACAGGAGCTGATTGGTCTGCGAAAGAAGGTGCGTATGCTTGCATGCACAGCACAAAGCCCATAACCTTAGCTTATGGATTAAATGACTCTCCGGTTGGCTTATGTGCATGGATAATTGAAAAATTGAACGGATGGAGTGACAACAAAGGGAACGTCGAAAATATTTTCACAAAGGATGAACTGCTTGCTAATGTGACTTTATATTGGCTAACCCAAACCATTCATTCATCTATTCGTATTTATAATGAAAACAGTAAGAAACCGATGGCATTAGGAGAAAAGGATTTTATAAAAGTACCTGTAGGTTTTGCGAAGTTTCCAAAGGAATTGCCAACGCCGCCTCGTTCATACATCGAAAAAGGGTTAAATATTCAGCATTGGACAGAAATGCCTGATGGTGGACACTTTGCCGCAATGGAGCAGCCAAATTTATTGGCGAAGGACATCACTGATTTCTTTAAGGCACTTTAGTAAATTAATTACAAAGTAAGTACCTGTAAACTTTTTTCAGGACGGGTCAAAATTCTGTTGTGCATTGGTTCGGGCTTGACATTTACTATTTTACTTTTAGTTGTTATCTTCATCAAAAGTTTTTCAATCAGCATTTGTTCCGGGCTGAACGTTTAATGAATATCCCTCTGCGCAAAGCTGCATCGTTGTACATCACCCACAGACTACTTATCAATTAAATATTTGCATATGAAAAATATTTTTATCTCTTTTTGTCTTATAATTTCATTAAGTGGGTTGGGACAAAATGTAACAGATGAATTAGCCAAAACCAAATATTTACCATCTGCATTAATTGACGGAAGATTTTTTCTAAAAATCCCTACAATAACCAACGACACGATAGTTGGGTTTTGCGACACAGGCGGTGGTTATACAGCTATTTACTACAAAACGCTGCAAAAATTAAAATTAGAAACAAAGATTACAGAAGTTGAAATTAAAGGTGAGAAAATCAATTTTATCTTTGCAAAAGATTTGTTCGACAATAAGTATATTCCTTATCCCACAATTGGTAGTTATTATAAAGCAGATATAAACTATCCTTTTTTTGAAATTCCAGACACAAGCGAACAAATGGATTTATTTTCTAAATATGTTCCGCACGATGTTTTTTTAGGGCAATTTTTCTTCATAAATAAATCATGGACTTTTGATTACAAATCAGGAAAATTATTTGTCAATACGCCAATTTCTACGAATATAACGGACGAAAACACTCAACCAATTGGATTTAACAAAGACAGAGAAGGCAATAAAAGATTTGGGCATCCAAGTATGAAAATTGTAGTTGACGGAGAAACTATTGATGTTCTATTTGACACAGGGGCAACTTTATTACTTGGCGAAAATAGTAAAACAGAGTTCGGTAATAAAAAAGCAACAGGTGGTTCTTTCATAGCCAAAAGTATATTTGACATTTGGCATAAACAACATCCTGATTGGAGAGTTATTGAAAAAGGTGAAGTGACCGGAGCAGATATAATTGAAGTACCACAAGTTAAAGTTGGGAATTTAACTGCAGGGCCAGTTTGGTTTGCCAAAAGACCAGATGAAGCATGGAGCAAGGGAATGATAGGCTCAATGGATAAGGTAGTGAAAGGGGCAATTGGTGGTTCCTTTTTACAATATTTCAAAGTGTCAATTGACTATAATAGCGAACTAATAAAATTCGAGCGTTAATAGCAGCAGTCGTTTCCCCCTCTTCCTGGCCGGTAATACCGACCATTGCTTGATTGATATTATCGTAGAATAATACAGATTTTCATCTGCCAAATTTTATGAAACAAAAGAAAATGAATTTAAAATTCTTACACATTTCATGGATAAATTATGATTAAAGAATGTCGGGCTAGGATCATTTAACGACCAAGTAGTGCATAATATTCCAGGTCAATAAATTTTTTATTTTTTAGTTCGCATTCTTTCAATGTTCCTTCATATTGAAAACCTAATTTGATTAATAAATTTTTGCTTGAAAGATTTTCTGTTTCAACTGTTGCTTCAATCCTATGAAGACTAAGAACATTAAAACCGTAATTAATAATTGACGGGATTACTTCAATCATAATACCCTGCTTCCAATTTTGAGGCAGCAACCAATATCCCATTTCAGTTTTTTTATGTTCTATAGAAATATTATTAAAGCCACAAGCGCCAACCAATAGCGGCGAGCAATTTAAGCAAATGCCCCACCAGGTTCCGTTCCCGGTTTTTAGTAAATTTTCATACCAATCCATTTGATCACGGGCCTCTTCGAATGTACGGTAGGATACCCCATAATATTTTATTACCTCTTTATCAGATAGCGCTTCAAAGATCTGTTGCTGATCAGTGGAGACTATTTTTCTGAGATAAAATCTTTCAGTCTTCAGTTCCGGAAACATGGAGTTTAAGGTTGTAATAATTATTAAGAGATTTCATAAGATTTTAGAGATAATTAAAATATAATAATTTTTTGAATTGATAAGTTTCAATAACAAAGAAATTACTTTTTCAGATCAATTACCAGTTTGGCATTTTTTTGTTTCGTGGAAGAAATAAATATTTCGTAACGCTTATCTTTTGCTGTTACGATCATAAGAGAAGTGTTGGGAGGGATGGAACCAAGATTATCGGCTACCATTGTAATTTCATGATGATTGTTCATATCGTCCAAATCTATATAAAAGGTTATAGGTTTTGCTGACAGGCCTGCCCTGGAGATTATCAATTGGTTATTGTGATATATACTTACGGTATCTCCATCAATTTCACCATTATCATATAATTCTATCAAAAGTTTCCCTTCCGGGGCATCAATTTTTTTTACTACCGGATTTTCCCGCTCCCGAATAGGATCCGGTATAGAGATGTTGATGGGTAATGATTTTATTTCAGGTTCTGATATTGTTACACTTTGGGTTACAGGCAGCCTTGTGATTTTCGTAGTTTCTTTCTGGACAGGCTTACTTGCAGGAATCTCTTTCTTTATTATTTTATCCGTAACAGGTATTGTCTTATTTTTTTTGGGAGCAGCTACCATTAAAGGTTCCGGTTTGTAGCACTTTTGAATGGTGATATCATCAACTGCAAAGTCATTACCGCAATTACCATAAGTGAGATCATACATTTTTAAAAAGAGCGTATTTGCATTAGAAGGCGTTGTAAAATAACCGATATATTTTCTCCAGTGTGCATCTTCAATCTGTGGTAAAAGCCCGGTATTGAATTCAGCAATATTTTTTCCATTTATATCTTCCAAGGCAATTCTTAAACCCGGAGGCAATGGCGGACATCCCCCGTTGGGCTTGCACAGGTTGAGCAGCCAAATCTGAAATTTGTACACAGTTTGGTCTTCGAAGCCGGATAATTTTACATCAAAAAAAAGAGAGGGAGTTGCTGATGCATTAACTAACATCATTTTCCCATTAGCATCATTTGGCGTATGATCTTCAGCAAGGGTTATCCAGTCCCTGTTAAAGCAATTACTGGTGTATGCAGCGTAGGAAAAATAACCATCTATAGGACATGAACTGAAATCCCGCTGGTAATAATATAAGGAACTGAAATTAAATTCCTGCAGTTTATTGGCAGACCCAAAATCAATATTAACTAAAGTATCTTTTAAAATACAACCATTGCTCTGCGCCTCTGCCTTTCCGGCAAAGACGAAAAAAAGTAAGAAAAAAAACCAACTGCTTTTTATCAACTTTTCCATTCAAAAAATTTTGAAAAAATTAGAGACAAAAGATGAATATTCCATACAGAAATATGAAATGAAATTGCACGAAAAAAAAATAAAATAAAGAACTTTTATTTTAAACGGTAACTAATTAGTTCGTAAAAAGAGGCTATCTAACTTATGTTTTTCAAGGCAGTAACAACTGCCCAATTTCGTCCCAGGTGTTTACCCGCTTATGTTTACCAGGATCGGCAAATTTATTATGTGGCTGCGTAAATAACAGCGTCTCGCCTGTAAAGTAATCGAGGTTTTTAAAATGATCATCAATCATAATATCGGCTTTAATAATTTCTTTTGAGCCGCAAAACACTATTTGCTGCCAGGTAATAAAAGGGAAATGTTCATTTATCCATAATTGTTTTTCAATAAGGCTAAGCGGGAATTCCATTGCCGCAGATACGATATATAATTTATATTTTTCATTTATCAGGCTTACATATTTCTGGCAGCCAGGTATAAGTGGAGCGTTGCGAAAAAATCCTTCAGAGTTTACATATTTTAAAATTCCCGGAATAGCGTCACGCTCCGGAACTCCTTCTACATCTTTCATTGTTAGTTGTTTTCCATATTCCCTGGAATGCATTTCTAAAAACTGTCTATACACATCAGCTAATACACCATCCATATCTATCGCAATCCTTTTCATAATTTTTATTTGAACGATTATAGCTTTGGGATCAAACGTTACTATAAGTTAGTGAGAAAAAACCGGTATTGAAGTTAGGATTATAAATACATTCAAAATATAATCGCCGGAAAAGTTGGGGGAAATAAAAACCTGGTATGAAAGGTATTAACTCGAAACCTGAAGATGATAGTTTATCTTTTCGACAAGTTCATTAATATCAAATGGCTTAGAAATAAAATCATCTGCATTACAAACTTTTAGCACGTCCTCGAGGTTAGAATGTGCAGAAAAAATTACTACAGGAATATTTTTTGTGAGAGGATTTTCTTTTAAAATATTACAAATATCTCTTCCGTCGCTTCCTGAAAGAAATACATCAAGCAACACAAGCTGAGGTTCATAAGAAAGAGATTTAGATAAAGCTTCCTCGCCATTAGGAGTAACCATAACTTCAAAGCCATTCATTTGCAGGATAAGTTTAAGAATATTCAAAATATCCTTATCATCATCCACCACTAAGATACGTTTCATGATAAATTTTCCTGCAATAACTAAACCAAGAAAAATATTTCTAATATTTTGACATCTTTAATTTCCATAAAGTGTAAATGCCAAGCTGGTTAGCTCTTATTCTATTAAATGCTGTCAAAAATTTTCATTAATACTTTCTCCTCCTTTGAATTACCTTTAAAATTCTGGCTATATTTTTTACTATTTTATTACCGGGAGCATTTTTCTTTAAATCTAAATTGCTTGTTGATAAATATATTTTAATCACTGTTTTATTCCCCAAACAATGCAATCTTTTACCCTAACAGCAAATTTCATTTTTATTTTATCTCATAAATTACGGCTATTGATTTCACTTTATAACAGGCCTGAATGGTATAGTATCTTCCGAAAAAACTAAAAAATATATTCTTAGGAATTAATAACCATCTCAGCACATTTTTCCTGTACTTCATCCACTGACGTTTTAAAAATAACCCTGTTTCCGGCCATTAAAACTAAAGAGCTTAATACTGCACAAGCAGCCATAACCCCTGCCATAGGAAGTGCCGTTTCATTATGTAAGAAACTTACCAGGGCAGATGTAAAAGCGCCGGTGCCTAGTTGTATGGCGCCCATCAGCGCAGAGGCTCTTCCTGCGTTCGTTGTAAAAGGCGCCATTGATAGGGCAGATGAATTTGGAAATGTAAAACCCTGGCAGCATAGAAAAATAAATATCAGAAATATACTGGAAAATAATCCTATAAAATGAAACATACTCCCGATAAATAATGTAAGGCCTGCAATGGATTGGCAAAATAATGCAATGCGAATGATCTGTTCGCTTGTGTAATACTTTAACATGAGTGAATTGATCTGGCTTGAGATAATAAGGCCACCTGCAATTATCGCAAATATCCACCCGTACTGTTCACCGGTTACATGATACAATTCCATAAATACATGAGGGGAGCCGGCTATATAAGCATACAAGCCAGCCGCTGCTATTGAGCCTGTAAAAGCATAGGTATAAAACTGTGGTATCTTTATTATTTCTAAGAAACTTTTAATAATGGGCCTTGGTAATAAGGACACAGAGACGTCACCTTTCCTGCTTTCGGGCAATGTAAAATAAACTAATACCAAAGTGACCAGGCCGATAGAAGCAAGAATAATAAAAATTGATTGCCAGCCGAATATTGCAGTAACATAGCCGCCTGTGGTTGGGGCAATGATTGGAGATACTGCCACAACCAGCATAAGCGATGAAAATATTTTTGCATTTTCTTTTACGGGAAATATATCACGAACCATTGCCCTGGCAGCAACCATGCCGGCACATCCGCCCAATGCCTGCAAAAGCCTTATGGCAATAAGTGCATCGGCTGTAGTACATAGTGCGCATCCAAGAGAGGCAAGTATGTATAAGGTCAACCCGAAATAAAGCGGGTTTTTTCGCCCGTACCTGTCGAGTAAAGGCCCATAAAGCAATTGGCCAATAGATATTCCAATAAAAAAACTCGACAATGAAAGCGACACATATGCCGTAGTTGTATGAAGGTCTTTTGCGATTGCAGGAAAA
>JBBSEV010000051.1:0-30386 GCA_038239385.1 Chitinophagales bacterium
GATAAAAAAGACGAGCCATAATTAATATTGACCATTCTTGTTTTACCATTTTTATAGTTCATTTTTGCACTTACATCAGTCGGTTGCAATGCAATTGTAGTAACTTTTTTTTCCAGTTTAAAAACTTTCAACGGCCCCTTGTTTTGACTGGCTGCAATCAAAACATTACCATGTGGGTTTCTCAGTTTTATTAACGCTTTACCGTTACCTGGAACAAACCATCCACTTTGCAAGATAGATTCTGAAGTAAATCCCCATTTACCATTTCCTTTAAGAAAAGTTCCATTGCAGGCATCATATCTTCCAACTGAAACCTCTGTACTGTAATCGTTTCCATTGATTAAAATGTCCAAATTACCATCCCCGTCAAAATCCTCTACCAGCATGCCATTCATACATGAATATTGCGCAGCTGATGGAAGTGCACTCATTGTGAATTTACCGCCACCTTCATTTTTTATATAGCTATTATTAAAATCATTTACTTCCAATTTTAACGCATTTTTCATTTCATCTGGTGAGAACATTTCACTAAAGGGAGCTATCGCATAGGTTTTATAATTTTTATATTTGGCTCTGGTTCCTATAATTTGCTTGATCATATCATCCCTTGTATGAACGGGAAATTCTTTTTTTGATGTATCAGTTTGTGATGCGGGCAAAAAGATGGTGGGTATGGCATCGTAACTTCCGTTATTATCAAAATCCTTTGCATACATTTTTACAGGATATTGATCGGTGGCTTTGTAAAAAGAATTTAAGCCAAGATTACCTGCTATAAAATCAATGTCGCCATCATTGTCAAAGTCACCGGGCACTATGCTCGTCCACCATCCTACCTGGTTATTAATTCCACTTCCACTACTAATGTCCTTAAAAATGCCCTTATCATTCTTAATAAATTTTATTGGCATCCATTCCCCGGTTAATACCAGGTCCATCCAGCCGTCATTGTCAAAATCAGTCCAGATTGCATCGCAAACAATTCCTATATTATTCAGTGATTTCGCAACTGAATTAGTAACATCAGTAAATTTTACAATTCCATTTTTTGTATCATTTCTATAAATAAAACTTGATACAGGCTTGGGGTAATGTCCTGGATCAACCCTTCCTGCTATAAAAATATCCAGATCTCCATCATTATCATAATCCGCAACTCTTACACACGACTTACTTGTAAAGTTTTGAGGCAAAGCTGTAGAATCTATTGTGAAATTTCCTTTCCCATCATTTACATAAAATTTATCTTTATAATGCTCTGAATTTTCAGGAGCCTCATAACCACCGCTGGCAATATAAAGATCCAGATCGCCGTCTCCATCGGCATCAAATAAAGTAATGCCCATGTCAATGGATTGAAAGTTTGAATCTATTTTTGGTGAAGCTATCGCCTTCTTTATAAATACTCCGGAAGATTGTTGAATAAAGGTCATGGCACCTTGCACTAAATTTCCCCCAACAACAATGTCGTCAAGGCTATCTCCGTTTATGTCGCCCGCTGCAAGTGCAGGGCCGTACTCAGTAAATTTATGTGGTAATAATTTCTGAATATTGAAATCTATAAAATCTTTTTGTTTATGGACATATTGGAATTTGAGAGAATCAGTGATATCGGTTAAAAGAACACCCGAAGCGAAAACAGGTTGATTCCAGTTATATAATTCATTCGCATTTTTAATATTAATATTTAAAACTTCATCTGCTTTCACATTTCTTAAAACCTCCTTTTTCCCATTAGGCCATTTTACAACTACAGAATCTACAATGGAAATATTTCCCAGGCCAAAGTGTGGTTCCTTTTGTATTGATGATAAATAGCCTCTGTATGGATTTTCTTCATATGCCTGCATCTTGCCCTTGTAATATAATTCTATCCATGTGCCAAGGCCATCACGATTTAAAGAATCGCCATTCAACTTGACTGATAAAAAATGGTTGGCACCTTCTTTTTTTTCGGAGGTGGTATTTTCGTAAACAAATGCTTCATCATCAATATTATTAACAATTACATCCATATCTCCATCATTATCCAGATCAACATATGCTGCCCCATTGGAAAAAGATGGAGTTACAAGTCCCCACATATCCGTAACATTACTGAAGGTTATATCGCCGTTATTATGAAAGCCATAATTATGGATTTTTACTTGCGGTATTTGCTTTAAAGTATAATCCTTTCCGGCTATAGAAAAAGACTCATTCCGAAAAGCCATAAAATCATGATCGGTTACATCTTTGGGATACCCGTTGGTGATAATAAGATCACGAAAACCATCATTATCAAAGTCTGTAACAAGCGGAGTCCAGCTCCAATCTGTTTCTGCAATACCTGCGAAGTAGGCTACGTCACTAAAAACCGGATCACCAATTGAATCATGTTCATTTATACGAGGTCCCTGGTTAAGCTGTAAGGTATTTCTCACATACTGATATTGATATCCGAAATGATCACTATTTTGAAATATGTTATAACTATTAGAACCCATCATCATCTTTTTCCGATAGTTATCTTCAGGGTTCATATCAACTTCAATAACATCAGAAAGGCCGTCGTTGTTTATGTCAATAACATCCTGCCCCATTCCATTCGCTGAAGTGTGCTTAAAATATGATGATGCTTTATCAGTAAATGTTCCGTCATGATTATTTATATAGAGAAGGTCATTAGAAATAAAATCATTTGTTATAAAAATATCCTTATAACCATCCTTGTTGAAGTCTGCAATTGACACAGAATGCCCATACCCCTCGACCGTTATTCCAGCCTGTTTTGAAATATCAGTAAAAACAGGATGTTTTAACTGGGAATTCCAGTCATTACGATATAGCCTGTCAGTACTAAAGTGAGAGCCATTGGTGATTTTAGGTCGAAAAGTTGATGGATTATCAGCCGGCAAAATTTCATTAACAACAAGATACACATCAAGGTCTCCATCATTATCATAATCAAAAAAAGCAGCCATCGTAGTATGTGTGGTATCATTTAATCCGTACTCTGCAGCCATCTCTTTAAAGTAAGGCACTCCTTTTTTATTCAAGCCCTGGTTAATGTATAAAAGGTTTTGCCTTTTTTTGGGATCTTTCTCCATGGAAACAGAAACATATATATCCTGCCTTCCATCATTATTTATGTCTATTACAGATACACCTCTTGCCCATCTTCCTTCTCCACCTACCCCAGCTTCATTTGTAATGTCTTCAAACTTAAATTTTCCTTTATTAAGGTAAAGCTTATTAGATACCCGGTTACCGGAGAAATATACATCCTGCAAACCGTCATTGTTAAAGTCACCGATTCCTACTCCACCACCATTATAAATATTAATCAGATCAATGGGGTTTATCGAATCATTTTCAATTATTTGGTTATTGAAATGGATACCAGAGCTTTCTGAAGGAATGAGTTTCAATAAAGTTTTTTTTTGATTACATGACACGATAACGAAAAAATAAAGAAGGAATAAGCCCACCCAAAATTTCATTGCAGAAAGTTTAGTAATTAAAAATAATGATTAAAAAAATTACAAAGTATAATTCGGATAAATTATAAAGCTTAATAAAAATAAAAATATAATTGCTTTTCTCTACGAAAATGCTCATCAATGAAATATCTAATTACAGATAATAAAAAGCGGCAGGATAAGTATCCTGCCGCCTAAATAAATATTAATTCTTATGAGATACCGTTATTAGTACCCTGGATTTTGTGTTAATCTCACAGTTCCATCTGAATTTAAATTATCAATTTCACCTTGCGGTATAGGCATATATTCGTTTTTACCTGCCGTGAAACTTGCATTAACTTTTAAGGGTCTTTGCGCTTTTTCCCTGCTGATAAATGTATTTACGGTTGTCGCAGCTATCCCCCATCTTACCAGATCGAAGAAACGATTACCTTCCATGGCAAGTTCTAACCTTCTTTCAAACTGAATAGCCTTTACAGCATTTGCAGCAGTAAAGGTTGCAGCAGTATACAAACCAATTTTATAATTGTCTGCAGGTGTCGTTTGTGTGGCATAAGTAGCAGTAGGGGCATTATATACACTATTTGTATAAACCCAGCCTGTAGGGTCAGCAGCCCTGGTGCGTATTTGATTTACATAACCCATAGCCGTTGGAATATCGCCGGCATCTGCGGCACATTCTGCGGCCCATAAAATTACATCTGCAAAACGAATAATATTAACATTATTAGCAACTAACTCAGTTGGTCCCCAATAGGAACTACCTACATCTGTAAAAGCATCTTTTTGAGAAACAGCATATACATTCTTTTTAGGACTAAAATGGCCATCATTCACCGGGTTCCTGATCCAGCTATCTCCAGGGTGGTTACCCCAGTCCAAATAAGGAATTGGTTTTCTGCCCATGGTTAAATCTATCCTGGGATCTAATGTACCAACATAAGGAGTTGTTGGGTCACTTACTTTCAAACCAGTAGCATAAGATTCATCAAGTAATGGAAGACCATTTGCATCAGTCTTAAAAGCATTAGCAAGATCCTGTGATGGATTATAGAAACCGCAACATGCTCCTGGGCCTCCATTGTAAGGAAAATTTAAAATGTCACCATAATTACCATTTGGGTCACCTCCCCAATCTACGGAAGAATTATCCTTAACAGAAGTTTGTGCTGCAAAAACTGATTCGGCACTGTTTTTTTGTGCTGGATTAAAATTTGAATAAAAATGTGGATTCAATGCATATTTTGCGCCTCCGGATGTCTTTCCATTAGCAATCAAATCCTGAAGTATCGGATAAGCAGATGATAATTTCTTTTGGAACATGTAAGCTTTTGCCAACATTGCTTTTGCCCCAGACTTATTTATTCTGCCTACCTCGCTCCACGTATCAGGCAAGTTAGCAATAGCAAAAGTTAAATCATCTTCTATTCTTGGCCAAACATCTACTGCATTAGAAACGTTGAGATTAGTTGGTGACACCGTTTCATCGGCATAAATTATATTATTGAAAATTTTCTTGAGATCCATGTGGTAAAAGGCCCTTAAAAAGCGTGCCTGAGCCATAATAAGAGTCTGGGTTGCTGGTGATATATCTGTTGCAAGAGCCATTGTATTTATTACATCATTGCAGCGTTGCGCCCCAGCGTAATCAAGATTCCATTTTTGTGGTATTGCACCATTGGTAGGTGTTAATGATACCCATTGTTCCATAGGGGCGGCATCTGCGACATCAGTAGGATCTGATCCTTTATAGGCATCGTCACTTGTAACGCCGCCAAAGATCCAGTTTGATGCACCAGAGGCAAAGCCATCTCCGGAAGCTCCTTCACCATCAACAAGGGAATAAGCCCCTATCAACAGTCCCTGAACACCTGCTTCGTTCGCAACTATTTGCGGATTTAAAGTTCCTAATGGTGGTTTATCCAGGAAACTTTTACTACATGCAGCGAGAACTACCAGTCCTACAACTACAGGAATTAAAATTTTATAATTTATCTTTTTCATATACTACTAAATTAGGAGAATTAAAAATTAAGATTAACGCCAATGAGATAAGAGGGTGTATGTGGGTAATTTCCCTGGTCAATTCCATATCCAACGGTATTGTTGATATCACTACTTTGCAGTTCTGGATCAGTTCCTTTATATTTAGTTATAGTAAACATATTGGCAGACTGTATATAGATCCTAAGGCGCTCTATACCAAATTTTGAAAGCAAGGTAGCAGGTAACGCATAGCCTATCTGCATTTGCTTGTTACGCAAATAAGAACCCTTGCTAATAAAGTAACTATTAGTTACCCCATCAGAGCTAAATCCACCAGTAGTTCTTAACTTAGGTATGGATGTGTTCGTATTGGTTGGAGTCCATGAGTTAACTGCTACATCCCTTCTTATCCCACCTTTGAAAAAGTCAGGAAAATCAGTAAAGTAAAGTGTTTGGTTAAATATATCGTTGCCCTTAGATCCAAAAAAGAAAGTAGAAAAATCAAAGTTTTTATAATTAAATGATAAGTTCAACCCATAAGTAAACTCAGGATTTGGATCACCAATAAATGTACGGTCATTATCATCTATTTTGCCGTCATTATTTACATCCTGGTATTTAAATAAACCAGGAGAAGCATCTGTCTGTGTCGGAGATTTGGCAACGTCATCAGCACTCTGGAAAAGCCCTAGTACTTTATATCCAAAAAAAGCACCTACCGCATGGTCTTCCTGGTTACGCTGCACTATAACATTCCTGATTTGTGGACCATTGAAATAAGGCAACCCTGGTATATCAACAATTTTATTATTATAAGAAGTAAAGAGACCAGTAACATCAAAATTGAAATCTTTATTAATAGTTCCATGATAGGTCAAACTTAGGTCTATTCCTGTATTTTGCATATCACCTATATTAACTTTGGGAAGATTTACATCACCGGTAAATACCCTGTCATATTGAGTTCCTGACGCATCAAATAATAGTCCGCTAATTTTCTTTTTGTACCAATCAATAGTAAAATCTATTTTATTCTTCAGGAGAGTAGCATCCAAACCTATATTTGAAATGATGTCACCTTCAAAAGTTGTAGAAGGGTTGCCGATATTGCTTCTAAAAAATCCTGCGCTAGGGGAAGTGCTGCTTCCGGTAAGATCATAAAAGGAACGGCCAGGAGTAGTTCTATAAAGGTTAAAAGGGTTGGTAGGATTGACATTGATTTCATTACCAAGCTTACCCCAACTGTAACGTAACTTTAAATCGTTGATGAAAGTTATGCTCTTGAAAAAACTCTCCTCTGAAATTCTCCAGGCAACTGAAACAGCAGGAAAATATGCGGTCCTAACTGAGTCGACAAAAACAGAAGATCCATCTCTGCGAACACTGGCATTCAAAAGGTATTTTCCTTTATATCCATACTCCAACCGTGCGAACTGTGACCATAAAGAACGCTGGTAAGCCCCCCCGGAATTGGACTGTGTACCTGTACCTGTACCGATTGTCCGGTAATCCGGATTTTCCGAGAAATACAGACTTCTCGTTGCTCCTAAAAAACGTCCATATAAATTAACTGCTTCAGTACCAAGTAGCACTTTTACATTATGGTCGCCAAATGCATTATTATAGGTCAAAGTGTTGGTATAAGTCCATTGTGTATTGTAGCCCGCACCTTCACTAAACGAATTAGCGCCCGTATTTCCTTCAGCATTTTCATAACCTACAAAATTGAAATTATAATTATAATTATTATCCAAGGTACCACCAAAGCTGGTACGTGCCGTAAAATGCTTTAAAAAATCTACCTCAGCATATACATTACCGGTAATATCCCAGTTATGATTGCGATTATCCTTAGTGCGGTATATATCGGCATAAACATTACGTGCATTACCTAAATCCTGGGATTTTGTACCTCCAAAATTTCCCTTTATATCATAAACGGGTATGATTGCATCTTCACGAAAAGCAGTGGTAAAAGGGCTGCCTTCACTTTGATTACCATAAGTTGGATTGGTTTTATAAAAGATATAAGCATTTTCACCTACCCTGATTTTATCTTTAATGGTAAACTGGGTATTAGCCCTCACAGAATATCTTTTGAGATACTGAAACCTGGCGATACCTTCCTCATTAAGATAACCTAAAGAAAAATAATAGGAACTCTTATCAGAACCCGCACTTACTGATAGGTTATGATTTTGTTTTATAGCATTCCGGGTAATAACATCGTACCAATTAGTTCCCGTTTTATTAGCCCTTGTTATTTGATTACTATTTATATTATAAGTAGCGGGATCCGTAGCAGAATCACCTTCAAAACTACCGAACGGAGTTATGTAATCAGGAATAATGGGATTTGCTCCTTTTCCATATTGTTTACTGCTTGGATTAGCTATCCCTGAATTACGCTGTTGCAACCATATAGCATCAGCTTCTTCCTGGGTGCTTGCCATATTATAACCCGGGCCACGGGTAGTAACTCCGTAATAGCCATCATAAGAAATTCTGGCTTTTCCGGTCCTGCCTTTTTTAGTAGTTATAATAATAACACCGTTAGAGCCCTGCAAACCATAGATGGAAGCAGATGCGTCTTTTAATACTTGTATAGATTCTACATCATTAACATTTATATCATGTAAGTTACCTCTCACACCGTCAACAATTATAAGTGGTGAATTATTACCAAACCCAGTAATACCTCTTATGCGTATATCACTTGCAGCACCTGGTTGACCGGAAGAAATAATGGTAACACCTGATGCACGCCCCTGTAATGCTTCTTCACCTGTTCCAACAGGAGTTTGCTTTAATTGGTTAACATTAACTACGGCAACTGCACCGGTAATCTCCTTTTTTCTTTGTGAAGTATAACCAGTAACAACAACTTCATTCAATGTTGAGTTAGAGGTGCGTAAAGAAATATCAAAATTACTTCTTGTAGCAACTGTCAATTCATTTGATTCAAATCCTACTGAAGAAATTATCAGCCTGGAATTGTTGTTAGGTGCGGAAATCGAAAACTTCCCCGATGCATCAGTTTGCGTTCCGATGTTGGAGCCTTTCACGATTACCGTTGCTCCTACAATTGGTTTACCAGAAGCATCTGTGACGCTACCTGTAACTAATTTTTGAGCTGAAAGAATATTACAAAAGAGAAGGGAAGCAGCTAAGGCAAATAGCTGGCAAAGTGTAAGTTTTAATCTCATATAGCAATGGTTTATTTTTGGTGTAAATTAACAAAAAAATAATACAAACAATTAAAAGAGGAAAAAAAATGAAAAAATAATAAATAAAAGTTAATATTTTAATATAGTAGACCCTGTAATAATTCAAAAAGCTGCTTAACACTCAATTTTTTTTAAAATTAAAAAATTTATATTCTTTATCAATTCACTTCTAGTACATATCCAGCATCGTATACTATTATCACCCGAAGATGGGAAGTTTTGGTCTCATACATAAATCGTTTAATTTTAAATGTAATTTACCTTAGAAAATAAAACAGCAACCGTTTAATAAAAATTTGCTTAAAGAAAGATAAAAAAATATCATAATTATAAAAAATATCCAAGGCTTAATTATAAATTAAATAATACTTTTTTGCCAATGTCAATTAATCTATAACTATTATCATTATTAAAATTAAAAGCATTAAAATGCAAAAAATTTCAATGTTAGGCTCAGGTTTTATTGCCAGGTTTTATGCAGATTCATTACAAGGTTTAAGAAGCAAGGATAAAATTGTATCGGTATATTCAAGAAAAAATTCCTCTGCAAAAAAGTTTTCCGATGATTATAATGTAAAGCATTTTACAACTACCATGGAAGAATGTATATCCCGTGATGAGGTGGATATTGTGTGTATTGCACTTCCAAATAATTTACATGAAGAAGCCGTATTACTTTGTTGTAAACATAAGAAAGCGATTATGATCACGAAACCTTTGGGACGAAATGCCGCAGAGGCAAAACGTATGCTGCTGGCAGTGGAAGAAGCCCAGGTATTCAATGGTTATCTTGAAGATCTTGTTTACACGCCAAAGTTTATTAAAGCAGAAAAAAGTGTACGGGAAGGAGCGCTTGGAAGAATACTTTGGGCTAAATCAAGAGAAACGCATCCAGGCCCGCATAGTGAATGGTTTTGGAATATTGTACAGGCTGGCGGTGGTTGCATTTTAGATCTGGGATGCCATTGCGTAGAAATTGGGCGCGGCTACATAGGCAAAGAGATAAAACCAATGGAAGTAATGTGTTGGGCAGATACTCAGGTTAAGCCAATTGATGCTGAAGATCACGCCATTGCATTGGTAAAATATGAAAACGGCTCAATCGGACAATTTGAAGTAAGCTGGACTTTTCGGGGAGGGCTTGATTTACGGGATGAGGTAATGGGAACTGAAGGAACTATATGGATAAATAACTTTTTAAGAACCGGTTTTGAAATGTTTACTACAGGTAAGGGAGGTGACTATATTGCAGAAAAAGCAGAGAGTAATTCCGGGTGGTTGTTTCCTGTAGGCGATGAAGTAAATGAACTTGGATACAATCACATGTTTATGGATATGCTTAATTCATTGGAATCAGGTAATCAACCCAAAGAAACATTTTATGACGGATATATAGTGAACGCAGTTTTGGACGCAGCTTATAAGTCTTCAAAGACTAAGTTATGGGAGCCGGTGCAACTGGGTATATGGAGAGGGAAAGAAGGATATACAAAAGATAGCCACCTGGTTGAATTTGACAAAGAACATTATTTAATAAAAGAAGAAACAACCCATTACGGAGAAAAAAAATTTATTTTAAAAAATAAATCGACTGGTAAAATTGTTGAGAAGATCGGGTGAAGAGTGATTAAATAAGTTAATTCCTAATCATAACTTTCCCAAAAGCAGCAAAGCCAACTGTTTGTTTTCCCTGCTTAATTTTATATTGTATGCGTTTGAGAAATAACCAATCATCAATTTTTATATTCACGGTAGTTGTATTCATAAACATCTCATAAAGTTGTGGGGTTTTTTCGGGGATAGGAACGATATTCCCCCAAAGTGCATTAATTGTTTCGATCTTTATTCTTTTATCATCGGGCTTTGTGGCTATAGCAATTATTAAGATAATTAATGTTATTGCTATCACTATTATTTTTGTTTTCATTGCTTATAAGAAAAATCTTTTAAAATCTTATTTATGACTCAATAACAGTTTAGCGTAAAAGATGTCGTCTTTACTTTCTAAGCATTAGAATTCCAGAAAAATTTATAATCTAAAAATCTTTGTAAATCCTTTTAAAAAATAATCTTTTTAATTTAATGTAATACGAGACTGTTTTCAATTTGTTCAAGTGATCTCCCTTTGGTTTCGGGCATTATTTTCAAAACAAAAAAGAGTTGAACTACCATCATTATTGTGAAAAACAAAAACGTATTGCCGCCACCAAGTTTTTCTGTGATCACAGGAAATGAAAATGCAATGGCGGCAGCTAATACCCAATGAGTAAGGCTTCCAAGTGTCTGCCCTTTTGCTCTTACCTGGTTGGGGAAAATTTCTGAAATAAAAACCCAAATTACGGCACCTTGGCTGAAAGCAAAAAATGCAATGTATAGAAGTAAATAAATTGTAATGGAAATACCACCAAAATTTTCTGAATAAAAAGTATAGGCAACCAGGCCTAATGTAATAATTAAACCAATGGATCCTATAAGCATTAATTTTCTTCTGCCAACTTTATCTATAAAATTAATAGCCAGTAAAGTAAAAATTAAATTTACAGCGCCAATCCCAACTGTTGAGAGTAAAGAAGAACTTCTTCCAAGGCCCGTCATTTCAAATATTCGTGGTGCATAATAAATAATTGCATTTATACCTGATACCTGATTGAACATCGCAAATGCAATTGCGAGAAAAACAGGAAACCGATTGTTTTTTGTAAAAAGTTGATCTGTATTTCCCGAAGCCTTTTCCTGAATATCATTGTTTCTTATATTTTCCAGGACCTCATCACTTGTATCGGGATTTATTATTTGTAAAATTCTCCTTGCCTCTTCAACTTTATTTCTTTTTAAAAATAACCACCTTGGGCTTTCAGGTACGAATCTCAATAAAATTAAAAACAATAAGGATGGAAACGACTGTACACCCAGCATCCAGCGCCATGAGGAATCACCTGCACCTATTAAATAATTGGAAAAATAAGATAACAAAATTCCCAAAACTATATTGAATTGAAACATGGCAACTAATCGCCCTCTCATATTTGCAGGAGCAATTTCTGCAATATAAACAGGCGCAGTTACTGATGAAGCGCCAACGCCAATACCACCAAGAAACCTAAAAATTAAAAATAAATACCAGTTGCCTGCCAGCGCTGTACCTAATGAGGAAAGTAAATAAAGTGATGCAATTATAATCAAGGTTGTTTTCCTGCCCAGTCTATCAGAAGGTATACTACCAAGCAACGCTCCGAATATAGTTCCAATCAAAGCAATTGATACAGTAAATCCATGTTCTACTGTATTAAGATTCCAAAACTTTTGAATAGATTGTTCAGCACCGGAAATAACTGCGGTATCAAATCCAAATAAAAACCCACCAAGTGAAACAATGATACTCCAGCCAAAGATTTTTCTGTTATTCATTTTACAAGCATTAGAAAAGAAAGATACTTCCTTCTTTTAAGAAAGCAGTGTGCAAACGAAAATATTATTCAAAAGTGTATGAATGTTTTATCTATGCAACAATTTATATAGGAATGCTATTGACCCTATGCATACATTCCTTTAGGCTCGGATATAAGTCTTTAAATATTGGAAAATATTTTTCATGAACCTCATTATTATTTTCAACTGGTTCAATAGTTATATTGCTCTGGGGTTGAAGTGCTGAAATATTTTCGATGACATGAAGAGCTTTCATACATAACAGTCCTGCTCCTATGGCCGATGCATCTTCAGTCTGCAGAAGGCATATTTTTTTTCCTGTTACATCTGCAAGTATCTGCATCCATGTGTTGGAATGTATAAAACCCCCACTTACGTTTAATTGTTTTACCGGCCCGGTTGAGCCTTCTACGATTTGCAAAATATTTTTTAAAGCATAGCATTGGCCTTCTAATGCTGCCCGTAAAAAATAAGACTGGCGATGATATGATTTTATTCCAAAAAAAACTCCACACGATTTTTCATCCCAGATTGGTGCACGCTCACCATATAAGTATGGAAGAAACAATAATCCTTTTGAGCCTGCGGGAACTTCATTAACATTCTTAAATAAATCAGCATATTCCTTCCCGGCGGGATTGGGAATTTGCAAAAATGATTTCATTATCCAATCCAAAACATTACCTCCATTATTTATAGGCCCACCGCATATAAAAGTTTTTGAGTCCAACACGTAATTGAAGATCATGGCTGCGAAATTATTTACGGGTGTTGGATTTGCAACTCTCACCGCCCCGCTGGTTCCTATCGTTATTGCGGCGGTACCTTTTTCCATTGCGAAACTTCCCAGGTTAGCAAGGCATCCATCACTTGCCCCAATGCAGAATTGTGTATTAGCTGGAATATTTAATGTTTTGGCAATGGCAGTATTTAAATCATTCCTAATAAAATCGGTGGGAACAATTTCAGAAAGATGACTCGTTTCAATTCCACATAATTGCAATGAATTATAATTCCACTCATATTTTTCAATATTAAATAAGCCTGTAGCCGAAGCTACAGATTGATCTACCTGGTAAGCATTGAATAACCTGTGCCAGATAAATTCTTTAATTGAAATAAATTTATTTGCATTGGTAAAAATTTCCGGGGCATGAGTTTTTAACCAAATGATCTTACACAAAGGAGACATCGAATGAATAGGCGTTCCAGTTTGACTATATATGGATTCAGCCTTTTCAGATTCCCTTATTTCAGAAGCGATTTTCTCACTTCTGGTATCTGCCCAGGATATTAAATTGGTAATTGGAACATGATTTTTATCAATTACCAGTAAGCTATGCATGCAACTGCTAAAGCTCACTGCGATGGGTACCTGCTGTAATTTATCTACTATTTCTTTCAGGCAATTTACAAATGCATTCCATATTGTTTCAGGGTCCTGTTCAGAAAAACCAACTGCCATGTTCAACATTAAATAATGGGCCTGGGAAGATGCAATTACCCCGCCTGAATAATTTATTGCTATAGCCTTTGCGCTACCAGTTCCAATATCAATTCCAATAATATATGGTTGCATAATCTTTTTACCCGATTTATATATTTACAATGTTAGTTTAATTAAAAGCTTTTGAACATTCCTAACCATTTTAAACTTGCTTACATAATCTATTCAAAAGTATTTATGGCCAAAAATCTAAATTAGTGTTTTAAAAAAAGTTTACATCCTTTACATACTTATGTGAAAATAACCGGTATCATTCAAATCAACTATCACTATATTTATCAAAGATTGTTCTTCAAATTTTATATTGAGAAAATATGTCATTATTAAAGCCCCGGCTTTCATTTGCACAAATAATAAATATGAATGTGGGGTTTTTTGGTATTCAATACAGCTTTGCTTTACAACAAAACGCCGTTAATCCTATTTATAAATTTTTGGGTGCACAAAATGGTGATCTTCCTTTATTGCAAATAGCAGGGCCAATTACAGGCTTATTAATTCAACCAATTATCGGTGCCATGAGCGATAAAACATGGCATCCCAAATGGGGAAGGCGAAAGCCGTATTTTTTGACTGGTGCTTTCTTTTGCAGCATTTGTTTATTTTTATTTCCTTTCAGCAGCACATTGTGGATGGCAGTAGGATTACTATGGATTTTAGATGCATCGAATAATACTGCAATGGAGCCATACCGTGCATTCATTGCAGACAAACTTTCTCACGAGCAACAACCTACGGGCTTTTTAGCACAAAGTTTTTTCACAGGTTTTGGGCAAACACTGGGAACAGTTTCTTTATTTTTGTTTCAACTAATTCCCTTCTTTACAAAAGAAAATTCAAACGGTATTCCTTATTGGGTTTATGGTGCTTTTTTCTTTGGTGCATTCTGTAGCATTACGAGCGTTTTGTGGAGCAATAAAACAACACCTGAAATTCCACCGACTGCCGAAGAACTTGCTGAATTAAGAAGTAAAAAAATAAATATCACAACCCCTTTTGTAGAAATATTCCATGCAATTAAAGAGATGCCCTTAAACATGTGGCGCTTATTTTTGGTTTATTTATTTCAATGGTTTGCCATGAAATGTTATTGGGATTATAAAGACCTTACTATAGCAAAAACAATTTTTAAAACAACAGATAGTTCGGCAACAAACAAATTATATCAGGAGGCAGTTGGCTGGGGAGGGTTGGTAAGCGGCTGGACTAATATTATTACTTTTTTATCAGCTTTTGTTTTGGTTTGGTTTGCAAGAAAAAACGGAGCCAAGCTGGTTCATTGTGTATGTTTATTATTAGCTTCATTTGCATTGTTTACTTTTCCACATATTTCAAATAAATTTCTTGTGTTTATTCCGCTTATAGGTTTCGGTATTGCATGGGCAAGCATGATGGGTGTTCCCTATTTATTAATTGTGAAAGACATTCCTAAAACAAGGTATGGAGTTTATATGGGCATTATAAATATGATGATTGTTATTCCTATGCTTATCTATTCATTATCTTTTGGATTTATATTTAATAACTTCTTAGGCAAAGAACCAACTAACGCAATTTATTTTAGTGCTACCTTTTTATTAATAGCAGCAAGCTTAACATTGTTAATGAAAAATAATAAACCTTCAGTAGATATTCCGATGCCAGTCGTTGGTCATTAGATGCTCAGATTCAAAAGAAAGTGGGTTTTATCAAATATTCTGGTATTTTAAAACACTAGCCAATTTTAATAGGTACAAAAATGGTAAACAACTTAACTGATGATGCTCAAAACTCCACAGCAGGGCTTGAAGGCACTGGCGGCAAAATTCTTTGCATTGGTGAGGCGCTTATTGATATGATATGTACCGATACCGGTTCATCGCTTGCCAATGGCGAGCACTTTTTAAAAAAACCGGGTGGAGCTCCAACAAATGTAGCGGCAGCAATTGCAGCGTTAGGTGGTGATGTGCTACTGTCAGCTAAAGTAGGTGCAGATCCTTTTGGGCAGCAACTAATTGATACTATGAAAGATTTTGGTGTATCCACTATTTGGATGGTTCAGGATAAAGATCATTTTACCACTTTTGCATTTGTATCATTAATGAAAGACGGAGAAAGAGATTTTGTTTTTAACCGTGGCGCTGATGGTGAGCTTACAGAAGCTGACCTGGAAGGAATTGATCTTGATAAATGTTCCATAATTCATTTTGGCTCTGCAACCGCTTTCCTGCCCGGGCCTTTGCAACATGCATATAAAAGTTTATTGCGAAAAGCTGCGGATAAAAATCTCTTCATCAGCTTCGATCCAAACTACCGGCAGCTGCTTTGGAAAACCGATACAGCATTATTCATTGAGCAGTCATGGGATTTTATGAAAGCATGCCATTTTTTTAAAGTGAGCGATGAAGAAGCCATGCTTTTAACCGGAAGCTCCTCTGTAAATGATGCAGCAAAAATTTTATCTGAAAATACCAACGCCACATTTACTATTACTTTGGGGAAAGAAGGCACTTTACTGGTAAGAAATAAGAATAAAACTATCGTGCCAACAATAGCCGTAAAATCAATTGATAGCACCGGCGCCGGCGATGCATTTGTAGGAGCGATTTTATACCAATTAAGAAATTATTCATTACAAATGACAGAAGCAATGAGCCAGAAAGACTGGAAAAATATAATTGCCAATGCTAATAAAGCAGGAGCACGTACTTGCGAATACATGGGTGCTATGGAAGCCTTTAAACATTTAAGTGCCCAGATTTTTGATTAATAAAGCTAATGCATGTACGACCATAAAATTCATAGCCAGGTTGCCAGACTTGCCATAAAAAATAATCTGGAAAAAACAGACACCGATAATTTGTTTTACACAAGATTGATTGCTAATGCTTCAACTATTTATGCATTGCATAAAGATCTTTACGGTCAACACGAGCATGAAAAAAAAAATTTCGAACAGTTATTGCAAACTATAATGACTGCGTTTATTAACCGTTCTATACCATTACAAAAAAAAGATACACGCAAGTACGAAAAAGGGAATTGGTTTCTTAGTAATAAACTCGCAGGTATGAGCCTGTATGTTGACAGGTTTTGTGGAAGTCTGCCTGATTTGGAAACTAAGCTTGATTATTTTGAAGAGTTAGGAATAAATGTACTTCACCTGATGCCATTATTTGAAACCCCTGAAGGTGAAAGTGACGGCGGCTATGCAGTTTCTGATTTTAGAAAAGTGGACAAGCGTTTTGGAACATTGAAAGATTTGCAACATCTGCAAAAAAAGATGTCGAAGGACAATTTATATCTCATGCTTGATATAGTGCTCAATCATACTTCAAACCAACATGAATGGGCTTTGAAGGCAAAAGCCGATGATAAAAAATACCAGGATTTTTTTTACATGTATGATGATAGAACAATGCCTGACCTGTTTGAAAAAAGCATGAAGGAAATTTTCCCAACTGCTGCGCCTGGAAACTTTACCTGGGTTCCTGAATGTAATAAATGGGTGATGACGGTTTTTCATAATTACCAGTGGGATCTTAATTATTCAAATCCCCAGGTATTTATTGCTATGCTTGATACAGTTTTTTTTTATGCTAACATTGGTGTTGATATTTTGCGCATAGATGCTCCGGCATTTATCTGGAAACAACCAGGCACAACTTGCACAAATCTTCCCCAGGCACACACGATTCTACAACTAATGAAGCTAAGTGTGCAGGTAGCTACGCCAGGAATGGCCTTACTGGGAGAAGCGATACAGGCCCCCAGGCATATAATGAAATATTTTGGAGAAGATTTGTTTGCTGCAAGAGAATGTGACTTTTGTTATAACGCAACCCAAATGGCTTTGCAATGGGATGCCCTGGCAACTGGTGATACAAGAATTATGCTCGCAGGTCAACAAGTTTTATTAAAAAAGCCTTATGGTGCTTCATGGATCACTTATACACGATGCCATGATGACATTGGCCTGGGTTACGAAGATGCTATGATTGTAGAAGCCGGATATGATCCATTTCAACACCGGCAATATTTGAAAAACTATTATGCAGGAAATTTTATTGGCTCGCCCTCAATGGGGGCATTATTTTCATTTAATCCCAAAACCGGCGATGCACGCATTAGTGGCACCCTCGCGTCATTATGCGGTTTACAAAAAGCAATTGAAGAAAACAAAGAAAGTGAAATTGAATTGTCAGTAAAAAAAATATTAATGATGCAAGCTATGAGTTTTTTTATCGGCGGCTTGCCTATGTTGTTTTATGGTGATGAAGTTGGTTATACAAATGATGAAGCTTATTTAAATGAAGAAAGTAAATATTATGATAATCGCTGGATGCACCGGCCAAAAATAAATTGGGAAAAAAATAAACAAAGAGATGCAACAGGTACTCTTGAAAACCGGATTTTTTCCGGAATAAAAAAACTTTTAAAAATTCGTAAAAAACTATCTGCAATTGAAGATAACAGCAATATAATATGGTTAAAGCCTCATAATATTCATGTAGCAGGATTTATAAGACATAAAAAAAATCAGCAAATTTTTTGTGTGTTCAACTTCAGCAATGAACCTGCCTTTCTCACGTGGTATGCATTTAAAGAAAACGGATTTGCCCTAAAAAGTTTGTACGACCACTGGTCAAAAGAAAGTATTACGATTGGAAGAGATGACGAATATTTAATAATTGAGCCATATAGCTTTTATTTACTGGAAGTAATATAAATTTCATTGCAAACGTTTTTCCTATGCTTAATTTAAATATCCCACAATGAGTAAGATTGGCAACACCTAAAAATCAAATGAACTATATTTCCTGAACTGGTATAATTTATGAAGGTATTTATAGTTGTTGCATAATTATTGAATGATTATACCGGATGGATAAATCAAAAATAATAATCTCGCGCCTTTATATTACTGTAATTATATTATTTATTGCCGTATTATTATTGATTGTTTTTTTATAAATACTTCCTGTTAGTTTAAAATGAAGCAATTTTATTTGCAGCCAGCCAGCCACTTGTCCAGGCATGTTGAAAATTAAAACCACCTGTAATTCCATCAACATCTAAAATTTCCCCCGCAAAAAATAGTTGAGATATAATTCTACTTTCCATTGTTACAGCATTTACTTCATTTAATTTTATTCCACCAGCTGTTACAAATTCTTCTTTAAATGTAGTTTTTCCCTTCACATGAAATTGTTGCGAACCTAATTGAATTGCCAAAAGGTTTTGAAGCTTTGCAGGTAAATCCGCCCACCTGGTATATTCATTTATTCCACATAGCTGTAAATGATATTTCCAAAATCTTTGCGGAAGTTCAAATGGATTTCTGTTACTAATTTTTTGTGAAGCAAGCTCGTTTCTATAAAGCTTTAATTTTTCCAATACAAGGCTTTCATTTAATAAAGGAAGCCAGTTAACTGAAATATAAAAATCATATTTTAATTCTGCAAGATCTTTTGCGGCAAAAGCAGAAAGCTTTAAAATAGCCGGTCCGCTAAAACCCCAATGTGTAATAAGTAAAGGACCTTCCTTCTTATGTTTGGTTCCATTTATTTTTACAACTACATCCTTCAATGTAATTCCCATAAGTTCGACAATAGGATTTTGGGGTATGTTAAATGTAAATAAAGATGGAACAGGCGATTCGAAAGAATGCCCCAATTTAGCAAGCCAGTTAAACTGTTCTGTTTTATTATAGCCGCCACATGCGATACAAATAAAGTCCGCATTGAATTCAGCCCCGTTTTTACATTTTAATCTGAAGCCATCATGATGACTGTTTTTTTCGTTTTCATTTTGCTTCTGAAGTTTTTCAATTTCACTAACCTCGCTATTCATTAAAATTTTGATATCTGAGCGATTTGCCTGCTGAAGCAGGCAGTCAATTATCGTTTCGGAAGTATTGCTTTCAGGAAACATCCTTCCATCATCTTCTGTTTTTAATTTTATACTTCTTTTTTCAAACCAATTTATAGTATCTGTCGTAAAAAAATGATGAAAGGATTGTTTTAAAAACTTTTCGCCGCGTGGGTATTTTTTAATCATTTCAGCAATGCTAAAACACGCATGGGTTACGTTGCAACGTCCTCCACCGCTCACTCTTACTTTACTTAAAAGTTTAGATGTTTTTTCCATTATTGTTACATCAAGTTTAGGATTTTTCAATGCAGCATTTATTGCACAAAAAAATCCGGCAGCACCTCCTCCAATAACTATTAACTTTTTTTGCATTGTATGCAAGGTATTTGAAAACCAAAATTTATAAATACTCTTCTAAAATTCGTGGCAAATATTTGTAAAAAAAATGTGATGATATTTAGATTCTAAAATTCATAAACTTAAATTTGTTATTTCATTTTATATTATTATGGCACTTAATATTTCTACAATCTATATCAACGCCTCAGCTCAAAGGGTTTGGGATGCACTCACTAAGCCTGAGCTCGTAAAGAAATGGCAATATGGAAGCGACTTAATTACCGAGTGGAAAGTTGGTACTGACATTAGATTTACCGCAGAATGGGAAAACAAGATATTCGAGCAATGGGGGAAAGTTTTAGAAGTAAGGCCTCACGAGTTATTAAAATATAATTTGTTTGCCCCACGGCCTGGCCTGGAAGACAAGCCCGAAAATTATTTTATTATGAGTTATGTTTTAAAAAACGAGAATGGGCAGACAAAACTTGAAATTATACAAGAGGACACGAGGCCTGATTCAGTACAAGAAGAACCGCAAGGAGAAGAAAACCCAATTCTACAATCTCTTAAAAAAGTAGCTGAAGCTATTGATGAGAAATAACAAACCAGGTATCATTAATAAGTTTCGGCCGATTACTTTCGTAATAAACAAAAACGCATAATTTAATAATCCGAATAAAGGTTTTCGTTTGATTTTTCAGCTATCTCAATATTTTCAAAAGACGAAAGAATATCAGCGGCATTTTTTCTTACACAAACAGTATGCTCATAATGGGCAGATGGCTTACCATCTTTAGTTCGGATCGTCCAGCCATCTTTATCATTATAAACCTCTTTACGTCCCATATTTATCATGGGCTCTATAGCAATTACAAGACCGTCATTTAATTTTGCGCCGCTACCCCGCTTTCCATAATTTGGAACCTGCGGGTCTTCATGAAGCTCTTTGCCAAGGCCATGCCCTACCAGCTCCCTAACGACTCCATAGCCATTTTTACGCTCCGTATATTCCTGAATTGAAAACGCAATATCGCCAACACGGTTTCCCACAATGGCTTTTTCAATCCCTTTATAAAGAGAATCTTTCGTAACCCGCATCAGTTTTTTTATTCCATTGCTTACGTTACCTACTGCAAATGTATATGCGCTATCTCCATGGTAGCCATTTTTAAAAACACCAACATCAATTGATACAATATCACCTTCTTTTAGTTCATCTTTTGTTGGAAACCCATGTACAACAGCATCATTTACTGATATGCAGCATGCGTAAGGAAACCCATGATAGTTCTTGAATGATGGGATCGAATTGTGATCCATTATAAATTGTTCTGCCAGGTTATTTAAAAACATAGTAGAAATGCCCGGTCTTATTTCTTTCGCAACTTCCGCAATTGCATCATTTACAAGCAAACAATTTTGCCTTATCAATTCAATCTCTTCCTGAGTTTTATGTATGATCATTACAATACTATTTAAAAAACCCTGACAATAAAAGGCCAGGGTTATAATAATATATTTAGAAAGAATTATAAATTCCCCGTTACACCCGGCGCCACAGTTTGTCTTCCCTGTATGCGGCCGCTACTCATCAATCCATCATATTGACGCATAAGCAATTGAGTTTCTATTTGCTGAAGCGTATCAAGAACTACTGCAACCATAATCAACAAAGATGTTCCTCCATAAAAAGTGGCAAAGCTTTGTGTTACGCCTAAAAGTTGGGCAATACCGGGTAATATACCTACAAACGCAAGCAATACAGCACCTGGCAAAGTGATACGGTCCATTATAGTTCCTATGTAATCTGTTGTAGGCTGGCCTGGCTTTACTCCGGGAATAAATCCATTACTGCGCTTAAGATCATCAGCCATTTGCTTTGGGTTAAAAATAAGGGCAGTATACAGAAATGTAAATCCAATTACCATTACTGAATAAATAACCATATAAATCAAATTAGTATGGTCGGTAAAATAGATCGCCCAGTTTTTACCTGAAGTTTGAAACCCGGCGAAAATTGTTGGTAAAAACATAATAGCCTGTGCAAAGATGATAGGCATAACCCCGGCAGCATTTACCTTCAGCGGTAAAAATTGCCTTGCACCACCAAATTGCCTGTTACCTACAATCTGCTTGGCATAGTTAACCGGAACTTTTCTTACTCCCTGAACCAGGAGAATAAGACCAAGAATAACAGCAATAAAAGCAGCTATTTCAATAAGAAATATTAAGAGCCCGCCCCCACCGCGTGTTTGCTTCGCAGAAAACTCCTGCATAACGGATTGGGGAAGCCTTGCTAAAATTCCAACCATTATAATTATTGATGTTCCGTTTCCCAACCCTTTGTCAGTTATTTTTTCACCGAGCCACATTACGAATAATGTACCTACTGTAAGAATAACAACTGTTGAAACCCAGAAAAAACCGGAGTATGCTTCTAACAACGCTTCCCGGTTTGAAGTAGTTAAAAACCCGATATACGCTGCAGCCTGAAAAGCAGTTACTACTACCGTAAGATAACGTGTCCACTGATTAATTTTCTTTCTTCCACTATCACCCTCCTTTTGAATTTTGGCTATTTGAGGAACCAAAATTGTCATAAGCTGCATAAAAATGGAGGCGGAAATGTAAGGCATAATTCCTAATGCAAAAATCGAAGCCTTAGAAAAAGCACCACCTACAAATGCATCTAAAAGCCCAAGCATACCACCCTTTGAGCTATTTTGGAGATTAGTAAGTTTATTGGGATCAAGGCCAGGAATAACAATATGAGAACCTACCCTATAAACAAGGATAAGCAAGAGAGTTGTAAGAATTTTGTTTCTCAACTCTTCAATTGTCCAGATATTTTTTAATGTAGTAATGAATTTCTTCACAGAATTATCAAGATTTAATTATTGCGATCAAATTCAGAAAGCAAATATCCATTAATTATTTAACTATTTCGATAGTTCCGCCGGCAGACTCTATTACACCTTTTGCTTTAACGCTAACTGCATTCACCTTGAAGGGAATATTGGCTTTTAAAACGCCATTTCCCAGAATTTTTACCCGGTCATTCTGCCCTATGAGATTATTGATGTAAAGATTTTCTGGAGTGAATTCTTTAATAGAATGTTTTTCTATAAGCTGGTCTATCTGCCCAAGGTTAAAAACTTTATATTCAATCCGGTTATTGTTTTTAAAGCCTCTTTTAGGAAGCCTTCTCTGGATAGGCATCTGGCCACCTTCATGTGCCATTTTAATTTTATAACCCGCCCGGCTTTGGCCTCCTTTATTACCTTTGGTGGAAGTACCACCTTTACCTGATGCTTCACCACGACCAATTCTTTTTTCTTTGTGCGTAGCGCCTTTCGCAGGCTTTAAATTGTGTATTTGCATTGTACTTTTTTTGAACTTAACGCCCCATGTACGCGGAGCTCGCTTTATAAATAAATTTAGAATCTCAATTTTTTAGGCTAATTCTTCCACACTTATTAAGTGATCCACCTTTTTAATCATTCCAAGAATTTGTGGAGTGGCTTCAACTTCTTTTGTGGCATTAACCTTTTTAAGTCCAAGTGCCTGAAGTGTTAGCTTCTGGCGCTCTGACCTGTCTATACCACTTTTTATTTGCTTAATTTTAATTTTTTTCATCTTACCTGATTTATCAAAATTCTTCTTATCCGTTAAAAACTTTCTTTAAAGAAATATTTCTCGTTTTTGCTACCGCAATTGGTTCTCTTAAAGTCGCCAATGCTTTCACCGTTGCTTTTACCACATTGTGTGGATTAGAAGAACCGAGTGATTTTGCAAGTACATCGTGAATGCCAGCACTTTCTAATACTGCACGCATGCTGCCACCGGCAATTACACCTGTACCCGGCGCTCCTGGCTTAATCAAAACCTTAGCAGCCCCTTCCTTACTCCACTGCTCATGTGGAATGGTTCCATGCATGATAGGTACCTTAATAAGATTTTTCTTAGCGTCATCAATTCCTTTGAGAATCGCTTCCTGAACTTCTTTTGCTTTACCAAGGCCCTGCCCTACAACTCCATTTTCGTTACCTACAACCACCAAAGCAGAAAAGCTAAATGCCCTTCCACCCTTTGTTGTTTTAACAACCCGGTTTATGGAAACTACTTTTTCTTTAAGTTCGAGATCTGCGCCCCTGATTCTTTGTGTATTTGGTTTTAACATTATGCTATTTATAATTTTTATTTGAAGTTAGATTTGAAAGAGTTGCTGAAATCTTCGGAGAGTTAAATTAAAATATCAGTCCGCCTTCTCTTGCTCCTTCCGCTACTGCTTTTACACGTCCATGATATATATACCCACTTCTATCAAAGACTACATCTTTAATTCCTAGTTCAGAAGATTTTTGTGCAATCGCTGCACCCACAAGTTTACTTTTTTCTACTTTGTTTGCTTTTTGAGCTGCAACATCTTTTTGACGTGAAGATGCGGAAGCAAGTGTTATCCCGTTTTCATCATCAATCAACTGAACATATATATCGCTGTTGCTTCTAAAAACACTAAGCCGTGGCCTTGTTGCGCTGCCACTTATTTTTTTGCGAATGCGATACCTTATTTTTTGCCTGGCGCTAACTTTTGAATTCATTGTGTTCTATTTTAATCCCAAACCCCTAAGGGGGCTTATGGAATTTTCAAATTAATTCATTACTTTATTTTCTTCCCCTTTAAGATGGGATTACTTACCTGCAGACTTACCTGCTTTTCTACGCAATACTTCACCAACAAATTTTACACCTTTTCCTTTGTAAGGCTCAGGTTTGCGCAAACTGCGGATTTTAGCAGCTACCGCACCCAATAATTGTTTATCGATACTTTCAAGAGTAATTATCGGATTTTTACCTTTCTCCTGGGCAGTGGTAACTTTTAGTTCCTTTGGTATTTCAACAAGAATATTGTGAGAGAAACCTAATGAAAGATCTAGAAGATTTCCCTGGTTTGAAGCTTTATACCCTACCCCAACCAGTTCAAGCTGCTTGGTATATCCTTGAGTTACTCCGTGAACCATGTTATTCACCAATGAGCGATATAAGCCATGCATAGCTCTATGCCTTATCTGGTCAGTAGGACGCACAAATTCAATTTTATCATCCTTTACTTCCACTTTAATATCACGATCAATGGCTTGTTTTAATTCACCTTTAGGGCCTTTAACTGTTATTACATTATCACTTCCCAGGCTCACATTTACGCCATTTGTAATTGTTACAGGATTTTTTCCAATTCTAGACATAGCCAGTTTTATTTTTTAATATCATTGGTAGTGTTCAGCCACGACTAATGCTTAATTATCTTATCAAAAATTAATAAATGTTACACAATACTTCGCCACCTACTTTTTGTGCCTTTGCTTCCTTATCAGTCATTACCCCTTTTGAAGTTGATACGATAGCGATACCTAATCCATTCTTTACTCTTTTAAATTCATCGGGTTTAGAATAAGAACGTAACCCCGGCCGACTCACTCTTTCCAAACTCTGTATGGCAGGAAGTTTTGACTGAGGATCATATTTTAAAGCGATTTTTATTAAACCCTGCTTGGAATCGTCTTCAAATTTATATTTTAAAATATATCCTTTATCGTACAGTATTTCTGTCATACGCTTTTTCAAATTACTAGCCGGAATTTCAACAACCCTATGGCTTGCCATTTGTGCATTTCTAATTCTTGTTAAATAATCTGCTATAGGATCAGTAACCATTGTATTTGAATTTGTCTTTAAATTTTTCTAGAACTGTTATTATAAAAATTCCTTGTTACCAGCTTGCTTTTTTTACACCTGGAATTTTCCCTTGTAATGCCATATCACGAAATATATTTCTTGAGAGGCCAAAATGCCTTAAATATCCTCTCGGGCGACCAGTAAGCTGGCACCGGTTTTTTAACCGAACCGGAGAAGCATTCTTCGGTAAAAGATCAAGCCCGCGGTAATCGCCCGCAGCTTTCAATGCTTTTCTTTTCTCAGCATATTGCGCTACCATTTTTTCGCGTTTTCTCTGCCTTGCTTTCACTGACTCTTTAGCCATATTTTTTTATTTTGCTTTGTTACCCTGAGTTTTATCGAAGGGTTATTTTTTTACATTTTTAAAGGGCATCCCCAATTCCTTAAGTAATTCAAAAGCTTCTTCATTGGTTGAAGCAGTTGTAACGAAAGTGATATCCAATCCTGTGATCTTATTTACTTTATCAATATCAATCTCAGGAAAAATAATTTGCTCTGTAACTCCTAAAGTGTAATTACCGCGGCCATCAAATGATTTATCACTTATACCTTTGAAATCCCTAACACGTGGGAGAGAGACTGAAACAAGCCTGTCTAAAAACTCATACATATTCACGCCACGTAAAGTAACTTTTGCGCCAATAGGCATATTCTTACGAAGCTTAAAATTTGAAATGTCTTTTTTTGACATTGTAGCTACAGCTTTTTGACCGGTAATGGTTGTTAATTCTTCAATAGAAACATCGACCAGCTTCTTATCTGCTACTGCACCATTTACGCCACGGTTGATGCAAACTTTTTCAAGCCTGGGAGCCTGCATTACGGTTTTGTAAGCAAACTTTTTCATCAACGCAGGTACAACTTCTTTTTTATACTTTTCTGCAAGTCTCGGTTTATATTTTTCGGTACTCATTATTTAATTACCTCCCCTGATTTTTTAGCAGTTCTCACTAATTTTCCGCTCTCTCTTTTCCTGCTGATTTTTGAATGTGATGAAGATTTAGCATCCCAAAGCATAACATTTGAAATAGCGATTGGCGCTTCTATTTTCATGATACCGCCTTTAGTATTTTGAGCTGATGGCTTTGTATGTTTGGTAACAATATTTACCCCTTCCACAAGCACCCGGTTTTGTTCGGTAATAATTTCCAACACTTTACGAGGCTTTTTAAGGTCCTTATCATCACCTGTAATCACAACAACTGAATCGCCTTTTTTTATGTTGAACTTAGGCTTAAATCTTATTTTCATCGTTGACAAATGTTTGTCTGTTTTATTAATTACCCAATTTTTTTGGGGGTGCAAAGATACATTTATAATACTTCAGGGGCAAGAGAAATTATCTTCATATAACCTTTATCTCTTAGCTCACGGGCGACCGGCCCAAATATTCTCGTTCCTCTTGGCTCATCGGACGCATTCAAGAGAACCACTGCATTATCATCGAATCTTATATAAGAACCATCCTTGCGCCGAAGCTTATTTTTAGTGCGTACAATCACCGCTGTACTTACGGTTCCTTTTTTGATACCACCCGCAGGTAAAGCATCTTTTACAGATACTACTATCTTATCTCCCACATGCGCATAATCCTGGCCGGAATTGCCCAAGACCCTTATGCATAGTACCTCTTTTGCTCCACTGTTATCTGCTACGTTTAACCTGCTTTCTTGCTGTATCATCTTTCTTAGCTTTGAGCTCTTAGCTATGAGCTGTGAGCAATTATATAAATATTTTATTTATTAAATCCATGGCTCAAAGCACAAGGCTCAAAGCTCATAATTTTTATTTCACTTTTTCTACGACTTCTACCAATCTCCAACGTTTTAATTTACTCATAGGCCTTGTTTCCATTATTTTCACAACATCTCCAATACTGCATTCATTCTTTTCATCATGAGCGTGAAAACCCGTTGTTTTTTTCACAAACTTTCCATACATAGGATGCTTAACTCTCCTTTCTACTTTTACCGTAATTGTTTTATCCATTTTATTACTGGAAACTACACCGGTTCTTATTTTTCTTAAATTTCTATCGGACATTATTTTATTTTTAGGATTTAGAACCTAATTGTTTTTTTCGTAATTCAGTCTTTATACGAGCAAGGTCTTTTCTTACGCCGCGGATGTTCATAGGATTTTCTATTGAAGAAACCGCATGAGCAAACTTTAATTTTTTAATTCTCATCTCATCCTCTTCAATCCTGGACCGGAGATCTGCTTCTGTCATCTCTTTGAGACTGTTTACGAAATCATTCCTATTAGACATTGTTTTTTATTTATTACTTTATACACTTCAACTTAAAATCTATTTTTCAAATTGATTAATTAAGCCTCATAATCTCTTCTTACTACAAATTTTGTAGCTATCGGTAATTTTTGAGCTGCAAGCTCAAATGCTTCTTTGGCCACCTGCAGTGAAACTCCGTCAGCTTCAAATAAAATTCTTCCTGGCTGAACAACAGCAGCAAAATATTCAGGATTACCCTTACCCTTACCCATTCTTACTTCGGCAGGTTTTTTTGTAATCGCTTTGTCAGGAAAAATTCTTATCCAAACATTTCCTTCCCGTTTCATATGACGTGTCATTGCCTGCCTGGCTGATTCTATCTGCCTGTTAGTTAACCAAACTGAATCCAGCGCTTTCAATCCAAATGTCCCAAAGGAAATGGTAGCTCCACGTTTAGTATCGCCTTTCATACGGCCCTTCTGCATCTTCCTGTGCTTAGATCTTTTTGGCTGTAACATTTTTTTTTATTTGAAAATTATCGTGACGCAATAATGAATATTATTGCATTAAAAATTAGACTATAATTATCTTCTTCCACCGCCGCCTCTCCCCGCACCTCCAGGGCCACCTCCACTTCTTCTATCACCACCGCCTCCGCCACGTCTATCTCCCCTATCTCTATCACCACCTCCACGTCTGTCGTTGAAGCCACCTCTTCTATCTCCTTGCTGCATGTCGTTATCACTTTTGCCACCACCAGCAATTATATTTGGATTTAAATCTCTCTTGGCAAGTACCTCACCTTTACAAATCCATACTTTCACACCAATTTTTCCATAAACAGTTTGAGCAAAAACGTTTGCATAATCAATATCCATTCTTAAAGTATGTAAAGGAGTACGGCCTTGCTTTATCTCTTCGCTACGGGCAATTTCTGCTCCACCAAGCCTTCCCCCTACTCTCACTTTTATACCTTCAGCACCCATTCTTAGTGCAGAAGCAATAGACATTTTAATCGCTCTTTTATAATTTATGCGATTCTCAATCTGCTTGGCAATTGTATCAGCCACAATATTTGCATCAAGTTCCGGACGGCGTATTTCCAAAATATTGATCTGCACATCATCTTTTCCGGTAAGTTTCTTAAGTTCCTCTTTTATGCGATCAACTTCTCCTCCTCCCTTACCAATAATAATACCGGGCTTAGAGGTATGAATAGTGATGATAAGCTTATTGAGTGTACGCTCAATCACAATCTTAGCAATTCCACCTTTATTGATACGGGCATTAAGATATGTTCTGATCCTATCATCTTCCACCAGTTTCTTAGCATAATCTTTAGGATGGGCAAACCAGTTACTTTCCCATCCACGAATAATTCCTAACCTGGCACCAATCGGATTTGTTTTTTGACCCATATTCGGTTTTTATTTTTTTGTATTTTTTTCTGCAGATTTTTTTTCCATTTTTTCTTCAGCAGGTTTTACTTTTTTTGTGGCAGGGGCTTTCTTCACTGTTTCTTTCTTCACTGTTTCTTTTTTCACTATTGCTTTTTTACTTGCAGGCTTCTTTGTTTTAGCATCTGTTGTTTCAACCACCTCGATTTCTTCTACTGGTAAAGGTTCTGCTTTAGCAACCACTTTTTTTACAGAAGGAATAGATTTATGATTATTGCTGTCTACAATAATGGTAACATGGTTGCTACGCTTACGTACCCTGTATCCACGGCCTTGTGGTGCCGGCCTCATGCGTTTGATAACCCTGCCACAATCAACCATAATTGTTTTTACAACAAGACCTGCGTCTTCTACTTTTTCTTCAGAATTCTTTTGTTCCCAATTGTTAATAGCGCTTTTTAATAATTTGTACATAGGCACAGCCGGATGTTTGGGATTAAATTGTAAAATACCCAATGCCTTTTCAACTTCGAGACCACGGATTAGATCTGCCAGTAAACGCATTTTACGGGGAGATGTAGGATAATTATTAAGTTTAGCTACTGCTTCCATTTTATTATTTCTTTATTTTGGATACTATTAGTTGTATCAAAAAATTATGCGATCTTTTTACTTGAGTGTCCTTTAAAATTCCTTGTTGGTGCAAATTCTCCAAGTTTATGCCCTACCATAAATTCTGTTACATACACAGGAATAAATTTATTACCATTATGAACTGCAAACGTATGTCCAACGAAGTCAGGTGTAATTGTTGAACGACGTGACCAGGTTTTTATAACACCTTTCTTTGTTGTTCCTCCATTGATGCCAAGCACTTTATTTTCCAGCTTAGCTTCTACATAAGGACCTTTTTTTACTGAACGAGCCATTTTATATGTACGATTTTAGATGTACTAAGTACGATTTAAAAACCTTTTTATTTGTTTGGTAATTTTTTACCATTCCTTCTTTGAATAATCATTTTATCAGACCCTTTACCACGTGTACGGGTAACCTGGCCTTTAGCATACTTTCCAGTACGGCTTCTCGGATGTCCACCTGAAGCCTTTCCTTCACCGCCACCCATTGGGTGATCAACAGGATTCATTGCAACGCCCCGTGTTCTTGGACGAATTCCTCTCCACCTGTTTCTGCCAGCTTTCCCCATGCTTTGCA
>JBBSEV010000052.1:0-29931 GCA_038239385.1 Chitinophagales bacterium
AATTAAGCGTTGTACATTCAATAAATTAAAAAGGTTGATGAAACCATCAAGATGATTGTCCATCTACTTTCCTGTGCTTTTCAATGCCCAGTAAATAAGAACAGGCTGAAAAAATAATCTTGCCAAACGTTTATTATCTGTATCCAAACCAAATGCATTGCGGCGATGCTTATATTGCGCAATATTGCCCGGAAATACAGCTGTAAAAAATGCAGCAGCTATCTTACCAACTGTTTTTTGATTTTTACCTGCAAGAATAAGTGAAGTGCCCAAGGTTATTTCCGCAATGCCAGAATAAACAACAGCATCATCAACATCTAAAGGAACCCAGTTGGGCACCTGTGCACGAAAATCTTTTCGTAAAAATGTAAGATGCCCCACCCCTGCTGTAACAAGTAAGGCACCTAATAATATGCGTGATGACTTTTTAATTGGTTTGTTTGATGCTTTCATTGGTTGCAAGATTTGTTATTTCAATTCCATAACTTAAACCATGCCATATATGCAACAGTAGTTCAATAAAATTAATTGCCGTGAAAAGCCAAACCTTATTGCTTAACAAATGCGTGCTTATACTGGCGCAGGTCTCCCGACCTGTGCCGCTTCGTTACTTCTTTTACTTCTCCTACACAATATTTTTAACTTTATAAACATTTATTTTAGCAGGTAGTCATATACTAACGGTCAGGCACAGGTCAGGAGACCTGCGCCAGATATAGGTGGTAATTGTGGGTTGAAGAATTAGGGGTCAGGTATTTGTAAAAATATAACCTTATGCTGTTTATCATATTGCAGCGCAACATCTTAAAAAGAAGACGTTGCTGAGAACTAAAATTCCTACAACTTCGCATGAGTTGGAAATTTCTGAATACTTCTTAAACCTATGGGCTTCTTTAACTTCTTCACGCAGGAAATAGCCATTGATCTTGGCACAGCAAATACGCTTATAATTTATAACGATGAGGTTGTTGTAAACGAGCCATCTATTATAGCTTTAGACCGTAATAACCCAAAAAATGTATTGGCTGTTGGTAAAAAAGCGCTTATGATGCATGAGAAAACTCATGATAGTATTCGTACCATCCGCCCGCTAAAGGATGGCGTAATCGCGGATTTCAATGCAGCAGAACTGATGATGCGGGAAATGATAAAAAAAATCAATCCTAAAAAATCTTTATTTGCTCCCAGTTGGCGTATGATGATTTGCATACCCAGCAGCATTACCGAAGTTGAGAAGCGTGCAGTGAGAGATAGTGCTGAGCAGGCGGGGGCCAAAGAAGTTTATCTTGTTCACGAACCTCTGGCTGCTGCATTGGGAATGGGAATTGATGTAGAAGAACCTGTAGGTAATATGATTGTTGATATTGGCGGAGGTACTACCGGCATAACAGTTGTTGCATTGGCAGGCATTATCTGCGACCAATCAGTTCGCATAGCAGGAGATGAATTCACCTCGGATATTGTTGACACTATCCGCAGGTATCATAGCCTTCTCATTGGCGAGCGTACAGCGGAGCAAATTAAAATTCAAATTGGTGCAGCAATGAAAGATATTGATGATCCTCCTGAAGATATGCCTGTGCATGGCAGAGACCTTGTGACAGGTATACCCAAAGAAATAATAGTAACCTACCAGGAAATAGCCGAAGCCCTGGATAAATCAATATCTAAAATAGAAGAAGGAATTTTAAAAGCGCTGGAAACAACACCACCGGAAATTGCTTCTGACATATATAACCGTGGAATATTTGTAACAGGGGGTGGTGCCTTATTACGTGGGATTGATAAAAGACTTGAAAATAAAATAAAATTACCTGTTCACCTGGCAGATGACCCACTTACAAGCGTAGTGAAAGGTACCGGGCTTGCATTGAAACATTACAATAGCTATCCGTTTATTATGCGATAATAATTTTTCAGGCAATAAAGTAAAGCAAGCCCTCACGGCGAAGAAGAAAAAATACAACCTCTTCCGCGGAGAATATGAGATGCAGAATTAACGTTGGGAAAGAAATAAAAAATCTTTGCATTACCTCTATTCGCTCTTTTCTCTGCGGTGAAAAATATCTTTTTGCCTAGCAAAATATAGGAAATGGGATTATAAAAATAGGAGTAAAGAGTAGATTCAGTCAGATAAACTGATAGACCGAGTTCAGCTTGAAAAAAATATGCTTCCCGTTTACCCCGCGGGCTTTGATATTGAACAATTCGTCTATCCTGTTAAATTCAATATGAACAACAACCTGGGATGTTTCCTCCGGATTGAGTATTTTAAGAAACTTACATTGGCTAACTGTAACTAGTTTTAAAGTTTTACAGAAATGTTTTTCTAATAACTCATGAACTATCTGCATCTGAATTACAGCCGGTGTTACCGGCTGGCCCGGAAAGTGGCCGGAATACACCATGTGGACTGCGTTTAATTCAATGGTTGCGATAAAGCCAGCTTCGCTAACCGAGGTTTCGAGTATTACAAACAAGTCATTTAAGAGTATCACACTTAATCGCTTTTATTATCGAGGAGTACCAGGCCCAGATTTTCCGGAATTAAATTATTGCACACCAAAACTTTTCTTATTCCTTCACCAAATACCGGGTGTTTTCTATGCGATAAAATATCGATTCCATAATCCATGGCAAAGGCGGAATTTGTAAACCATGTGCCTGCAATTTTTTGATAATCGAATACTTTATCAGGTCCAAATAATATTTTTATTTCCTCTGTTTTCTTTTGCTCGCTGTTAGCATATAAGACCAGGTCAATTTCTTCAATTAATAAGTTATTTGAATCCAGAAATTTTTTGATTATAAATAACGAATCATCGATCAATCCAAAACTTCCCACATCAGCCAGTGTAACAGAATCATGCTTGCCTTTTTCATCTGACAATATAAAAAAAGAGGCTCCGCTAGTAAGGTGAATATTATCATTCTCCAATCTTTCCTTTATATTATATAGCGTGTCTTCTTCTTCATCTGCTCCGCCTACCAGCACATTGTGATACCCGCTATTAATACATAACATTCCATCAATCAATCCCTGCTCAAACGACAAACTATTTTGGGTATGTGTCATGTTGTAGCCGTGATTTTTTAATAATATGGATATCTGCCCGGCAATTGTGTTGTGAGTAGAAACGATAAACGATGTGGGGGATAAAGCGCCATCATTTGCAGAAAGTATTTTGTCTAAAAAATTCTTTGTGTGAATACAACAGCCCATGCTTGTACCAACAATAATGGCATCGGGTTGACTCAAACCCAACTGTCCAAGGCAATCCATTGAACAGGCAATGGACATCTTTAACACCTGGCTCATTCTTCTCCTATCCATTGCAGGAATGAATGGGCTAAAGTCCGGCGTTATAAGTTCAGACACCCGCTCCAATTCCGAAAGCTCTAATGAAAATCCTTTATTACGGAATGTTGGTTGATGCGATATTGTTGACGAAGCTGTAATGTACATTTAGCAAGCTTTACCAAAAATTAAGCAGGTACAGTTTCCCCCGAAACCAAATGAATTTGAGAGAACATAATCAACCTGCACGCCTGCCCGAAAAGTTGTTTCAGGTATCATTCCTGTTTCTATCATAGGAGTTGAAAAATTCAAATTCGGAAGCGTTGCCTGTGCCTGCAAGGATTGCACACAATATACAGCCTCAATAGCACCTGCTGCAGCCAATGTGTGCCCGGTAAATCCTTTGGTGGAACTGAAGGGTGGAATATTATCATTGAATACATTTTTTATGGCTATTGATTCTGATAAGTCATTATTCCCTGTGCCGGTACCATGCGCATTGATATAACTTATTTTTTCCCGATTTATATTCGCTTTGGTTAACGCATCTATCATTGCCAGGGCGGCACCTTTGCCATCTGCTGAACTTGCTGTTTGATGAAACGCATCCGAAGCATTATTCCAACCCGCCAATATGCAGAGCGGGATGTTTCCTGTGATGGAAATACTTTGCTCACTTTCAAGAACCAGGAATGCGGCGCCTTCACCGAGGTTTAATCCCTTCCGTGATTCATCGAAGGGCTTGCATATATCCTGGTCATAAATATTCAGCGAGCTGAAACCTTTTATATCGTACAGTGCAAGGGGATCGCAGCCGCCAACTATTGCCCTGTCAAGTTTATTTCCTTCAATGAGGCGGGCACCTTGCATAATAGCATTAGCGCCCGATGAGCAGGCGGTTGAAACCGTACCAATGTATCCGGATATTCCTAATTCAGAAGCAATCCTTTCCGTGATTCTGCCATTATCGTAGGTCATCAGTTTATAAACGTTTGATGACTTATTCTTTTGAGATTCGAAATAATATTTCTCTGTCCGGTCTAAGCCTCCCACGGATGTTGAGGATATTAATCCCGTGCGAATATTGGGTAGGATATTATTTTTTCCCCACGCCTCTTTTGCCGCAAGAAGAGAGAGCAATGTAGTGCGTGAAAAATCTTCTTTTGGAAGGCCCAGCTTTTGAATAATTTCCCCATCGGTGAGCTTTACCTCACCAAGCATGAGATTATATACAGATGACTTATTGATACCGGTAACTCCGGCTTTTAAAGAACGAAGATTTTCTCCGGCATCTAAACCGATAGCACTTACAACACCAATACCTGTAACAAATATTTTCAAGCGTTTTTAGAGTTTTCTTCCTGTATATATTCTGCCATAGTGTTAATGGAAGCAAGCACTTTTCTCCCCACCGTTTCATCCATGATTTTTACGCCGTAATATTTCTCCATTAATACAACCAGCTCTAACGCATCAATGGAATCAAGTCCCAGCCCATCTCCAAACAACGGGGTATCATCCTCAATATCTTCCGGCTTAATCTCCTGGAGATTTAGTTCTTCAATAATCTGTTTTTTGAGCGTATTCTTTATTTCCTGGATATTCAACATATATTTTTAGAAAAATAATTGCGGAGCTCCAGCCAGCTTTATTTCACATTGAAGAAGCTTCTTTCCGTTTACATAGTTTTCACCCCTCAATAAAAACATATTTTCCAATTGAGCTATTAAAGTCACCGTAGTATGTATCGTATCGTTCACTACTGGCAGCTGATACAATTTTAATTTTGAAATGCCGCCGATAAAACCCTCAATAGCTTTTTTGCCGGGAACCATTTTTGTTACTGCCAGGCCTGCTGAACTACTTTGGGCAATATTTTCAATAAGCGCAAATTCTCTGAGTACGCCATTTTCAACAAAGATATTATCGGGTAAGATTCGAAAATCTGTTTTGAACGTTTCGTTATTAGCTTCTACGAGATTATCAATCATTATGAAGGGTGCCCGCTGGGGAATATAAGATTCTATATTTTCTTTGCTAATTATCATCGCATAATTATTAAGAATATAGACCACCATTAATATTAATGACTTCTCCTGTAATGTATGCAGATTTTTCTGAGGCGAGAAAACTTACCAGGTGGGCCACTTCTTCGGCTTCTCCAATTCTTCCGGCAGGAATTAGTTTGGTGTATTTTTCCATATCAATGTTTTCAATCATTGTAGTATTAATGAAACCGGGCGCTACTGCATTCACAGTGATATTCATTTTGGCAACTTCCTGGGCAAGCGCTTTAGTTGCCCCGATAATACCGGCTTTGGCAGTTGAATAATTTGTTTGCCCCGGCACACCTCTCATCCCTGAAACCGATGAGATATTAATTATGCGGCCTGTTTTATTTTTCATCATTTGCCTGATGACATTTTGTGTAACATTAAACATTCCTTTTAAAGAAACAGCGATAACATCATCCCAATTATTTTCAGGCATCCACATAAACAAACCGTCTTTTGTAATACCCGCATTGTTAACAAGAACTTTAATGAAATTTTCCGGATTTTTTTCCTGCCACATGGTAATGGCTGCATCAACCTGCAATTTGTCCTGAACCTGGAATTTCAGAAGTTCCCCGCTTCCATCGAGGGCGCAAATTTTATCTAATGTTTCATTTGCCGCATCAGTATCTGAAGAATAATTAATTAGGATGTGCAGATGGTGATCTATGGAAAGTTGCAGGGCAATAGCTCGTCCGATTCCTTTGGAAGCACCGGTGACTAAAGCGCAATTCATCGCCATGCCTAATTTTTTCGTTTACTTCCCTTCGAAACCTTAACTATTCCGAAAATAGACGCCGCAGCCACAACGATTCCTAACAAACCATATCCAACACCGCCTCCCGCAAAACCGCCGATTATCAAACATACTCCGGCGCATGTTGTTATAACCAGCAGCACAATTAATAAAACTGCACCAACACCCATTGCAGCTACCAAAGCTGGTCTTTTCTTAAAAATAAGCTGCACCATTTTCTGTTTTTTCCTTTCAAATCTTTTGGCTTTTTTCTCCGCCTTTAGTTTCGCCCTTGCTTCTTCTTTGGAAAGAGTGGATGGCGTAATTGTTTCCTTGTCGTAGATCGTGTACGCTGCAAAAATTGCTATATTAGAATTAGAAGATTCGTCAGCCAAAGGCTGTCCGTAATTTCTATCATAGACCGGATCAGGGTCTGCATCATTGATATATCCTCGTGCGCTAATGTCCGCAAAAATTACTTTATCGATTGATCTAACGGTGTTGGCTATAGTAGAATTGGGATAGTCGCTCACAACTCTGTTTCCAAATACCGCCATCATTACAAAGGATGAGAGTGCGATACTTGTATAAGCCAGCCTGTGCCGCTTCACCTTTGTAGGTATGGCTATTATATTTCGCTTAGGCAGGAAGGGGATTGATAAAAAACCAGTGATGATGACAGTGCTAAATATATAAGCTGTGGCGTTAGAAAATTCATAACCCATCTCCCTCAAATTATAGCCAGCGAAAATTCCCAAAGCCATTAAGACTATTTGCAATATAGTAATAAACACCTGCGCCCTCCCGGGATTAGCTTTGGCCCACCTTGTCAATTTTATGACCCTTCGCCTGTTAAGACTGATAATAACTAAGATGGTGAGTGCCATCAATGACACTATTAAATAAGTAAGGCCGTCACTTATAAAAATTGTACAGGCAATAATTGCCAGGACCAACGAAACAGAAAGTATTGTGTTCTTTTTCATGGCAGAAAAATTTGTTTTGACCCTGTTAATAAATATGTTTAGTGGGTAAGATTATCCTGTGGCTTATTGCTCCAAAAACTTTAGACAGTTAAGTTATTGATTTTAAATGATAACTTCCAATCCCGGCACAATTTGTTTTTCCAAGTCCGTTTCTTTACTTAAAACATCTTTCAAAGATTTCCCGCAAATAATATTACATACTACTTCGATATCTTCGGCAATGCTATCTGAGCCACTACGGCTTATTGCAGCTAAAGTTATCCCTGCGCAAAGCTGATCTTTATATTCAATTGAAATCTTTAGCAAGTCTTCAAGCCACTCTTTTTTATTGCCTCCAACATAGCCACATGCTATCCCAACTCCTCTCCATAAATCAGCGTGGCGTGATATGTGAAAAGGTCGCATTAACTGAACGAGTTCATTCACGTCGCCTTTGCTTATATACCATAACCTCCTGCCAAGCCCCTGGTCAAAGCCATGCAATTCCTGCTCATTAATTCCACCCGGAACCAGTTGGCTTTTCACTGTCTTTCTTCCGCTGAAAAGACCGTAGTAATAACCCATGCCGTCATAAACCATCAGTCTCGTAACTGGTTGCAGTGACTCCAGGTAAGGCTCTGGCGGAATTTCAGTTTTAGCAAATGCCCAGCCAAGCCCAATGTCCATATGAAATGTATGCGCCTTCGCGGATCGTTCGTAAAATTTCTTCCAGCTATCTAATGCTTTGCCGCTACGCAACTCCTGTAGTGCCACCTCCATAGAGGCGCTTTCGTAAGCAACAGAACGAAATGCCGGAGGCTCAGCATCGAGAAAAGCGATCAACTCTTCCAACTCATGATTTTGTTGCATATACACCTGCACACCCAGGAATACTTTTTGAATGTATTCCATATTGCCAAAAATGGTATTATGCAAACTCATTTCGGGAAGCTTTACTGTTTTTCAACCACATTTTTGCTATATCAATTCTGATAGATTCAACAACGGGTAACGCATTTTGAGTCTCTGATTTTTTGCGAAGCTCATCTTTTCCATTATCAATTTTCATGTTATACGGATCCACCTTCATGTCGGCTGGTGTGTCATGTAGCTGGGCACTCACCAACCTGAATATCTCCGCTGCAATTTGTTCCAGGATTTTCAAATTAGATTCAATCTTGTGAATCAATTCTCCGGATTTATATTGAAGGCCGAGCTCGGTATGAAATTTATGAAGACAGTTTAAATCAAATATATTCTGCTGATGATCGGAGCATGGCATGGTATCGTGGTACCCCCATGCCCTAAACAGCTCTTGCATGCATTCGTTTAGTTTTGAAAATCTTCGGCCAATATTTGTACTTGCAGAAGAGTACTGTTTTAAAATATCAATGTCGGTGTATCCCTTATTCATAAAAAGCACATTAGGTATTGACCAGTACGATGCCCAATCCCAAATTATTTTCATCATCATGATTTGGGTTTTTCCGAAAATGCCATACATATTTTTATAGAGGTTTATCCATCCATTGAGCAACTCCTTATGAGCCAGGTCATAGATCATGGTACGCAACGCTGTGTTTTCTCCTGTAACATCCCGAACAATTAAATCAGTGATCCAGCTATTGCCGAGTGCAATAAAATCTATGCCGGGGGAATAAAAAGGGTCCATAAAAGCACCCGCTTCTCCCGTCAGCGCCCATTTATCTGTTGAGTAAAATTGTTTGGTATCATAGGCAAAATGTTTCATGACTTTGAAATCCATTATGTTTTTTGTATGCCCATTCAGCATTTGGGCAGCGAGCGGTTCATGCATTTCCAGCCACTTCATCGCTTTCTCAAAAGTATTGTAGCCATCAAACGGATGATATTCCGGATCTGCAACGATTCCTATACTTGTCTTTCCCGAAATCAATGGTATTATCCAAACCCAGTAGCCTTCACCCATAAGGTGATTAGTAGCCAAACGCCTCCGTCCCGGCTCAACGAAATTGCGCCACTGCAGGTTATCCGACCAATCATCAATATCTATCACGGCATTTAACCTGAACCACGCGGCATTAATATTATGGTCCATTTCTTTTTCAAGACTCAATTTTCTTTTCAGGAAACTACTTCTTCCCGTGGAATCAACGATCCATGTTCCTTGAGTATGGGATTGCTTATTGTCTTTTTCGAAACTGAGTTTATGACCCGTCTTTGATAACTCCACGTTCGTTACCCTGGCTCCTAATACAAGGTTAACCTTGCAATCTATCAGCCTGCTTACAAGTTCATTTTCAATAAGCCCCCTATCAACCTGGTGAGAGGGATATGGATTGGAAATTTTTGATCCTACTTCCACACGCCTGGTTATATCTCCAGAATGCTCCGGGCTAAAGAAAAAACGAAATCCAAATTTCGGCAATTGGTGCCTGGTTAAATACTCCTTGAGATTAAGTACTTCACGCAGGTAAGAAGCACCCAGTTCACTCAGGGACTCCCCGACTTTATGCGTGGCAGCCGGGGCATTTGCGCTGCGCTTTTCCAATACCAAAATTGAGATTTCTGATTTAGCCTGTTTTAGTTGCAGGGCAAGTGTTAAACCTGCCAGACCGCCGCCAACAATGATTACATCATATTTTTCGCGTTTATCCATAAACCCATAGAATTCATTTTCTGAATTTACGCTGATTTATTTTGATGCTAAAACTAAATTTTCGGGCAAGCCACGACGAAAAAATGTTTACTTCACAAAACTTCACCGCCAATTTTAATGTACCATTATAAGGGACGTATTAGAGAGACTTGTTCATAATTTCTAATATTCCACCACAACACATGAACCTGACCGCGGAGAACACAAAAAACAGAGGTTGCCCAGAGGAGAAAAAACACTCTGCGAATTCTCCTTTAGCTCTTCTCACTGCGGTACAAATGCCTAACCCTCTTTGTCTAACTTCCCTTTCAATATTTCAAGATGAGCGCCTTGTATCGGGCAAGCCAAGTTTCAAAAATATGCTGCTGTTCTGTTTCAGTCACGAGTGTGATTGTTTACCCTCTTAGTACCATTAAAGTATCGAATTCTTACAAAGAAGATAAATCATTATCAAAATTAATGACGAGGAACAAAGGGATTTGCTGGTCAGCGACCAACAAAGACAGCCAAGTAGGGAAAAATATTTTTTCCATTACGTGCTATTTAAGATTATTCTATAAGGCTTACTAATCGCAGCTTTAGGGCTGCCAACATGCTAACAGGCCGGCAATCCTATAACTTCCACGGAAAGTATAACCAATCCTGGCTAATGATTCAATTCTCTCATTGGTTACAAAGCTTCTTATCGCGACTTCAATATTTTTTGCTCTGTTGTTCCTGAAGCAGTTTGCAGCCGGCTTAGGTAAATACCCGGAGGCAATTTGCTGCCATCAAAATTTACCTGGTGCAATACTTTCTTTTCTGTTCCGCCACTGTAAACATTGGCAACTACTTTACCATTCAGATCATAAATTTTAAGTGATACTGGCCCAGCTTCCGCAGCTTTGAAAGAAAGGGATATGGTGGAACTAAATGGATTTGGGAAGACCGTAATTGTATTTTCATTTATGACAGCGTCTTGTATCTTTGGATTTGATACCTGATCACAATCTCCGAGATATGCGCCCTTTTTTATAAAACCTTCCGCAGCGGATTTAGAGATGCAAAGACTATTACCATTGAAGCACAGCGTGATCTTCTCTTCATCTTTTTTATCATTACCACATAAATAATCCGGCAGGGCTGCGTAAAGAACTTTTGCAACATCATACAAATTAGCTCCATGATAGTTGGTTAGAAATGCCATCGTTAATTTCTTCTTCTGGTGATAAAACATGATGGAACGATAGCCCGGAGCATTGCCATCATGCCCGATGAAATCATACACCCCGCTGATCTTATTGGAAAGAATAATTCCATAGCCAAGGCGGTCGCCATCTTCATCGGGAGTTGGAGAAATAGATTGCAACATAGCATCGAGAGTTGCGGCACTTGTAGCTTTTCCGCTGTATAACGCATTACCCCATTCTGCAAGATCAGTGATGTTTGAAACGAGGCCGCCACCGGTGAAAGCAAGCGATACCACGCCTGTAAGAGGGAAACGCGAAATATTCGTGTAGTCGTTGGGGAAAGTTGGCTGCCCTGTTAATTGAAAGATAGGATTGAAAGGGCTGATATTATCGTGCGGATCAGCAAGTGCAAAACGATTACCTATTGATTCCCTTCCGCCGAGATATATTGAGTTAAAATGTAACGGCCCGAAGAACCGGTCACGATAATAATGCTCCACGGGCTTGCCTGTAGCTGCTTCAATGATGGCGCCGAGCAAAATATAATTGGTACTTGAATAACGGCGCTCTGTTCCGGGGGCAGCAATTTGATGAACAAAAGAAACCATTTCATAAGGTGTCCATACATGTGTTGGATCAAAAGCAACAGCTATCTGCAATTGCATCTCACTTGTATAATCGGAATAGCCACTCTCATGTGCCAACAACTGGCGAATGGTAACAGCAGTGCTTAATTCCGGGTTTACAGCACTTAATAAAGGGAGGTATTTTGTGATAGCATCATCAAGGCTAAACAGACCGGATTTAGCAAGCTCTAAAACCAATGCCGCCGTAAAGGTTTTTGTTACACTGTACATTCTTGAAAGATTATCAACCCTAAATGGAACACCGCTCGGCAGTAATCTATTTTGAGCATCAACATTGCGGGATGCGTAGCCGGTCGCGCCCTTCCATTCCGCAAGGCCATCTACTTTTATTGCCACCGACATACCACCTACATAAGGATTTGCAGGATTGTTTTGAAAACTATCAATGATTTTTTGAAACCGGCTTTGGAGTTTGGAAGAAAAGCCCTGTCCATTACTAAACATCGCAAGCGATAACAGAATGCATAAGAGGCTTGCAGGATAAATAATCTTTTTCATGATGATAAAATTTTTTGTTTAAAACGAAATGAAATATTCCTTGTGGGTTTTTCAGATTAACAGCAACTCATCTAAACATTTTTATGTTTCGTGCAGCTATAGCTTTACAAATTTCTTCACCGCATTTTCTTCACTTTTCGTAGAAATTATTTTTAAGAAATAGGTGCCAGCAGGGAGACTTGAAATGTTTATCTGTGACGATGTTGCGCCTTGCAAAGCATTATTGGTAATTACTGACCTGCCACTAACATCCGTTATAATTAGCGCTATTTTACCAGTAAGTGATGCTCCAAAATTTACATGTAATGTGTGACTGGCAGGGTTGGGATATATACTTGTTGAAGCATTTACCTCGCTAATTATTGTTGGCTTGCTCACTGATAAATCTTCGCCTTTCTGGCCAGAAATATTGCCAGCCCACATTTCGTTACCATAAACATTTGAAGAAGCAGTAAAGCATAATTTATTTCCAAAAGCTGTTAAGTTTCCAATGTAAAAAACGCCCTGGAGGTTTGCGTCATCAACTGCTTTTGTGCCATTAGAAGAACCATCCGAAGTCCACAACACATCATTGTTTACAAAAAATAATCTGCCATTTGCATTCGTAAGAAAATAGGGATAAGTACCGGATAAGCCGGGAGTGATGTCTCTTACCAAATGAGTACCCCCGGGAGTTCCGTCAGATTTCCATAATTCATTGCCATGCTCAATGTCTGTTGCCACGAAAAATAATAATGAACCTGTTCCTTTAAGATTATAAGGGTTTGACCAATTATATCCTGGATATATGTCCTTTACCAGTTTTGTACCCTTTTGAGTACCATCAGTGGCCCATAATTCTCCTCCGGCCTCGGGTGTGATACCTACAAAAAATAATTTTTTATTTGCCGCAGAAAAGGGAATCCACGATGCTACACTTACCGTGCTTACTATCTTCGCAGCATTTGCATTAGGGTCAGCTACCCATAACACAGTATTATAAGAAGCATCATAAGCTGTGAAATAAAGTTTACCGTTGAATGCATAAAAATTTTGGGGATTGGAATTTGCGGGTAAGGGCACAATTTTAGTTCCGGCTGGTGTGCCATCTGTTTGCCAAAGACCGTAACCGTTAGTATAGTCAAAATTTGTAAAAAATAGCGTCTTACCGTCAGGGGTAAGCACCGGGTTATAGTAAGGGCTGATATCGGTTTTAACCGCATAGGTGCCTGCTCCTGAGCCATCGCTTCTCCATAGTTCATATTCATTTGTTGAATTATTAAAAAGAAGGATATAAAACAGATTATCGGTGGCAATTGTAGATACCACATACCCGGATTGACTTATAAAAGCTTCTAAAGCCGGAGCAGGTATTATAGATGTTCCTCTATCTGTACCATCTGTTTTCCATAGGCGAGCGGCTAAAAATACATCGTCACTATAGTGAGGAACGGGATCATCAATATTTGCAAAGAAATAAGTCGTGTTTTTTACTGTTGCCGGAGAATATGGCCAGGAATCAAAAGATCCTTTATAAATATCTTTTATAACATTTGTGCCAGCGTCGCTGCCATCGGTTATCCTGAGTTCATGGCCATACTTAGGGTCATAGGCAATAAAAGTCAGGCTCTTATTACCAGGACCAGGAGTAAGCCAATAAGGATCTGATGAGGCAGTTGTTGTTTGGTTAATATTTTTCACCAGCATCGTTCCATTTGCAGTCCCATCAGTCTTCCATAATTCAAATCCCGCCTTTCCATCATTAGCCTCGAACAAAGTGATATTGTTTTTCAAATAAGATATGTTGGTAACTGAAGCACCATATACGCCGGGATTGATTTCTTTTACTATCGTTGTCCCATTATTGGTTCCATCACTTTTCCATAATTCATATCCATGGATATCATCATAAAAAGAAAAATACAATATGCCATTTCCTTTCTCAAAATGTTTGTAGAAATAAATATTATGGCCCCCCGGATTGATGTCCTTCACTTCCATACTTCCTGTGGTGGTTCCATCTGATTTCCAAAGTACCTGATCGGTTCCATTAAAAACAGTAAAAAACAAAGTGCCGTTTACGTTGGTAATGTTATATAAGTTAAAACTATATGTGCCGGGATTTATATCCTTTACAATTTCCACACTATTGGCAGCATTCGAAGCATCATATTTACAGAATTCAGTACCATCATTATCTGAACTATAACCGGTAAAATAAATGCTGTTATCTTTTATGATAAAACGCATGACGGTATTATTATCCAGGTAAATATTATTGTTATTATTTACCGCATGAGTGCCTGCGTCTGTACCGTCAGATTGCCACAACATGGTACCGTTACCGCCATTGGCAGAAAAATAAAGCAAGCCCTTAAATGCAGTCAGGTAGCTTGGATTACTGTTACCATAAGGATTAATGGTGTGTATCATTTGCGTTCCTGCAGTACTTCCATCCGAAGTGTACAATTCATTGTCATAGCCATAATTCGATAGAGAAAAAAATACACGTCCGTTTACATTTGTGATCTGTCTTCCACCACTGCTAAAATTAAATTCGGGTGAGTAAAAATCTGCAACCAGTTGCGTGCCATTTACAGTGCCATCCGTTTTCCATAATTGGGATGCTGTTACTGTATAATATCCGTAATACAATCCGTCAGTAAAGAAATATAAGATGCCATTAATATCGGTTAAATAGGTTGGCGTTAAACTTCCATATCCACTTAAATCTGCCACCTTCATGGTACCCGGATCTGTTCCATCAGTTATCCAAATCGATGAATTGCTTATTCCATCATTTGCGGTAAAATAAATTTTACCCGCGGAGATAGTGATGTCACGAACGGTTGATGAGCCGGAGCCTGGGTTTATATCTTTGATCATGTAAGTCCCTGCCGTAGTACCATCGCTTCTCCACAATTCCGCGCCATGTATTCCATCATCGGCTGAAAAATAAGCTACTCCATTGAGCACTGCATAATAAGTATCTATTCGCCCCCAGTCGTAGCCTTCGAATATTGTATTGTTGGTTGGATTGCCATCTTGTGATTTATTGTTATCAAGCACATGAAAATTTTGTGCAGTAGTTATTAAGCCGGCACAAACTAATAAAAGTGTGCACAGCAGATTGTATATCGGTTTCATAAATTAATGTTTTATGATTGTGTTTGAATTGGAATTTATCACCTGTTTCATTTCATCGTTGGTCAAGGCAGGGGCTGATCTCTTTTTAATTTTTTCTATGGATAACATTGCGGCATTTTGCGCAAATTCTTCTTTGGAAAAACCGTTCCTTGCAACATGCGGATCATTTACAGAAGAGAGAATCTGCGGGGCTGCGTTCTGATGGGCGCCTGCATTATTTGTAGGTATTACAGCCGCGGGTTGGTGAAATATTCCTTTTCCATTTTGTAAAATATCATACCCATACATTTTATTCGGGGCTTCAAAAACCTTGTATGTGTAGGTGTTTGCGGGTTGCCCATTATGCGTTATCGCCCGGGAGTGATCCGGAGAAGGAGCCTGGATTTGCTGGGCAACTATATTTTTTGAAAAGCTCAGGCATAGTAGCATTGCGCAGATGCCTGGAAAGTTGGTTTTTAATTTCATGATGTATTTTTTTAAAGATGTTGAGAATGATTTTTAAAGCCTTTAAACGTCAGGTGTAATATCACAGGCAGGCTGTATTTTATAATTTGAATTGTAGCCCGATTGATGGGAGAGATCTTCGCACAGTAGTATTTTTTACAAGTGCAGGTAGCAGTTGATTGCTTAGTGTAATACTCATCGCCTTGTGTTTATTTTTTGGTGATGCTATAAATAAAGGAATGCTTATTATAGCAGCAGCTCCGCCGAGTAATATTAGCGGAATACTTGCTCCAATTTTATTATGGTGTTGCCCGTTTCCAATTTCTGAAATGCCATAAAGCAATTCGTAAGTACCGATGAAATCAAGGGTTAAACCTGCTCCGAGCAAAACCCATGCTGTGGTTTTTTGATGCTTACTTTTTAGTAGGTAATCATCTTTTGTTTGTGCAGATAATTGCGATAGTAACAGACTCAGTAGCACGTGCAGTGTTATTATTTTTTTCATGCTGATTGTTTTTTATTTAAAATAATTTGTTTAAAAAAATTTAAAGCATCACGCTTTATGAAAAAATGTTTTGGAGAACGAAACGATGGTAAACTAATGACCGTGCTTTCAAATCTTCATGAATTTTAGAACCCTTTACTCCTGCGAATTCTTTAAAAGATTTTGTCAGCCATTTTGGAATATTATCTGAAATTCTTTTTTGTTTCACTGCGTCTTCAAGCTCAATTGCATTAATCACGTTCCATGTAATATCTTCTTCAACACACATGCGCATGCCGGTAGCAAGCAGGTTGTTTCTTAAAGTTTTCATACCGTTAGGAGAACGTATATCTGTACATAAAAAATAACCTCCGGGACGCAACACTCTCTTTACTTCTTTTAAAAATGCGGGAACTGAACCATAAGCGTGGCATGATTCTACATTGATTACAACATCAAAACTTTCATTCGGAAAAGGAAGCTTCTCGGCATTGCCCTGCACAAATGCTAAACCTACAGAGGAATGTTTTTCGTTAGTGAGCTTCACTGCGTTATAAGCAATATCCAAACCTGTAATTTTTTTTGGCTTTAAATACTTCTTTATATAATTAGCTCCGCCGCCGCGGCCACTGCCTACTTCAAGTATTTCTTTGCCCTGCACTTTCAAAATGGATATTAAATAATGATACAACTGGATAGAGTACCTGTTTATTTCATCTTCCGGATGCAGTGTCAGTTGCGCTTCACAAGCGTGTGGCACATAGCCGTAGTTCATAAATTGCCAGTCAGCAATTTTAAATTTTTTGGCAATTGTTTCATATACAGGTTTCCAAATAATGCGGCGAAAAGTGGGGTAATCGGTGAGGTCTAAAAATAATTTTGCTACCATTAGAAAGTTTTTTTAAAAATGACTTTTCTTCAAAAGCTTGCCAGAGCAGACTTTAAATTTTTAATGCTTTTGAAATCTCTTTCCTTGATTTATAAAACTGCTCAAATTCGTTAGTTGCGTCATTTGTGTAAACAGGCTCACTTTCATAGACGTAAATATTAGGAGTGGTATTTTCAGATGACTGGCCTTTTGTTACAGTTGATAGCAGGAAACTAATTGCGAAAAAAATAATCCATTTCATATATCCTTCTTTTGTGATGTAAAGTTCCGGAGGCGTTTGAGTGATTCATAATTGATGTTGTCTAAAGTGTTTATTATGATTTGCAAAATCAGCAAAATACACTTCCTGTTGTGGCTAAAGTTTGCGTTTCCTGCAATATGAAAGCCATAAAATGAATCAATACAACAACCAGCTAAGAATATTTTTCATGATAGAAAAATTGGAAAAGTATTTTAATATTGAATTGAAATTATCAAAAGCGGGAACCGTTATCAACATGCATTTGGTAACTATTAAGTTTCATTTGGTAAAAAGATCGTGCAGGCGAGCAATGGATTGATTGTATTTTAAAACCTGTTGTAAATCAGGATTACAGGTGAGCGATCCAACAAAATGAGCAGGCCATAAACAATAAGACTTGTAAAAGCCATTTTACTTAATTCTGCGATCTACGTTTTTTTTATTAAATATTTTAAAACGAAAACCTGCTTCGGTAAGAAGCATAGAAGTATTTGATTCTTTTGGAACTATAGTTATTTGGAGGTTTTGTACTGCGGGGTGTGAAAAATATTTAGCATGACTACCATATAAATAAGAACATTTAAAGAGAACCGACATTTTTTTATTTTTTCCTATTGGTATTGCTGTACCTATACCCGCGCCTGCACGGAGTGCCCAATAGCTTTGAAAAGATGAACTGTCAATTTTTACTCGGTTGATATGGGTATCTGTAAGAAAATCGTAGGTGTCTGTAAGAATATTATATCCTTTTTCGTGTGAAATAGCTGAATAAGTTAAAAATATATTTGTGCCGATTGTAAAATCAATAAAAACTTTCATTGAATTTTTTAATGTAACGAGGTTAATGCCAAACTCTGGCGCAATAGTTAGAATATAATTGGTTACCTCTATAGAATACCTGTTATACTTATTTTGAAAATACCCTTTGTATTCATCGCCAGCCCGGCTTACCTCCAGGAAACCGATTTCGCCACCAAGACCAATAAATGATTTGTCATGTAATCCATGTACGATACCAAATAAAAAGCCAGTTCCCAATTTATTATAAGTTTTTTTATAATCACCCTGGGGAAGGTTCAATTGAAAACTAACAGCAGCGTGATTTAGTTGTGCAGTTATGTTTGAAAAAAATGAAAAGGATAGTATAAGAAAAATGAATCGCATAAAAATATATTCGCCGTAAAATCTTAATTGCTACAATTCATAACAATATTTGAAGTCTTAACACCGGCAAGAATTTAATGATCACAAAATCCTGATGTTTCGTTTTTTTGTATTTGGTTCGCGGTGAACCTCTCTCACTCTTATTTTATTATGTAAAAATATAATTACAGCGACAATTAAAAGCATGGAAATTGGCAATATGCAATTTTTAGTAAGTAACTGCCTATTTCGATTTCACACAAGGCTGCATTCTTTCTGAAAATTTATTCAATTTAAACTATCACGCTCGGTGGTCGTAAATTTTTAAAATAACATAAATGCGGGTTGTGAGTATTTCAATACAAACTGCCAAACTAAAAATGTATGTTATGAATGCATACTATGAAACCGGGGAAAGAATATTTAAATTTAGAAGATGATTACAAGGATGGTAAAATATTCTTTTCTTTTAGTTCTTGCAACAATGTCATGGCTGGGTGTTTTTTCTCAACTGTCTCCTTTACGTTTTAAAATGTTTGAACCTGGTTTACTTAGGTGGGCCAATATCAGAACAATTACGCTTGCAAAATCAGGAAAGCTTTGGCTGGGTACTGAGCAGGGACTTGCATCTTTTGACGGAAATGGTATTGTGTATTTGTCTCAATTTAATAGGGCTCCAAACATTGCAAAGGGTTACCAGCACATTAAAACTTTAGCTGATGACGGCATCGGCCATTTGTGGTTTACTATTGATGACAGCCTCGTGAAATTAGATGTTATTACAGGTAAAACATTTACAAAAGCACTCCCGTATTTTTTGTGTAACACTTCAAAAAAATATGGTGGCCACACTCCCTACTTGGACGGGGAAGGAAAGCTTTGGCTTGGGTTGGGCAGAAATGGCTTTGCTATATAATACGGCTCAGCAAAAATTTGAACATTATAATTTTGATATGACCAGGCCGGAGGCGTGGGAAGACCGCTATAAGAATACAGCATATTGTTTTATGCAAGATCCATTCAACACAAATATTATGTGGATTGCCTGCTATGGTTCCGGCATTTACTGGTTTGACAAAAAAAAGAAAAAGGTTTTTAAAAACTTTCATGCTGCTAACAAGAAAGATTCTTGCTGGATAAATACTAAAGTCACGATGCTTGACGCAGGAAAAGACAGTACCATTTGGTACAGTACCTGGGGCAATGGCATGGGAGAATATAATACCAAAACCGGATCCTATAAAGTATATGCTGCCGAAGGTGCTTTTTTCGGAATTGAAAATGGTATTCGTCAATTATTTTTCGGCGGCGTCAGCAGAATGATACGGTCTATAGTTATTGATGACGAACAACATTGTATAAAGTCTTTGGTGAAAGACCTTGAACAACATTGTTCTGCGGTAGAAATTATAGAAGAATAAGCTATGATTTAGGAATGCCGGGTGATGACACCCGCCAGGAGAAAGGGATTTCTATATCATTTTTACCAGAGCCTCATAGTAAGTTCGGCCCAATAGCATTTCGCATAAGTGCTGCACATTATTTATTAAAGCTATCCTTGGCAATCTTGACTAAAGTCTACCCTAATAGTTGAAATGGTTTTCTACAGGTTATTTTTTATAAACCCAGTTCCAAATATTATTATCACTAAACCTGCTTTTCCTTTTTTTAGGCTATCTACCAACTCATAACGGTTAACTGCAAAATTCAAATAGGAGATGATGAATAAGTAATATTATTTAGCAGCGGCGCTCCAGTGAAATGATTTTTCTTATTATATAAAAAGAATGAAGCGACCTGAATCTGAGTATCTTAATTTTTAATACAATTCAAAACATTTTTTATGAAATCTCTTTTAAAAATGAAGCAATTAGTGATAGGCTCATTCCTTGTCACCTGCATTATCCCAGGTTGCACAAAAATGGATCTCACTGAATCAAATTTGCAACAATCCACCATTCAACCTGTTGAGAGCAAAGCCAGGTTAAACTTTGACAACTTGATCATTAACACTGTGGTCGGCAGCAGTGTTTTTGGCTACTCTGGTGATGGAGGCCTCGCTGGAAATGCCACCTTAAATACTCCGGGAAATGTGAACCTGGATAAAAAAGGAAATATTTATATCTCAGACCTCAATAACGAAGTTATCAGGAAAATTGACGCAAAGACTAATATAATTACCACGGTCGCAGGAAACGGGACATTTGGATTTTCAGGAGATGGCGGCCCTGCAACGCAGGCAAGTTTAGCAACTCCATTTCATACTGCTACAGATGATGAAGGCAACCTGTATATTTCTGATTTGAGTAATAATCGGATTCGTAAAGTGGATCATGCTACAGGAATAATTACTACCGTTGCCGGAACTGGCTTATCAGGATTTAACGGTGATGGAAACACAGCCCTGGCCACAAACATTTCTTTTCCTTTTGGAATAGCATTGGACAAAGAAGGAAATTTGATCATATCTGAGGGTCAAAGATTGAGAAGCCTGAACATGAAAACTAAAATTGTAACAACGATCGCAGGCAATGGAGTAAGTGGTTTTAGCGGCGATGGCGGGCCGGCTTCGAATGCCATGTTTGGATTTGTGTGGAATGTTTTTGTAGATAGGGCTCGTGGTGATATTTACGCTACCGATCAGGGTAATTTTAGGATAAGAAAAATTGATTCTAAGTCAGGCATCATAACAACATTTGCAGGTAATGGTGTACAGGGAAATAGCGGCATGGGCGGGTTAGCGACAAATGCTTCATTTACCCAACCTGTAGGGGTTGCAGGAGATAGAGATGGCAACATATTTCTATCTGATGAAATTTTGTCTCAAATTTATGTGGTTGACAAAACCACCGGAATAATCAGGCTGATTGCAGGCAATGGCACAAATGGATTTTCCGGAGATGGTGGTCCGTCAATCAATGCAGTTTTGTGGCATCCAAACAGCATTTCTACAGATCCAAAGGGCAATTTATATATTGCTGATAATAATAATAATCGTGTAAGGGAAATAACCATACACAATGATCAGAGGAATTGATAATAAAGTTGGCTACTATATTCTATAGTTCAGTTCTTATAAAGATCAACACTTCACTTATCAATTCATCCAGATCAACATAAATGCATAGATGCCATTTGAATGGTAAAAAGAATTCTTAAATTGGGAAGATGAAAGCCCGCATGTGTAAAAATTTTATTTCTGATACATGCAAGATATTAATGCTGATCATTTTTATTTTCAGCACAACCTGCTTAAATGGACAGCAAAGTAAAATTGATAGTCTAAAATATACCATAAGCTCTGCAAAGGACGATACAGTAAAAATAATTTTATTGGAGCAATTAGGTCAGGCATACCGCGATGAAAAAAAAATTGACTCTTCTATTTTATCTTACAAGCAAGCATTAGTAATAAATGAAAAGCATAATTACTCACTGCAAAAACAGTGTGACGATATTTCTACAATAGATTACCTATTACATGTAACAGGTAATTATACTGAATCTTTAAAGTATGCAATACGCCATTTGGTATTGAGTGAGAATTTAAAGGATACATTTCAAATGGGATTTTCCCATGCGGTATTTGGGCATAATTATAAAGCATTGGGTGAATACCGATTATCACTTAACCACTATTTTAAAGCCAGACAGATATTTAATCTTTACTTCCAGGTTAGAAATATAGCTGAAAGTGATCCATACATTATTCAGTGTATTGGCGATGTGTATTTAAAAATGAATCAACTCGATTCCGCTTTGATATTTACTCAACTATCCTTAGTTGAGGCAGAAACAAAAGATGGTGATCCGGGAAATAAACTATACTCGACAAGGGTTCTAGGAGATATTTATCTTGCTAAAGGAGAAGACGAAAGGGCGCTCAATTATTACAGAGAATATATACCAGGCTTTATAAAGTATAATATACCAGGTCTCACAAAGTATAAACAGAAAAGCAGGGATTTGGGATTTGTTTTTAATAGCATGGCAAAAGTGTTTCAAAAAAGAGGTCAAACTGACTCAGCTGTTTTTTATGCAAAAATAGCATTGAGCAATGCAAGAGAATACCATGATGAGCAAAATATATATGATGCCGCAACTGCACTCTATAATTTTTATGATGATAAAATTGATCACAAAAAAATACTGGATACGCAAGATAGAATTACGGTAAATAATAAGGTTGCCATAGTAAAAATAGACAGCTTAAAAAAAGAATTGGCACTTTCAAAAACAGATTCTGCAAAAGTTGAAGTTTTGATACAATTGGGTAATCAATATAGAAATGCATCCAAACCTGATTCATTTATTGTCTGTTTCCAACAAGCATTAGAGCTAATTCAAAAAAATAAATTTTCGTTAGAGAAAGAACTTGAAATATTAGGAGGATTAGATTTTTTAACTAATGCTACTGGCAATTATTCAATGTCTATGCAGTACTCTAATAAAGCTCTTGAGTTAAGTGAACAAATTAAGAGTAACCCGGCAATGGCTGCTGCGCTTTCTAGTATTGCCACTAATTATTCAGGAATGGGAGATTTTAGAAAAGCACTTGATTATTTTTTTAAGGCAAAAAAAGCTTATGAAACTTTTGAATCAGGACATTGGGCAATACAAAATATTGCAGAAACTTATTTTAAAATGCATAAGCTTGATTCAGCTCTTTATTATAATAAAATTGCTTACCACATAGCAGATACCGGGCATAACCAGCAATACATGATAGATTTCGCCATCAGGGTCTTTGCAGCTATTTATGAAGAAAAGGGTGAAGATCAATTGGCTTTAAAAAATTACCGACAGTTTATTGCTGATTTCTATAAATATAATTTGAGTAATCGGGAAGTCGACAGGGCATATCTTGGTATCGCAAAAATTTATTTGAAAAAAAATGAAATTGATTCATCTATTTTTTATGCAAAGAAGGCGTTAACCGCTGCTCAAATCTATAATGACCAGGAACATATTCTAAACGCATCTGATTTGCTTTACAATTTACATGACAGTTTAAAAGATGAATCCCAGGCATTCACTTATTTTAAAATAGCTGAAGCTGCAAAAGACAGCATGGCTAGCATTGAAAAAATAAGGCAGATACAAATGCTCACTTTCAATGAACAAACCAGGGAAAAAGAACTGGCAGAAGCAGATGCCAAAGAAGCTGCAAGAACAAAACTTATAATAATTATTGCTTCAGTAATGGGTCTTATCATCAGCTTCCTTGCATGGAACCGTATAAGGCAGTTAAGATTAAAGCATAAAATGATTCTCGACCAAAAGGAAGCGGAAAAATTAAGAGCAATTGATAGAATGAAGGAAAAGTTTTTTACAAACATTACCCATGAACTAAGAACGCCACTCTCATTAATAATGTCGCCTGCTGAATTTTATTTACAGCATCCGGAGGAACTGGATGATACCCCGAAATTTTTAGAAAGCATTTACAAAAACTCCGGCTACCTTCTTAATTTAATCAACCAGCTTCTTGATATTTCAAAACTCGATGCCGGCAAGATGAACATTTCATTATCAAAAGGAGATTTTGGAAATTACATCAGTGACATTTTAAAAACCTTTGAAGAAGATGCAGCAAAAAAACAAATAGGGTTAAGCTTTGAGAGTGACTTACATGGTGACTATTTGTTTGATCCGGAACAATGGAAAAAAATAACAAGCAATCTTCTTAGCAATGCATTAAAGTTTACTCCACCGGGCGGTTCTGTCTTTGTCACGCTCAAAAAAATAACTGATTCAGCGGAGTCAGCCACCATTCAGCTTTCTGTTAAGGACAATGGTATTGGCATTCAAAAAGATCAACTTCCTTTTATCACCGACAGGTTTTACCAGGCCGATCATCATCTTACCAGGAAATATGAAGGAACAGGTATTGGTTTGTCGCTGGTAAATGAACTGGTGAAGCTGATGAATGGGACTCTCGAAATAAAAAGCGAAGAAGGAAAAGGCTCTGTTTTCGCTGTCAGCACAACTTTATTATCTGCACAAGGCAAAGAAGATTTTCCTGCATTGCCTTCTCTTGCAACAAGCATAAGGTTTTCAGGTAATGGCACCAGCCCAAAAAATATTTTAAGAAATACAGAAAAAAATGTCCCCTTGATTCTTGTAGCAGAAGATAACCCTGAGCTGAATGACTTTATAAAAAATAGTCTTGATAATTTATACAACGTTTTCTCAGTGTCTAATGGCTTAGAAGGATTCGAAATAGCTGCGTCGCGGTTGCCCGATATTATTATTTCCGATGTGATGATGCCGGTGATGGATGGCTTTGAATTTTGTGATAAGATAAAAACCAATCCAACAACTTCACACATTCCATTTATTATTTTATCTGCCAGGACTACCTATGAAAGCAGGATGACAGGTTTGCAAAAAGGAGCAGATGATTATTTGACCAAGCCATTTAGTGTGGATGAACTGCTTTCCAAAATTAAAAATATTTTAAAAAGGCAGGAGCGCCTAAAAACGACTTATGAAAATAAATTGATTGAACTTGAGGCAAAAGCTTTGCGTGCTCAAATGAATCCTCATTTTATTTTTAATTGTCTTAATTCAATCAAGGCACTTATGCAGGAGGAGGAAACAGAAAAGGGCGTAAAATACCTCACCACATTTTCCAAACTCATACGAACCTTATTTAATAACGCGGATAAAAAGGAAATAAGCTTATATGATGAAATTGAAACGTGCAAATTTTATCTTCAACTGGAAGCGATGAGATTTGATTCTGCATTTAGTTATGCTATAGATATGGATCCGGAAATAGACTTAAAATCCGTGTGCATTCCTGCGCTTATTATTCAGCCATTTATTGAAAATGCTATTTGGCACGGGATAGTACCTGCTGCAAGGGCTGGAAAAATATGGCTTAATGTTACCAGGAGTAATGGATATGTAAACATCATTGTTGAAGATGATGGAATTGGAAGAGAAGTGTCACAAAAAAATAAAGCAGCTACGAAACTTACGCATGATTCTAAGGGAGTAAACCTTACTCAATCAAGACTTGAATTAGATAACCTGCTCAGGCAAAGACATGCAAAAATGGAAATTATTGACAAGAGAGATGCAATGGGTAATTCATCAGGGACAAAAGTTATCATTAAAATTGAGGAGGAGACAGAATGATACGTTCCATAATTATTGATGACGAGCAACATTGTGTAAAGTCTTTGGTAAAAGACATTGGACAACATTGCCCTTCTATAGAAATAATAGAAACATCCAACTCCGCTAAGGAAGGAATTATGGCGATCAGAAAACTACAGCCAGACCTTCTTTTTCTCGATGTCGAAATGCCATGGATGAATGGATTTGAATTACTGGAAATATTAGGAGATATTAATTTCTCCATCATTTTCACCACTGCGCACGATGAATTCGCCGCCAGGGCATTTCGCATTAGCGCTGTAGATTATTTATTAAAGCCTATTGATGCGGAAGACCTTAAGGTGGCAGTAAAAAAAGTTGAGAACAAACTTGAACAGGGAAGCAATGTTCCGCATATTAATAACCTGCTCCAAAATATCCGTCAACCATTCGATGAACAAAAAATTGCGCTGCCATTAAGAGAAGGGTATGAATTCGTTGAAGTATCGTCTATTATATATTGTCATGCTGAAGGAGCATATACCAAAATTTTCATTCAGGAAAAAAGGCCCATGCTTATTTCAAGAACACTCGGAGATGTGGCAGAATTATTGCCTCCGGAAATATTTCAACGCATACACCATTCCACGCTTGTAAATGTTACCTACATCTCTCAATTTCTGAGAAGTGACGGTGGGTATATTGTATTGAAAAGTGGTGAAAAACTTTCAGTAAGTAAAACGAAGAAAGAGATGTTGATGACCAGGTTGGGATTGAAATAATTTCAAAAAAAAATAAAGGTACTGGAAAAATACAATCGATCTTTTTACAAAAAAAATAACTATCATGAAAAAAGCATTTTGTTCATTAGCAATAATGGTATTATTATCTTCATGTAAAAAAAATAAAAGTGACTGTGAAACTTGGGAATATTTTGATGACTGTACTTGTTTAAATACCGGTATTTTTGGTTGTGGTTTTAATGGATGTGTTGATGGCCCTGTTTTACAAGGAAAGTTTTGTGGCGATGAGCTAATTACTATCCATGCCGATTCCTCCAAACTTCTTTCTCAGGATAGTAATTCTAAAACTATCCGTCGTTTCTTACGGAAAATAAATTAGCTGTTTCCTCTTTTAATGTAAATATTCTGTCAATAAATTTGACATATGAGAGCAACCATTTTTTGATCTTTTTATTGTTAGAGACTTCCAATTTTTTTAACAATGCAAAAATCCGTCTGCAGGTGAGAGCAAAATATACATCAGACTCCTTGTCTAAAAAAATAGTTATCATCAATTCATTTGATCCCGTGTTCATAAAGGCGCGAAATAATAAAAGGGGATTATTACGGGAACTTACTGATAGTTTAAAAAACTATTTGGCAAAAACAATAAAAGAACAAACAGGAGATGAAGCAATACTTCATGTCACGGCAGTTTTCACAGAAGTGATTCTTACGCCTGATAGATTTTTTGTGAAACCCCGACGATAAAAAGCTTTTCAAATATTTTGAGAGTGGCTTTACATAAAACTAAGAGTATTCTACTCCCGGGTTTCATGCTATACACATTTTCCATGCTATGAAAATCTGCCGGGACACAAACATCAGCCCACTTATTCAATACGCTTTGCCCTCATTTCGCCACCGTCATTTTTAAAATAGATGCCGGTAATTTTTCCATTGGCATCTTTTTCAAACTTAAGATCAAAAGGAAGCTCGGGTGAAAAGAAATCATGGTCCGTAAAAAAATAGATGGGATAAAATTGCACATTGTTTACAACAAGCATCGCCTTGCCGCTTGTATTAATGATTACCGTGTCTTTATCCAATACATATTTGCCGGCATATACATTCAGCAGGCTTGCCGGAACAACAACTGTTTTTCGTACAACCGGTGTATAAAAATCTTTCCAGCCATAAACAGTAGCAACGCTGTTAACGATCTCTTCGAGAATGCGCCCATTGTCTGAATTCACCATCACCACAACGCCATCGCCGCCATCCATGCTTGCGTAATACTGGCAGCGAAAACCTTCATTGGCACCACCATGACTAAAATATTTTTCATCAGATTTTTTTAAAATAAAAGTTCCTAACGCAGCGGAGCTATCTATGTAAGGAGTTAACCGCAGCCTGGTCATTGCCGTGTTTAATACTTTATTTGATTTGCCCTGTAATGATAGTTGTGTTTCTATAATATATGCAGCAAGATCAGTCGGGTTGGTCCATAACCCTGCGGCAGCCTGCTCAGGATAGATATGATAATTGCCTTCAATAACATTACCATTATCCCGATAGCCGGTTGCTAAAAATTTTACTTTGTTTTTTGCCGGCGGCTGCGAATAAGAACTGCTGCTCATACCCATTGGTCTTAAAACCTGTTGCCACATGTAGTCATCATAAGGCTGGTGTGTAACATCGGTAACGATCAACTGAGAAATAGTAATGCCGCCACCGGAATATTCAGAGCGCCTGCCGGGTTCTTCATGCGAACGGATGGCATCAGAATTTGCAGGTTTCTTACCATCCAATATTTGTACAATGGAGGGAATTGTATCTGTTGTTGCATAACCTGCAAAGCCATGCACCGTAAGCCCCGCGGTATGGCTTAATAAATTAGCTGTTGAAATTTTCTTACCATGGCTTACGGTGTCATAAGGAAACTTCCAGGTGGTTAAATAATTATTGATGTCTGCATACAAGTCTATTTTTTTATCCTGCGCAAGTTTTAAAACACCGACTGCATTAAGTGATTTGCTGATGGATGCCGCCTGGAAAAGTGTTTGCGCCTTTACAGGAATTTGCTTTGATACATCGGCCATGCCATATCCGCGTGCCCATTCCAGTTTATAATTATGTATCACCGCAATGCTTACCCCATTAATGCCACTTTCTTTCATGCGCTGCTGCAGGTTCCATGTGTTCACACTGTCTTGTATATGCAGGTGACCACTTAAATTATTTTCTACTTGTTTTATTTTGTTTTCTATTTCAGAACTATAAGCCGGGTTGCCTTGTTGTGCAATAACATTACCGGCAAAGAGTAAGCAAATGCAAAATAAAAATGCCGTTGCCTGTATATTTCTTTGTATCATATTGGTGATGTGTTTGTTTGTAAACTACGATTCTAAATTATAATAAAACCATATTATTTAAGAAGATGATTGCTGTACGGGCTCGTGAATATGTTTATAGACTTTTACCATGTGTATAAGCTGTTGCGCTTTTTTCAGGCATAGCCCTCGCCTTACTATTTTGTTTTTTATTCAAACAAAAATTATTAAGCCTTACTGTTCCGGAGGAAATAAAGTTGCTGATCCTGTTTGCGGATACGGAAGTGGCGTCCGGTATTTACAAAAAAGAGATAAGGAACTTATACATGCCCTTTGCAAACCTGGGTTTATGCAATCAACGTCCCTTTGCAAGATACGGTGCTAAGAAGAAGCACGACGAAGCAATTAACGAATGGGAAAAAGGCTGGGCTAAATATTCGGATGTAATTGTAATAATGTATTTGAAAGGGTTGGAGATATAAGCTGTGCCTCATTTCAAAAACTCTGCTACCATTATCCCAAGATAAGTCCCAAGAGCATTTCCAACAGACCCTACCAAAATTCCCGGAAGCCGCAGATCGCTTCTGCCTATCGCAGTTGCCAGTACGCCCGCAGAAGTTGCGCCGCCTATATTAGCATTTGAAGCAACCGAAATCAAAGCCCAGTCCTGTTTAAAAATGCCCCCTATAATAAATAATAAAATGCCATGAATAAAAACAATAGCAGTAACCCACAGCAATAATATCATTGCCACCTCACCGTTTTGTATCAAGGCCGCAATATCACAATAAGCTCCAACCACTGCAAGAAAAAGCAGCACCATAAAATACCCAAGTATTTTTCCGCCGTTTATATTTTGGATTGCAGGCACCTGTGCCAGCACCAATGCAATTGTGGTGAGCAATAATATAGAAGGTATTGCCGGCAAATACATGCTAACGAGCTGTGAAACAAAAAGACTTGCCACACCCAGTGCAAGCAGAACAGATATACCCAGCACACTTATATTTTCTGTTGTGGCAAGAGGTTGTAAATTTTCTTTTGTATTTTTTGTTGTAGCAGCAATTGTTTTACGTGGCATCCAACGCTGTAATACAGCAGGCAGTACCAAAGTGATGATTATCCAGGTGGTTGTAATGATATTATCTGCAGCATTAATGGCGGCAAACAAAGTCCCGTTTTTTATTACACCATATTGAAGGGCTACTGCATTAAGATTGGCGCTGCCGCCGATGTATGTACCCGTGAACATGCCTGCTACGGCAAATGTTTTTTCCACACCATGATGATGCGGAGCAATGATTTGATAGCCGATAAAAACACCGGCGATAGTACACGCAGAGCCAACAAGAAACATAGAAAGCATGGGCAGCCCTGCTTTGCGCAAGTCTTTAAGTTTTACATCCAGCAGCAAATAAAATATGGCCAGCGGCGCTA
>JBBSEV010000053.1:0-28976 GCA_038239385.1 Chitinophagales bacterium
GGATACTACTGAAAAAATTATAGGAGCTTCTTTTGAAGTTCATAAATTTCTGGGCAATGGTTTTCAGGAAGTAATCTATCAGCGGGCTTTAGCCTGGGAATTATCAAAGGAAGGTCTCACATACGCAAGAGAAATTGAGCAGGACATTTATTACAAAGAACTTTCTGAGCCTGTTGGAACGAGAAGGGCAGATTTCATTGTAGAAGGAAAAGTTCTGGTTGAGTTAAAGGAAATAGTACAACTCGAAGATGTTCATCTTGCGCAGGTATTAAATTATCTTAAAGCTTATCGGCTTGAAGTTGCTTTGTTAATCAATTTTGGCAGTAAGAGCTTAACATTTAAAAGACCTGTGTTATGATAAAATCTGTGCAATCCGTAAATCCATTTAAATCCGTGATTCAGACAAGCTATGATATTATCAAAGCGCATGGTGGTGAAATAAAAGTGGAAACTAAGGAAGGGGAAGGAAGTGAATTTGTCATTGTATTTCAAAATTCATCCTTTATATGAAAGCAATTTTTCTTTCAATAATATTATTTGCAGGAACAACTATCATTTCAAGAGGGTGCTACATATCTGCCAATCAGAAATAGTGCCGCATGCTAATTTTGTTCACCTGAATCTCCGGGATGATGAACAACTCCTTCTAAATCCACAACACAAGGACTTGAACCGACGGTACGATCACTGGTAATTTTATTTTTCCATTTTAATAAACCGGTAACTGCATCCAGCGCATAAACGGTACCATTTTCACTTGCTATATAAACCAGGTTATTTGCAATAGCGGGGCTGGTATAAATATGCGTATCCCCTGTATTATATTTCCATTTTAAGGAACCCGATGTTGCATCCCACGCATACAGGTAAGCATTGTCGCTGGCTCCGTATAATAATCCATTAGAGACAATGGGGCCTCCGATGATAAGGCCCGAGGCGGTGGGAACTGGATCGCTGTACCACTTTATCGCACCAGTAGTTATATCCATTGCACAAATTTGATTTGTACCAGCACCGCTAAAAGTTGATGCTACATAAACAGTATTGTTTGAAACTGTTGGGCTGGAAAAAAAAGCCCCGGCCCCCAAATTATTATCAGTAGTTTGTTGCCATAACAAACCACCTGTAATCGCATTTAAGGAATACATAGTGCTGTTTTGAGTGGACAAATAAACCACATCATTTACAACCACCGGGTTAGACCTGTTGCTTGCATCATTTATATTGTACCTCCATTTCACCACGCCGGTTTGCGCATCAAATGCTGAAAATGTATTATCACTTGCTCCGGCAAATACCAATCCGTTGGCAATTGTGGGAGCGGAATTACTTGCTCCCCCGGCATTGCCATATATAGATTGCCATTTTTGGGTTGGGTATTTAACACCTCCAAAAATTTGAACGGCGGTATCAATTGCATATATTTTACCATTCTCACAACTGAAATATATCGTGCCGTTACTGGCTGCAGGTGCTACCTGTATATTGCCGCCAGTAAGAAAATCGCCGGTATAAAAATTCCATTCCAGTAAACCGGTTATTGCGTTTACAGCATACAGGTTTCGATCAGCACTTCCAAATATTACAAGTTCACCCACGACAGTAGGCGTATTGATTATGATGCCTGATGTTTGAAACTTCCATTTTACATTTCCGGAAAGCGCATCTAATGCGTACAAAACCCCATCTGAGCTGCCTATGAAAACCGTTGTTCCTATTTTATTACTGCTATCAATTGTAACAGCTTCAAAATTGCATTTGCTGTTGTCATACTGAACCGAAAATATATGGATTCCGGCTAAGAGCGGCCTGCCGTTCCCCTTCAACTTTACGCTATTTGTTCCTGCCGAACTAAATAATCCTGTACTTGTGAAATAAAACCCATTGATAGTATCTGAGATAATTGTGTAAGAACCGGTTGCAATTACATTCACTGTTACCGTTAAATAGTTTGATGTGTCAAGCGCAGCTCCTTTGATGTAGAAACCGTGTAACGTGTTGCCCAAGCAATTGCCGCCAGCGCCACTCAATGTTCCTTTTGAAGCTGGCGGTGGTTGCGGACTGTTTACCGGGTTTGGTTCCTTATTACATCCTTCTATTAAAAAGAATACAATTAGCAATCGAGTGGCAAGCTGACTTCCTTTCATAGGTAATAATTTTTTTTAAAACATTCAAACGTAATGCTTTTTTAAGACACCTAAAGTTATTATTAAGGATTTATCGTGACCGTATTCGGGTGCGCACAAGCTGTCTCCATATTAGTTTCCAAATGCAAACGCAGCAATATTGAGGCTGAAACCAAACCTGGTTTATTAAATATATAGGAGCCTATTTGCCATACAGTTTTGCAAGAATTACATTTCATGAAAGAACAGTGCCCTGCAAAGCCGCACTCCCGCCATACATACAGTGAGGAACACACTGCGGGAGAATAAAATTTCTTATTTTCAGTAAAAAAACTTCATATGTACAAACAACATTTGCTCAATAGCATTGAAAAAGAAATGAATATTTGCCGCAGGCTTTATACCAAAATCCCGCAGGATCAAATGAACTTCAGGCCTAAAGAAGGAATAAGAAGTACATTAGAACTGCTGCAATATCTCGGTTGTATCGGAAGCGTGATGTTAACTTATTGGCTCCAAAAAGAAGAAACTGATTTCAGAGCTTTTTACGGTTCAATAATGGAGCTTTCCAAAACAATGCCCCATGAACAATTCTTAACTGCGATGGATGAACAACTGGTAAGTATACAAGATCTTTTTAACCAAATAAGTGACGAAGATTTGTTTCAAAAAGAAATTACTTACCCATGGAACGGAAGCAAAGATTCCCTGGGAGAAGGAATTATTGCTACAAGCGTTAAGTGGCTGGCTGCTTATAAGCTTCAGCTTTTTTTATTCATTAAACTTTCAGGCGATCAGGCGCTAACAACTGCCGACGCATGGGTTTTAACTGAAATGTCGTCATAACTAATGAATTCAATATATCATTATGGACGATGAAACCACTATCAGATCTTTGCAGGATAAAATAAATCAGCTCAATAAAACGGCATGGGAGAATAGAGTAAATGATTCTACCCAGGCACATGTATTGAGCAAAGAAGCTATTGATCTTGCTGAGCCCATTAACTATGCAAAAGGGAAAGCGGAAGGTTACCGCACTTTTGCATTTACCCTTATTCGTTTGTCAAGGCATCATGAAGCTCTTGAATATTGTGAAAAGTCATTACCGTTATTTGAATCATTAAATGACCTTGATGGGCAAGCGTCAATATATGGCTACTATGGCATCATTCAACGCAGCCTCGGAAATTATGCAGCGTCATTAGAATACCTGTTTAAATTTTTGGAATTGTCGCAACAAACGGGAAACAAAGAAGCAGAATCTCTTTCCTATTATCATTTGGGCATAACGTATAAATATTTAGGAGATTATGAAACGGCATTGAATTATTTACTACAGGGCATGTCTACAACCCAGCCTGAATTTATTACCTATTCAATGTCTAAAGGGCTCTCGTTAAAACAAATTGGCGTCATTTACTTTGAGATGGGAGACTTCACTAATGCCGTTGATTACTATCATCAAAGTCTTATCCTTACAAGAATTGCAGGCGATAAATGGGGAGAAGCTGGTTGCCTGGATAGCATTGGCTTTATTCATTTTAAGTTAAAGGAGTATGAAAAGGCTTTGGAGTTTTGTTCGTTGGCCCTTTCTATTTCTGAGTCTGTAGGCGATAAAAAGGGACAAAGCAATGCACTTTTTCACTCAGGAGATATCTATAAAGAGTTAGCGGAATACAACGAGGCGTTGGAGTATGGTACTAGCAGCTTAACCATCCGGCGGGATATTGAAGATAAAAAAGGCCAGGCAGAAATATTGTTGTTTTTAGCAGACCTACGCCTGAAGGAAAGTTTTTTTGAAGAATCCGACTCACAGGTGTTTGAGTTATTGAACGAAGCACTTCAATTAGGACAGGAACTTAAAGCGCTCGATCTTCTTGCTAAAATTCATTTGAGTTATTATGAAGCATGCAAACATTCCAATTACTACCAGGAGGCGCTCACACACATTGAGAATTATATAAGTTTATCAAAAGAAATTCATACCGATGCTTTAAATCAAAAAATTCAGCATCTTGAAATTTCACACAGGGTAGAAAAATCAAAGAAAGATGCGGAGATATACCGGCTTCGCAATGTTGAGCTGGCTGGTCTTTATGAAGAAAGTAAAAAGCAAAAGGAAGAAATACAAATTACGTTAGTAGAATTAAAAGCCACGCAGTCACAACTTATTCAATCAGAAAAAATGGCAAGCCTTGGTGAACTTACTGCAGGTATTGCTCATGAAATACAAAATCCATTAAACTTCGTGAACAATTTTTCTGAAGTGAATAATGAATTGATAGAAGAATTAAAAAGTCAAAAGTCAAAATTAAAAAGTGAAGAGCAGGACGAATTGCTGAACGATATTTTTCTGAACAATGAAAAAATAAATCATCATGGCAAGCGTGCAGATGCTATTGTAAAAGGAATGTTGCAACATTCCAAACAAACTTCGGGTATAAAAGAATTTACGGATATTAATGCTTTATGCGATGAATATTTACGTTTAGCATATCATGGCTTAAAAGCAAAAGACAAATCATTTAATACTGAAATGGAAACTGGCTTTGATAGAGACCTCTCCTCCGTCGAGGGAAAAATAAATATCATCCCACAGGATATCGGAAGAGTGTTATTGAATTTATACAACAATGCATTTTATGCTGTAAATGAAAAAGCAAAGCAACACCCTAACGGATACGAACCTGTGATTTCAGTACTTACAAAAAAACAAACTAACAAAGTTGAGATAAGAGTAAAAGACAATGGCAATGGCATTCCTCAGAAAGTAGTCGATAAGATTTTTCAGCCATTCTTTACTACAAAACCGACGGGACAAGGAACAGGATTGGGTTTGAGCTTAAGTTATGATATTATCAAAGCACATGGTGGCGAAATAAAAGTGGAAAGCAACGAGGGAGAAGAAACAACATTTACCATCCAACTCCCGAATATGTAAATTGTCACCCTAATTATATTAACTTCTCTATTCAATTAATCGTTGGATGAAAAAAATTACCTGCTTCTTATTGACTGTTGTTTCTTTTGCGTTTGTTCATGCACAATACAAAGTGCAATTCATATTGAAAGAAAAAAACAACCATTCAGCATGATAGCATTTATATAACCGGTTCTTTCAGTAACTGGGATTCTACACTTAATAAAAATTATAAACTAAAACGGGAAGCAGGAAATATACGAACCATTACATTGAACCTGCCTGCAGGGGAAATCAAATATAAATTTCACCGGGGAAGCTGGTTCACGGTAGAAAAGCAATATTACGGTGATGAGGTGTTGGATCGAAATATAATGATACGGCGGGACACTACACTTATTGATAGTGTAGAAAGCTGGCGGGATCAGAAGATTTTAGACAAAATGCAGTCAATACAATACCAGACTACTGATACGGGACGCATTAAAGTTTTCTCAGCTTTAGCGAATGATTACGTCTCCAATGCTGAGTATTATAATAGTGATTCCGCAATGTCTTATATACAACAGGCATTATTGATTCAACAAAAGGCAGTGGCATCAGGGATATATAAAACCTGGGACCCAACATACTTACCCTGGTTACAGGAGATACTTGCCACACTGCTGCACTCATTGGGAAATTATCCAAAATCCCTTCAAATAAGGCTTGAAAATTTGCAATTGGCAGAAAAGGGAAAAGACAAACTTCAAATGGCAATAGCCCTGAAAAATGTTGGTACCGAATATCTTGCCATGAAAGACTATCAAATCGCTTTATACTATTCTAAATTTAGTGATTCCGTGTTTAATAAGTTAGCTGCAAATGAGGAAGATCACTGGAATCAATTATGGAATAAATTTAATCTTGCAAATATCTACAGTAACCTAAAAAAACCAGACTCTGCATTATATTACCTGGAACAGATGCCTGCCATTTATAAAAAAGAAGGTTTGCTTTTTTATAAATTACCAACAGCTTCATTGCATGGCGATATATATGCAGCGAAAGGAAATACAGACTCAGCATTTTACTATTACCGGCAAGCAATAGCTTTCGCTCAATATGCTACTGATGACATAGCACCTCCGGCAACAGGGCTTGCAAAATTATTTCAAAAAGAAAATAAGATAGATTCTGCTTTGTATTATGCTCACATGGCGCTGGATTTTTATAAAAATAATGCCGTAGCCGTAAAAACATGGGGGCAAAGTTCCGAGTCCTATATTGCTGACCTGTGCCCTCTGTTAGCTGAATTATACAAGTCCAATAACCAAATGGACAGTGCCTATCATTATCTCGATCTTTCTGTTACGCTAAAAGATAGTTTATACAGCAAGGATAAATTAAGGCAATTTCAATCGCTCACTTTTAACGAAGCTTCCCGAAAACAACAACTGGAACAACAGGCCCTTGAAGCGCAAAGAGAATATCAAACTAAAATAAAAATGTTTAGCCTTATTACTGTGATGGCAGCAATCGCAATTGTTGCTTTTATTTTTTACAGGAATAATAAACACAAACAAAAAGCAAATACATTATTACAATCTCAGAAAAAAGAAATAGAAAAAGCCCTGGGCGATTTAAGGTCAACACAAGCACAACTTATCCAATCAGAGAAAATGGCAAGCCTTGGAGAACTCACCGCAGGCATTGCCCATGAAATACAAAACCCATTAAACTTCGTGAATAATTTTAGTGAAGTAAATAAAGAGATGCTTGTAGAATTAAATGAAGAAATTGATAAAGGAAATTATGATGATGCAAAATCTATTGCAAAAGATATAGGAGCAAATGAAGAAAAAATAAACTATCACGGCAAGCGTGCAGATGCCATTGTAAAAGGTATGATGCAACATTCAAGACAAACATCAGGCACAAAAGAACCAACTGATATTAATGCTTTATGTGATGAATATTTGCGATTAGCTTATCATGGGTTAAAAGCAAAAGACAAAAGCTTTAATGCAAATATCAAGACAGATTTTGATTCATCTATTGAAAAAATAAATATTATTCCGCAAGACATTGGGAGAGTATTATTGAACTTATACAACAATGCATTTTATGCAACTAATGCAAAACAGAAAGCCTCCGATGAAACATATCAACCAACTGTTTCAGTTCAAACAAAAAAATTAAATAATAAGGTTGAAATAAAAGTTTCAGACAACGGGAACGGTATTCCGCAAAACATTATTGATAAAATCTTTCAACCATTCTTCACAACAAAGCCAACAGGGCAGGGAACAGGCTTGGGTTTGAGTTTAAGTTATGATATTATTAAAGCACATGGCGGGGAAATAAAAGTAGAAAGTACAGAGGGTGAAGGTTCAATATTTATTATTCAATTACCTTTTGTTTAAAATTCTGGTTTATGAAATCTTTGATATTCTTTGCTTTTTTATTTTTTTTTATAACAGCTCATTCGCAGCAATCTTATAGAGATAGCTTATTAACTATGCTTGCTAAAACTAAAGCGGACACTACACGGGTTAATGTTTTGGGAGAATTAAGCACATTCTATCAACAATCAAATCCTGATTCTCAATTTGTATTGGCTAATGAAGGTTTACAATTAGCACAATCTATCGGGTATATTCAGGGAGAAATTGATTGTAAAGCTGACCTGGCGGGTTACTGGTGGACGGTGGGCGATTATGCTACTGCAATCAACCTTGAACTTCCAAGAATAGAATATGCAAAAGCAAATAAGGATACGCTTGCTGAAATGTTTACCTATATCGGATTGCTTAATTCATACAGAGACCAGGGCGATTACAGGGAAGCCCTGCATTACAGTTTTGCTACCCTTGAAATAGTTAAGAGATTTAATAATGACTTTCCTCTTGGAATGACAAATGCAATGATCGGCTCTGTTTATTATGGAATGAACGACCTTGATTCAGCCGGTTATTACCTTAATAAGGCAGTAAACTATCCACATACTATAGATATGGGCTGGATATATTTAATCTACGGACGGATAAAAGCAAAACAAAACAATATTGATGCGGCATTTGGTTATTACCGGCAAGGCATTGAGATATTAAAGGACAATGGCAACGTGAAAGATTTAACCGGGGCTTATGTGAGCCTAGCGGAATTATTTGAAAAAACCAATCATTTAGATTCAGCGATATTGTATGGACAGCTTGCATTGAAGATTTCAAAAGAACGAAGATTTAATAAAGAAGTATTACAGTCGTACCTGCTGTTAGCGAATGTATATGAAAAGACAGATAGTAAAAAAGCTGTTGAATTTTATCACTTTGCTATGGATGCCAAAGACAGTTTGTTTAGCCAGGATAAGCAAAGGCAAATTTCAAGTTATAAGTTTAATAAAGAGTTACAGCAGGAAGAAATTAAAAATATTCAACAACAATCAGCAAGCAGGAACAGAACTTATCTGTTGCTTGCAGTGCTAACCGGCTTTTTGCTTTTTGTAATTTTTTTGGTACGTAACAACAAACAAAAACAAAAAGCCAATATTGTTTTACTAGAACAAAAACAAAAGGTAGAAAGCACTTTGGACGAATTAAAATCTGCACAGCAACAATTAATACAAAGCGAGAAGATGGCAAGCCTGGGAGAACTCACCGCAGGCATTGCACATGAGATACAAAATCCTTTGAACTTTGTCAATAATTTTTCTGAAGTAAATACTGAACTGATTGAAGAATTAAATCAGGAAGCTGATAAAGGAAATATTGCCGGAATAAAATCAATCGCAAATGATATAAAAGAAAATGAAGAAAAAATAAATCATCATGGCAAACGTGCCGATGCTATAGTAAAAGGTATGATGCAGCATTCAAGAACAAATGCAGGGCAAAAAGAATTCACAGATATTAATACATTAGCAGATGAATACTTGAGATTAAGTTATCATGGCTTAAGAGCTAAAGACAAAACATTTAATGCAACCATGCAAACTGACTTTGATGAAAACATCGGTAAAATAAATATCATTCCACAAGACATTGGGAGAGTATTATTGAACTTATACAACAATGCATTTTATGCAACTAATGAAAAACAAAAAACTGTTGACGAAAGTTATAAACCGCTTATTTCTGTTTCAACAAAAAAAATAAATGATGCGGTTGAAATAAGAGTAAGCGATAACGGCAATGGCATTCCTCAAAACATAGTTGATAAAATCTTTCAACCATTCTTTACAACAAAGCCAACAGGGCAGGGCACAGGATTGGGATTGAGTTTAAGCTATGATATTATTAAGGCGCATGGGGGAGAAATAAAAGTTGAAACGAAGGAGGGTGAAGAAACAACATTTATCATTGAATTACGTGTAACCTGAAAATTATTTATAAACCTCATTTTTTATAAGCGGTCTTTAACAACTATTCGATGGTAACTGCGGCACTTAATTAATTTGTTCCCTTCCTTAAACTAAGTTAATTTTCATAACTAATACTTATTAGGCTACACTTCGCTTTATGAGAGTCAATTTAAGCAGCCATATTATACGAATGGTTTTTTTGATCAGTTGTCTTCTATTTTTCTGTCACCCGGTTTTGTTCTCCCAGCATATTGTAAAAGGTAAAGTATCAGACAAAAGCGGCGCTGCATTAGCCGGTGCTTCTGTAATGATAAAAAACACAAAGACCGCAACCGCAACCGATTCTGTGGGAAACTTCTCAATTGAAGCAGCGCCGGGAAATACGATTGAGTTTTCATCAGTAGGATATTCCAACTACCAGGTCGTGCTGGGAAATGAAACTGAATTAAATATTTCACTTGCTGATAGAGCAACAAACCTGGATAGTATAGTCGTTATTGGCTATGGTACAATTAGAAAAAAAGATCTCACCGGATCAGTCGGATCAGTTTCATCAAAAGATTTTAATAAAGGTATTTTTAATTCAGCCGACCAATTGATCCAGGGCAAAATATCAGGAGTACAAATTATATCAAATAACGGGCTTCCCGGTGGTGCAGCAACAATAAAGATCAGGGGCAATTCTGCGCTTAGTGGTACAGGGTTACCATTGTTTGTAATAGATGGTGTTCCGCTGGATGGAAAGTCTTTGCAGTCAAGCGACAACCCTCTGAACTTTATTAATGTAAATGACATCGCTTCAATTGATGTATTAAAAGATGCATCGGCAACAGCAATCTATGGTTCAAGGGCTGCTTATGGTGTAATAATAATCAATACAAAAAAACCAGTAGGCGGGCCGGCGAGGATTGATGTTGCTGCATCAACCGGATTTTCAACAGCTGTAAAAAAAATCAGGGTATTAAATGCGGGTGAATATAGGGATGCAATTAAATACTATGGCGTACCTGATGTTATTGATAAGGGGGGAAATACCGATGCGCAGGACGCAGTGTTACAAACTGCGTGGCAACAAAATTATTCTATAGCCGGCAGTGGTGGCAATGATAATGCAAAATATCGCTTCTCCGCAGGTTTTTTAAACCAGGATGGTATTGTGATCAACACAGGGTTTAAAAAATATAGTGCCGACATAACTGCAAATCTTAAGGCACTTAACAGTAAGAAATTAGGAATTGATTTTTATTTAAATTCAAGCCAGTATATACAAAGTGCTCCTCATCTTAGTTCCGGTGATAGTGAAGTTATTCAAGACGCTTTATCATGGAACCCTACTGATTCATTAAGAAATGCTGACGGCTCAGTTAAAGTAATTTCCAACGATGGTTTAAACCCGCTTGCTTTATCAGCATACACAAAAGATAATTTAAAAGTTACTACCTTATTTGGAACCATTACACCTTATTATAAATTTACAGATTGGCTTGACTATAAATTATTAGTTAGTATTAATTATAGTTCAGGCATCTCCCGTTCTTCTATCGACCAGGTTTTAAATGTATATGCCTTCTTCCCCCCACTTGGACTCGCCAGCATAGCAAACAATGAACTTATAACGCAGCAAATAACCCATACTTTAAATTTCAATAAAGAGATTTATAAAGAACTTAACCTGAATGCGGTGGCTGGGTTTGAATACACAAAATTCACCAGTAAAGGTTTTAGCCTGAGTGGCAATGGGCCTCAAAACGGGTTTGGTAACTATGGTCTTGATTATACAAATTACGTTCAGTATTCTAATGCAGATAACCGCAGTATCGCTTCTTACATAGATCCTGCATATAAACTGCAATCTTTTTTTGGAAGAACCATATTTACCTATAAGAACAAATATCTTTTAACCGCTACATTCCGGGCAGACGGCTCTACCAAATTCGGTGCAAATAATAAGTATGGCTACTTTCCTTCTTTTGCTGCTGCATGGAATATTGATAAAGAGAATTTTTTTAAAGTTGATTGGGTTAATTCATTTAAGATACGCGTAGGCTGGGGCAAAACAGGTAACCAGGAATTTCCGGCCGGTTCTGCACAGGCTTTATATGCTTTTCAAAATAATGGTTCTGTTATCCAGATCAATAATCCAAACCCCAATTTAAAATGGCAATCAGATGGGCAATATAATATTGGTGCTGATTTTTCGATATTTAATAATCGCATTTCGGGAACGGTAGATTATTTTAATAAGACAACAACAAACCTGTTATTCCCGAGCCCGCCTATTCTGCCTGCTCCTCCGGGTATTGCTTACCGCTGGATTAATCTTGATGGTAAAATAATAAATAAGGGACTTGAAGTATTATTAAATGGAGCAATTATAAAAAATCAAAAGACGAATTGGAATTTGTCTGTCAATGCAACCTTCTTAAAAAATAATGTTTCCGGTTTACCGGCTCCAGTACTTACGGGTTTTCTTGCCGGTCCTGTGGAGATAATACAAAACGGTCTTCCCATAGATGCCTTTTATACGAGAAAATTTCTCGGGTTGGATAAATCAACTGGCTATTCAATTTACCAGGATAGTGGTGCTACTTCTTATTATGCAGGAGATCCAAATCCTAAAATTTTATTAGGTATAACCTCAACTTTCAGTTACAAAAAATTTTCGTTAACTGCAAATATGAGCGGAAGCTTTGGGCAGGATATTTATAACGAAACCCTCCAGGATATTTTAAATGTTAATGGCATAAATGGTGGTAACATTGCATTATCAATCTATAAAAATCCGGTAAAAGAATCTTTTGGCAACCCGGTTACGCCTTCATCGAGATGGATACAAAAAGGCAGTTACCTTAAAATGACAAGCTTGTCTGTCTTATATAATTTAGGTTATATAGCAAATACTTTTAAAGAGATGAGTATATCTGTAACTGCGCAAAATTTATTCATCATAACAAAATACCGCGGATTTGATCCTGAGGTTAATGTGGATAGAAATTATAATGGCATTCCTTCATTGGGATTTGATTTTTCAAGATATCCAACTTCAAGATCAGTCATTCTTTCAATAAATTTTTCTTTATAATAATTGAAAACAAAAGATATGAAAGGCATCAAATTATTTCTTATCATATTCCTTTCAACAATACTTGTCTGTAGCTGCACTAAACTTAATGAAACTGTTGGTGGAAATCTTACCGCCGGACAAGTCAATTCAAATCCTACATCTGCAGTTTTGTTACAAGGTGTTTACACATCTCTTGAATATACTTTCACAAGTTATCAGGAAATATTTGCTTTATCTGATATGACAACCGATGAAACTATTGCGCCTACACGCGGTAATAATTGGGACGATAATGGCAAATGGCGGGTAATGCATCAGCAAAAATGGGATGCAAATAATATTCCCTTGCATGATTGCTTTCACAGTTTGGAAGGAACTGTCTTTGCTGCAACTGATTTACTGCAATACAATCCATCTAAGCAGCAACAGGCAGAAGCAAGATTTCTGCGCGCCTTTACAATGTATTGGTTGCTTGATATGTTTGACCAGGTACCTTACCGGGAACCGGGAGAAGGCACTATTACAGCATCTAAAGTTCGTAAAGGAACAGATGCGCTTAATTATATTATTAGCGAAATAGATGAAGTGGAACCTGACTTGCCGGACCAGCCTGCGAGTATTGCAAACAAATATGCAGCAAAAACATTGCTGATGAAATGTTATCTCAATAAAGCTGTATATGCAAACAGAGCTGCTCCTTCATTCGATGCGGCGGATATGAACAAAGTGATAAGCCTTGCTGATGAAATAATCAACAGCAATAAATTTGCATTCAGTTCAAATTACTTTGATAATTTTTCCCCCGACAACGCTAATGATTCCAAAGAAAATATTTTTACCCAGGCAAGCAGGAATGACGGACAATATGTTGTTTCTTTTGCATGGTTAGCACCTTTAGGGTATAATGCTCCCTTTGGTGGTTTCAACGGATTCACTACGCTACCCGATTTCTATAACAAATTTGAACCTGGTGATTTGCGCAGAGGCCAGGTTTATTCATACACTAATGCACCTCCTAATCCTGCTAATAAAATCAATGTTGGATTTTTAATCGGTCAGCAATATGATATCTATACAGGTGATGCTATAGGCCCTGACTATACACCCGATGTTGAAAATATTTTACCAGGCCCGAATCTTAATGATCCTGGTATAAGGCCGATAAAATATGCGCCTGATTATAATAATTTTTATTTTTTTCTTGGTACTGCATCAAATAATTTTGTTTACTTACGTTTTCCTGATGTTCTGCTGATGAAGGCAGAAGCTATTTTAAGAGGAGGAACTGCAACCAATGCAGGAGTTTATGGCGCCACCGCATTATCCATTGTAAATGGCATCCGCACAGATCCTTCACGCGGAGTGACAGCAATGACTTCTTTAAGCCTGGATGATTTATTTGATGAAAGAGGCAGAGAGTTATGGTGGGAGAACTGGAGGAGACAGGACATGATACGCTTTGGAAAATTTCTTCAGCCTTTCCAGGCCAAGGATTATCAAAGTGATCCAAAATATTTGATATTTCCTATCCCCAACGAACAGTTGGCAGTTAATCCTAATCTAAAACAGAACCCGGGATATTAAGTTTATTACATGTCATATTTTACATACTTATTCATCACATGAAGCTTCAATACTGCTTGTACTTATTTGTATTCTTTTTTTTCTTTCCAAAAGAAATTTTTGCGCAGGAGAAGCCGTTTGCATTTAACCTTGTAACCGGTAGCAAAGATATTTTAATTGGAAAAGTAACCGGTATCACGCAGGATAAATGGGGATATATGTGGTTCGTTGATCAAACGAATAACAGTCTTATAAGGTATGATGGATATAGAATGAAAGCGTTCAAGAACAATCCCTCCGATACGACTTCAATAAATGTTAGTGGCTTTGAATGTATTGCTGCAGATTCTTTAGGCAATATATGGTTCCCGGCTGAGGGCGGAGTTGACAAATTAAGTTCCAGTACAGGCATTGCCACCCACTATAAATTAAAATTTGAAGTAGGTGCAATACTTGTAGATCATCTTGGTTATGTTTGGCTGGGTGGTAATGTTCTTTGTCGGCTTAATCCGAAAACAGGTATATCTAATTATTATGTTCATGATGGTCATGATTCTACAACACTTAGCAACGGTGATATAAGAGTGTTGTATGAAGATCATGAGGGAACGATATGGGTTGGCAGCGGATTTCCGTTTGCTCCCGGCAATGACGGAGGTTTAAATAAATTCAATAGAACTACAGGAAAGTTTACCCGTTATCTGCATGACCCTGATAATCCGCATAGCATTATTAATAACAGGGTCAGAGCCATTTTGGAAGATAGCAGGGGTACATTTTGGGTGGGCACACAAGGGGATGGTTTGCAAATAATGGACAGGAAAACAGGGATATTCGACAGACTTACGTATGATCCTGCTCACCCTGAAAAATTAAGCCGGCCGCCGGTAAAAAAAGGTGATTTGTCAGATCATATTACTTTTATAAATGAAGATCTATCTGGAAATATATGGATCGGTACCTACCATGAGGGAATTGTAAGGTATGACCCGCTTACAAAAAAAATAACTCATTTTATTAGTGATAAAATAACACCTAATGGATTTAATGACAGCACTACCTGGTGTGGCTTTACTTCACGTGATGGTACTTTATGGGTTGCCACTGAAGATAGTAAGTTACTATACCGGATAGACGCGTTTCGTAAGTATGTTAACACGGAGCATACCGGGGATCCCGCAAATACTTTCCTGGAAGATAAGGAGGAATATTTGTGGGTAGGTACAGGAGGCAGCGGTATTTTTAAATTCGATCAGCACCAAAATCTAATACAACATCTTAAACACGATCCTCCTGATTCTTCCAGCCTTCCTGATGATCGCACATCAGTACAGCTTATGCCAGGCCAGGAGGACGAGATTCTTGCAACAACCTTTAGAGGCCTGCGAATTCTGGATATGCACACAAACAAATTTTCAAGGTTTAATGATAATAAAATTTTTAAAGATTCGGCTCAGAATGGTTTTGTGGACCATATCCGGGACAGGCAGGGTTTAAGCTGGTTTACGCGGTGGGGCCTGGGTTTAATAAAGTATAATCCTAAAGATAATTCAACCAAACAATTTCTTTCAGACCCCGAAGACACCACTTCTCTTAGTTCAAATCATCTAAACCATATTATAGAAGACAAAGCAGGGAGGTTGTGGATAGGTAGCGACGCAGGACTAAACAGGCTAAACCCCCAAACAGGAAAGTTTAAACATTACTTCGCCCAGAATTTTATTGGATCTGTTTACCAGGACTCCAGAAATAATATATGGGCAGGTACAGCGAAAGGTCTTTATCGCTATGATGAAGACAAAGATATTTTTTCAACTTTTCTCGACCCTTATTCAGAACTTTCTTCTATTCCTATTGGTGGTATTATTGAAGATAATAATCAAAACTTATGGTTCAATTCTAATTCAGCAATTATAAAACTCAATCCTTTAACTAAACAGGTTTTTATTTACCGCGACAAATTTGGAATAGAAAAGAATAGTATGGCTGTATGGACAATGCCACATAAAGATAAAAACGGGCAACTGTTTTTTGGCTACCATGATGGCTTTGTTAGGTTTTACCCGCAGGAGATTGCTGTAAAAACGGGTTTAAATATTACCGTTACCAGTCTTTTTATTAACACAGTTCCTGTGGTACCCGGTAAACAAAATGTACTAAAAAAGCCCATAGAAGAAACCGGTGATTTAGATTTAAAATATAACCAAACGAATATTGCATTTAATTTTTCGGCTATGGATTACCGTGATCCTGAAAGTATTCGATATTTCACAATGCTGGAGGGGTATGATAATATATGGAGAGAGGCGAAAGACGATAAAAGTTCCTATTATTTTAACCTGCCACGCGGAAAATATATTTACCGCATAAAAGCAATTGATAAAGACGGAACAGAAGCGCAAAAAATAATAAGAGTGATAATCAATCCACCATGGTGGCAAACCTGGTGGGCGTATACGTTTTATGCGCTTCTTTTAATAGCTGCAGTATGGAGCTTTACAAAATGGCGCACAAAAATTTTGAAAAAAGAAAAGATCTTTCTCGAAAAAAAAGTTACTGAGCGAACACAGGAGCTAAAAAAAGAAAAGGAGATAGTTGAAAGCACATTACTGGAATTAAAATCCACGCAAACCCAACTTATACAGTCAGAGAAGATGGCTTCGCTTGGTGAACTTACTGCGGGCATTGCGCACGAGATTCAAAACCCCTTAAACTTTGTGAACAATTTTTCTGAGGTAAACAAAGAGTTGCTGATAGAACTGAAAAATGAAATTGATAAAGGAAATATCGCTGAAGCAAAAACTATTGCCGATGATGTAATACAAAATGAACAAAAAATAAATCATCATGGCAGGCGTGCCGATGGAATCGTAAAGGGTATGCTTCAACATTCGAGAGCGAGTTCAGGTCAAAAAGAACTGACTAATATAAATGCATTGGCTGATGAATATTTACGATTAAGCTATCATGGCTTTCGTGCAAAAGATAAAAGTTTTAATGCAACAATTAAAACTGATTTTGATAGCAGCATTGATAAAATAAAAGTAGTTCCACAGGATATGGGGAGAGTTCTATTGAACCTTTACAATAATGCATTTTATGCCGTTGCTGAAAAAAGCAAACAGCAGTCTGAAGATTACGAGCCTGTTGTTTTTGTAAGCACAAAAAAAACAGGTGATAAAATCGAACTAATGGTAAAGGATAATGGCAATGGCATTCCACAAAAAGTAATAGATAAAATCTTTCAGCCATTCTTTACAACTAAACCGACAGGGCAAGGGACGGGCCTGGGATTGAGTTTAAGCTATGATATCATCAAAACACATGGGGGTGAAATAAAAGTGGAAAGCAAAGAAGGCGAAGGTTCAACATTTATTATAGAATTGCCAGTTATCTGAACCACGCATTATACTGATTAAAAGATTACATGGATTATGAGTAGCAAATTAAATTATAAGAACATTACGAAAATAATTATGAAGACATCTGCGAAATCCACAAATCCTTTAAATCCGTGATTCTGAAATTTAATCAGAAGTGTCTACTTTAAATATCGCCGTTTGTACACACCTGCCCTGTTCATTATGTTTGGCTTGAGGGCACTCTGCAGATCTTGCCCAATAGCTGGCATTGTCATCAGTATATTTAAAAATATTTTGCCAGGTAGGTTCAAGTTTAGTATCATATATACACTTGTCGAGTGCATCCAAAAAGTAATTAGTAAAAAATCCCCCGGACTCTGCTTTTCCACCCGCAAACTCACCTTTTCCGGAAGCCGTAGCTAATATAGATAAAGGATGATCAGGAATAAAAAGCTTATCACCATTATCAACATCATCATCAGAATCTTGCTCCCTGGGTTTTTCCCGTTTATGTTTTTCCCGCTTGTGAGTTGGCACAGTCACTGCATCAAAATTTGCAATATCTCCTGCATCGGTAGTATTGCAACAATCACTTAAAACGATATTCACCCCAGCTCCCATTTTTATTATACGATTATATATATCTTCTTCCATTCTTAAATTAGTCGTTTTAGGGTTTTTATCCTGGGCAGTTTTCAGCCACATACGCGGATATTCACTGGCGTCGCCCGGATACCTGAACCCGTGGCCGCTATAATAGAACACTACAATATCAGCTCTTGCAGGTTGCTGGGATTTTAACCAATTATCAATAGCCTCATTAACTGCCGCTTTACTGAACTGGTCGCCTTTAATTATTTTTGGATCTTCCATTTTTACATCAAGCCAATCCGCAAGATCTTCAAAAGCATAGACTACTTCCTCAAGGTCTTTTTCACATCTTTTTCCTATGCTATCGTCGTCTGAATCAATTACGGTTATAAGAAACATTCTTGCCTGGGATTCTTTTTTGTACAGGCTTGCCTGTTGCTTTGTTTCATAATGCGGTTGCACAAACCCATTAAAACTTATCGACAGCGCTAATAAAAGCAATATCATTCCTGTAGCCGAATATTTAAAACGCTTCAGGAAATGACCGATTGAAAATTTGGTTACCACAAGAGGTTTTTATTAAAAGTTTGTAGCAGGCTGATCACATCAGGAATTGGCAATAAGGGTATCAATCGTAACTAATCAGTCTCCTGATTGTGCATTTTACGCTGCAGTCAATCTTATGCTGGTTACTTTTTTGGCTTGCCGCCTGGATCAGGGGGAAGTGGGGAATGGACAACGTCTTTGTCCAGCTGTGGATTGTCATCATCAGAACCTTTACTATTATTTCCACCTTGGTCCTGATCTTCGTCTTCCTTTTCATTACCATCCTCATCTTCATCCCCTGGTACTGCGGAATTAAAACCATCCAAATGAAAGTTTGAGTGATGAGTTTCTAATGTTGTAAATTCAGCTATACTTTCTGCGAAAGTAGTACTTGCAATTTCCATATCTTCATATTTTATGTTAGTTATAAACGTAATCTTTTTTTTTGATTCATCAAATTTTATTATGTTTATTTCATCCCGTTATTAATACGGATAAAAATATTCTTCTCTTACTCCACCGAAATGTTTTCTGTATAAAAAAAACAATTTTTTGAAACGATTAAAGGCTCTTTAAAATATTTTCTTCATGGTCATTGGTAAATATTCTTTTAAACCGGTTGCCTGTTCAAGCTTTCTGTATGAAGTTATTGTATAGAATAATATTTTCATGCCTGTTAACTGGAATTGGTTTCCCAATTTTTGTATCGGGACAGACGGACCATTCAACGTATCAGTTAAAAGAAAAACTGAAGCGTTTTGAACAACAGCCGGATTATCTTCACGATACTGCTTATGCCAACGCACTTACCGACCTTGCTTATGAATATTCCTCCAGTTATCCTGATAGTGCATTGCTCATACTGGCGGGCCATGCTGAACGTTGCCGGGAATCAGGTAACAGAGAGGGCGAAATAGATACTTACATAATCGAGGGAGATGCTTTTCAAACAAAAGGTATTTATGAAAAAGCATTGGAGTACTATGAGAAATCGTTCCAGCTTGCGAAAAAAATTAAGTATCAGAAAGTACTCTCTCTTGTCCTGAACAGGATTGGAATAATAGATCTTAACCAGGGCAATTACCCTGATGCGTTGAGTAAATTTTATGAATCGCTAAAAGCAGCGGAAGCTATTGGCAATAAAGAGTTAATTGGAGCCACACTGAATAATATAGCCATTGTTCAATTTTACCAGGGCAAGTTTGATGAGGCAGAAAGTGCTTATAGGCAAAGATTGAAAATTGCACAGGAAATGTCGGATAGCAATGGTATGAGCTTTGCATATAACGGGATAGGTGAGGTGAACCTGCAACAAAAAGACCCTGTAAAAGCGCTACATAACCTTGACACTGCTTATAGCCTGGCTTTGAAAATAAATGACCGGCAAATGGTGTTAACTGCTTCACTTTCTACAGCAGAAGCTTACTATGAATTAGATAGCCTGCAAAAATCTGCTTCCCTTTTCGAAAATGCTCTCCGGCTTTCTAGGCAAACAGACCAGGGTACATCCATTTGTAACGCATTGATCGGTTTAGCAAAAGTGCGCCACAGGCAGGGTTTATTGAAAGAGGCGCTGGCAAACGGATTGGAAGGATTGCAAAGAGCCGAAAAGATGGGCCAGGTGCAACTAATGCGTGACGCGAACGAAATTGTCTCCACCATTTACGAAGCATTAGGTGATGGCAATGATGCCCTTAAGTATTACCGGACGTATAAAATATATTCAGACAGTCTGAATAACCTGGCAAGTCAACGGGCAGTAGCTATTGAAAAGGCCAGCTATGAATTTTCAAAAAAAGAACTTGCCTTTCAACGCAAAACTTTACAGCAGCGGTGGCTGATATTTTCGGCTTTAGCGGCATTGTTAACGCTTTGCGTAATTGTATGGATGATTAACCGTAACCGAAACCGGCTCAACTATGCCAACAAAAATCTTCAGCAAAAAAATCTGCTTGTAGAAGCCGAAAAATCAAAAGCTGAGGAAGCGCTTATTAAATTAAAGGCAGCTCAAACCCAACTTATCCAATCAGAAAAGATGGCAAGCCTTGGTGAGCTTACAGCAGGCATTGCACATGAGATACAAAACCCGTTAAACTTCGTGAATAATTTTAGTGAAGTGAATAAAGAAATGATTGCTGAATTACAAATTGAATTAAAAGATGGCAACGTTGAAGAAGCGATTAATATTTCAAATGATATAAAAAACAATGAAGAAAAAATAAATCATCATGGTAAACGTGCGGACGCCATTGTAAAAGGCATGCTGCAACATTCAAGACAAACATCAGGTACAAAAGAACCAACAGATATTAATGCTTTGTGCGATGAATATTTAAGGCTAAGTTATCATGGCTTACGTGCAAAAGACAAAAACTTTAATGCAGACTTTAAAACAGATTTTGATGATTCGATTAATAAAATCAACATTATACCACAAGACATTGGAAGAGTTTTATTGAATTTATTCAACAATGCTTTTTATGTGGTGAATGAAAAAAAGAAAACTGCTGATGCAACTTATCAGCCAACCGTTTCAATTCAAACAAAAAGAATGAATGACAAGATTGAAATTAAAGTAACCGACAATGGCAATGGCATTCCCCAAAATATTGTTGATAAAATCTTTCAACCATTCTTTACCACAAAACCAACGGGGCAAGGAACAGGCTTGGGTTTAAGTTTGAGTTATGATATTATAAAAGCACATGGTGGTGAAATAAAAGTGGAGACAAAAGAAGGAGCAGGAACTATATTCATTATTCAATTGCAAACTGATTAAAATGATGAGAAAATTTAACCTTATTTTTCTGCTCCTTGCAATGGCTTTAAGCTATTCAGCTGTGGCTTCGGAGCGGTTTCATTTTGCACCTATATATAATTATAGCAAAGCTGATCTTGTAAAGCAGCTAACAATCACCAAAACGGATACAGGGAAACTAAACTTGCTCTTTAGCCTGGCATTTGATAATAACGACTTGGTTGAAAGCCCTTCTTATATAGACACTTTCTATATAAAACAAATAATTAGTATTAATGAGCGGGCCAAATTATTTGATGATAAGCCTTTCGTCACACTGCTGCTGGCTTTAAGAGAAGGTTATAAAAATAATTACACAGCTGAAATAGCATTGCTTACAACAACTATTGACCAGTTTGACGAACAGAACATGGAGATCGTGATGTTGCTGATAGAAGCGCGCTGGATATTTAATGTTGCTAACCAGCAGGAAGAAAAGTACCAGTTTTATACAAAAAAACTTTCCTATTACCTGCAAAAAGGGCAATACCGCAATATGGCCGCCTGCTACCATTGCCTTGCAGGATATTATGTATTTAAAGGTGATATTAATTCGTCCATAAATAATTATTTAAAGGCTGGTGAACAATTTCAATCCTTTTCACACTTATGGTACATGCACGAATATATCATCGTGGCTATCCGTTACAGTGAGTGGGGTAATACGGAAAAAAGCTATGCTTACCTGCAAAAGGCGCAAAGCGTAGCTAACAATTCAGGAACCGGGAATGACGGGTTTGGACTACTGACAAATTCCATGATGTTAGAGTATGACCTTAAACACTATCAGAGATCATTAGCTTATATTGAACAAATTAGTGCTCAGCGGGTTGATTCCAACCAAACCAACATTATAACTTACAAAGTCCTGAACCTGGTAGGTCTAAACCGTTTAAATGAAGCCGGGGATGTGCTCAGGAAAATTAAAGACCAATCAGATCAATCTGGTTTGACACGCGTTATCCAGAATGGCGGGTATGATCTTGATTACGCTTTCTATAAATATTACCTCGCAACTAAGGATATGCCGAAGGCCGAAACTTACCTGCTTAGTACTTACGAAAAAGCAAAAAAGGACGCGACTGTACAAAACGAAGTGGCCTACCTAAAGGAGTTGAGCGAGTTTTATGGCAGGCAAAGAAAAACGGACAAAGCGTGGCAGTATATAGTGCTTTACAATCGCTTAAATGATAGCGTTCAGTCGCACGCAAACCGTTTTAACGTCGCATCTTATGAAAACGAGCAAAAAGACAATGAGCAGAACAGGAAGATGACCTTGTTGCAGCAGCAGCATGCGGTGCAGGAAGCCACCATCGGTCAGCGGAATATGATCATATGGATATCCTTAATCGGGCTAGTGGCTGTACTGGGTTCGCTGATATTCATTTATCGCCAGTTGCAAATCAACAAGCGAAATTTAAATAACTTAAAATCCACGCAAACTCAGCTTATCCAATCTGAAAAAATGGCAAGTCTTGGAGAGCTTACTGCTGGTATTGCGCATGAAATACAAAACCCGTTAAACTTTGTAAATAATTTTAGTGAAGTGAATAGAGAAATGATTGATGAATTACAAATTGAATTAAAAGATGGCAACGTTGAAGAAGCGATTAATATTTCAAATAATATAAAAAACAATGAAGAAAAAATAAATCATCACGGCAAGCGTGCAGATGCCATTGTAAAAGGCATGCTGCAACATTCAAGACAAACATCAGGTACAAAAGAGCCAACAGATATTAATGCTTTGTGCGATGAATATTTAAGGCTAAGTTATCATGGCTTACGTGCAAAAGACAAAAACTTTAATGCAGACTTTAAAACAGATTTTGATTCATCAATTGAAAAAATAAATATAATACCTCAGGATATTGGTAGAGTAATTTTGAATTTGATCAACAATGCATTTTATGCTGTAAGTGAAAGACGAAAGGCAGAAGGTGTAGGGTTTGAGCCAACTGTTTCAGTGAGTACAAAAAAGATTGGTGACAAAATTTTAATCTCTGTAAAAGACAATGCCAATGGTATTTCACAAAACATCATTGATAAAATCTTTCAGCCATTCTTTACTACTAAACCAACAGGAGAGGGAACAGGATTAGGTTTGAGCTTAAGCTACGATATTATTAAAGCACATGGCGGTGAAATAAAAGTGGAATCAAAGGAAGGGGAAGGAAGTGAGTTTATAATTCAATTGCCTTTAAATTAACTGTAATGAAAAAAACGTTTATTTTGCTTTGTTCTTTATTGTTTTTGTTTATCAAAACAAAAGCACAAAATAACCTGCCACCAGTTTATGAAATAAAATCAGATACTGCTTTTGAACAAGACCTTGATAGCGCTTATTGGCAGGTATTGGAAGATAAACCAGGTACATTAAAAATTGACGAGGTAAGTAATCAGCCGTTAGCTGGAAAATTTGAGGGCATCGCTTCTAAAATAAAAAGTCTTGATACTACAATTCATACATACTGGTTTCGCTACCGGTTAAAGAATGCAACGGATACAGAAATAAATATTGCATTAGATTCAAGAGCAGATCAATCAGATTTTTATGTATTTCATGGTTCAGATAAACCAAAGCATTTTGTAAACGGAACTACCTATCCCTGGAACAAAAAAGATGGTCTTAAAGAAGGTAATTGTATTCCGGTTGTTCTTAAACCACAGGAAGAGATTGTGATTTACTATCGCATCATTAACAACGAAGCCGGCATTCCTAAACACTTTGTAATTGATTTTGTAAATACTGAAAAAGAACTTCAAGCCGAATATAAAATACTTGATGGAGAAAGAAACGATTATTATGGCTTTTCTAGTTTGTATGCTGCATTTATTATAGGTATTCTGTTCTTGGCTTCTTTTTTTAACCTCTTCTTTTTTTTTATAGCGCGTGAAAAAGTATATCTCTATTTTTCATTATTCCTTTTCTTTTTAGGTCTTAATAATTTTTATTACATTATAAGCACTTATTTTTTATTTGAACACTCTTTCCTTTCCAGCTATCTTCAGTATTTGATCTATGACTGGATATTTATATTATTTTTTCTGATACATTTTTTCCGTTATTTTTTTCAAACATTCTCTTCGCGCCGGCACTGGGATAAGGTTTTAATTGGTATTAGTTTTATCACTGTATTATTATTTATTACCGTGAATGTGTCTGTACGGCAATTTTTTCTTCTTATTAGATTCCCTGCCTTTTGCTCTATCCTTATCACTTTAATTTTATACAGAAAGAAGTCTGAATCTAACCCGTACAACAAGCTAATGATAACAGGCGCTTTGCCGTATATATGTTTACATATAATAATGGACGTGTTAGCTTTAATGGTTATCATTTTAAAAAATAAAAAATTTGAACTCACAGCACAACAATGGGTATCGGATTGGTTTCGCCCAATTGAGATATTTGCATTAAGCTGGTTTGTATTATTTTTCTCATGGATTTTATTTAAGCGATATGATCAGCAAAAAAAAGAAATCGCACAACAGGCATTGGATAAAGAACGCTTTGCCAAAGAAAAAGAAATAGAGCGAAGTGAGCTGATTGAACAACAAAAAGCAGGACTGGAAGAACAAGTAACAAAACGTACCGCTGAATTAAAACAGTCTCTTGAAGAACTAAAATCCACGCAATCCCAACTTATTCAATCAGAAAAAATGGCTTCTCTTGGAGAACTTACCGCAGGCATTGCACATGAGATTCAAAACCCGTTGAATTTCGTGAATAATTTTTCTGAAGTGAACAATGAACTGGTTGATGAAATAAATAATGAAAATGATATTGATGGTATAAAAGCAATTGCAAATGATATAAAACAAAACAGCGAAAAGATTTTGTTTCATGGCAAACGTGCAGATGCGATTGTAAAAGGAATGCTGCAACATTCAAGACAAACATCAGGTACAAAAGAACCAACAGATATTAATGCTTTGTGCGATGAATACTTAAGGCTAAGTTATCATGGCTTGCGTGCAAAAGATAAAAACTTCAATGCAGATTTTAAAACAGATTTTGATGAAAATATTGGCTCAATAAATATTATTCAACAAGACATTGGCAGAGTACTATTGAACTTATACAACAATGCATTTTATGCTGTAAGTGAAAAGAAAAAAACTGCCGATGAAGATTACCAACCGACTGTTTCAATTCAAACAAAAAAGATAAATGATAAGATTGAAGTAAGAGTTAAAGACAATGGCAACGGCATTCCGCAAAATATAGTTGATAAAATCTTTCAACCATTCTTTACAACAAAACCAACAGGACAAGGAACAGGATTGGGATTGAGTTTAAGCTATGATATTATTAAAGCGCATGGTGGTGAAATAAAAATGAAAACGAAGGAAGGCGAAGGAAGTGAATTTATAATCCAATTACCTATAACTTAATTATGAAAATCTGCAACTCCATATTGGTTATTTTTTTTATTGTTACTTTTTTTTCATTCAAAGGATTTTCACAAACCACAGGAGCGTTTTCTCAAACTACTATTGATTGGCTAAAAAAACTAATACAAGAAGATAAAGAAGATACTAATAAAGTGTATCATATTGTTGCGGTAAGTGACGCGTATTTAACACTCTCGGGTGACACAAGTGTGTTTTATGCTCAAGAGGCGCTGGATCTTGCACAAAAAATAAATTTCATCCCAGGAGTTCTTTTTGCTCAGCAAAATTTAGTTAACGGTCTTAGAGTTTCTGGTAATTATCCGCTTGCCCTGGATAATGCTTTTAAATATCTTTCTTTTGCAAATAAAGTAATTGATACATTAAACATTAGTATAGCAAACGCTCTCCTCGGTGATTGCTATTACGATATTGGAGATTACGATGCCAGCCTGAAATATTACCGTGAAAATTTAAGAACAGCCGCACATATGTATGGCGTTTATTATGCATGGGCAAATATGTCTCGTGTTTATCATAGCTTACATCAGGCTGATTCTACTATGCTCTATGCTGAAAAAGCTTACAAAAGAATTACAACCTGGAATGATACGCTTTTTGTATCTAACATTTTAGGAGATGCATTTTTTGATAAGGCGAATTATGACTCAGCATTGTTTCAATATAAAGTAACTATGCTGGTAGCAATAGCTCAAAATGACAAAGTTGATAGAGTGGATTCTTACAATGGTATTGCCGCAGTTTATCGTATCAGTAATCGTTTGGATTCTGCAGCATGGTATTGTAAAAAAGTGGTAGCTGAAAATATATCAAAAAGCTATCCTCTGGGTTTATTAAAAGCAGTGAACATGCTTAATGATATTTATGGTTTGCAAAATATAAGTGACAGTTCTTTAAAATATTTACGAATTGCAATAAGCATAAAAGACAGTTTATTTAGCCGGGAAAAAACTTTAGCTATTCAAAACCTGGCTTACAAAGAACAAGAGAAACAAAAAGCAATTAATGTAGCCAAACTGCAACTGCAAAACCGTTTAAAAATGTATGCTTTGCTTGGAGGATTATTTATTGTGCTTGTAATAGCAGGTATATTATTTAGAAATAACAAACAAAAACAAAAAGCCAATATAAAAATTGAAAAAGCTTATTCTGATTTGAAATCTACCCAAGCTCAACTCATACAATCTGAAAAAATGGCTTCGCTTGGAGAACTCACCGCAGGCATAGCACATGAAATACAAAACCCGTTAAACTTCGTGAATAATTTTTCTGATGTAAATAAAGAGTTGCTGGGAGAATTAGACGAGGAGATTGGAAAAGGAAATTATGAAGACGCAAGATTAATTGCGAAAGATGTTATAGCTAATGAAGAAAAAATAAATCACCATGGCAAGCGTGCAGATTCAATAGTAAAAGGAATGTTACAACATTCAAGAAGCAGTACATCACAAAAAGAACCAACAGAAATCAATAAACTGGCTGATGAATATTTAAGATTAAGCTATCACGGTATGCGTGCAAAAGACAAAGAAGTCAATGCGATAATCAAAACAGATTTTGATGAAAGTATTGGAAAAATAAATATCATTCCACAAGATATCAGCAGAGTTTTATTGAATTTATATAACAATGCTTTTTATGCAGTGAATGCGAAAAACAAAATGAATATTGAAGACTACGAACCAACAGTTTCAGTAAGCACAAAGAAGACTGGTGATAAAATTTTTGTTAGTGTAAAAGACAACGGCAATGGCATTTCTCAAAACATTGTTGACAAAATCTTCCAACCATTCTTTACTACAAAGCCAACCGGGCAAGGCACAGGATTAGGTTTAAGCTTAAGTTATGATATTATAAAAGCGCATGGCGGAGAAATAAAAGTAGAAACGAAAGAAGGTGAAGGTGCGGAGTTTGTAATCCAGTTACTCGTGTAATGGATTTTTAATTTATTGTACCCTTGACTGGTTGATGCAGTTATTTTAAATGATAAATAAATTGATTTACAGGAGGCATTAAAACGACAATATTTAGGATCCGGTTAATAATAATGGAATAGCAGATGATACAGGAATTTCTAATTTTTTAAACGAACTTTTAAAACAGTTATTTATGAAAATTTATTTCACCTTCCGTTTGTGTATTGCATTCAATTGCATGTTTTTCTTTTTTGTAATGAAAGCTTGGCCACAAACCAGTTCTCCCACATCTGCATTGCAGAAACCATCTAATAAAAAAGGCTTATTCGATACAGATGATGTATTGCAAATTAAACTGAGTGGGAGTATGCGTAATTTATTAAATGATAGATCAGGTATTCCAAAAACCAATTCCCTGGTGCTTTCATACCGCAAGGAAGATAGTACAGAAATAGCCATGCCGGTTGAAGTAAAAACAAGGGGGCATTTTCGCAGGCTGAAAGAAAATTGTTCTTATCCCCCGCTATTGATCCAGTTTCCAAAAGAAGGGCCCCACCTGTCTTCTATTTTCAGAAAACAAAAAAAATTAAAACTGGTGATGCCCTGCAGGGGAGATGAGTATCTCATACATGAGTGGCTGGTTTATAAACTTTACAACCTGGTAACGCCAAAAAGTTTCAAGTCAAGGCTTGTGAAGGTAACATTGGAAGATGCCAAAAATAAAAAGCCTGGTACGCCTTTTTACGGAATACTGCTGGAAGAAGAAAAACAAATGGCGAAACGAAACAAGTTGGTTTCTGTTGTACGTAAATTAAGACCGGAGCAAACACAGGAAGGTGCTTTTTTAACCATGACAGTATTTGAATACCTTATTGGTAATACCGACTGGTCTGTTCAATACCTGCAAAATGTAAAACTGCTGGCTAAAGATTCCACTGCTGTTCCTGCAACAGTACCTTATGATTTTGACCATGCCGGTATTGTAAGTGCCCCTTATGCCCAACCTGCTGAAGAGTTGGAAATGAGTTCAGTGCGGGAACGCCGCTACCGGGGCTATTGTGTTAAAGATATGAAAGTGTTTGAGGATGTTATTGCCCGGTACAACGCAATAAAGAAAGATATTTACAACCTGTATGAAGGTTGTACCCTACTCGATGCAAAATACATTAAAAATACTATTAAGTATCTAGATGAATTTTATACAACGATCAATAACCCAAAATCATGGCAAAAAGAATTTGGCTATCCCTGTGATCCAAACGGAACAGGGAATGTGGTGATTAAAGGATTGAAGGAAGACTGATAGGGATTTCGTGAAACTGTATGAGTA
>JBBSEV010000054.1:0-28357 GCA_038239385.1 Chitinophagales bacterium
TCCTGCGATACAAAACCATTAGTCAATGTCCATGCTACAGCATCGCGTACTTCGTTTGCTTCCCCGGTTAATCCAAAATGATCCAGCATCATTGCGGAAGACAAAATTGATCCGACGGGGTTTGCAATATCCTTTCCCGCAGCCTGGGGGTACGAACCATGTATGGGCTCGAATAACGCAGTCGAAACACCTATCGAAGCTGAAGGTAATAATCCGAGTGAACCACTGATAACACTTGCCTCATCACTTAATATATCGCCAAACATATTTTCAGTTAACACAACATCAAACTGTTTTGGGTTTACAATTATTTGCATGGCAGCATTATCAACAAACATATATTCCACGTTTACATCAGGGTAATCTGAGGCCATTTCCTGCACTGTTTTTCTCCATAGCCTTGAAGTTTCAAGCACGTTAGCTTTATCAACAAGGGTTAATTTTTTTCTTCTTTGCTGTGCTGAAAGGAATGCAAGTTTTGCTATTCGCTCAATTTCAGTTTTGTTATAAATGCACAAATCAGATGCCTCAGTCTTCTCTTCATTCAATTCTTTCTTACCAAAATAAATTCCACCTGTGAGCTCACGGTAAATAATAAAATCAACTTCCTGCAATTGTTTTTCTTTCAATGGTGAAAGATGATGCAGGGAAGCATAGGTTGAAACCGGCCTTATGTTTGCAAATAATTGTAATTCTTTTCTAAGCTTTAATAATCCTTGTTCGGGGCGGATTTTTGCTGAAGGATCATTATCGTATTTTGGATGGCCAATAGCGCCAAATAATATAGCATCGCTTTGTATGCATATATCAATGGTTTTCTTAGGTAAAGGATCGCCCGTTTTATCGATGGCAACTGCACCCATAAGGCCATAGGAGTACTTAAATTTATGATGATATTTAGAGGCAATCGCATTCAACACCTTTATAGATTGCCGCGTAACTTCTGGCCCAATGCCATCTCCAAATATTATCGCTATCTTCTTTTCCATTCTGTATTAAAATTTCAATTTATTATTCTGATGTTTAATTTTTTAAGCGGCAATTTTCCCTTGTTCCAGCTTTAAAGTTTTTGTAACACAGGCAGGTATTTCCTCCTCATAATGGCTTACATAAACAAGTGTTTTTTTCATGCGTACGCAAATTTCATTTATTAAAGCAATGAACCAGGCACTTACTCCTCCATCCAATCCCTGGCAAGGTTCATCCAATACAAGCAACGGAGGATTTTTCACCAATGCCCTTGTGAGCAAAACCAGTCTTTGCTCGCCATTTGATACTTGCCTGAATAGTTTTTTATCAAAATCACTTACCTGCATAAAAGATATCCATTTAGTTGCTATTGTTCTTTGTTTCTCACTTAGTTGTTTAAATAAACCAATCGTATCAAAAAATCCTGAAGCCACTACATCGAAACATGAAATGCCCGAATCAAAATAGTGATGCAATTCAGGAGATACGTAACCAATTTTTTGTTTTATATCCCAAATAGATTCGCCACTGCCTTTTTTCCTATCAAATAAATAAATCTCGTTTGCAAATGCCTGTGGGTTATCACCGGTTACAAGGCTCAACAGGGTAGATTTTCCAGACCCGTTATGGCCAGATACATTCCAGCATTCACCTTTATTAACCCTCCAGTTTATATTTTGAAGAATTTTTTTATTATTATATTCCACACTGGTATTAACCATATTTATGGCTATAGAAAAATCAGTATGAGCATACACCGGAAACATTTCTTCAAGGAATACCGTATTCAATGGCAATAGTTCTCTTTTCACGCTAAATTTGTGCTTACGATTTTCAAATTCACTTCGTGTAATCTTCTCTGTTAGCTTTCCTTTTTCTAACAAAGCAACATGCGTAATTTTTTCCGGAACATCAGCAACGGAGGTAACCAGTAATAAATGAATGCCTTTGGAAATTAACCCATCTAAAATTTCATTCAATAATTTTCTCGCATTAATATCAAGTCCTGTGTAAGGGCTGTCCAATAAAAGCCATTCAGCATTTTGCAAAACGGCTTTCGCCAACTGAAATCTTTTGTGCTCACCATTTGACAATTGTATGAGCCTGGTAAATTGCACATGTGTAATCTCAAGTAAAGAAAGTGTGTCTTTAATAGATTTTTCTGTAGCTCCCGAGGTAAGCAAGGCCTCGTTTATCGTTAAAGCATCTTCTGCATCATTAGAATTAAATCTCTGCTGGTAATAGAAAGAGGAAGTATTGGAAAGATTTTTAAATTGATGCTGATGTGATATAGTTGAGATGCGGGGAGAAGTTTTGTCTTCGCTGTAAAAATCTATACTCCCTTTACAAAAATATTTTTCTGTAAGTGATTTTATTAATGTGGATTTACCACTTCCGGAAGGGCCGATTATCGCAAGGCATTCTCCTTTGTTTACCCGAAATGAAACTTCATCCAAAATCTTTTTCCCTGATTTCTGAACTGTGAGGTCTTTAACTTTTAAAGGGGATGTTTGTTCCATGTTTGTATTATGATGCAACCAATTAAATCAAGGTTGCTTCAAAGGCTTCTATTTCTGCTTTATTACTTATTAAATAATCAATATCATCGTAACCGTTCAACAGGCAGGTTTTCTTGTAAGAATTAATATCAAACATTTCATGTTCACCTGTGGAATCTATTGTGACGGTTTGTCTGTCAACATCGATAGTAAGTTTTGAATCTTTATCAAGTCTAAAGATTTTCTGTAAAAAATCTTCACTTACCTGCAGTGGCAACAACCCATTATTCAACGCATTGTTCTTAAAAATATCTGCAAAAAAACTTGACACAACTACCTTAAAGCCGTAATCAACAATCGCCCATGCAGCATGCTCACGGGAAGAGCCAGAACCAAAGTTTTTCCCTCCGACTAAGATAGTTCCATGATATTCCGGCTTATTTAAAATAAAATCCGTCTTCGGTTGCGTTTCATCGTTATCAAGGTATCGCCAGTCGCGAAAAAGATTTTTACCAAAACCGTCACGTGTTGTTGCTTTTAGAAACCTCGCCGGAATGATCTGGTCGGTATCCACATTCTCCAGTTGCAGGGGAATAAAGGTGCTTTGTATGTATTTTAATGGATGCATTTTTTAATTTAATAATTCACGCACATCAGTTACAACTCCTGTAATTGCCGCTGCTGCAGCAGTAAGAGGGCTTGCCAGCATAGTTCTTGCACCTGCGCCCTGCCTGCCTTCAAAATTCCTGTTACTGGTAGAAATACAATATTCGCCCGAAGGAATTTTGTCATCATTCATGCCAAGGCAGGCACTACAGCCAGCCTGGCGAATTTCAAATCCTGCCTCTTTAAAAATTATATCAAGCCCTTCTGCAACTATTTGTGCAGCTACTTGTTGTGAGCCGGGCACGATCATCACTTTTACATTTTGATTTTTCTTTTTGCCTTTTATAACGTTGGCCACTAAACGCAGATCTTCAATCCTGGAATTTGTGCAACTTCCTATGAAAACATTCTGTACAGCCATGCCTTTCAAAAACTGCCCGGGTTGAAGCCCCATGTATTTAAGCCCTTTGATGATATTTTTTTTCTCCCCTTCATCAACTATGCTTTCGGTTTCAGGAATTTTGTCATTAATAGAAATGCCAAGGCCGGGATTGGTACCATAAGTAATCATCGGCTCAATATCATTCGCATTAATATTTATTTCTTTATCGAATATTGCATCTTTATCGGAATATAGTTTTTTCCATTCGTCAAGTTTAGAAATCCATTTTCCTCCCACAGGTGCAAAACGCCGGTTCCTGATATATTTAAATGTTGTTTCATCAGGGGCGATCATGCCGCCCTTTGCACCCATCTCAATGCTCATATTGCATATAGTCATCCTTGCTTCCATTGAAAGAGCAAGGATAGTAGAGCCTGCAAATTCAACAAAATAGCCTGTGGCCCCGCTTGCTGATATTTTAGAAAGAATGTAAAGAATGATGTCTTTAGAAACTACTCCTTTATTTAACTCACCATTTATATTAATACGCATAACTTTTGGCCTGCTTTGCAAAATGCATTGGGTAGCAAAAACCATTTCAACTTCACTGGTGCCTATTCCAAATGCGATTGATCCAAAAGCACCATGAGTCGAAGTATGACTGTCTCCACAAACTATTGTCATACCCGGTTGTGTAATTCCTAACTCAGGACCAATCACATGTACAATACCCTGGAAAGGATGCCCAAGGCCATATAATTCAATATTATGATTTTTGCAATTTTGCACAAGTTGTTCGATCTGCAATCGCGAGAGCAAATCTTTTATAGGAAGGTCTTGATTGATTGTTGGTACATTATGATCTGCTGTTGCTACAATTTTTTCAGGATGCAATATTTTTAAACCTCTTTTCTCAATACCGGCAAATGCCTGTGGACTGGTAACCTCATGAATAAAATGTTTGTCGATGTATATAACATCCGGGCCACCAGGTATAGTCTTTACCAGGTGCTTTTCCCAAATTTTTTCAAATAATGTTTTTCCCATTAACTCCTTTTTAAAAAAAGCGGGGGACAATCCCCCACTCTATAAAACTAAACCGCATGAAAACTATGTTGTTAATAATCCCTTTTCCTGGTACGATTTTGCAAGACCAGAAAGGTCAATATCCCCTACTTCTTTTTTAGTATCTGCAACTTCTAAAAAACGGTCATATAAATAATCAATATCATTCCGATCGAACAGATACCCTAGTTTTTGAAAACGAAAAGCGAGGGCGCTTCGGCCACTCCTTGCCGTTAGTACTATTTTTGAACTATCTGCCCCCACGTCTTCAGGATTTATAGTTTCGTAAGTAGATGCATTTTTAAGAAAGCCATCCTGGTGAATGCCAGATGAATGAGAAAATGCATTGCTGCCAACAATTGCTTTATTTGGCTGTACCGGCATGCGCATTATCTCAGATACTTTTCTGCTAACAGGATTTAATTGATGGGCTTTAATATCAGTATAGCAATTCAGATCCTTATGTTGCTTAATGATCATGACCACTTCTTCCAAAGATGTATTCCCAGCTCTTTCACCTAAACCATTTACAGTACATTCAATTTGGCGTGCGCCATTAATTACACCTGAAATAGAATTGGCTGTCGCCAATCCAAGATCGTTATGACAATGGCATGATATAACTGCTTTATCAATATTGCATACATTGTTTATAAGATAGGCTATTTTTTCCCCGTACTGATGAGGAAGGCAATAGCCGGTGGTGTCAGGAATATTAACAGTAGTTGCTCCAGCCTTAATTACCGCTTCAATTACGGTAGCCAAATATTCGTTGTCTGTTCTTCCCGCATCTTCGGCATAAAATTCAATATTATCGGTATATGCTCTTGCCCATTTTACACATTGTATGGCCCTCTGTAAAATATCTTCACGGGTAGAATTAAACTTACTTTTTATATGAGAATCCGATGTGCCAATGCCTGTGTGAATTCGTGGCCGCCTTGCGAATTTTAGCGCTTCACCTGCTACCTCAATATCCTTTTTTACAGCTCTTGTAAGTGCACAAACTGTAGCATCAATAATATTCCTGGATATTTCCTGAACCGAAGAGAAATCACCGGGGCTTGATATAGGAAATCCTGCTTCGATTACATCGACTCCCAGGAATTCAAGCTCCTTTGCGAGACCAACTTTTTCTTTGGTATTAAGCTTACAGCCGGGAACCTGTTCACCGTCGCGTAAGGTAGTATCGAAAATTATTATTTTATTCATCGTAATAATCTTTATTGGAGGATTTTAAATAACCAGGCAATCTATAAAGACGTGTGTTCGAAAGTAGGTTATAATACAGAGAAATTAATGGACAAAATAGCAGAAATTTACATTGCCGAAGGGATTAGTAACTTTGTAAAAGCCTTATCAGGACTATTCTTCAGCATAAATGATTTACGATGCCCAACCGATCTACCGATGCCCTGTTTCAACTAATTCAATCTCTTCAGAAATCAGAAAAGAGAAATTTTAAGCTATACGTTCAGCGAAATACTTCTAACAATGATCTTAAAATCGTGCAGCTATTTGATGCCATAGATAAAATGAAAGAATATGATGAAAAAGAACTACTCAATAAAACAACCTCTATAAAACGGGAACAGCTTTCAAATATGAAGGCGCATCTTTACCGGCAAATTCTTGCCAGCCTTCGCTTGCTTGAAAGCAACGAAAACATCGAAATACAACTACATGAACAACTGGATCATGCATGGATACTTTACAATAAAGGACTTTACCTGCAAAGCCTGAAAATTCTTGAAAAAATTAAAGAAATTGCCAGGCCTAATAACCAGATAAGCGCCCTTAGCGAGGTAATTTTTTTGGAAAAAAAAATAGAGACACTACACATTACAAGAAGCATGCAGGACAGGGCGGACGCTTTAACGCTGGAAGCTGATAACACAAATGAAAAACTTTTCAGAATCACTAAACTATCTAACCTCGCATTACAATTATATAGCTGGTATATTAAGAACGGGCATGCAAGAAATGAAAATGATGAGAAGGAAGTAGAAAGTTATTTTCATGAACATTTAATCAACGAGCTTAATTTTCCTGATGGTTTTTACCAAAGCCTCTATTATCATCAAAGCTACTGCTGGTACGCCTTTATAAGGCAGGATTTTTTGATGTACTACCGCTATTCTCAAAAATGGGTGGACCTCTATACCATACAACCGGCAATGATTGAAATAGAAACTGCTAACTATATAAAAGGCCTTCACAATTTATTGAATGCTCATTTTACGTTAAGGAATTATACAGGCTTTAAAAAAACTTTGCAATCATTTGAAGATTTTAATAATTCAAATATTGTGAAACAAAACTATAACAACAGCATCCAGGTTTTTGTGTATCTCTATACATCAAAAATTAATCAGCATTTTTTAGAAGGAACTTTTAAAGAAGGATTAGCAATAGTCCCTGAAATAATGCAGCAGTTAAAAGAATATAGTTTATATCTCGATACTCACCGGGAACTTGTGTTTTATTATAAAATTGCCTCCCTTTATTTTGGTGCAGGTGATTACGATACTGCTATAAATTATCTAAATAAAATAATAAACTGGAAGGTTGATTTAAGAAATGACCTTCAATGTTATGCAAGGCTGCTGCATTTAATAGCACACTATGAAATAGGAAATTTTCAATTGCTTGAATATCTTGTCAAGTCTGTTTACCGCTTTATGGCCAAAATGCAAAACCTGAGCGTAGTAGAAGAAGAAATGTTTAAGTTTTTGAAAAAAACATTTTATCTAAGTGCAAAAAAACTAAAGCCCGAATTTGAAAAATTACTAGATACCATCAAGCAATTTGAAACCAGTAAATTTGAAACAAGGGCTTTTGCATACCTGGATATAATTTCATGGCTTGAGAGTAAAGTAAATGACAAGCCTGTATATGAAATAATAAGAGAAAAATATTTGACGGCTAAGAGAGCATCTGTAATTGAAAAATAAAAAGCTTTTAAAAAATTGTAAACATGCATTTTAAATACTAATACCACCTTAAAAAAATTTCTATGCTTTTTATGGTAATTGAAACATTTTATTCAAATAAAGTGAAACAATTATATGAAAGGTTCACTAAGAAAGGAAGGCAGTTACCTGAAGGAGTGAATTATATTAATAGCTGGATTGATAAGGATATTAAGATATGCTACCAGCTGATGGAAAGTGAGAAAGAAGAAAAAATTCTTGAATGGACTCACATTGGAACGACCTGGCAGATTTACAAATAATTCCCGTGATAACTTCTGCCCAGGCAAATGAGAAAGTAACCGGAATAACGATCACTGACGAATAGTAATTGTTATAAGAGTAGTTCAAAATATTGCTGGAAATTGTCTTTAAATGCCCGTCACTTGTTTATACTTTTGTTTCATATCCTGCACGTGGGCATAATAAAATCTGATAAAAGTTAATCGTTCGTATTTTTTGAATTTTTGTATATTCAATTTTATGAATGAAAATTCTCTTTTACGTACCTACCAGGAGCAACCTGGTGTATGGGATGAAATGTGTGCACATGGGCAAATACGCCCTCCCTATAAAAATTTCGTTTCTCAAATAGGCAATTTACCATTAATTGAAATGACGCATAAAGATGAAATGGCGAAGAAGCTTTTCATGAGCCAGGGAATTACATTCACGGTTTATAGCAGCGGGGAGGGTATAGAAAAAATATTTCCTTTTGACATTATACCCCGTATTATAACCAGTGATGAATGGGCTTTGATAGAGGCGGGATTGAAACAGCGTTTAAATGCGCTAAATGTTTTTCTTAAAGATATTTATCACAAGCAATTTATTTTGCAAGATGGAATTATTCCTCCGCAGCTCATTTATTCCTGCCCTAATTTTTTGCGGGAAATGATGAATGTTGATGTGCCTTTTGATATTTATACACATGTATCCGGCGTAGATCTTATAAGGGACGAGGATGGAAAATTTTATGTTCTGGAAGATAATCTGCGTACGCCTTCCGGCGTATCTTATATGCTTGAGAACCGAAGTATTACCTATCGCATTTTTCCTGACTTAATTCCAAAAAATAATGTTCGCACTGTAAAAGAATACCCTGATCTTTTGTATAAAAATTTACTTGCCCTGGGTAACAGGCAGATCAGTAATCCTACCGTTATTCTTTTGTCACCCGGCATTTATAACTCAGCATATTTCGAGCACACAACCCTTGCAAGATTGATGGGGATTGAATTGGTTGAAGGCAGAGACCTGATAGTAAACAACAACCATGTTTTCATGAAAACAACAAGAGGATTACAGCAGGTTGATGTTATTTACCGAAGGGTTGATGATGAATTTATTGATCCTCTCGTTTTCAGGCCGGATAGCATTCTTGGAGTTCCGGGCATTTACTGGGCTTATCGCAAGGGAAATGTGGCCATTGTAAATGCTATGGGCAACGGCGTTGCCGATGATAAAGCCATTTACGCTTATGTGCCTGAAATGATCCGTTACTATTTAAATGAAGAACCTATCTTAAAAAACGTACCTACTTACAGGCTTGCGGATGATGACAGTAAAAAATATGTTTTTGAAAATATGGGCAACATGGTTATCAAGCGAACAAATGAATCGGGTGGATATGGAATGCTGATGGGCAACACTGCAAGCGATGAAGAGATGCAAATTTTTAAAGATGCCATCAATGCAGAACCAAGAAATTTCATTGCACAACCAATTATTAGTTTATCATCAACTCCATGCTATATAAACGGAGTTTTACAGCCACGCCGTGTTGACCTTAGGCCATTCGCATTGTATGGCCCCGATGGAATAAACATTGTACCAGGCGGCCTTACAAGGGTTGCTCTTAAAGAAGGATCCATGATTGTAAATTCATCACAAGGTGGCGGAAGCAAGGATACGTGGGTATTAGCAGGATAACCTCACCCCAACTCTTTTCCAAAAGGAGAGGGAACTAAACTTGTGCACGTAAAACGCTTAGATAGCGTAATGAATTTCAAAAAAACAATATCGAATAAATCATTGATTAAAATTTTAACACAATAAATAAACACGCAAAAAATATTCGTGGTTTATATAAATGTTTGACAAAAACCCGGCTATTTTTAGAATTCTTTCATTAGTTTTTGAAAAGATGTTTCATCATAATCTATATTTATAAATTTATCAACTAGTGTTCTTTGCTTATAAATAAAAACTGTGTTTAAAATTTTTGATGATGGATTTATTCTATAAGCAACAGATGTTTTTTTATCCTCGGCAGATGGAACCATAGTAACTGCAACATTTCTAATATTCATCTGGGTTGTCCATGAAATTAATTTCTTTATAGTTGCCTCTTCTTCTTCGGATTGGGGCTTCATATAAATAAGAAATACACGAAAGTTTTTAAGCCCTCTTTTTTGTATTTCATTTTCAAGCATGATTGTAAATGAACTTATACCAGAAACTGAAGGATTATTTATCCAGATCATAATTCCCTCACCATGGCCGTATTTACACATTGGACAAGTTTTCCTTCCTGCATCAACACCGGAGATATGTAAAGGATCAAAGGCCGGGCAATCACTTCCAATATCTAATCCTGAAGAATACCTGGAAGCATTTTCTTTGGGATATTCCGGTACGTTTAATCCAAGAATAATATCACGATGGCCGGTAAGAATCCCATTTTCATTATTAAGCCTTATAACGCCCATGCCACCACGCCTAGTCAGTTTATTTCTAAAATCAGCAGTAACTAAAGGGTCATCATCAAACAGGTATTCATCAATCCAATAATCACTTTTACCGGGCTCTTTTATTGTAGCATGTATGTGCGCAGGCGCATTACGGCCTGGATATGGAGCAGGCCTTAGTGTATAAAATTTATATTCGCCCTTCTCATTTGTCTTTAACCAATTCCTGATATATCCATGCCGTTTTCCCCATCCTGTTGCATTTGCCTTTGGGGAGTAATTACCGGTCTGATCTGTATGATAAATATATAAAACAATGCCAGGCGCAGGAGTTTTCCCATCAGGTTTATAAATGGTGCCACTTATTTCCATTTTGGGTCCAGCTTCATCATAATCAGGAAGAGTTACAACAGATTTCAAATCTTTAAAAGGTAAAGGACTTTCATAAATTGCTTCACAGCCTTCGCAACTTCCACCAACTTTTATTTCATTTTTATGAGCGGATAATTTTTGTTGCGAGTTAGATTGACCGCAACTGCTAAATGAAATGATCATTGTAGCAAGGCAGAATGATAGTATTGTTTGCATAGTTTTTATATTAGAGCACAAACATTTTTTATTTACAAATCATATTGAAATCATTTACATAAACAGTATTGAATCCACAACAAAATGCTTACTAAGATAAAACTGCATTTCATCCTCTAAATCGTGCCATTGATGTAAGCTATTTGCAAAAGGAGTAATCACTAACTTTATTTGCAAATGCAACATACTTTTTTGATACGGTATAAGATGCACCATGTTCTTTTCTGGTTGATCGTATTCGGGCTATGGTATTACCTGAGATACCAGGATTTTACAAATAACACTATGGCTTTAAAAGTTACCGGTGTAAAGGTGACTGACCTGGCATTGCTGGTGTACATTACCAATCTTTTTTTGATACCCAAATTTCTATATAGGAAACAGTATGTAATTTTTTCTATCATTTTTTTTTCCATGATTGCAGCTTCCACTCTTTGGAAAATAAATATAATCAGCCACCTTGTCACAAACCAGGATTTTAATATCTGGAATAACCTCAAAACACGTATTTATGATAATTTTATCCCACATGTATTACTGGTAAGCACCGGGGCAGCTTTTAAAATTCTTTCAGATTATGCAAAAGCCCAAAGGCGCATTGGTGAAATGGCCAAAGAAAAGGCAGAGGCTGAATTAAACTTTTTAAAACAACAGATCAACCCGCATTTTCTTTTTAACTGCCTCAATTCTGTTTATTTTCTTATTGATAAAGAAAATGAAGAAGCGAGAAGCACCTTGCATCGCTTTTCTGAAATGCTTCGTTACCAATTGTATGAATGCAACGGTGAAATGATACCTGTTGAAAAAGAGATGGCTTACCTTAATGATTATGTAAAATTGCAGCGATTAAGAAAAGGAGAAAATTATCAAATAACCTTCAATCAATCTGAAAATATAAAAAGCTTCTTTATAGAACCATTATTATTAATTCCTTTTGTAGAAAACTGTTTCAAACATTTATCGCATTTTGATAAAGCAGGTAATGAAGTGAATATTAATATAAGTGTTGCGGGAAACAGTCTCTTTTTTGAAGCATCCAATACAACCAATGATAAGTATATACAAGAGGAAGGCAAAGGAGGCATTGGGTTGATAAATGTAAAACGAAGGCTTGAGCTTCTTTATCCCGGCAAACATAAACTGGAGATAATGGAAAATAAAGATTGGTATAATGTGCATTTGGAAATTAAAATTCGTTAGTAGAATATAAATCGTGATAATAAAATGTATTATAATTGATGACGAGCCATTGGCCTGCAAAGGCCTTAAAGAATATATTGATGAAATTGATTTTTTACATCTTGAAGGCATATATGATAGCGGCCTTAAGGCAATAAACATTCCGTGGCAACAATCGATTGACCTTATATTTCTTGACATTGAAATGGCTGGTCTTTCGGGCCTGGATTTTTACCGGTCTCAGAAAAATCCACCGCAAGTAATATTTACAACAGCTTATCCTCAATATGCCTTACAGGGTTTTGATGTAAATGCGCTTGATTACCTTGTGAAACCTATTTCGTTTGATAGATTTGTAAAAGCTGTACTCAAAGCCAAAGAGTATTTTGAATCCCATACCAGGCAATTTCCGGCCGAAATAAAAAATAATGATGCTAATTTCTTTTATGTAAAAACTGACAATAAAATCGAAAAGATTTTCCTGGATGATATTTATTTTGCAGAGGCATTGCAAAATTATGTTTGCATACATACTAAAGAAAAAAAATATACTACCTATCTTACTTTTAAAGCTTTGGAAGAATATTTACCTGCAGATAAGTTTTTAAAAATCCATAAGTCGTTCATTGTAGCCATTTCAAAAGTTGATAGCATAGAAGCAGGACATCTAAATATTTTAAATAAAAAGCTTGCTATAAGTAGAAATTTAAAAGCAGGTATAATGGAAAGGCTTTTGCAAAACAAGTACTTGAAGAGATAAGGTTTCAAATCTCACATTTTTATAAACAAAACATTATACTTTCATAAATTTTCTCCTTACAGGTTCATAATCTATCCCTTTATTTTATTTTTGCTTTAACATCTCAGCATATATCAATTGCGTAATTAAGTACAAAAATAATAATCAACATGAAAAATTTTCTCGTTTTGTTTTTTACAGTTCTTACAGTTAGTGTGTCTTCCTGCTATTCACAGAAAACAGTAAAAAGAGATATTGTCAAATCTAATAAAGAAGACCTTTCTAAATATAGCAAAGCCTATTTTGCAGCAGGCTGTTTCTGGCATGAAGAAGCTTTATTTGAAAGTGTAAAAGGTGTTAAGGAAGCCATATCTGGTTATGCAGGCGGACATACCCAGGATCCTAATTATGAATCTATTGAAAGTGGTAATACCGGCCATGCTGAAAGTGTAATGGTATATTATGATCCATCTGAAATTTCATATGGTAACTTACTAAAAGTTTATTTTGCAGGCCAGGATCCCACACAGGTAAACGGCCAGGGCCCTGATATGGGAACTCAATACCGCTCCATTGCTTTTTACAATAATGATTCAGAAAAAAAGCAGATAGAAGATTATATAAAACAAATGAATACATCAGGAAAATATAAAGCTCCCATAGCGGCACAGGTAATGCCGTTAAAAAAATTCTGGGAGGCTGAAGATTATCACCAGGATTTTATTGTGAACAATCCCAACCAGGGTTACGTACAAAATGTTTCAATTCCTGAAATAAAGCATTTTCAAAAGGAATACCCCGCAATGATTAAACCTGATCATAAGTTTTAGTTTTATTCCTAAAATTATTAAACCGGCATATTCTGTCGGTTTTTTTATGCAACCTGGTTATCTTATTGCACGGTTATCTTAATAAATTATTTCATCTCCAGCTTCCTGTTAAGAACTATTTTGCAAGCAATACATCTATCACTTATTTTTGCAGCGTTTCAATAAAAATTATCACATGCAACTTTCTTCCCTTTTGTCAAGATTTAATGAACCGGAAACTTTAAAAATGGCAAAGCTTGGCCGTGAACTAAGGGCCAAAGGAATTGACATCGTTGATCTTAGTCTCGGTGAACCCGATTTTGACACACCCGATCACATAAAGGAAGCGGCTAAAAAAGCAATTGATGAAAACTGGAGCCATTACACTCCGGTACCCGGTTATCTGGAGTTGAGAGAAGCCATCTGCAGGAAGCTTAAAAGAGATAATAACCTTGAGTATATACCGCAGCAGGTAGTAGTAAGTACCGGTGCGAAACAAAGCCTTGCTAATACGGTGTTAGCAATTGTTGATGATGGCGATGAAGTAGTTATTCCAACACCGTATTGGGTTACTTATTCTGAAATAGTAAGGCTGGCAAGAGGTAAGGTTGTATTTATTCATACTACGCCTGGCGCAGGTTTTAAAATTACACCAGAACAACTTGAAGAATCAATAACACCTAAAACAAGGTTATTCATTTTTTCTTCACCCTCCAATCCTACCGGCGCCGTGTACACTAAAGATGAACTGGCATCGCTTGCCAAAGTATTTGAAAAACATCCGCATGTTTTTATACTAAGTGACGAGATCTATGAATATATAAACTATGCCCATGATGGTGGCGGTGGCCACCAAAGTATTGCTCAATTTGATTTTATTAAAGACAGGGTAATTGTATTAAATGGATTAAGCAAAGGCTTTGCTATGACCGGTTGGAGATTAGGATACATTGCTGCTAATTTAGATATTGCAAAAGCCTGTGAAAAAATTCAGGGGCAATTTACAAGTGGCACAAATTCAATAGCGCAAAGGGCTGCTATTACTGCATTGGATGCCCCTCTTACAAAGACCATGGAAATGGTAAAAAAATTTAAGGCACGAAAAGAACGTGTATTAGAATTATTGAAGGAGTTGCCGGGAATTAAATGCACAGAGCCAGACGGGGCTTTTTATATTTTCCCTGAAGTAAAAAGCTATTTTGGTAAAAAAACAGGCGATGAAGTTATTAATAATGCCAGTGACCTTTCCATGTTTTTATTGAATAATGCTCATGTATCAACGGTAACAGGCGATGCTTTTGGCGAACCCGATTGCATAAGAATTTCATTTGCAAATAGTATGGAAAATATCGAAGAAGGTTTTAAAAGAATTAAAAAAGGATTGGCTCTTCTTGGTTAGTACTATTTAAATCTTAAGCATTATCCCACAAAGACACAAAGGCCGCAAAGTTTTTTCCTACACGTAGTGCTCTTAGCGCTTTTGCCTTTGTAGTGAAAGTTCAGCACATTATTTTACCATTTTTAAAAATTTTTCGTGCAAAGCAAGTACCAGTGGAATTACCATTTGCTGTTCATCATTCACTATAACGAAGTCGCATAGTCGCATTTTTTCGTTTTCATCCATTTGCCTGCTCATCCTGGCCTCTACTTGTTGGGATGAAATATTATCGCGGTCTATAGCTCTCTGGATTCTTAAAGCTTTCGGTGCATCTACACCAATTACATAATCAAGATATTTATTGGAACCGCTTTCAAAAATGAGGGCAGCTTCTTTTACTATGTATGGAGTTTTTTGCATTTCAATCCATTCGGCCGCATCCTTAATTGTAACGGGATGCACCAGGGAATTAAGCAACGTTATTTTTTTACTATCGTTGAATACCTGTGCTGCCAAAAATTTTCGGTTAAGAATACCATCAGTATAAGCTTCCGCACCAAAGTGATTGGTGATAGAAGACCTTAATTCTTCGTTCTCAATCATAAGGCGCTTTGATGCTTCGTCAGAATAGTAAACAGGGATACCCAATACTTCAAAAATAGCTGCTACAGTACTTTTGCCGCTACCAATACCCCCGGTTAAACCGATTTTAAGCATGAAGGTGTTTATTGAATGTACGATGTAAAAAGTACGATGTAGATATAACGGCTTAAAAATGATAATCTAAATCAATAAACAGCGTACATCTCTACAAGAGTCCTTTGGACAAACATCCCCACATTATTTTATGGGGGCAACCGGCTTATTAATATTTGTCGTCCACTCCATACTCACGGCACTCTTTTCAATTTTTATATAGCTGCCGGGGTTAATTTCCAGCATCATGGTACTGTCTTCATTTACTTTATTTACGGTGCCATGAATACCGGCAATTGTTACGATTTTATCCCCTTTCTGCAAATTTGAAAGAAATTGTTTTTGTTGCTTTGCTTTCTTTGCCTGGGGCCTTATCATAAACATCCAAAACACCAGTATCATCAGCCCTAAAAATATAAACTGAAAACCTCCGCCGCCACTTGAACCACCCTGGCCTAACATTAAAAAAACCATTGCTAAATTCATATTATCTGATTTGTTTTTTGCTGTAGTACACAGCTATGAATGAAAAATTATTTTTGAGAACTTTCTACTTCTCCTGTAAGTTGTAACACAGGAAACTTAGGATAAGCATTTGATGTAACCGTAATATCTTTATGTACAGGCCCCACCCTGCCTTTGCTGTTAAATACAACTTTTAAAAATCCCGTTTCTCCCGGCTTAATCGGCTCTTCAGGCTTTTCAGGCACAGTGCATCCACAGCTTGCAACCGCCGATGAAACGATCAAAGGATTTTTTCCAGTATTCCTGAAACGATAACTATATTCAACCATTGCGCCATCAGTTACTTTCCCGAAATTATATATTGAGTCTATCATCTGCACTGTTGTTGAATCAGCAAATTGCTGGCTTGTATTTGTTGCCAGCACATCGCTTTTATGTTTTGTATTCCTTATATCACAGGAAATAAGAACACATGTAAGTAACAAGCTTAACACCAGTTTATTCATATTTATTAATTTTTTGGCAAAGGTATTATAAAACACTGTTTTTGAAATTCTTCTTATGTATTTTATCCTGTGCTAGAAGTTCTTTATGAATATTATCCAAAATCCCATTTACAAAATGGCCACTTTGTTCTGTACTATATTCCTTCGCCAGGTCAATGTATTCATTAATGGTTACTCTTGTAGGGATCGTCTCAAAATATAGAAATTCACATACGCCCATTTCCATAAAAATCATATCGAGTGAAGCGATACGCTCTACATCCCAGTTTTTTAATTTTGGTGTTATCAGCTCACGGCAATATTCCTTTTTTTCAAGTACGCTCTCGAGAAGATCTACGGCAAAATCCATTTTTTCTTTTCCCGTTAATTCCAAAAAATTAAATGCCGCAGGTTTTTGTAATAAGCTTGCCATCAATACAATCATCATATCTACATCATCATCCCAGTGAATAAACTTTTCTTCCACATCGCTTATAAAATGATCATCGGGAAGCATAAGGTCGCTAAAAATAAATTCAAGGATTTTCTTTTCCGATTTTTTATCACGCGATCTTTCGGCGATATATTCTTTGTATTCAGGAGATACAGCTAATGCCGAGTAACATTTTTTTATCAATTCGTCATTTACCAGGTATTTGATCTTTAATTGCTCAACGGATTTTTGAAAAGATGCGTTTTCAATAATCGCCCAAACCACTTCGTTGCCCGAAATTTTAGTATTTATATTCAAATCATGTGTGGAGGGTAAATGCTTTTGTGATTTTTGAGCGGCGTCTTTTTCCGCAAACCTGGCAACTTCAATTATATAATACACGAGATAGGTAAATAATTGTTGTGAATGCTCCAGCTTTTTTCTGAGTATCTGTAAAGGTTCACCCGGACGGGTTTCATTATTCATTGAATCAATAGTGTATAGCGTTTGCATCACCTTCACCCGTATATTTCTTCTGCTTAACATTTATTAAAGAACTATTTATAGGGCGCAAAGATAATATGAAATGATCTATTGGAAATAATAAGTCATGTGGATATATTGATAACGAATAAGATTAAGTAGTATGATAAAAGAAAGGCACAAAGATCATAAGTTTATAAACTTTTGTCTTCGTGCCCCTGTATGCTTGAAACATTTTTGAGTAGCCTTCAATTCTCATTAAAGTGCCTGAACAACTTAAATAATCTTTTTAAGAATGATTGGACATTTATTCTATTACCAATTTATTTCTTGCAACATTACTTCCATCTTTATCGCTCAGTTGAACAATGTAAATTCCATGTAATCCTGAAATATCAATTTTTGTATTTTGTTGATTCAGAAATTCCTCCCTTATTTTCTTACCCATATTATCATACATTACCATTGCCAATGGTTTATTAAAATCTTCTATATTAATTTGTACAAATCCTTTTGCAGGATTGGGATAAAAAGAAAAACCATTCTTCAGGCCATTGAAAATAATTGATCTTATATCCGAAAAAGCATAAGTTCCATTTGTGTTTTTGATTTGTAACCTGTAAAATACTTTTGAATTATTAAAAGCAGTAGAGTCATTAAATGTATAATTCAGTTCCTGTCCGGAAACACCATTTACTGATTTGCTTTCAACAAAACCAATGCTTGAAAAGTTCGCCTCGTTATTTAATTTTCTCATGATTGTATATCCTGAAACATTTTGCTCTGATGCAGAAGTCCATTGCAGTTGTATTTTATTCGAAGGCATTTTTTTTGCATTAAAAGAAACTAAATTCAATGGCAACGTACCAAAAGTAAACGGTGCAGAAGTATCACTTATAGCCAAAATATTTCTTATTGCTAAAGTATAAGTTCCCGGGGCAGAAGTAGTATAATCAGGTGAGGTAGCTCCGGGGATTATAATATCATTTTTGAGCCATTGATAAGTAAGGTTCCGTCCCTCTATACCCTTGAATGAAAATGATCCATTTCCCGGAGCTATTGTGAAATAAGCTTTAGGCTTGCGCAGGTAACTTGTGTCTTCAAGCTTATAAACTATACCGTTATTATTAAATAAAATGTATTGGTCTCCATACCGGTCTTCACCGAAAGAAACAGGATTTCCGGTTGACTGAGCATTGGTAATATAATGGATTACCGAACCCGATAAAACCCCATTAGATTGCGTGATGCCATCTACCCATTTTTGAACATAGTCAGCAAACAGGTACGTACCAAAAAGGGATTTCGACTGAGCACTGCGATATATGTATCCCCCTGTTATAGAATTTCCAACAGCATGAGTATAATCATAAATTGGCAAAGTCAAGCCCGCTTGACTACAACCTGTAGCAGGATTATAACAAGCAGTGCCTTCCATAATATTCCATCCATAATTTCTTCCTCCCGCTGCATTTACGGGTTGGTAATCTATTTCCTCAACAGTGCCCTGGCCCACATCGGCAATCCACAGATCTCCGGTAAGCCTATCTACACTGCAACGCCATGGATTGCGTACACCATAAGCCCATATTTCTTTTTTTATTCCGGGTGTGGGATCATTATAAAATGGATTAGATGAAGGAATAACATAAGGCTGTGCCATAGATGAATTGCTTACATCAATCCGCAATATTTTCCCAAGGAATGTATTTTTGTTTTGCCCGTTGCCTTGTGGATCCCCGCCACTTCCGCCATCTCCCAAATTAACATAGAGGTAACCATCTTTTCCAAACATGAGGTTACCGCCATTGTGATTGGCATAAGGCTGGGATTGTGTGAGAATGGTTAATGGCGTTGTTAAAGCTATATTAGAATCAGCAGGATCGGCTTTATACTCCTCTATTACTGATGTTAATTGTCCTAAAATATTAGCCGTATAATCTACATAAAATTTCCTGTCGGTTTTATAATTGGGGCTGAATACGATCCCTAAAAATCCTTCCTCACTATTTGTATAAGATGAGACCTTTGCGGTAACGTCAAGAAAAGGTGTGGAGCGTAAAGTACTATCAGGATTGATTATCCTGATCTTGCCGGGACGCTCCGCTACGAAAAGTCTGTCGTCTCCACAATTTTTAAGATCTATTGGTAACGTTAGTCCACTTACAATGGGGTTTGCAGCAAGTTTTTGTGCAACTATTTTGTTTGAAAATATAACCAACGTGAAACAGAAACATAGATAGGGTAAAAGGTTTTTCATATTTAGGCTTTTAATTTTAAGAAATTATGCAAATACTCTGCCACTAAAAGTCTAAGTTTTTGAAATGAGGTTTGAAATAATTCCTGAAGTATTCTTAAAAAAATATTAGAAATATTCTTGAACAGAGAGATGAAAATATAATTTCAGAAATAATTTTTAAAATAAAAAAGCAATCATAGGATGATTACTTTTTTAAAAAAATACTACAAACCTGTAAGCCGGATTCTGTATCCCAATACTTGACATATCGGGAGGTTATCATTTATCTTGCTGTTACATTACTGCAACAATCCTGCTGCCTACCCTTCCTGGTATCCCGCAATGCGGGAATATAAACGAGCAGTTTATCCTGCAGGCAGATTAAAATCATTTGCCTGCAAACCAGGATATACGTGACATTGCAGCACACAAGGTTTACCCTCCCGTCTGTTACCAGGCCGGGACGTGAGCTCTTACCTCACGTTTTCACCCTTTCACTTTATTCCTCTCTATTACGAGAGGTTTTGGTGAGGTTATTTTCTGTGGCACTTTCTTCCCGATAAATCAGGACCGGCCATTAACCGGTGTGTTACTCTATGCTGTCCGGACTTTCCTCTTCTTTATTTTATAAAAAAGCGATAACCCGGTTTGTAGCAAAACAAAGATACTCCATTGAAATTGCAGAATGAATCAACAAGTTTATTGTAGAAAAAGAGTGCCACTTGCTGGCAATAAACGCTATAATGATACCTGATACTTATTACCTGATACCTTTTAATATTGAAAGAATATCTCTGTGGCTCCGAAGCCGAAATTATGATGATACTGGTTTACAAAACTTTTTACTTCATGCTTTGATTTTAAAATCTCATGAATTTCATCCTTGAGTTTTCCAGTTCCAATTCCATGCACAACAATAAAGTTTGGTTGGTGATGTGCTACTGCAAGGTTAAAATATTTTTCAAAGGTGCTAAGTTGTAAAGAAAGTATTTCATAGTTGCTCATGCTTCTCCAATCAGAAGATAATTTTTCAATATGCAGGTCAATTACAGATCTTGCAGGCTCCAGGTTTTGCTTTGCCTTTGATGCATCATAAAGCTGTCCGTAACTGTTGGTATATTCAGGAATTAATTCTTCAATTTTATCCGGGTAGGTCTCAAACAGTTTAAATGAAAAAGTGGGTTCATTTTTCATCTTCATTTCTTCAATTTTTTGAAAGAGCTGCTTTGCTTTTAGTTTTATTGACGACTCAAAATGATCTGCTTTTTTTTTATTTAGATTCACCAGCGAAAAGTCAAATTCAAATTTCGGCGCATCATTCATGTCTTCAAATGGCACATCATGCAAATAAAAATCATTAAAAGAATATAGGGTATTGTTAAGGTTAAAATCTTCTGCTCCTAAAAAGTGAAGGCGATACGTAAAATTATACGGCTCACTTGTTTGATTGATAAGATAAATTTTAAAACCTTCTACCACATCATCATCAAAAACATCTTTGTCAAAAACCGGTAAAAAAGAAACCCACACCCCATCACTCACTTTGTATTTTGAATTCGGCTTTTCTTTTTTAATATCATCTATATAAACCTTATCTTTTTTCTTTTCAGTCCTGAGCTTGTCGAATGATTTCTCTGAAAACCTTTTGAAATAAGGGAAATCAATTTGATCCATATACACGGGGAACCTAATTCCTTCTACATCTATCAAAACCATTTTATCATTAATGATATCAACTACTTCGCCTTCTTCATTTGAATGGAGAATTAAAACTTTATCACCAAGCTGGTATTTCATTGAGCAAAGATAGAGGGTTGTGTTTTTAACATTATCACATTATAATTATTCTTTTCGCAAAAACTTCTTAGCCTTTTTCCAATACTGGGAATATGATGGATAATAACCTTCCACTTCAGGAAACATCCAATCCCTCTCATCTTTAATACCCGGATAATGTATAAATGCAGGGTGCTCTTTTGAAATAATATTTTTATTAATAGCACTCTTTGTTTTATACAGCTTTGAAATATCATTTACTTCACCGGTGTAAATTGAAATACCTTTTATATTTTTTGAAAGCTTTATAACAAAGTCAGTTACTTTATCACTTACAGGGTAGTTTTTAAAATGAGGAGGCTCTAATAACAATACCCTGTTTACATCTTCATCTTTTCGCCACAGAGGATCAAGGTTATAAGAATTGTATAAAAGCGTTGGCTTGTTTATATCTATATTTAAACCATGATGTGCTGGTAATTTTGTTTGCAAAGAAATACGTATTGTTTTTTGCAATACTTCGGGTATGTCCATTTTCACCAGTTCAGCATAGGGCTTGTCAATAATACTGCCTTTCTGTTTACTATGCGTGTAACGGTTCACGTTAGCCTGGTTACAGAAATATTTTTTCCATGAAAAGGCTCCTGAAATCCATTGCCAGTTACAGGTATTGCTGGCAATATCTCCGTCCATCAAATGATAGTAAAGCCAGCGTGATGGTTTAAGCCAATATACTTTCCCCACATTGCACGTTACAGAAGCGGTATACATGCGCACGTGGTTATGCATATAGCCGGTTTTATAAAGCTGTTTTATAAGATTATCCAACGATTTGATACCTGTTTCGGCATTATATACAGCAGCAGGCATTTGTTTATGTATAGCACCTTGCTGCGGGTATTTTATATCATCCATTATTTTATCTCCCAGGGACTGATGTACTCTTTGAAAATAATCCCGCCATGCCAGCTCCTGCAAAAATTTAGAAACACGATAAGATTTTACATCCTTTTCTAAAACAAATTCCATCACCTGCTTTGTACTGATAACACCCCGGGCAATGTAGGGTGATAAATAAGACACGACACCATCTATAAAGTTTCTGCTACCGGCATAAGTTTCAGGTTGAATGTTATGCAGTCTTTCAATAATTTCTGAATATTTCCACGGAAAGTCAATTTTACTTTTCATGTCCTTATTAACAAAGGCCTGTATGTTTTGTTTACAATAAAATGCGGGTAGTAATGCATTTTATCATGCTCTACACCACATCCTGCTGGCCCAACTTACTATGATGCCTGCTATAAAGGAAAAATATAACAAGCCCTATAATAAGCCAGATGAGGAATCGTAACCAATTTGTATAGCCTAATTCCGTCATCAGGTAAAAACAACTTGCCAGGCCGAGCACGGGAATTAGAGAAAGTTTTTTTATAAAAGATGCGACGGTTAATGCCGTCGCAAGAACGATGAATAAAAAGAAAGGAAGCTTATCACGAAACACTTCCCATCCTCCACTAAAATCAAACAGGCCCAGAAAATTTTTCCAAAAGATAATAACGCCAACAAGAAATAAAACAGGAACTATGAATTGCGAACTCACGTAAGGTATTTTAAATTTCGCCACACCTTCTCCTGCCTCTCTCGCAGGCAATAATAATACACCACCACATACAAGCACAAACGCAAATAAAGTACCAATGCTGGTAAGGTCTGTTACTTCGGTAAGATTTAAAAACAATGCCGGAACAGCAACTACAAAACCGGTAACAATTGTAGAAAACGAAGGGGTTTTATATTTAGGATGAATACGACTGAAAGCCTTTGGCAGCAACCCATCACGACTCATACTCATCCATATTCTTGGTTGCCCCATTTGAAAAACAAGTAGTACACTTGCCGTAGCAATTACTGCGCTAAAAGAAATGATATAGCTTATTTTATTTAACCCAACCTGTTTAAAAACAAAGGCTAACGGATCGCCTACCTGTAGTTTGGTATAAGAAACCATACCCGTTAACACCAATGCGATTAATATATAAAGTACCGTACAAATTATCAACGAATAGATCATTCCCCGCGGAAGATCTCTTTGCGGATTCTGGCATTCTTCTGCAGTAGTAGAGATTGCATCAAAGCCTATGTATGCAAAGAATACAGCAGATACTCCTTTCATCATTCCGCTAAAACCATTTGGCAGAAAAGGGCTCCAGTTAGCCGGCGCCACATAGAAAAATCCAATAGCTATTACAGCAATTATTACAATAATTTTTAAGCCCACCATAAGATTGGTTGCTCTTCTTGTCTCTTTAATTCCTGTATAAACAAGCCATGTAATAAAGAAAACAATCGCGAGTGCAGGGATATCTGCTATTAATCTAAGGCCTCCGATTTTTGGAGCATGCAGCCATGCATTGTAACCCTGCCGCATACTATCTGTAAGGCCGCTAAGCGTTGTTCCTTTAGCCATCTCTGCGGTGCCAGCATCAAATGCCCTTGAAGCAGATAAGTAATCTGTAGTTAAAAAGGCAGGCACATGAATGTGCAATCCCTCCAGCAGGTTTACAAAATACTGGCTCCATGAAATAGCAACTGCAATGTTTCCAATTGCATATTCCATAAGAAGATCCCAGCCAATGATCCAGGCTATCAATTCACCAAACGCAGCATAGGCATATGTATAAGCGCTACCACTTACGGGTATCCGCGATGCAAACTCTGCATAACACAATGCAGAGAATCCGCAACATACTGCTGTGATTACAAATAATAGTGATACTCCCGGCCCTCCCTGGAAAGATGCATTTCCAATAGTTGAAAATATTCCCGCACCTACAATAGCTGCAATGCCCATGGCTACAAGATCTTTCGTCCTGAGGACTTTACTTAACCCGGAAGCCGAATGTGTCGCATCAGAAAGCCCGGTTTGAGCATCGGCTAAAATAGCAGCAATAGTCTTTTTACGAAAAAGAGGATGGGACATGTTTGGTAAACTTTAGTATAATTGAAAATAAAGAAATAATGTGGAATAAATTATTTTCGCAAGCCTGCTTCTTTCTTTATTGGAAGATCAAAATTTATTGATTGGCAGTAATTATAAAATTTATTTTAAGAAAGCATTCGTCAAGCGCATCTATTTTTATGTATTGCATCAATTGATTAGTTTTAGTAGCGGCAATATAAACATTAGGCAGAATGCAAAATCAAACCTTAAAATGAAAGCACGAATAATTCTAGGAGTTCTCCTTTTAATGACCTTTTTGAGTACATTCTCTCAAAAACTTGGGAATGGGCTAATGAATATCTATAAAGGCGTTGGAATGGTATCGTACCTTCCAAATCCGAACCAAAGGTCATATGGAACTGGTACGTTGATTTATAAAAAAAATACCGATACGTCCCTATCGGTTTATTTAGTTACATGCAAACATGTTCTACCTCAAAAATTAGATGCTGACTACATTTACTTCGACATTGCTAATCCTAAGTCACCCAATAAATTTTCCACAATAAAGATTTCCATATATGACTCAATCGGAAATTATTTCCCTCAAATTAAAATTGACCTAGATGGTAATGATTTAGCAATTGTTGATGTGACAGGATATTTTGACCAACCAAATTTAAGAGACATAGTTAATACAATCATTCCATATGAAATGATTCTAACTAAAGATTCTATAATTGTAAATAATATAAACGTTGGGGACGATGTTTTTTTTATTGGAATACCCTCAGGGATGTATGACAATAGAAATATATCTCCGATTCTTAGAGCTGGAGTAATATCAACCCCACCAGAAAGCGATTTTTATTTTAATGACATGATTAAGGCAGGATACTTTGCCAAATACAGGGAAATAATTCCTACTAAATTGAATGGGTTTCTAATTGATGGGAATGCAATTGGGGGATCAAGTGGAAGTTTAGTTTTTCTTAAACCCCAATTTGTCAGACTTAATAACGGCCAATTAGAATATAATAAAGAAGGCGGCGAACCATTAATATTAGGAATACTTGCATTTTCTTACCTGGATTTAGGACAAACAGTTGACCCAATTAAAATCAATTTGGGGGGCGTAATTTCAGGTTCGTCAATAAAAAAAACAATTGACTTGTTTGGCAGCAAGTAAACTTTTTCCTTCCTAGCGGGGTTTTCACAGCATAATCTTCGGGTTATAAGACCCTTCGCTGAAACCTCAATTTCAGGCATCCTTCCCAGCGGGGTTTTCACAGCATAATCTTCGGTCTATAAGACCCCTCGGTGAAACCCCGATGCTTGAATAAGCATTGAATTATTGCAAAGCCAATCTATAAATCTTTATAATGCTTTGGCATAAAATGTCCCACAATCCCATCTTCATAAAATGATGCGCTGCTATGTTCATAAGAAACAAAATCTTTTGCAAGATTCCACTTACCGCTTACAGGATTCTGGTGTATATAATTTAGTTTCTGTAATAAAAACTTTTCAGAGAAAATCGGTTTGCCATCAAAGGAATCTCTAAATACTTTATGTAATTGTTTTTTCTTTATTTCTCTTTCAGTAAGCCCATCTTTTAAAATGCCCAAGGTATTAGTATTATTTGCCTGTTCCAATTTATCTTCCAGCACTTGTTGGTGTTCGCCCGTCAGGCCGAAGCCCTCCGCCGCCGTTGTTCGGTGTTCGTGTGGATGGTTTTGCAGCATGGCATTCACCAACAACCAGCAAAGAGTTGGTAACTAAATATAGCCACGCCATGATTACCTTAGCAACAAATAAATTTTCAGCAACATTAATCATTACCCGCAATATTTTACAGCCACCATTTTAGAATGGAAACATCTTTTAAAGCCGGATAAATACAAAGATGTAATCATAGAGAGCCTTAAGTTTCTTGTTAAGGAAAAATGGATTGAAGTAAATGTTTTCTGTATTATGAGTAATCATATACATTTGATTTGGCAGATTCAGCCGGGCTATAAAAGAGATGCTATTCAAAGAAATTTTTTAAAGTTCATATCACAAACAATCCAAAGAGATTTGGAAAAAAATCATCCAAAGGTGTTGGAGAGATTTTATGTAAATGCAAAAGATAGAAAGTACCAATTCTGGAAGCGTAATCCGTTAAGCATAGATTTATGGACAAAAGAAGTTTTCATACAAAAAATGGAATACATTCATCATAATCCGGTATCAGCCGGCTTATGCATTTATCCGGAGGAATATAAATATTCATCAGCAAAATTTTACGAAAGTGGAATTGACGAATTTGGTTTTATAAAACATTGGATGGCTTAAGATAAATTAGGTTATGGCTTCGAACTGATGTTGGTGTGGGCTGAGGCACAAAACCTTCCGCACGAACACTCAACATCGGCGGCTTCTTTTAATTTTAGCAACAGCTTAAGGGTACACCGGCAGGAGCTAAGTGCAATCATCCACTTGTACCGGAATTAAAAAGAATCTTATATGATCTTATAAGCAGGTAATATAAACTTCATGATATAGCTCATGAGATTTTTGCGGCATATAAGGATTGATTGAATTATGCTACAGCTATAGTATTATATGGCGCAAGCGAGAAAACTTGCTTTAAAGAAAGGAACGGAATCCACTAAAACATTAATTGCTTTTCGCATTCAGCCTTTATGATTGTCGCATTCGCCCGGCTATGGTAATGTGTTTATGATGAGATTTGTATCTGAAATTATAAGTAACAAAGAAAAAAATTATGAAACTTCTTCTTACTTCTGCAGGCATCAGCAACACAAGTATCCACAATACATTGATTGAACTTTTGGGTAAACCAATTGCAGAAGCAACGGCACAAATAAAAGAGCTGCTGTCCTGAGTTTGTAACTCAGGACATTTACTTTATTTTTAAAAGATGAGTAAAGGGGTTATAAAATTTTTGACCAGGGAGAAATGTATTGCGGGCTTTTGAAATAGAGTTCTTGTTTTAGTACAAAGTTTATAAGTCCTGAGTTACAACTCTCCGCCTTAGCGGAAACTCAGGGTTTATGAAAAAAAGTAAAGTATGCAAACAGACATAGAAATAGTATCAAGTTTACTGGAAGCATTCTTCAAGGAAATGAATGAATGGGAAACAGAAGCTTATTATATTTTAAGCCAGAAAGAAGTAGATGCAGAACATATGATTCAAACATTCAAAATAACAGGCGTCAGCTTAAAGATTATTTACGATAAATACTTAACTGATAAAATAAGACTTAGAACAACCAGGTTTAACAACATAAGCAGCAAGCCAAATTATAATACTGAGACTGAAAAGATTGTTCATTCATTGCAAAAAACAAAAAACAAAATTGAAATTGAGACATTTCAAAATAATGAAATTGAGCTCAGGCATCAATATGTTTTTTTAAAAGAAAATGATCAGTGGAAATTAGATAATAAAAAGACTCTTTGGCCTTTTAAAAGTAGATGGGAAAGTGCTATCATATAAAAGAATGGTTTCAGTCAATAATGATTTGACAGGTAGCAAAAAACTATTTGAGAAAGTTATTAGGATAGTATTTTTTTCTCAAATTTATTTTGAAAGAATAATTCAAAAGAGATTGAATTCTTCCCAAGCTACCCTTAGTAACTTTCTAATTCCAAGAAGCCACAGTTACCTATTCGCATAAACTTTAAATAATAACAGAGCTGCTGTCCTGAGTTTGTAACTTAGGATATTTATTTTTTCTTTCCCAGCGGGGTTTTCACAGCATAATCTTCGGGCTATAAGACCCTTCGGTGAAACCCCGATGCTTGAATAAGCATTGAATTATTGCAAAGCCAATCTATAAATCTTTATAATGCTTTGGCATAAAATGTCTCACAATCCCATCTTCATAAAATGATGCGCTGCTATGTTCATAAGAAACAAAATCTTTTGCAAGATTCCACTTACCGCTTACA
>JBBSEV010000055.1:0-28079 GCA_038239385.1 Chitinophagales bacterium
CGTCAAGATTAAAGTACCTGTTAACTATGAAACTTTTAAACTATTTAACAGTTATTACCTGCCTACAAGTTTCAGCATCGGGGTATGGCCAAACGGTTACCCTGTCTGTAAAAAACACACCCCTTGAAAAGGTATTCAAAGAAGTAAAAAAGCAAACAGGATTTTCGTTTGTTTACACAAGGGACCAATTAAAAAACAGCCTGCCGATTACCATACATGTTGTACAGGCCGAATTACAAGAAGTACTCTCCATGTGCTTCCGCAATCAACCTCTATCATTTGTTATTGAAGATAATTACGTTGTTGTTCAGACAAAACATACTACGCTCCAACCTGTTTTGCAGTCAGACTCCTTAATTGATATAAAGGGACATATAATGAACGAAAACGGGGAGCCGTTAGTTGGTGCCAGTATTATTGCAAAAAATTCAAACCGGGGCGTTTCTACAAACAACAAAGGTGATTTTATTCTCCAGGGTATTACTGACAATGATGTACTTACAATTTCGAGTGTAGGATTTTACAAAGAGGAAATTTCCGTTAATAACCAACGGTTTTTTTTGATACATCTTAGTCTTGCTATTAATAGTCTTGAAGAAACTATAGTGAAAGGATATTATTCAACTTCCAGGAAATTAAACACTGGAAACGTTGTTAAAATCAACGGCTCACAAATAACAAATCAACCTATCTCTAATCCCATTCTAGGGCTGGAAGGACTTGTACCTGGATTGCTGATAACACAAAACAATGGCTTGCCTGGCTCAAGGTTTACGGCTTTGATAAGAGGACAAAACTCTATTCAAAATGGTAACAGTCCGTTCTTTATTATTGATGGAGTTCCTTTTTTATCTGATAACGACGCTTTAACCCAGTTAAGCGGTATACAGGCGAACAGTCCTTTTAATTCAATCGATCCCAACGATATTGAAAGTATTGAAGTTTTAAAAGATGCGGATGCGACTGCTATTTACGGGTCAAGAGGGGCGAACGGAGTAATACTTATCACGACCAAAAAAGTAAGGGCAGAAAGAAATTCCCTTTCCGTAAATATGTATCGTGGGTGGGGTAAGATCACGCGAACGATGCAGCTAATGAATACTCAACAGTATCTTGAAATGCGACGGGAAGCATTTTCGAATGATGGTGTTGTCCCTGCAGATTACAATGCTCCGGACTTGCTTTCCTGGGATCAAAACAGAAACACCGATTGGAAAAAACTTTTTATTGGCGGGATTGCGCAAACCTACAATGCGCAGTTACGTTACTCCGGAGGAAATGAATTTACCAGGTTTTCTATTGGATCTGGTTATTATAAAGAAACAACTGTTTTCCCTGATGAATCTGGGGACAAAAAAGCTGACGTAGATATAAACATCAATCATAAAAGTCAAGACAATAAGCTTAACCTTACGTTTATAACAAGTTATTCCTATGACAAAAGCCGGCTGCCAGGGCAAGATCTTACAGGTTTTATTAATCTTCCACCAAACAGTTATCCGTTAATAGACTCAGCAGATAATTATGTGTGGAGAGAAGCAGATTACTCTGTTGGTAATCCGCTTGCTCTGCTTCAGCAAAAAACCGACGTAACTACCGACCGATTAACCGCAAACAGTATCATTACTTATAAGCCGGTTAATGCACTTGAAATAAAAGTAAATTTTGGATATAATAAAGTAGGCGTTAATGAAAAGATTTTATCTCCGATGTCAGCACAAGACCCTGCTTACGCACCCAAAGGCACAGCGGTACTGGGTGATAATTTTATACAAACGTGGATTATTGAACCACAGGTTGCTTACTGGTTTAAGGTGAAAACTAAATTAAGAGTTGAAACACTTGCAGGCTCTACGTGGCAAAAAACTGAATCAGAAAGAAAACTAATTACAGCCAACGGATATACTAATGATCAATTATTAGGTTCGATAGCTGCTGCACCTTATATCGCGGTTACGAATTCAACTTCCCAATATAATTACACCGCTATTTTCGGGAGAATAGGAGTTAATTGGGACAATAAATATATTCTCAATGTTACCGGACGCCGGGATGGCTCATCCAGATTTGGCCCTGATAACAGGTTCGCAAATTTTGGCGCTGCCGGTGCCGCCTGGATATTTATTAAAGAGCCGATGATAAAAAAAGCATTACCCTTTTTAAGCTTTGGTAAATTAAGAGGAAGCTACGGTTCAACCGGCAATGACCAGATTGGAAACTACCAGTACCTTGATACATACAAAGGGACAATCTTTGCTTACGATGGGCAGCCGGGTCTTACGCCATCAAGATTATTTAATTCTAACTATAGCTGGGAAGAAAATAAGAAAGTAGAATTAGCATTGGAACTGGCGTTTTTTGAGGATAGGTTAACTACGAACCTCACCTATTATAAAAATAAAAGCGATAATCAAATAATAAGATACAGCCTTCCAACGCAAACAGGTTTTACGGATGTGCTCCTGAATTTTCCTGGTATAGTTCAAAATAAAGGATATGAGATATCCGTAAACGCAGAAATTATTAAGAATAAAAACTTTCAATGGAATACCTCTTTTAATATTTCCCATAACCTTAATAAACTCGTTTCTTTTCCGGGACTAGTAAATAGCAGTTATGCTTCAAGTTTTGTAATCGGCAAACCATTAAATGCATACCGGGCCTTAAATTTCACTGGTGTAAATGTACAAACAGGAATTTACGAGTTTAAAGACTTGAATCGTGATGGAGCAATTGACAATAGCGATTATGCCTACATAGGCACCACAGATCCAAAGTATTTTGGAGGTCTTTCCAGTACTTTTAATTATAAAAAGTTTCAGCTAAACATACTACTGGAATTCAGAAAGCAACTGGGACGGGATGCCGTTTATTCGTCCACAGCTTTAGGTGATATTGTAAATCAACCAACTATTGCACTGAATCGCTGGCGCAAAGTGGGTGACATAGCGCCGTATGAGCGATATACCCAGGATTTCAGCAATCCTGCCTACAATCCTGCAACCTTCAATATTGCTGCGTCAGATGCAGCACTTACTGATGCATCTTATTTGAGACTAAAGAATATTGCATTTTCCTGGAATTTCCCTGGCAATTGGCTAAAAAAGCTAAATGCGGTTAGCTGGCAACTTTTTTTTCACATGCAAAATTTGTTCACCATAACAAAATACCAGGGTCACGATCCGGAAACTCAGTCTTTGGGATCATTGCCGCCATTAAGAATGATTACGTTTGGAACCCAGGTTATTTTTTAAAACGAAAAAAATGAAAACAAAATATATTGCTGCAATCCTTGGTACATTACTGATTTTTTTAATGGGGCAACTATTTACTTCCTGTAAAAAGTTTATTGAAGTGGATAATCCCAATGACCAACTCAATAGTGACCTCGTTTTTTCTGATAGTTCAACTGCTACCAGCGCTGTAACAGGTATCTACAGTGAAATGCTGACCAACAGGAACCTTTTCTCCAATTCTGCAATAACACTTTACTGTGGAATGTCGGCTGATGAATTGTATTTTTATTCGCCAGGATTAAAGGATGAATTTTTTAAAAACCAGATTACACAGGCAAACCATATCAATATTGACAATGCATTTTGGCAACCAGCTTACAAATTTATCTACTCTTCCAACCTTGCTATAGAAAAGTTAGCCCAGTCCCAAAAAATATCTATTTCATTAAGAAATCAATTAACTGGTGAAGCAAAATTTATAAGGGCTTTTTGCTATTTTCATTTAGTAAATCTCTTTGGTGATGTGCCACTGGTGACTGCTACCAAATATCAGGATGTTGCAACTGTTTCAAAAGCATCCACAACTGAAATTTATAGTCAGATTATCAACGACCTGAATGAAGCTAAAGCACTATTAGGCGATCGATATGTTTCAACTGAAAGGGTTAGGCCGAACAAATGGACTGCGGCAGCCCTGCTCTCACGGTGTAATTTATATATTGGTCGCTGGCAGGACGCACTATCCGAAGCTAATGAAGTTATTAATTCCGGACAATATTCGCTGGAACCAGATTTAAACAATGTTTTTTTAAAAAGTAGTACTGAATCCATCTGGCAGCTAATGCCGGTTCGTCCTGGATTTGATACTTATGAGGGATTAGAAATTTTACCCGCAAGCCCTTTTTCTTATCCAACATATCTAATTACCCAGCAGTTGCGCAATTCATTTGAAAACATGGATAAGCGTAAAAATGCCTGGATAAATTCAAGAGTCTATAATAATGACACCCTGTATTTCCCATTTAAGTACAAAGTGCCAAATGGCGCATCTGCAACTGAATATTATATGGTCTTCAGATTGGCAGAACAATATCTTATTCGTGCGGAAGCGGAAATTAATCAAAATATGATTTCTGAAGCTCAGGCTGATATCAATACTATAAGGGCTCGGGCCGGACTAGGAACCACTATGGCGAATGACACATCATCGCTGAAGCTGGCTATTGAACAGGAAAGGAAAATTGAACTCTTCTGCGAATGGGGACATCGCTGGTATGATCTTAAAAGAACAGAAAGAGCGAATACAGTATTGGCTCCGTTAAAGGGACAAAGTTGGCAATCCACAGATGTTTTGTGGCCTGTTCCACAACAGGAAATTAACCTGAATCCATCTTTAACTCAAAATCCTGGATATTAGGAAACTATCTGCATTTCAAACGCCAAAAATCATTTTTTAAATTTATTGAAATGGCTCAGATAATATTGCGCCTGATGGTTTTATTTTTAATCCCATTTGGAAGCTATTCCCAAAGCAACAATACGTTAAGCGTCGGCGACACAATTCCTCCGATAAATCTCCACCATGTTTTCAATCAATCGGGCCGAACTATTTCATTAAATGATTATAAGGGTAAGTTAATTATACTCGACTTTTGGAATAGGTGGTGCTCGGCCTGTATTCAGGCGTTTCCTGAAATGGAAAAACTTCAAAAAGTGTTTGGGGATAAAATAAAAATCTTACTTGTAACAAACGATAAAAATGAAGAATTAGTAAAACTATTTAAAAAAGTTAGGCTACCTGCTCTTCCAATAATATCAGACGACAGCTTATTAAACAGCTTATTTCCACATACCTCAGTTCCCCACCACGTTTGGATAAACCCTGCCGGGCAAGTTCAATTTATTACAGAAGGTTATAACGCTACGGAGAAGAACGTCTCAAAAATACTTGATGGAGCAAATTTGACATTACATTCTAAAAAAGAAGCAGCAAGTTTTGAAACCGATTCTGCACTATGGAAGGAGGGGAATGGCAGGCTTCAAAAATATATTACCAGCTATTCTTTTAGCATGACCAAAATTGACGAAAATGAAGCCACGAGATGGTCTTTTATTAAGGATACAATAAATAAAACAGCATCGTTTAAATTCGTTAATATTCCCTTACTTGATTTATACAAAATAGCATTTGGGTACTCAATTTATAAAACAGATTATTATTATAACAACCGGGTTGTATTTGATCTGCCTGAAAGGAATAAATATTTTAAACGACCCTTAATAATAGACAGTTTGGAGGATTGGGAAGAAAAAAATCTTATTTGTTATGAGTCAAAATGGAACTTAATTAATGATAGTTTGGCTTATAAGTTTTTGCAAAATGATATTAACAGATTTTTTCCTTATTCTGTCAAAGTGGAGCAAAAAGACGTAAAATGCTATTTATTGAGTACGGACAAGAAATTTAAGATTTCAAAAATTATTGGTGGAGAAAAAGCCTTTGATTATAGTGATACTTTATTTCGTCTTAAAAATATGCCTCTCTCAGTACTTATAGAAAGTTTAAATGGCCTTGGCATTTTTGAATCAATACCCGTCGTAGCCAACACTAACTTTTCTGCAAATATTGATGTAACTCTTCTTAATGCCTTCAAGAGTTTATCAGCATTAAAGAAAGAATTATTAAGAAATGGCTTCACGCTATTGAAAGGAAAGAAAAAAATTAGCATGTTGGTTATAAGTAAAAGAAAATAAGAGAGCCGGTAATAGCCGACTCTCTTATGATTGTTAATTTTTCATCCTTGGGGTATAGGATTTATTAAAATTAGGATGACCAAAACCATCATCAGTCGCATTTTCTACACCACAGCGATGTGCAGTTCCACTACAGGATAAAGACCCAGTACCAGCAAAAGTGTAGTTGGCAGGATCATTAATTTTTGTAATATCATCCTGCCCTGGCAGGCCAGAAAGATTATACGTGTAGCTGTTCCCGATAAGCGTTGTTTTTTTATGACTAACAGTAAAAGCTGATGCTGTTACAGCCAACATTACAACAAAAATTCCAAGATACTTTTTCATAAAATAAAATTTAAATAACTAATAATTGCCTACTATTTTATACAGGTTTTCGGCTTGTCCTGTTTATTGCAATAAAAAATTGATGATTCGTAGCAAACAGTAATGAAATAGTAATAAGCAAAATGAAAAAACTGTTGAACAAAATATGGTTACTCCATGATAGTTCTTTTATAACTCCGCCGCAGGAACAAGGCAAATGTTTAATGAATAAAATCATGTAAGCAACGTAGACAGTAAAGACAGTCATTAATATTAGAGAACAGGCAAGTCCTGTTTGCCTGTATTTATCAGACAACAATAAAGCGACAATTAAAAGTTCAACTACTGGAACAAGCCACACGAGAATTAGTGCCTGATTTCTAATAAGCGGAGATAGTAAAAGCGATGTTAAGAAATTATCATGATCTATCAGTTTACTGAGCCCTGTATATGTAAATAGAAATATAAGTAGATACCTGGTAACGGTATTTATTTGCAGTAATATTTTGCTTTGCTTCATAAATCAATGATAGAGAACAAAGCTCTAATATTATTTACATTTGATTTTAGGAAAGCTGTTTGCACGTGGATTGCAAAGTTTTGCAAACAGTATTATTGTCGCCTTAATGATCCTGGTGTAAAGCCAAACTGCCTGCGGAAAGCGGTAATAAAATTTGTAGTGCGGGGATATCCTATCATTGAAGCTATTTCTTTGATAGGCTTATTGCTGTTTAAAATAAGTTGCTTTGCCTGTTGCATTTTTTGTTCCATTAGCCACTCGAATATTCCACTGTTGAAATATTTTTTAAATCCAGTTTTTAGTTTAAACTCGTTTAATGCGACCTGCTTCGAAAGCGACCTTATAGAGGGAGGCTTTTTGTCAATGTGTTTTTCCAGTATGGTTCGGGCTTCATGAATTCTTGCTATTTCGAATGGAGTAAAAGAATAGGATTTTATGTTTCGCCTAAATGATACTTCAAGTAATTGATATAACAACTCCCGGACTTTTAAATCATAATAAAATTGCCTGGTGGTTTCATCGTAAGGGCAGTCGAGTATTTGATTGGTGATTTCTTTTATTGAAGGAATAGCCCATCCGCCTTTGCCATTTAATATTGTTTGAGGTGATTCTTTAAGCAACGCTTTTAATTCAGGAAAAAATGGAACAAGTTCCTCTAACAACTTAGGAGAATAAAAGAAATCTATTATTCTGAAGTCTTCATTCTTTTCAAACTGTACGCTGCAATCGGTTTCTTTAGCTAAATAACAGATGTACTGATCTTTTCTTAAGTGAAACTTGCCAATGGTATTGATTACTTTTCTAGCGCTGTTTTTTATTATGAAGTTTCCATACAGGCCATATTTATCAATCCAGCCTTTTGCAGAGATTTTTTTAAGAACGCGCCCTGCGCTCAATCTTATAAAATAATTTTCCCCTTTTAATTGTTGAAGTACGATTTCTGCCAGGTTTGTTTTTACAGCAACTGAAATTGCACCTCTGAGTAATGGACCTCTATAATCAGAAGGTAATCCCGGCAGGAACTCAAGTATTGAATTATTCGGTAAAGTAAGTTCTATATTCATACGAATAATATATTTACACTTACAGCTCGATGTAGAGGAATGAATAGGGATTAAATCAACTATAAAGTTAATTTTTTTAAGCGAATAATTTCCCAAAGGCTTGTAGAATTTAGCTCATGTAGCCTTCGTAAATGTTACCGCACAAAAGCGAATTATCTTTTAAGCCGTTTTATAAACTCTATATGATATCTATGCCGTCCCCTTTCAGGGCGGGCTTTTCACTGCAATCTTCTTAGCAGAAGGATTTACGTCTATCCCTAACGGAATTAGTTAGAGGAGACAAAACTATTGTAAAAGACCATCGCAGTACTTCCGGTTTATTTCTTTTACGCCTCCGGCAAATAAGCTGGAAGAACTGCTCTGATAAAGATTATTGGTCATTGAGATTGGCTCGTGCCTCACCAACCACAATTCCAGAATTTTAAAATTTTGATAAGAAGGTAAAGCAAGATTCCTTTAAGAAATGATTTTATAAATTTTATTTAAAAAGACCCGATACAGTTCACCCGTCTTATTTCTTTTACCTCTGCGGCAAATAAGGCGGGAGAACTGCACCGGATAATGAAATTGAAAATTGAGATTGGCTCGTACCTCACCAACCACAATTCAAGGATTAAAATAAAAACACATTGCTATCAAAGTTCACTTCATCCTCAAGTTTATAGCCACCATAATGGAATAAACCAAAGTGTGAGAATCGTATATTTTAAACTTGCTAACTATTGCGCTGAATAGAAAATAACCAAAATTAAAGAAGCAAAACTAAATATGCTATGTAAGATATTCTTACTATATTTGTAAGAAATTGCAACAAATGATTCAGCATCCTTACGAATTGGTGGAAAAAGAAATCATCAAGACAATTGATGAAATTAACAGTATCACCGAAAAACTTGATATAGTAATAGACAAGGACTTTTGTCCCGGAAATTTTATTATGAGCCAAGTATTAATTACCGCAATGACAAGAATAGGCAGAGCATTACAAATCACCATACCCGATAGTTGTTATATTTTTCATGATAAAAAATCTCTGAAACAATTTTCAATAAAAGAAGCTACTCAAAAATTAATAAAAGAAGCTACACATGGACACCAATAAATCAAAAACTGAAAGAGAAAAAATTGCTGCCAGATTAAAGGAAGCCAGAATTCTATCCGGTCTTTCTCAAGATCAGGCTGCAAATAAATTGGGGCTTCAGCGACCAGCTATTTCTGAAATAGAAGCGGCTAAAAGAAAGGTAAGTGCTGAAGAAATAATTCAATTCGGCAATCTTTACAAAGTGGATACCTCTTGGCTTCTTCTCCAACAAAGCGAAAATGAAACCTTCAAGTTTGCCGCCAGGGAATTAAGCAAATTGAAGCAAGATGATATACAAAAGCTATTAGACGTCTTAAAAATTCTCCCAAAATAATAAGATGTCAATGATTCAGATTTATAAGAAAGGTATAATGACAGCTGATGACATTCGGGCAGAATTAGAATTGAACATGTTTCAACCTGTGAATATTTTCGATGCTTGTATTCGTCTGGGCGTGTCTGTTAGATTTGTGGATATAAACATGGAAGGGGTTTATATAAATCAGCCTGGCGGGGTTAATTCAACAATTCTGCTTTCTAATCGGCGCCCTTTGCCACGGCGGTGTTTCACCTGTGCGCATGAACTGGGTCATCATATTTTTAAACACGGCAGTAAGATTGACGCATTGTCAAATGAAGATCATAAAGGATCCAACGAAATGGAAGAGTATTTAGTTGATTCTTTTGCAGGAGCTTTATTAATGCCAATTGCCGGAATTCAAGCAGAGTTTAAAAAAAGAAATTGGGTAATCTCAGAAGCCTCCCCAATCGATTTTTATACTATCTCCTGTGTATTTGGGACAGGCTATCAAACTTTAGTTATGAATTGCAAAATGAACCGTTTATTAAATGAAACAAAAACGTTTGAACTTCTTAAGTTTACTCCTGCCAAAATATTAAAAAGCATTTTTACACCAAGCATTAATACCTCTTATTTCAAAATTATAGATAGGCATTCACAATTATCGTTGATAGATTTAGAAGTATCCAACTATTTAATCTTGCCCCCTGATATTAAGATTGATGGAGATCATTTAAAAAAATATAAAGAAAGTAATATTGGAACTTGTTATTTAGCGGTAAAGCCAGGAATAGTTAGAGCAGCAACAACTGATAGTAGCTCTAGCTATTTCATCAGAATACAAAATTTCCAATATATCGGCTTAGCTGAAAATCGTCATTTAGAAACCTTAATAGATTAAATAATGAACACATCGCCTTTACTTATAGAAGATACAAGCTTATCTAATGCATGGTGCAAAATCCTTGAATACATTATTAAAAATTCTGGAAATGAAATAACATCTCTTTTATTATCACTTACTAATTTCGAAGAATCAAGCAAGATGAGGAAAGTTTTAAACTCTTCTCTGAAGAATAATAAGATGGCGTCAGTTGAGACTGTTTCAGAAACTATATTTCCAGATTCTCTTTATAAACTATATGGACAAAATAGAGCTAAATTTTATCAGGGATATCTTGAAAATCTACCCCGTCTAAAAAAAATAGACACAAGCAATAGTCATGGAACATATTTTGGAAGACTGATAGCGTACGATGGAAGCAGGAAAAAAATTAATCAGTTGGAACTTATTATTTCATCTTTAAAAATTAATAACATAAAGCGTCGTTCAAAGCTTCAAGCTTCGATTTTTGATCCTGAGAAAGATCATACAGAGGGAGCATTCCAGGGTTTTCCATGCCTACAACACGTCACTTTCTATAAATCTAAAAATGGCGGTTTAATTTTAAATAGCTTTTATGCTATTCAGTATCTCTACAGGCGGGCTTACGGAAACTGGCTTGGATTGATAAATCTTGGAAAATTTGTTGCCAATGAAACGGGTTTAAAGTTTGAAAGATTTAACTGCTATATCGGCGTTGAACATCTTGACAAGTTAACAAAAGAACAGGCGAAAAATTTATTGGAAATGGCTAATTAGATAGGTCATTAGGAAAAACTAATTTCGTCAATAATTTATGGATCAAGTATTAAAGAAAAGTGCGATTAAAGCAAAAAAGTTGCGGCCAATAATTAAAGCGACACCAACTATTTATATACCTCTATCGCCTGCTAAAACAACAGAAGTTTATGATAGCTACTGGAAATTTGCAGCACTTAGACAGCAAGCTTTCTTCAATAGGTTAGAGGGGAATCCGTTTCCGTGGACAGAGGATCCGATTATTAATCGCTACAGGTTTACAAATGTATACCGGGCATCTGATAGGGTTAGTCAGTATTTAATCAAGAATGTTATTTATCAAAAAGGATTGCCTGATTCGCCTAAAGAGATTTTGTTTCGAATTTTACTATTTAAACTGTTCAATAAAATTGAAACCTGGGAATTACTTAATTCGGAAATTGGATATTTAACTTTTGAAACTTATAATTTCAAGCAATATGATAATGTTTTATATAGTGCCATAACTCATGGAACTATATATTCAGCAGCATATATAATGCCTTCAGGGAAATCATATTTTGGTCATTTAAGAAAACATTCAAATCATCTGATGTTAATTGAACTAATAATAAAAAATGAAACACATAAACGATTGATTTCTGCAAGGACAATGCAACAGGCATTTGAGATTCTAAAGCAATTTCCTGGTTTGGGAGATTTTTTGGCGTATCAACTATTGATAGACATTAATTACTCTCCTATTTTAAATTTCTCAGAATCTGAATTCGTTGTACCAGGCCCAGGCGCTAAGGGAGGAATTAGCAAGTGTTTTCAAGACACTGGCGGACTTAGCAATGTAGAGATAATTAAACTAGTAACTGATAGGCAAGACCAGGAGTTTGAAAGGTTGGGATTACCCTTTAAAAGTCTCTGGGGGCGAAAACTACAGCTCATTGATTGCCAAAACATTTTTTGTGAGGTAGATAAATATGCCAGAGTAAAACATCCAGAGATTAAGGGGTCTAGCGAAAGGATGCGAATAAAACAGGTTCTGAAAATTAACCCTAAACCTATCGACTTTTGGTTCCCTCCAAAGTGGAATATAAACAAAAAAATAAAAGTAACTTTAAAGTAATATATGTCATTCATAGGAAAAAATAGTTTAACTCAACTGCTAAAAAATTCTGATGTGATTTCTCCCTTTAATGAAGAGAGAATTAAGAACGGTTCATATGAATTATCCCTCGGTACACAAGTTTTCCAAACTGATTCGGCTCCTAGGGCAGTAAAATATCTTAAGGAGAGTGAAAAAATTGAAATAAAGCCGGGTCAATTTGCATTATTACTAACAAATGAGTATGTAAAAATTCCAGAGGATAAAATTGCTTTTATTTCAATCAAAGCGAGTATTAAATTTAAAGGTTTGGTAAACGTGTCCGGATTTCATGTTGATCCTGGATTTGAGGGTAAATTATTATTTTCTGTGTATAATGCCGGACCGGCTAATATAGTTTTAAGTAATGGAACTTCATATTTTCCTATTTGGTTTTCAGAATTAGACGAAAAGCAGGATTATATGGGGCAACATGAAAAACAAATGAAAATTCCTGATGAACCCGTGGAGGCTTTAAGTCAAGGCGAGCTTACTTCATCAAATGTCCTAAGTGAGAGGATTGACAAATTAGATTTAAGAAAGAACTATACTCAATGGTTGCTGATAACTTTAATTGTGATGTTGGGCGGCCTCTGGTTAAAGGGTTGTTATGATTTAAATGATACTAAAAAGGCAATTGAATACGGCTACAAAAAAAAGGTAGATGAATTGAATAGCGATTCACTATATAAGAAAAGTAATCTCGAACTACACTTACTGAAAGTCGAACTTGATAGTGTAAAAAGTGAATTAAATAAAATAATCAAATAATGAAATTAAGAAAACAATATTTTGATTCTGACTTTGGCGAAATGGAACAGCTTCCAAGACAGTTTACTGCAAATTTTAAGTCGGTTGAAGTTGGCTCTAAATTAAAAACAAGAGTTTCAATCAACGGAACTCAAGTTGGCGATTTCATTGACGATAATTCAAAAGAAAATGATTTTTATAGATTTCATGATGTGTTTCACTACACATTTGCAACCATGTTAGGATGGTCGCCTTGCACGAGAGCAATGATGAAACGAAAAAGAAAGAGTAATCTTGTAATTGATGAAATTGAAGATGGCGCAAGAGCTTCAATTACAGAAGAATCAATTTCACTTATAATATTTAATAAAGCCAAGCAAAAAGATTTTTTCAAAGGAGAGACAAAAGTTAGTTCGGCCTTACTTAAACAAATAAAGGAAATGACAACAAATTTTGAAGTTACAATTAAGTCAAAAAAGGATTGGGAAAAAGCAATAATAGATGGTTATTCTTTGTTCCGGGAGTTAATGAAAAACAATGGAGGAAAAATTCATTTTGATATGGTTAGGCAATCTGCCATCTACGAAAATTGAATAATCAGCATCTAATGATATTATTATGATTATTGGAATTGGCTGTGATATTGTAGAACATAATATTACAAAAGAACTTAAATGGGACACTGACGAAGAATTATTGCTAAGGATTTTTTCACAAAACGAAATGGATTTGTTCATTGATCAAAAAACAATAAAATTTATATCAGGGAGATTTGCCGCTAAAGAAGCAGTGTTAAAATGTTTGGGCACAGGAATGCAGGATGGACTCTCTTTAAAAGAAATTCAAATTCTTAAATCGGAAAGCGGTAAACCTATTATAGAATTAAACGGAGACGTAAAAGAAATTTCTGATAATATAGGAGTAAGTATTTGGCATATTAGCATTACTCATTCCAAGGGCTATTCAGTTGCTTTCGTAATAGCCGAGAGTTGAACTATAAATATATCCGTCCTCGTTAGTGTCCAAAGAAATAATCTAAAATCGCTTAATGTCAATGTTGAGTGTTTTGCTAATGGCTTGCTTAGCAATCACGAAGGGGATCTGTATCTACAGGATAACTAAGAATGAAACTTTCAAATTTTTATTCTTTTAAAAGACACCAATTCTAAAGCATATGTCAATACCATCCGCCACAAGCAATATTCATCGCTACTAGTCATGAACAAAATGCAAGTTTTAAATAACAAATGTTTCAGCCATTAGCTATTGATTTATCACCCACAATTCTTAATGCACAAATATCTAATCCGTTCTCAAACTTTTCACGGGGTTTGCTATCGCTGCTTTATTGCTCTATAGCCAACCGTTATCCATGCTATAATAACAGAAGAAAATATGGCCAATACAAAAACACTAATGGCGATATTTATTTTGTATGTAAAATCATTTAACCACAATTGCATAATTAAATAAGTATTAAATACAATCAATCTTTTTAACGATTCAAATAATTATTTGATTATAGTAACACTCCTTCATACTTATCTGTCACAAATTTCTTGACAGCATTTTGAAAAAGCAAGGTCTTCCCTGCGTTCCCACTCCGGTCGCCGTAGGTTTTGCAAAAAATATACGCTGCGCTTTTTTGCTTTTGCGGCATAACCGCTTCGCTTTTATTCCACAGTCAAAAAATATTTTTCACAAAAACCTTGCTTTTCCCAAATCCTGTTTCAAGGCCGGGTTGCTACGATTAGAACGAACGAGGCTTATGCCGGGTTAAACAATTTTAATCATTTATAAAATTTAAACAAATGGAAATTACAGCAAGGTTAACAGGTGATGCAAAAGTAACCACCGTTAAAAACGACAAACAGGTAGTAAATTTTAATGTAGCCATTAATGACAACTACAAAGCTAAAGGCAGCAACGAGGTAACAAAAGTTGTAACCTATGTGCAATGCGATTATTGGGTAAATCCTGCCATTGCCCAATACCTCACCAAAGGAACATTGGTAGAGTTGCAGGGGCGTATCGGTGTAAATGCTTACACAGGTAAAGAAGGCGAAGCTAAAGCCAGCCTTACTTTTCATGTAAACACTATTAAACTGCATGGGAAGGCAAAGGCAAATGATGAAACACCCGTTATGGTTAATGCAGCGGTTGATGCAGCACCAGCGGACGACTTACCATTTTAGAACAAAAATCAACAGGGCATTAGCAAAATGCTGATGCCTTTTTTAAAATCATTTTCAAAAATTAACAATCATGGCACACAACATTAATTTCAACGAAGACAAACAGCAACACAGTTTCTTTTCCGTAAAAGAAAAAGCATGGCATGGATTAGGGCAGATAGTTGAAGACTATCCTACCAGCGCAGAGGCAATTAAGTTTGCCAACCTGGACTACACAGTAGAAAAAAGAAAACTGTTTATTTATGACAATGAAAACCAATTGGCTCATGAACCTGCCTGCCGGACAGGCAGGGAAAGAGAAATCAAAATTGCAGAAATAGAAGTACCCAACTATTACGCCACCATGCGTACAGATACCGAACAGGTATTAGGCGTAGTGGGTAAAGATTATGAAGTGGTGCAAAATACAGAAGCCTTTAATTTTTTTGATGCCATTGTGCAAGGCGAAGGCATACAATATGAAACCGCCGGTGCATTAGGCAAAGGCGAACGCATTTTTATTACCGCTAAATTACCCGGTTATATAAAAGTGGGTAATGATGATTTGATAGAAAAATATTTATTCCTTACCACTTCGCATGATGGTTTTGGAAGTATTACCGCAGCCTTTACACCCACCAGAATTGTGTGTAACAATACTTTAAATGCAGCCATGCGGAACTGCACCAACAGCATTAAAATAAGGCATACACAAAATGCCAAAGAACGTTTGGAAGAAGCCCATAAAGTAATGGGCATATCTAACAAATTATCTGAAGAACTGGAAGGCATTTTCAACCAGTGGGCAAGAGTAGCCATTACAGATGCAGAAGTAAAGAAATTAATTCAACAGGCAATGGTGCCATCAAAAGAAGTATTACGCAATTTACAGGCAGGGCAATTAGATGATTTATCTACCTGCTTTAAAAATATCTGTGATAATGTTTATGAATACGGCATGAGCAGCCCCAGCCAGCAAACAGCCACCACCAAAGGAAGGGTGTTTGGTGCATACAATTCTATCACAGGATATTTTCAAAATGTAAGGACTTATAAAAATGATGAAGCCAAATTGAAATCCATAATGTATGGCACGGGCTTGCAGCGTACACAAAGAGCATTTAATTTGTGTGAGGATTTTGCAAAATATGGGAAGGATATTTTTATGATGAATTGATTTGAAAGAAAGGGGCTTTTTGCCCCTTTCTTTTTAAAGGCTTTAAGAGCCTGGAAAGCTGCCGCACTTGAGGGTGCAGCAGCTTGATTTATTTTGAAAGAATGGTTGTTATGAGATGATATTATAATTGAAGAAGGCATTTTTGACGGATGACTCTTCAATAATTATTTATAAAAATCAATAAGAGATTGTTTTTTTTCTTCATTAATTCTACCACAAAGTTCGCCCTTTGGCTCTGTAGCGGCAATGAACTGTCCGGCATAAACACATAGCCAGCGCACAAAGCCATCATTTATTCCGTTGCTTCATTGCCTTGGTCGTCAAAAGGCGGCGATGGTTCCATAATTATTATTTAAACAATTAAACAATTGAGTTATGGAACAGCTAATGAATTTAGACGTATTAAACACCGTGGCAGAAATTGAGTTGGTTTATAAAAGCAAAGTAAAACCTTCTGAAAGGCCACGGATAACATCCACTAAAGAAGCATATCAATTACTGCTGCAAACCTGGGATGCAAACAAGATAGAATTTGTAGAACAGTTTAAAGTGGTTTTAATGAACAGGGCCCACAGGGTTTTAGGAATTTATGAGTTATCAAGTGGTGGCATTGCCGGAACTGTCGCAGACCCAAAATTGGTTTTTATGGCAGCTTTAAAAAGTAATGCCTGCTGCTTGATTTTATCCCACAATCATCCGTCTGGAAATTTAAAACCCAGCCATGCTGATGAAGCTTTGACAAGAAAGATTTCTGAAGCTGGAAAGTTTTTAGACATTCAAGTGATAGACCATGTAATTGTTACCAGCGAAGGGTATTACAGCTTCGCTGATGAGGGGTTGCTGTAGCTCTTTGTATTCACTACCTGTTAGTAAGCCAATTACTATAGAGCCGTAAACATTATATTTACAACTCACCACCTTAATACTATGCCCTTAAGCTGGAACGAAATAAAAAGCAGAGCCACTACCTTTAGCAAAGAGTGGGAAAATGAAAGTAGCGAAGATGCAGAAGCCAAAAGCTTTTGGGATGGATTCTTCAATGTATTTGGCATAAGCCGTAGGCGGGTAGCCACTTTTGAGCAACAGGTAAAAAAGCTTGACGCAAAAAAAGGCTTTATTGATTTGCTTTGGAAAGGTGTAATCCTAATTGAGCACAAAAGCCGGGGCAAGGATTTAGACAAGGCATACAGCCAGGCTAAAGATTATTTTCCCGGATTGAAAGACAAAGAACTTCCCCGATATATTTTAGTAAGCGACTTTGAATGCTTTCGATTGTATGACCTTGATGAAAATACCCACCATGAATTTAAACTAACAGACTTCATCAATCATGTAAACCTCTTTGGTTTTATTGCCGGGTACGAGACAAGAACTTACAAAGAACAAGACCCTGTAAATATTGAAGCCGCAGAGTTGATGGGCAAGCTGCATGATAAATTAAAAGCAATTGGTTACGATGGGCATCAGTTAGAATTGTATTTGGTGCGGTTGCTGTTTTGTTTGTTTGCCGATGATACCAGTATTTTTGAAAAAGGAATTTTATTAGAGTATATAGAATTAAAAACGAATGAAGATGGCAGCGACCTTGCTGCACATATCAGCCAGTTGTTTCAGGTATTAAATACTGCAGAAGATATGCGTTTTAAAAACCTCGATGAATCATTGGCGGCATTTCCTTATGTAAATGGAAAGTTGTTTGAAGAACAATTGCCCATGGCACATTTCGATAGCGATATGCGGCGAATTTTATTGGATAGCTGTTTGCTGGACTGGGGCAAAATTTCTCCAGCCATATTTGGTTCATTGTTTCAAAGTGTAATGGATGAAAAAGCAAGAAGAAACCTGGGTGCCCATTACACCAGCGAAAAGAATATTTTGAAGTTGATAAAGCCTTTGTTTTTAGATGAATTGTATGAGGAGTTTGGAAAGATTAAGACCGATAAAAACAAACTAAAAAAGCTACATGATAAAATAAGTAAACTTCGGTTCTTAGATCCTGCCTGCGGATGCGGTAACTTCTTAATAATCGCATACAGAGAATTAAGATTGCTTGAACTGGAAATTGCGAAAGCATTATTAAAAGGCCAGCAGATAACAAGTGTAAACGATTATTTTTTAGTAGATGTAGATAGATTTTATGGAATAGAATATGAAGAATTTCCGAGCCAGATTGCACAGGTAGCCATGTGGTTGATGGATCACCAGATGAATGAACAGGCCAGTTTAAATTTTGGTGAATATTATAAACGGATTCCATTAAAGAAAAGCGCCACCATTGTACACGGAAATGCTTTGCGAACAGATTGGCAAAGTTTGATTGACCTAATGCCATGGGAGAAGGAACAACTCAGGTATCATTATATTTTAGGTAATCCCCCATTCATTGGTAAGACATGGCAGAATGATGAGCAAAGAAAGGATATTGAAAATATTTTCAAGGGCGTAAACTCTGCTGGCTTGCTTGATTATGTGACTTGCTGGTACATTAGGGCGGCTGAATACATGTTGAAGTATGATTCAATTGACGACAAAGGCTTTCCTAAAACACAAGCAGCTTTTGTAAGTACAAATTCTATAACTCAGGGAGAACAAGTAGGAATATTATGGAACGAATTAATTAATAAGTATAAGGTTAAAATTAATTTTGCTCATAAGACATTTAGTTGGAGTAACGAGGCAAGAGGTAATGCGGGAGTCCATGTTGTTATCATTGGATTCGCTTGCACTGACAATTCAGTTAAAAGAATTTTTGAGTATAGTACTTTTAAAAGTGAACCACATGAAATAAAGGTATCAAGGATTAATCCCTATTTGGTAGAAGGTCATAATGTCTTTCTTAAAAGAAAAACACAACCGATTTGCAAAGTGCCAAAAATTGGAAAAGGGAATCAGCCGACAGATGGAGGTTTCTTACTACTTTCCAAAGAAGAAAAAGACGAACTTTCATCCAAAGAGCCACAATCTGTGCCTTATATTAAAAAGTTCTTAGGTGGCCAGGAATTTATTCAAGGAATTGAAAGATTTTGTCTTTGGCTGGTGGACATCAATCCCACAACTTTAAGGAAGATGCCAAAAGTTCTAGAGAGGCTTGACGGGGTAAGAAAAATGAGAGAAGTTAGCACGGACCCAAAGACTCGGGACATGGCAAAAACGGCTTGGCTTTTTAGAGAGACTGATAATTTTAAATCCTTTGTTGCTATTCCTGAAGTCTCGTCAGAAAGAAGGCATTATATCCCAATAGGATTTCTTGATAGCGAAACAATTCCAAGTAATAAGCTTCAAATTTTACCCAACGGAACTTTATGGCATTTTGGAGTTCTCATGTCTGAAATGCATATGGCATGGACAAAATATACATGTGGAAGATTAGAAAGTAGATTTCAATATTCGGCTGGTATTGTTTATAATAATTTCCCTTGGCCTGAGAGCCCAACTGAAAAGCAAATATCAGCAGTTGAAAAAGCTGGACAAGGAGTATTAAATGCAAGAGCAGCCTTCCCTACAAGTAGTCTTGCTGATTTATATGACCCTAATACAATGCCAGCCGTGTTGTTAAAAGCTCACCAAGGTTTGGATAAAGCTGTTGATTTATGTTATCGCAGCCAGCCATTCATAAATGAAACTAAACGAATTGAATTTTTATTTGAATTGTATGATAAATACACGGCGGGCTTGTTTGTGAAAGAGAGAAAGAAATCTAGAAAAAAAACGGATTAAGATGTACGGCCATATGAATATAATAAATGTCGAAGCGTTCTTAAACGCCTTTGAAGCCATCAATTGCGGAAAAGCTCATGTTGCACAAATTAGTAATAAAGATTTTGAAATTAAGCAAACGGAAACAAAGCCTTTAGACGGTTATATAGCACCAGAAGGATTTCCAAATTGCTGCGAAAATCACAAGCAGATTTATAACATTGGAGTTGAAAGGTTTACCGTTTTCCCTAATTGCTGTGCAGGACATAAAACACTTACAAAGGCTAAATGGTTTAGAAAGGAGAATTATGCATATTTACCGTCGAAACTTGTAACTACTATTTCCTATACGTGGCATTGCATTTCCAAATGCCTTGACAATCCTAAATGGTACAAAGAAATTACTGATTACATTGAATATACAAAAGGAAGTTACGGCCAACTTCCGGAAGGCTTCGGTTCTCCCTTTGGATTAGAGCTGTATCTATATAGTCTTGAAAAGAATATTGAGTCTGAGATAGAAATACCAACTGAAAAAAAAGAAGTGCTATTAGGTTTCATTAGAAAATATAATGAGCCCATTAAAGAAGTCGAACAAACAGATTTAAATTTACTAATTGGCAAGTATAAGGAATGGCTCAGTATATTTCCCTTTGAATTAAGTTTTCTTAGCCATCTAAAACCTTACTTCGAGAATCAGATGCCTATCCTTGCTGGGAAAGGTGAAACCAACATTTATACAGGGCTTACCGGGTTTAAGATTAAGACAAAGAAGGAATTAATAAGTTTTTTGGTATCAGTGACGCTGACTATTATTAAAGAAATAAACACTCGTCAACTTTTTCAAGATAATATGCTGACAGATTCAAAAAACGTACAGATCGAATTGTCATTAGCTAATAGAAAAGTAGAACTTGAAGAATTGGATAAAATGGATTGGGCCGACCGTAAAGGGTACATTAAAATACTAAAGGGATGGCTTAATGGAGAGAAAAAATTTGTAAAAGAAATTAGCTTGCTTTTTAATGATGCCGCTCCAGTTAATTTTATCCAAGATTTGATTACAGGCATGTGGGCACTACAGAAAAATGATACCAATGAACCTTGCATTATTAACGTAAGAGAAAACAAGGGTGATAAAGAAACTTCTTTTCGCTATTGGTTTAAGAACTTTTTTACGGCACGTTATCCCGAAGCCTCAATTACTGCTGAAGAAGAAAAAGGAAGTGGTAGAATTGATTTAAAAATATCGCATAAATCTTTCGGTGAAAAAATTATTGAGTTTAAAGGATGGTGGAATCAAGATAAAAGGAATTCAGCTGAACAAATATGTAGCTACCTAACTGATTTTGAAAAAGAGGGCTATATATTCATGATAAATCATCTTGAAAAAAAAGATATTCTGAATAGCTACAAGGAACTAGTTATTCAGCCGTCAGTAAATTATGTTGAAAACTCTTGGAAGGTGCACAAATTTGGGAATACGGATATGGCCTATTATGAATCAAAGTACAAATTTGCCGTAAAAGAAAAAACAGTTTATCATTTTATTTTCAACGTACACTTTTCCATACAAAAAGGTTAACTGGCAAAGTCTCTACTGTAAGCAACCATCTAACTCCCTCTTGCCCACAAATCTAAGAGCCGATAAATTTGCCGGATAAAATAAATATCATGCGTAATAATCCGGAGATACGTCGGCAAATGTTTGAGGCTATAGAGTTGTGGAAACAAAGTGGCCTTTCTCAAAAAGCATTCTGCGAGCAGCAATCCTTAAAGTTTCATACATTTTATTATTGGTATAAACTTCATAAGCAGGAAAACAATAATAGTCAGTCCGCCTTTTTGAAGTTTCAAATCGCAAAGCCCGTGGCAGCCTCTTCGGTGGAGATTCATTTTCCGGGTGGCATACGCCTTGTTTTTCATGAACCGGTAAGCAGTAGCTATGTAAAATCCCTGATCATTTAAGTATGTTACATTTATCACCATCTTGCCGGTATTATCTGTATCGCGGCGCCACTGATATGCGAAAAGGCTTTGATAGCCTGAGCGGCATTGTTACCTCGGAACTAAAAATGAATGTATTAAACGGCTCGGTGTTCATCTTCATTAATAAAAAACGTAACCAGGTAAAACTGCTTTTGTGGGAAGGCGATGGCTTCGCTGTTTATTATAAGCGCCTGGAAAAGGGCACTTATGAAGTTCCTTCCATCAGTCGGGATAGTAGTGACTTATCCATAAGTAATGAAGCGCTTCAATATATTCTTTCAGGTGTCTCATTACAAAGCATACGCAAGCGCAAAAGATATCAACATCTGACTGAAAATTGTGTATAACGGTAACGGTTAGACGAAAATTATGATGGTATCATTTATCTTTGTATCTCTTTAATGCAAACAGCCGCACAACATACCGATTACAAAGTTTTATATGAACAGGCACAGTTTAAAATAGCTGCTTTAGAACATCAACTGTCCCAGTTAACAAAAATGATTTTTGGTTCCAGACATGAACGCTTTGTTTGTTCAGACAATACCGACAACCTTCAGTTGAAACTGAATCTTGAAGCCGAAACCATTGAAGCATGCAAGATTACTGATGCTACCAAAGTGGAGTACCTCCGTACCAAAACCCAGGTGATGGTAAATAAAAAACCACATCCGGGCCGTATGAAATTGCCGGAACACCTGCGCAGGGAAACCATTATTTTGCAACCCGATACCGATGTAACAAACCTCAAAAAAATAGGTGAAGAAGTAACTGAAGTGCTGGATATTATTCCTGGCGAGCTTTATGTAAAACAGTTCATCCGTCCTAAATATGTGGTGCCGGTAAGTGAAACAAATTCTACCATCATTACGGCTTCGCTTCCCAATCGCATCGTAGAAAAAAGCATGGCAGGCGAAGGATTGCTGGCACAGATTATCGTGGATAAGTATGTTGACCATCTACCGCTTCATCGTCAGTTGCAGCGTTTTGCAAGAGCGGGAGTAACCATTGCTCAATCTACAATCAATGGCTGGATGACATCAACCCTTGAGCAATTTCTTACCTTGTATGAACTTCATAAAAAGGAGGTTTTAGCCAGCTACTATCTTCATGCAGATGAAACAACTATAAAAGTACTTGACAGAGATAAACCCGGCGCCAGCCACCAGGGATACTATTGGCTTTACCACAATAGCAAAGAAAAAATAGTGCTCTTCGATTACCGCAAAGGAAGGAGCAGAGAAGGGCCTGATGATATTTTAAAAGATTTTAAAGGTTTTTTACAAACCGATGGATATGTTGCGTATGAAAGTTTTGAAAAGAGAGAGGGCGTCACTGTGCTCAATTGCATGGCGCATGCCAGGCGTAAATTTGTGGATGCATTACAAAACGACAAGGATAGGTGTGAGCATGCTTTAACCCTTTTTCAGGAATTATATGCCATAGAGCGAAAAGCAAAGCAGGAAGATTTGTCTGCTGATGCCATCGTTGTATTGCGGCAGGGAAAATCTATACCTGTTCTCAAAGAATTAAAGGAGTGGATGGTAGCTGAATATCCAAAGGTATTACCCTCCAGTGCTATCGGCAATGCAATTGCGTATAGCCTTAAACGTTGGGAAAAACTTTGTGTGTATGCCACAGATGGCCGCCTGTGTATAGACAATAACCCGGTAGAAAATGCCGTACGCCCGGTAGCCATTGGCAGAAAAAATTATTTATTTGCCGGCAGCCATGAAGCTGCTCAAAGAGCTGCCATGATCTATTCACTCCTGGCCACCTGTCGTCTCCACAATATCAATCCCTATACCTGGCTTAAAGATGTATTGGTACGCATGCCTGATCATGATGTGAAGAACCTGGCAGAGCTACTTCCTCAAAACTGGAAAAAACCGGATGCCTGATTACAAGGATAGATGGGTTGGATGATGGCTTACTCTCTACTAAGTATTTTTTCCATCACATAAATGAATATAGAAGAAAAAATTGCTGAGCTAAAAGAGATGACATCACTGTATGATACGGAGAGTTTTGCCGGATTTTTCGCATACTTTATCAAGCGCCGCCCCCAAGATATTGTTGATATTGAATTGAATAAGTTTGATTCTAAACTTAAAGATTTTTTTTATCTCATTGCCTTAAATGCTTTCTCAGAGAAAAAAGGTACCAAAGAATTTGAATTTAGCCCGACACTAATCGGCGAATTTGCCGATAAGCTTAATAAGATTAAAGATGAGTATCGTGTTGAAAAGTTTTTAGATTTTAACAAGGATTCTGTTATTCATGAAATGGCATTCCGTAATCATTTTGACAACGGAGTATTAAGTTATGTTGAGCAGGATTTAGAAAAAATACGCACCGTTTTATCGCCATTTGACGACCTAATCACAGAAGCTTTTGGCCTCGATGCAGACTTTTTGATAGAGTTTTATAAAGCTACCGAACTCATTTCAAAAATAAGGTTTGACCAGATATTTGCATTTAGTCATACTAAAGAGTTTATAAATGTTCATAAAAAGATTGATGCAAATAAGTTGTCTTTTTCAGAAGGATTTGATTTACTACCAGAAAATATACAGGACGCATACCTTTCCTTTTATTCCAGACCCCATGCATATCTTCTATTTTCGAAGGAAGACTTATACCAAACTTTGCAACCTGAAAAAGTTGACAAATTTCTCGAATTATTTTCATGCAAGTTAAATTCAAAATCAAGCTTTAATTACTACACTGATCCTAATCCGCTGGAACTTGGCCCAATCTTAGAAATTACGGAGAACAAATATTTGCATATTTATCAAAAGCAAATACCTATAGCGGCATATAAATATTTTTACGCCTTCCTGCTGAATCAGAATGTTTCTAAGGACAAGGTCAGAAAGCATAGAGAGAAAAGCCTGGAGAGAAAAACTGCAGAAATATTCAGGTCTCATTTTTCTTTGAGCAATGCTTTTTTTTACGAAAATTACTTTGTTGAGCCTGGCCATGAGCAAGACCTTTTAATACTGTATAAAGGCACTGCTCTTATTGTCGAAATAAAAGCTTCCAAATTGCGAGAACCTTTCAGAAATATTAAAAAGGCTGTTATTCGTTTGAAGGATGACTTTAAAGACTCAATTCAATATGGTTATACTCAATGTAATCGTGTTGAGAAACGTTTTTCGAAGAATGTTGAGTTTGGTGTAAGTGATGAAAAGAAAAAGGTTTTACACAACGTTAACCCTGCAAAAATCCATTCGGTTTTTTCAATAATTGTCACGTTGGAACGATTTGGTAGTTTACAAACAGATTTAAGTTTGATATTGCAAAAAGAAGAGGCTGCGGACTACCCTTGGTCTGTATATATTGATGATCTTGAAATCTTCCTGCTTTCTTTGCGACATTTGCGAAATCGGCAAGGAAAATTTATTGATTTTTTGCGAAGCCGAAGGCAAATGCACGGACATCTTTACGCTATTGATGAATTAGATGTATGCGCCAGCTATATTAAAGAGCCACTCAGGTTTGCAGCCATCGCAAAAATTAAGGATACTATGCTGACATTTTCGCCCCACGAACAAGGGCTATTTGACGAAATCTATTATTCAGGTGGGTTTAAATTTAAAGAGGAGACAATGCAAGATTTTCACAGGTACTGCCATTGGTAAATTGCCAGTTTCTATTACAAAAGATTTCAGGAAAATATACTTGTTACAATGCTTTGTAGCAGGCTTCCGTCATTATGAAGGGATGGAACTGCGGGTCAGTATAAAGGTGCGATTTATTGGAGTTGATAAGAGAGCCGGAAAATTAATACGATGATTGCGCTATAGCTTTGCATTTGCAGGGAAAGAAAATTGGCTTTATTCCGGCATCGGTTAATGAAATGCTTAGCGATTTGTTAGATTCAGATGCACTAAGCAATTCCGGCTAAACAAACAGAAGCAAAAAACTATTATGAAAAATGCTATTCTATATACCCTATTTCAATAAACAAGCCGGGGCATTTTATGCATATCAAAGACGACGGGATATATAGTTACATGTATGAAATTGGCGAAGATATTCAGTTGGTAAAAGATACAAATGGGGAAGATCTTTTGGAGATTTTTCTTATTTAGAACAATACAAAAAAGTGCCTTGCGGTAGCTATTTACTACTTGATAATTTCCTTTCTTTCTATTGCATCAATAGCTGATTTAAGCATTCTTAAAATACCTTTTTCACTACCTATCTTTGCATCTTCAATATCATACCAATTACCGTCTCTTGTCTTGTATAATTTGCAGGAAAACTTCCCGTTATTATCGTCCTTTTTTGTAAAATTATACTCCTGCAAAACAGCTATAATATTACCCAAAGCATTGGTTAATTCGTAAGGCTTTATGCTATAATAAAACAGGCTATTATCTTCCAAAATAATCTGGTTGCTGAAAAGGTTTGTTAGCGCATCTCTCATAACACAATGATAAATAAATTCCCATTTGCGTTCAAACCTTTTATTAGCATGGCTGATAATTAACCGGATAATATCTGTAACTGGTATAAATTTTGCATTTGCAAAGTGTAAGGATTTTAAAGTGAAAATGAATGGTGATGAATGTTAAAAAATCTATTTACAAAAGCCCTGTCTTTTGTTTCGTATTTGCAGATGTCCCTCTCATAAACATCTCTATCAAAGGTTGGGTAGTCTTCTCAATCATCCTCTTCTCTCTTTCACATTTTAGAATCTTGAAACATTACAGCTTTATTAAGGCGTAATGTGCCGGGTCTTGCACATGGCAAGATGTACAAACGTGCCACGTTTGGGTCATCTTGCCCCCTGCTCCGAAGTCGCCCGGGGATTGTGAAAGCCATTTAAGGAATTGATAACAGACAAACAAAATGATTATGAAAAAAGAGGAAAAAGAAGTGCGGAAACATTTTGTAAAAACAAGGATGAATGATGCAGAGTTAAATCAGCTTACAACCTTGCAACAGAAAACTACTGAAAGGGACATCAGCAGCTACCTGCGAAAAGTATCCTTACAAAAACCTGTAACAGTTAAATACCGCAACCAATCAGCAGACGATTTTTTAAGGCAGATGCTGGAATTGAAAAAAGAACTGAATGGCATCGGCAATAATTTTAACCAGGCTGTTCACAAATTACACCTGTTGGATAAGATACCTGAGTTCAGGGTTTGGGTGAATCAATACGATGGCTTACAAAAAACATTGGTGAGCAAAGTAGAAGAAATAAAATTACGCATGAACCAACTCTACGAACAATGGTTGCTAAAATAACCACACCAAAAAGTATTGAAGCTGCACTAAACTATAACGAAAAGAAAGTGCAAAAAGGAAACGCAGTTTGTTTACATGCAGCAAATTATTTAAACGAAGCAAAGGATATGAACTTCTATCAAAAATTAAATTGCTTTGAAAGATTGAATAGTTTAAATGAAAGGGCTACCACTAAAACCCTGCATGTATCTCTCAATTTTGACCCGTCAGAAAAGCTGCCTGATAACAAGCTCATTGATATTGCTTCTGTGTACATGGATAAGATTGGTTTTGGGCAGCAACCTTTCCTGGTTTACAAACATGAAGATGCAGGGCATCCGCATATACACATTGTAAGCACCACTATTAAAGCAGATGGGAGCAGGATTAACACACACAACATCGGCAGAAATCAATCTGAAAAAGCAAGAAAGGAAATTGAACAATTGTATGGCCTGGTAAAGGCAGAACGGCAACAAAAATTATTGCAGCAAAAAATAAAACCGGTTGATATTGAAAAAGCCCTGTATGGAAAATCTGAAACCAAGCGGAGTATCACCAACATTGTTACTGCTGTTTTCAATCAATACAAGTTTGCTGCGTTGCCGGAATTTAATGCTGCCCTGAAACAATATAATGTGGTTGCCGACAGAGGCAAAGAAGAAGGCCGGATTTACAAGAACCGTGGATTGGTTTACCGGATATCAGATGCTAATGGAAATAAAGTGGGTGTTCCTATTAAAGCAAGTTCAATTGGTTGTAAACCAATTTTAGAAAATCTGGAAAAGAAATTTGCGACGAATGAAATAGCAACAGAGCCATTAAAGCAAAGAACAAAAAATGTCATTGATGATTGCCTGCTGAAAGAACCGGGCAGTATGAAGCAATTGGTTACTGATTTAGCACAAAAAGAAATCTATACTGTGCTGCGGCAAAACGTCGAAGGCAGATTGTATGGAATCACTTTTGTTGACAATCAAAATAAATGCGTTTTTAATGGAAGTGATTTAGGTAAAGGATATAGTGCTGCTGCA
>JBBSEV010000056.1:0-27749 GCA_038239385.1 Chitinophagales bacterium
TCTTCTTTGATAAAACTGATCATTTTATCTGTATAAAGATCGGTTGAAAATTGCCCGTCAGGATAATTGGTGAAATGACCATCTTCCCAAAAAGAAGTTGTGTGAACATCAGGGTTAAAATTATTTGAACAGGCATCAAGCAAGGAGTAAGTGCGTTCAAATCCTTTCGCAGTGGGAGATTGATCCGCAGTCATGCCTAAATGCCACTTCCCTGCAATGTAAGTATGATAGCCAGCATCTTTTAATAGTTGTGAAACAGAAACAACCCTGTTATTGAGGTAGCCTTCATAGCCCGGCTTCCCAATTTGTTCAGGAAAGTATTGGACATGTTCAGCCATATTTCCTAAGCCTGCAATATGGTTATCCGTTCCCGTTAGTAACATGGCCCTTGATGGTGAGCAGGTAGCTGCTGTATAAAAATTGGTGAATATTTGACCATGATTTGCAAGCGCATCAATATTGGGTGTAGAAATTTCACTTCCAAAACATCCAAGGTCTGAGTAGCCAAGATCATCTGCTAAGATCAATACAATATTTGGCCTTCTCTTTTGGTCTTGCTTTTGTTTTTTCCAGGAAAAAAATAAACAGGAAAGAATGATTAATACCAAACTAGTGATTTTCATCATAAGCGATTTTAAGTTTACTTTTGAAATCAACATCATCTAAAGGTAATAAATAGCCGATTGTACTATCAAATCTAAAGGCAATTAATAAGATGGTTAATGAATTAAAGAAGATGATGACTTGTGAATCCCACCTGCGATAATAGTTTACCTGCTCTATAAAAAAAAGCTGATATGATTTACCAAATGTATAATAGTTATGAAAGTTTTGTTATTAGTATGTTTTGTCGTTATTGCTGTTGCAGCTCATTCTCCAACAAAAAGTAATTCAGTTGTACACTGGTGCAGCGCCAGGTTCTGAAAACTGGACACAAAAAATTCTGCTATTGAAAAATAGTTTTTTTCTTCTGATGTAATAAATTTTACTAAACAAAACCGGAAAATCGATACAGCATTTACCTTAAACACAAATAAAAATATTACATGAACACAAATATTCCCGATAACTGGTACGAAAGTTTTTTCACTGGTATCAACTGCGAAATGTGGGAAAAAGCACCCACGACTGAATGGACAAATGCAGAAGTTTTGTTTATAAAAGATATTTTGAATATACATCCAGGTGCTGCAATTCTTGATATGCCTTGCGGCACCGGCAGGCATTCAGTTGAACTTGCCAAACAAGGTTTCAAGCTTACAGCAGTTGATATTTCAGAAGAATTTATAAACGGTTTAAAAGCGAAAGTCAAGGCTGGGCTACTGAATATCGAAGTAATTCATGCAAACATTTTATCGCTTCATCTTAATGATTCCTTTGATGGCGCATTTTGCCTCGGTAACAGCTTTGGCTATTTTGATTATACAGGCATGGAAACGTTTGTACATAAAGTTTCATCTTGCTTAAAGCAAGGTGCAAAATGGATCATTAATTCAGGCTTGATGGCCGAAAGTTTTCTTGCAAAATTTATCAAAGAAAAAAAGTATGAGCTTCCGGATCTAATTATGGAAATCAACAATGACTATGATGAATGGAAAAGTTGTTTGCTCACTACTTTAACCTATACAAAAAATAGCAAGAAGGAAGTGCATCGCTTAAAACATCATGTATATACTATTGCTGAAGTAATCAGGTTGCTGGCTAAGTTTGATTTAAAAACTATCGCCTTATATAGTTCAACTGATAAAGCTATATTCAATTTAGGCGATGCACAAGTATATTTAGTAGCAGAGAAAATATTGTAACATATAATAACTGTAGCAAAATAAAACAAGAACCACAAACAAACATGACAAATAAAACATGGAAATTAAAGCTCACGCTTCTTCTTGTAAGCAGTCTTACCATCATGTCTGTGATTACTATTTCTCCGGCATTGCCACAAATGGCGAAGGTTTTCTCACAGGTTAAAAATGCAGGGTTTCTTGTTAAGCTGGTTCTGACCATTCCTGCTTTAATGATTGCAATTTTCTCACCCATTACGGGAAGGCTTATAGACAGGTATGGCAGATTAAGAATTTTATGGTTTTCATTGGTACTCTATGCCATATCAGGGTCGGCCGGTTATTATCTTAATAACATTTATCACATCCTTATATCGAGGGCTGTACTTGGCTTATCCGTAGGCATGTCCATGACTATAGTGATCACATTAATAGCCGACTACTTTGAAGGTATGGAGCGACAAAAATTTGTTGGTTTGCAGATAGCGTTTATGTCACTTGGCGGCATACTCTTTATTGGATTGGGTGGCATTCTTGCAGATGTTGGCTGGAGATATCCTTTCCTTATTTATTTATTTTCTCTATTGGTTCTTCCGCTTGCCATTATGTTTCTTGAAGAACCAGCAATCGTCCAAAAAAATAAATTGGTTAGCAAACACATGAAGGCACCCGGAATAATATGGATGCTATTTTTTAATACGATGTTTATGTGGATTGTTTTTTTCTTAATACCTGTGCAAATACCCTTTCATCTAAAATCACTTGGAGTTGAAAAAAATTCATTGATAGGGGCTGCCATCGCAACAAGTACGGCCTTCTCAGCTGTTTCATCCTTCTCTTATTCAAAAATAAAAAGCCGTTTTAGTTTCCTTTCTGTTTTTGCTATAGGGTACTTTCTTATGGCTGTAGGATTTGTATGCATATCTATCTCTCACTCTTATTTGCTGGTTGTTATTGCGATGATGCTATCAGGATTAGGTATGGGTATGATGATTCCAAATACTAATATGTGGGTAATGAAAATTGTTCCACCTGAAATAAGGGGAAAGGAAATTGGAAAGCTTACAACGTTTTGGTTTCTTGGCCAGTTCTTATCCCCAATTATTATTTTCCCGGTTTTAAATATTCTATCGCTTTCCTCTACATTTATGCTTGCAGCAGGAATTCTTTTGCTGATGTCCATCGGTTTTCTGGTTTTTAACTTCAGCAAAATCGGGAAATCTATTATTCAATAATTATAATTATCAAGAATTTTTCCTAACGAATGGTACAGGAAATTAGTGAATCGTAATCTGGAGGATTTATTGTACTCTAAAAAGAGAATGATAATTTATATTTCTCTAGCCCCTTCCACCAACACAGAAGTCACATTATTCAAAACTTCGACAAAACCACTTTGAATTTCATAACTGGCAGTTGCAGTTTTATCTTTTAATATTTTGAGCTTTCCAGCTTTTAATGCGCTAACAAGAGGTGCATGTTTTTCCAAAACTTCAAACATGCCTTCAATACCCGGAAGTTGTACTCCATATACATCCCCGCTGAATATTTTTTTTTCTGGTGTTAATATTTCTAAAGTCATACCCCAAACCCCTAAAGGGGTAAATTTAAATTTAAAATAATCGCAATTCCTCTTCAAGGGCGAGGAGTTTATGCATTCGCAGCTTCCATCATTTTTTTACCTTTCTCAATAGCATCTTCCAGGTTACCTACCAGGTTAAATGCCGCCTCAGGATATTCATCTACTTCACCATCCATGATTGCATTGAAGCCACGGATAGTATCTTCTATTGGCACAAGTACTCCTTTCAATCCTGTAAATTGCTCAGCAACGTGAAAAGGCTGGGAAAGAAAACGCTGTACCCTGCGTGCACGGCTTACCGTTAGCTTATCTTCATCGCTCAATTCATCAAGCCCGAGAATAGCAATAATATCCTGCAATTCTTTATAGCGCTGCAAGGTTAATTTAACCCTGTTGGCACAATCATAATGTTCATTGCCAACTATGCCAGGTGTAAGAATCCTTGATGTTGAATCCAATGGATCCACGGCGGGGTAAATACCCAGATCCGCTATCTTCCTGCTTAATACAGTTGTCGCATCAAGGTGAGCAAATGTGGTAGCAGGAGCCGGATCGGTAAGATCATCAGCAGGAACATAAACAGCCTGAACTGAGGTAATCGAACCATTTTTTGTAGAAGTAATCCTTTCCTGCATCAATCCCATTTCAGTTGCTAAAGTTGGCTGATAACCTACTGCCGAAGGCATCCTTCCCAGCAAAGCAGAAACTTCTGAACCTGCCTGTGTGAAACGAAATATATTATCAACAAAAAATAAAATGTCTTTTCCCTTTCCTGTACCGTCTCCATCACGAAAATATTCAGCAACTGTCAATCCGCTTAGCGCTACCCTTGCCCTTGCGCCCGGTGGCTCATTCATCTGCCCGAAAACAAATGTTGCTTTGGAATCTTTTAATACTTCAAGGTCAACCGAATCAAGATCCCATCCACCTTCTTCCATGCTATGAATAAATTTATCACCATATTTCATAATGCCAGCCTCAATCATCTCTCTCAAAAGGTCATTACCTTCTCTTGTTCTTTCTCCCACACCTGCAAATACTGATAATCCACTATATGCCTTGGCAATATTATTGATCAACTCCTGTATCAAAACAGTTTTACCAACACCGGCACCGCCAAACAGCCCTATCTTGCCACCTTTTGCATAAGGCTCAATGAGATCAATAACTTTAATTCCGGTAAATAGAATTTCTGATGCAGTACTTAAATTTTCAAATAGCGGAGGCTTGTTGTGTATTGGCCGGCCGTTCTTTTTACTCACCTGGGGCAAACCATCTATAGCATCGCCGGTTACATTAAATAAACGTCCATTGATTGCATCACCAACAGGCATTAAAATGGGAGAACCAAGATCTACAACATCCATATTACGGGTAAGTCCTTCAGTACCGTCCATTGCTATGCAACGCACACTATCTTCACCCAGATGTTGCTGAACTTCCATAATTAGTTTATCACCATTTGGTTTGGTAAGTTCCAGTGCATGAAATATCTCCGGAAGCTTATTATTGTCACCAAAATGTACATCGAGAACCGCTCCGATAATTTGTTTTATTTTTCCAATGTTTGCCATATAATTTTATAAAATTAAGTCCTGTTCAAATTGGCGGCAAAGTTAAGGGTATACGGTCAAAGTTTCAAACGGATTTATGATAAATTATCCTGGTTTTAAATGGTATTTATATACTTGCTGGAATATTATTCCTGGTTGATTAATCGGTTTCAATAAATGAACAATTTTTTTTAATAAAAAGATGGTATTGTATAAAACATAAAGAAAGTAATTTCACAAATCAATCGAACCTGTAAAGAACCTGCCATGAAAAAAAATATTGCTTTAATTTTTTGCTTTCCTCTGCTAATTTATATTTCTGATGCACAAGTTCCTGACAGTTCTCAAAGAAGAATAGTTTTACCAAACGGATGGGCATTAACGCCGGCCGGGCAAGGATATCTTCTTGGAGACCTTCCTCTGAATATTGCTGTAAGTAACTCAAAAAAATTCCTTGCTGTTACCAATAATGGGCAAAGCACCCAAAGCATCCAGCTAATTGATGTAAAATCAGGTAATATTCTTGATAATGTTGAAGTTGCAAAATGCTGGTTAGGATTAAAATTTAGTAAGAATGAAAAATTCTTATATGCTTCCGGGGGTAATGATAATTGGATATTAAAATATGCTATAAAAAATAAAAAACTCGTTCTACAGGATTCATTAAAGCTGGGCGAAAAGTGGCCCAATAAAATATCACCGGCAGGAATAGATATTGATGATGAAAAAAATGTATTGTATGTCGTTACAAAAGATAATAATTCACTTTACCTCCTGGATTTAAGAACCAAAAAAATTATTAATAAATATGCTTTAGATGCGGAAGCATATACTTGCATACTTTCACCAGATAAAAAGGAGCTATATATCACTTGCTGGGGTTGTGGCAAAATAATGGTGTTTAATACGATCAATAAAAATTTTACACAAAAAATAAATGTAGGCGATCATCCCAATGATATTTGCTTAACTCAAAACGGCAAATATTTATTTGTTGCGAATGCTAATGATAATTCCGTTTCTATAATAGATATTTCAACAAAAAAAGTTATTGAAACTTTAACCACCTCATTATATCCTGATGCTCCAAAAGGCTCAACTACTAACGGTCTCGCATTAAGCCCTGATGAAAAAACACTTTATATCGCCAATGCTGATAATAATTGTCTTTCAATATTTGATGTAAGTAAACCCGGTAAAAGTATTTCAAAAGGATTTATCCCCACCGGCTGGTATCCTACCTGCGTGAAAGCAATCGGCAACAGAATTTTTGTAACTAACGGCAAAGGATTTTCTTCATTTGCTAATCCTGACGGTCCTGATCCTATAGGGAAAAAAGAACAACTCGGTTACCAGCAAGGCGATACTTCTAAAATAAAAATAGTCCAATACATTGGGGGGTTATTTATAGGAACGATGTCAATTATTGAAATCCCGGATGCAAAAAAACTTGCTCTCTATTCCAGGCAGGTGTATCAAAATACACCTTATACAAAAGAAAGCGAATTATTTTCGAAAGGAGAAGAAGGCAATCCCATTCCGCAGAAAGTAGGAGGTATTTCACCAATTAAGCATGTGTTTTATATAATCAAAGAAAACCGTACTTACGACCAGGTGCTTGGCGACATAAAAGAAGGTAACGGAGATACAAGCCTTGTTCTTTTTGGAGAGAAAATTACCCCTAATCAACATAAGCTGGCAAGAGATTTTGTGCTGCTGGATAATTTTTATGTAGATGCTGAAGTAAGCGCTGACGGGCATAACTGGAGCATGGGGGCATATGCCAACGACTATCTTGAAAAGAATTGGGTAACAAGTTACGGCGGCCGTGGCGGCACTTATGATGCAGAAGGTACTCGTGAAATAGCCAATAACAAAAACGGTTTCATCTGGAATTATTGCCAACGTGCCGGGGTAAGCTATAGAACTTATGGAGAATTTGCTGATGATTACAAGCCTAACCTCCCGGTCTTGAAAAATCATTTTTGTCCTTATTATACAAGTTGGGATCAAACGGTACGTGACACCACACGGGTTAGCCAATGGAAAAGAGACTTCGACTCACTGGTAAGCGCAAACGCCTTACCACAGCTTAGCACTTTGCGGATTATTAACGACCATACAGAAGGCTTAAGCAAAGGCAGGCCAACCCCTTTCGCCCATACAGCTGACAACGACCTTGCAGTTGGAATGTTTATTGATTATTTAAGCAAAAGCACGGTATGGAGAGAAAGCGTTGTTTTTATTTTGGAAGATGATGCACAGGATGGGCCGGATCACGTGGATGCCCACAGAAGCCCTGCTTATATTGCCGGCCCTTTTGTAAAAAGAAATTTTGTAGATCATACTCCTTATACCACTTCAGGAATGCTGAGAACCATTGAACTGATATTGGGGCTGCCACCCATGAGCCAATATGATGCAGCAGCAACTCCCCTTTGGCGCTGCTTTACTTCAATACCTAATGAAAGTGCTTATAATTATTTACCTGCGCAGGTTGACATTACAGAAAAAAACACAGCAACTAACGAACTTTCTAAAAAGAGTGCTGCATTCAATTTTACAAAAGAAGACGCGGTGAATGATGCTGAATTTAATGAAGTATTATGGAAAGGTATTAAAGGCATGAACAGTGTAATGCCTTCTCCTAAAAGAGCGGCGTTTTTAAGCATAAGAAAGGATATTAAAGATAATGATTGAAAAAAAATTATTCGCAAGTAAGATAAATTTAGTTACTGCTTTAAAGAAGGGATTTATAATTCCTGTATCAATCTTTCCAATTCTATTTGTTCCAGAACGCTTCGAATGGATTTATCATTATCCCAATGCCATTTAATTAGACTTATTTTACCATCACTTATTTCGATACCCGTTATATCACCATCATTGTAGCAACAACATCCGCCATTAAAATAAGTGGGCCTAAGCCTGGTTTTGAGAGAACTGTTTTCAATTTTATTCTCATCAATTGTATTATTGGGATGGTCGGAATATAACCCGGCTGCAAATACCGGCTTATGGGTGTGCCCGGTTATAAGCAGCAAATTCTTTCTGTGGCTACTCCATTCATACATCATAATATTATGCTTGTCACGCAATAGAAAGTCTTTTGCAGGGGTGTTTATATTAATTTCAAGATACCGCTGTAATGGCCGCCACACGTGAGCCACAAGCCAGGTACTTAAGCCATTATTATCACTCAGCTTATCTCCCTGGTGACCGTGAGTTAAAAAAAATGACAGAGGCTTCGTACCGATATTTGTATTTATTAAAATCCCTTCTTTCACCGGCAATGGCATTTCAAAAATATCTTTAAACCATTTATCAACTTGTAATTTATCTTTCCATAAGAGGTCATGGTTACCAAAAGTTTTAAAATATTTTTCTTGTTTATGAAATCTTGCTTCAGATTGCAATGCCTGCACATTTTTTGAAATCACTTCCTCAGGCTTGTACTTCCAAAGTTCTTCGCTATCTCCCAGATTGATATAGTGAAATTGATTTGCATAATAATAATCCAATGCCGCCAGGTAATTTCTTTCATTAGACGCAAAGTCATCCCCGTGATCCTTGTTGCCTTTATGATGATCGCTAAAAATGATAAATTTGTCATTGCTAAAATCTGCTTCAAGGGTAACGCCGCGCCTGCCGGTTCTTTCTTTTAAGTTTCTCAATAACTTACTCAAAGATTTGAACACTTCTTTCTTATCAGGAGCTGAAGCATTGGATGCAAGCCTGGTAAGTAGAGGCCCTAATATTTTTTTAAGGAATTTTTTCAAAATTTAATTTGAATCATAATTTTTCTAAGGTGACTAATCAACTTAAGTGCCCTGACACTTAGGTAAAATATTTGCCAATAACGGGTAATCGCTGAAACTCTTTTTTTTCTATTTGCAGAATAAACCAAACATATAGCAACAACAAAAAAGTAGCTGTTGTAAGACTAACAATATTTCCTTTGAAAAAATATACGACGCCTGAGTGTATAAAATATAGCAAAACAACTATTACAATATAAGCGCAAAGTTTTTTACATGAATAAGGTATGGGATAAGCTTTCTGCCCCCACAAATATGAAATTACCATCATGCTGCCATAGCAAAAAAAAGTGGCCCAGGCACAAGCCATATATCCAAAATAAGGAATAAAACTAAAGTTGATAATTAAAGTAATCGCAGCACCCATAAGTGTGATATAAGCTCCCGATATTGTTTTATGAGTAAGCTTATACCAAATGGATAAATTATAATAAATGCCCAGGAACATATTTGCCAAAAGCAATATAGGAACAACCTTGAGGCCAGTCCAATAGATTTCCTTGCTTAGAAAATATTTCCAGATATCAATATACATGGCAACTACCAGGAACATAACGGTAATGGTTATCACAAAGAATTTCATCACTCTTGCATAAACTTTTTGTGGATTTTGCCCTTCCGCCTGTTTGAAGAAAAATGGCTCTGCACCCATTCTAAAGGCTTGTATAAAAAGAGTAATTAAAATAGATAGTTTATAACATCCGGAATAAATAGCTACTTCATTTTTTGCTGCAGTAATATCTGCAACGGGTGCAAGCCAGGTAAGCATAATGCGGTCAAACGTTTCGTTGATCATTCCACCGAAGCCTGCAATTACCAATGGCAGGGAATAAATCATCATGGTTCCCCATAACCTTTTATCGAACCTAAGTTCAAAGGAAAAAAATTCTTTGTATAAAAGAATTAACGCCAAAAGTGCACCACATAAATTGGCAATAATTACATAGCCAACACCATAGCCGGGCTTATAAAAAGTAGCGACAAATCCGTAAGGGTTTTTCTTCGCAAGCACAGGGCATACGGATATTAAAAAGTAGGTTACCGCTATTTGTAAAATAATGGTTGTAAGCCTGACCATTGCATACTTACGGGGCCTTTGGTCAAGGCGAAGCTTGGCAAAGGGCAAGGTAGATAAAGTATCTAATCCAATAATTAGCGCAGAGTAAATAATGAATTCCGGATTATTGTCCAATCGTAATAAATGCGCAATTGACGATCGAAAAAAGATAAGAAGAATAGTTAGAAAAAAAGTACTGCACAGGATCGAAATTGTAGCAGTGCTATAGATGGTTTTTTTATATTCTTCCCTGGATGCAAACCTGAAATAAGCAGTTTCTATACCATAAGTAAAAATCACATTTAGAAAAGGAATAGCAGCGTACATGATGCTCATATCCCCATAACCGGTGCTCGATAAGGTCAAGGTTAAATATGGAGTAAGCAAATAAAATAAAAATCTTGCAGCAATAGAACTCACACCATACCACATTGTTTGTCCCGCCAATTTTTTAATGCTGCTCAAGAATCAGGGTTTAAAAAGGTGCAAATTTACTTTTATAATCTTTAATGAATTGGAGGAAGCTCTAAGACGGAAAAAAACTTTTATAGTTGAAAAAAATAATCATTCAAATATGCAGAAAATAAATGAGGTGTCTACATCTCAATAAAATTTATTTGTTATATCGCTGAAGAAATAAGAAAACCAGTAAAAGTCAAAATATTACGGCATCATTTATTATAAAATCAATCACCAATATTTTTTATTTTTTTACGCCCTTCTTTAATTTGAGATTTTTCTTTTTTCGCTTTCGTTCTTTTTAGTTTTGACGTCTTGGTAGGTTTTGTTGGCAATCTTTTTTTTCTCCTGACTAAAGCGTTATTTATTAAAAGAAGTGTTTTTAAAATTACCTGCTCCTTGTTCCCAAGTTGCGATCTTTCTGTTCTGCTTTTAATAAGAAGATATCCTTCAGCCGTAATTTTATTGGCAAGCTTTTCTTTTATCATCTCCTTTTGCTTATCATTTAAAATAGCAGATGATTCTACATGAAACCACCCTTCAACCATCGTCTCAACTTTGTTTACGTTCTGGCCTCCTTTCCCTCCACTACGGGCTGTTTTAAATTGTATTTCTTTTAAAACATTAACCATATTTCAAAATTACAAATAATGAAGGAGCGCAACTGCGAACGTTACAAACATTTAATACGTAATTTGTCAATAGTTAATTTTTATAAGAACGAAAAAATTGACATTTTTGCATACAACCACGGCAAATGAAGTTAATGAGTATATACAATTCGCTTTGTGAAAGAAAAACATCTGGCAAAAAATCATTTGCTGTATTGATTGATCCCGATAAAGTAAATGATGAGAAAATGCGCCATCTCATTGAACTGTCTTTGAATGCACGAATTGATTATTTTTTAGTTGGAGGAAGCCTCGTAATTTCTAATTACCTCGATGAATGTGTAAAAATCATAAAAGCTAACTGCTCTATACCTGTTATATTATTTCCCGGCAGCCCCAGCCAGATATCAAAGTATGCTGATTCACTTCTCTACCTTTCTTTAATAAGTGGCCGCAATCCCGAATTGTTGATTGGCCAGCACGTAGTAAGTGCCCCTTTTATAAAACAAAGCGGACTTGAAATTATGAGTACCGGCTATATGGTAATTGATGGTGGCGCACCAACAACGGTTTCATATATTTCAAACGCAACACCATTGCCTGCAGATAAAAATGAAATTGCTATGTGCACTGCGATGGCAGGAGAAATGCTTGGCATGAAATTAATTTATATGGATGCGGGAAGCGGAGCCAAAAGGCCGGTTACCGAAAGCATGATTGAAAAAGTTTCCAGGTGTATTTCTGTTCCATTAATTATTGGCGGTGGCATTTCCGACCCTGAAAAAGTATACCTCAATTGTAAAGCCGGCGCAGATGTAATAGTGGTTGGCAACGCGATTGAGAAAGATGAAAGATTAATCATGGAAATGGCAGCCGCAGTGCATTCTGTACCAGTAACCGCTTCTTATAATTTATAAATTATTTGTCTTCTTATTGATCTTTATCCACTTATACACCGGTGCTCTATCTTTAACTTCATGTAAAAATTAGACGATTACTTTCAGGCCTATACTGAAAAAAATTTTATTTATTTATTGCTGCTTGCGATTCCCGCTTTTTTTATCAAGCTCCAAGCGTTTTTAAAAAATTTTTTATGCAAAGTAAAAGAACAAGTAATTACTGGCGCCGATGCGATTACTAATATGGCAGGCCATTAAGCCCCCCTTAGAAAGATTTGTGGAGAATACCGGGCTCGAACCGGTGACCTCGTGCATGCCATGCAAGCGCTCTAGCCAACTGAGCTAATTCCCCCCTCATTTTATTAATTCTTAAAGAGTGCAAATATAAAAGAGATTTTTAAACAGCATCGCTGATACTTGTCTTCGATAAACTCAGACTATAAGTTTGTACCTTAAAATTATTCTCCCCAAATTTCTTCCTTTCCTTCCAGCCAAAGTTTTATCAATCTGTTTGAAACTGATTTTGGGCGCTCCAGGGGGAAACCAAGAGCCCTATCCCAGCAAAGACTTGCGAGTACACCAAGTGATCGTGATACCCCAAAAAGTACTGTGTAAAATTCATATTCTACCAGGCCGTAGTGAACAAGTAAAGCGCCACTGTGTGCATCAACATTCGGCCATGGATTTTTTATTTTACCAAGTGATTGAAGAATGGGTGGCACTGTTTCATAAATGTTCCAGACAGTGTTTACTAATGGATCATCCGGCAAATGTTTTTTACCAAATGATACTTGTGCTTCAAAACGCGGATCTGTTTTTCTCAAAACAGCGTGGCCATAACCGGGAACAACTTTACCTTCAGCCAATGTTTTCTTTACATACTCACCTATCTGCTCATTGGTTGGTAATTCTGTATTTAAGTCTTTGCGCATGTCATAAATCCACTTTATTACTTCCTGGTTTGCTAACCCGTGCAATGGGCCTGCAAGCCCGTTCATTCCTGCAGCAAATGCGAGATAAGGATCGCTTAACGCTGATCCTACCAGATGCGTTGCATGCGCCGAAACATTACCCCCTTCGTGATCGCAATGAATTGTCATGTATAAGCGCATCAATTCACGAAAACTTTCATCTTCAAAACCCATCATGTGTGCAAAATTGCCCGCCCAGTCCAACAATCCATCCGGCTGAATATGATTACCAAACTTATACTTACGGCGATAGATATACGCAGCTATGCGTGGAAGCCTCGCAATAAGATCCATAGAATCATCAAATACTGCAGACCAATAATCCTTTTTGTTCATTCCCGCAGCATATTTTTTAGCGAATTGGCTTTCCGTTTGTAAAGCCATTATCCCCACAACAAATTGAGTCATTGGGTGTGTTGTCAAAGGCAACGCTTCTATAGTGGCAAAAACATGATTGGGTACATGACTGCGTCTCTGCCACACGTTAGTCACGTGTTGTACATCTTCATCTGTTGGTAGTTCGCCTACCAGCATCAGGTAAAATAATCCTTCGGGCAACGGCTCAGTACCACCTTCAGCCTTTGGTAGTTTTTCCTGCAATTCAGGAATGGAATAACCACGAAACCTTATGCCATCCTGTGCATCCAATAATGAAGTTTCAGTGACCAAACCAGTAATACCCCGCATGCCCTGGTAAATTTGGGAAAGCTTTACTTCTCCTATTACCTTTTCTCCATGATCGTGTATTATTCCTTTTACTTCTGCTGATAGCGAATCAGCCTTTGCCTTAAACCTGTCCTGGATTACGCCCATATAAAAATTTTAAAATAATGACACTTATTAAGCAGTGCGTTAGCCCTAAAGTTAGCATTACACTAAACGCAAAACAAATGAAATATTAAAAAGAATTATTTCGTAACTATTGAATTAGCAGGAAAATTATTTCGAATTTCGCCAATATAGATACCAGGCCAATGCACCAAAAACTGCGTTAGGTAACCATGCAGCAACTATGGGATTAAAGTTTCCTTTCATGGAAAAAACGGCTGAGAATCTGCCAACCAAAATATACAATACACAAATGAGTACACCTATGGCTAGATGAAAGCCACTGCCACCCCGTATTTTACGAGATGCTATTGATGCGCCAATTATGGTTAAAACAAAAACACTTATGGGGTTAGCATTCCTGTTATGCTTTTCTAATAGTAATGAATTTATATTCTCAGAACCCCTTACTTTTTCAAGCCTTATATATTCATCAAGATCCGGAGTTGCTAATTTATCCTTCATATATTCGTCACGCTGCAAGTCACGGGGTTTAAAATTAAAGTTCATTTGTTTTGAAGGAGATTCAACAACCTTACTTTTTAAACCAATAATGCTTCGTTCGACAACATTTGTAAGCCGCCATTTTCTGGTGGCTGTATCCCAATTGATGGACTGTGCCCTTAAATTATAAACCAGGCTGGTGTTTTGAAATCTTTGGATAAAAAAATTATTTCCACTTCTGTTTGTTGTATCATAATATCTTACGCCTGCATACGAGAATGAATCCAGTTTAAAGTATTTATTGCTAATAGTTGATGTGTTTTCGTAAGCAGCATAATTAAAATCAATGTATTTTGAATTGAAAGTGGCCCATTTTTGATTTGCAGGAGGAAGTACGTATTGGTTGCACCACCATAAAAAAGCAGTAAGTAAAAATCCACCAAAAATATACGGCCTTAAAAACCTGTTAAAGCTAATGCCGCTACTGAGTATCGCAATTACTTCTGAACGATTTGCCATTTTTGAAGTAAAAAAAATAACTGCAATAAAGATAAAAAGCGGGAACAACATAGCGTCAATACGCGGAATAAATCCTAAATAATATTGCGTAAAAATAGCATTTATAGTAAGTTTTGTTTTAGAGAAATCATCCGTTTTTTCACTTAGGTCGATGATAACTACCAACACAGTGAGCGCCATCAGACAAAAGAAAAAAGTGATTAAAAATTTCTTAAGTATATACCAGTCAATAATTTTCATGCAACGCTACGTGATAAGTTGAGCGTCAAATGTAATTGAAAATTCAAACTATGTATTTGAGAAGATGTTAAAACGAATGTGATAAAGCACTTCAAAGATATTTCGTGTTTAAAAATATCTAATTAAATCACTTCTTTTTTAATATAAGCAAATAAGAATTTTTTATAAATTCTTTTAATTGAGAAACGCTTAATGTTCCGTCAACAATTATTGTATTCCAATGTTTTTTATTCATGTGATAACCTGGCATAATACTCGAATATTTTTCACGTAACTCTTCTGCATATATAGGATCGCATTTTACATTGAATTGTAAAATTTCCGAAGATAATGAAGCCAATAAAAATATTTTATTATTTACTTTAAACACGAGTGTTTCATTTCCAAAAGGAAAACTTTCCATTGCAGAATCTAATGATAAAGCATACTCCCGTAGCTCTTCTATATTCATTCTAAAACTATTTACTGCAAGTTTAAAAAAAATCGTGCTCCAGAATCTCTGAGTAATCAAAATTATTTTTGCAAAGTGTGCAGGCATTTTTCCAGGCTATCTTTCCAAAAAGGGATTTCCAGGTTAAGCATTTCTTTTATTTTAGAAGTATCAAGAATTGAATAAGCCGGACGCATAGCAGGAGTTTTATATTGTAAAGACGGAATCGGAAATATTTCGCACTTGCTTTGAACTAAAGATTTTATTGCAACCGCAAATTCGTACCATGTAGTGGAGCCGCTGTTACAATAATTTACTATACCGCTATATTCTTTTGAATGTTCATCCTCTTCAATAAATTTCATAATTACAGCAGCAAGGTCTGCTGCATAAGTAGGGCTTCCAAATTGATCGTTGATCACATTGAGCTTATCTTTTTCTTTGCATAATCTTAGAATGGTTTTTACAAAATTATTTCCGAAAGAAGAATATACCCACGACGTTCTTATAATAAGTGATGAAGGATAACGGTTTAAGATTAGTTCTTCACCCCGCAGTTTTGACCACCCATATACATTCAAAGGAGCAACTGCATCTTCCTCTTTTAAAGGCTCGTGCCTGGTTCCATCATACACATAATCCGTGGAAATATGAATAAGCTTTGTTTGATGGTCGCTGCAAATTGAAGCAAGCGTCCCAACTGCCTCTCCATTTACAAGAAAGGCCTGTTCTTTTTGCTCTTCTGCTTTATCAACAGCTGTATAGGCTGCGCAGTTTATACAGTAATGAACCTGTTGCTTTTCAAAAAAATTTGTAAGAGCCCTGCTGTCTTCGATTGGAAAATTCTCCCGTGTTGTAAATAAAAAATTGAAAGAAGGAAAATCGCTGGCAATTTGTTGGATTTCATTACCAAGCTGACCATTAGAACCCGTTACCAATATCGTTTTGTTAGATTCTCCGGTATTCATACTTGATTTTTCAACTATTGAAAATAAAATTATTATCACTACCTCCTAAAGGCGGATACGCATAATCTTTCTCCGAAATGATTTCGCTGCCTTCAGGTATTTTCCAATTTATATGTAAAGCGGGGTCATTCCATGCAATTCCGCCTTCACTTTCTTTATTATAAAATGAATCACATTTATAAAAAACTTCCGCAGTTTCACTTATTACTGAATACCCATGAGCAAAGCCTTTGGGAATCAGTAGTTGCCTTTTATTTTCAGCGGATAACTCTATAGTGTAGGCCTTACCGTAAGTGGGAGAATTTCTACGAATGTCAACTGCCACATCAAGAATGTTTCCGCTTAAAACCCTTATAAGCTTTGTTTGGGCAAAAGGGTTTTTTTGATAGTGAAGACCACGGATAACACCAAAAGAAGAACTGGCCTGGTTATCCTGGATAAACGAAATATTTATTCCACCTGTAGAAAAAACTTTTTGATTATAACTCTCAAAAAAATATCCTCTTTTATCTTCAAATACTGCAGGGTTGTAAACAAGTAATCCCGGGAACTCAGTTTTTTCAAAAGCCATTATTTACTATTAATTATTGATTGTGAAGTTTGATTTGAAGATGATTGTTTAGAATAAAGGGCTTTAAAATATTCAATTGTTTTTCGTAAGCCTTCGTCAAATTTTGTTTCAGGCTGGTATCCCAATAAATCTTTAGCCAATGAAATATCCGCTAAAGAATTTTTTATATCTCCTCCTCTTGGTTCCCTGTTGGTGGCTTTATGATCACTCTTTAAATATTCTTGTATTTCGCTGTACAAATAATTAATAGAATAATTTTCACCTACTGCCACATTATAAACTTTATTATTTGCATCCTCATTCTTTGAAAGCATTCCTTTGATATTTACCTGGACAGCATTATCAACAAAAGTAAAATCTCTTGTCTGGTTACCATCACCATTCACGTAAGCAGGCGACCTGTTCATAATTGCCTTTACAAAAAGCGGAATTACTGCAGCATAGGGACCATCAGGATCTTGTCTCGGCCCGAATATATTAAAATATCTGAACCCGAGAAGTCGAATATCATAAACCTCTGAAAAAACCTGTGCATATAACTCATTGGCTTTTTTACTTACAGCATAAGGAGATAAACAATTACCGGTTCTTTCTTCCTTTTTTGGCAAGGTAACCTCGTCGCCATATACTGCTGACGAAGACGCGTAAACCAGCTTCCTGATTTTATTTTCAACAGCAGCATTTACGATATTTACAAAGCCACCAACATTCACGTCATTAGTATATGAAGGTTCTTTTATAGAGCGGGGTACGGATCCCAGAGCGGCCTGGTGACTCACATAATTAATTCCCATACACGCCTCCCGGCAGGTTTCAATATTTCTTATATCCCCTTCAATAAATTCGAAAGCCGGGTAATTGCTTAAAATTTTAAGATTGGATTCAAAGCCATTAGATAAATTGTCAAGCACCCTTACTTTACCGGCGCCATTTTTAAGAAGATATTCAGCAATGTGACTGCCAATAAAGCCGGCACCGCCCGTAATAAGAAAGGATAAGCTACCAAGATGGCCATCATGAAATTTACTATTCAAAATGTACTTTTTTGCGAATATCGTTCAACCATTTATTAAAGGCTCCAGTATTTACGACTATTTATCTTGCCACGAAAAATTCCTTTGATATCTGCAATAATAGCATTTGGTTTTGTAATAGTTGCAAACTCCAGGTCGTTCATATTCATGTAGGCTTTGTGAGGCACGGTTACAATCACCGCCTCATAATCATTTGAAATTTCTTTTGTGAGTTCAAAACCGTATTCATGCATTAATTCATCACTGCCTGCATGTGGGTCTGTAACATGAACCTGAAGAGAATAAGATTTAAGTTCCTTTACTACATCAGCCACTTTTGAATTTCTTATGTCGCTTACATTCTCTTTAAAAGTAGCACCCATAACCAGCACCTTTGCTTTTTTTAAATCGCCATTATTCTGAATAATATGCTGTAATATTTTTTTAGCAATGTATGCAGCCATTCCATCATTTATTTCCCGGCCTGCAAGAATTACCTGGGAATTGTATCCAAGCTTATTAGATTTATAGGTGAGATAATAAGGATCTACTCCAATACAATGGCCTCCAACAAGGCCTGGCTGAAATTTCAAAAAATTCCATTTCGTTCCGGCTGCCTCAAGAACTTCAAAAGTATTAATATTCATTTTATCAAAAATAATTGAAAGCTCATTCATAAGAGCAATGTTCAAATCTCTTTGCGTGTTCTCAATTATTTTTGCTGCTTCCGCAACCTTGATACTTGATGCCCTATGCACACCCGCTTTTACTACCAGTTCATACACTTTTGCAATAGTATCGAGACTTTCTTCATCACATCCACTTACTACTTTCACAATGCTTGATAAGGTATGTTCTTTATCGCCTGGATTTATTCTTTCCGGTGAATAGCCTAACTTAAAATCAATTTTATTTTTCAGGCCTGATAATTTTTCTATTACCGGCAGGCAATCCTCTTCTGTACAACCAGGGTACACAGTACTTTCAAATACAACATAGTCGCCTTTTTTTATTACTTTCCCTATTGTATCACTAGCCATCTGAACAGGAATAAGATTGGGCACATTGTTTATATCGACAGGCGTAGGAACCGCCACAATGAAAAAATTTGCCTCACGCAGTTTATCAAGGCTATTCGTAAATTCTATATCACATTCCTTGAAAGATTCTTTTTCCAGTTCTTTGCTGGGATCAATTCCCTTTTTCATCATTTCAATTCTATCCGCATTAATATCAAAACCAATAACAGAAATATGTTTTGCAAATTCCAAAGCGATAGGTAGCCCAACGTAACCCAGCCCTATTACAGCCAGCTTCTTTTTTTTATCAAGTAAGCCTGTATACATAATTTATTTCTACCCCTTTATTTTTTTATCGACAACGAACTATCGTTATAATTTTTTCACCTCTTGCTTTCAAATTCTTTAGGAAGTTTATAAAGATCTTCTTTTGTCAATGATTTAAAATAATCATATGTGATTTTGAGGCCTTCTGCCCTGCTAACTTTTGGTTGCCATTTCAACAGTTCTTTTGCTTTTGAAATGTCGGGTTGCCTTTGCTTTGGGTCGTCCTGTGGTAAAGGATGATAAGCTATTTTTTGCTTTGTACCTGTAAGCGCAATTATTTCTTCTGCAAATTCTTTTAAAGTAATCTGATCGGGATTACCAATATTTACAGGCATTGAATAATCACTCAATAACAATCTGAATATTCCTTCAACCAAATCTGACACATAGCAAAAGCTTCTGGTTTGGCTGCCATCTCCAAAAACGGTCAGGTCTTCGCCGCGAAGCGCCTGCCCTATGAAAGCGGGTAAGGCCCTGCCATCATTAAGCCTCATACGTGGGCCATAAGTATTAAAAATTCTTACTATCCTTGTTTCCAAACCGTGAAAGGTATGGTAAGCTGTTGTTATAGCTTCCTGGAAACGTTTCGCCTCATCGTAAACTCCCCGGGGACCAATTGGATTTACATTTCCCCAATAATCTTCACTTTGAGGATGTACTAACGGATCGCCGTACACTTCGCTTGTGGATGCAACAAGGATCCTTGCCTTTTTTGAAAGCGCCAGTCCAAGGCAGTTATGTGTACCAAGAGAGCCAACTTTTAAAGTCTGTATAGGAATTTTTAAATAATCAATCGGGCTTGCAGGTGAGGCAAAATGCAGGATATAATCCAGCTTTCCAGGAACATAAATAAATTTTGAAACATCGCAATTGTAGAATTCAAATTCTTTCAATTTAAACAGATGCTCAATATTTTTAAGATCACCCGTTATAAGATTATCCATCCCTATAACATGCATGCCCTCGCTGATAAAACGATCACATAGATGAGATCCCAGAAATCCTGCAGCACCGGTAATTAAAATCCGGGAGCCAGCCAGTTCTCCCGAATAGGAGTGAGGCATTAATGGTTCTGATGAACTATTTGTTTTCATTTGAAAATTATTACAAAAACCCTTTTAGGGATTGGGAGCTATTACCCTTCGGCCAATGCTAACATAATGAAATCCACATTCCTGTATAAGCGCAAGGTCGAAAAGATTCCTTCCATCGAATATCACATTGCCTTTGAGTAAAGTTTTCATTTTGTTGAAGTCGGGTGTCCTGAATTCACTCCATTCAGTTGCTATTACTAGGGCGTCAGCACCTTCGAGCGCATCATACTGATTTTCGGCATATGATATTTTATCACCTATTTCTCTTTTTACATTAGGCATCGCTTCAGGGTCGTAGGCTGTAACAGATGCTCCTCCGGCAGTCAGTTCATCTATCATTGTCAATGCAGGGGCTTCTCTTATGTCATCAGTATTTGGCTTAAAAGCCAATCCCCATAAAGCTATTTTCTTTCCATTTATATCATTGTTGAAATAGTTTCTTATTTTGGGTAATAAATGATGCTTCTGAATTTCGTTTACTTTCATTACAGCTTCCAAAATCTGAAAATCATAAGATACCTGGTGTGATGATTTTGCCAAAGCTTTTACATCTTTAGGGAAACAGCTTCCGCCATAACCAATGCCGGGAAATAAAAATCTTCTTCCAATCCTTTCATCACTTCCCAATCCTCTTCTTACCATATCAACATCGGCTCCCATTTTTTCACATAACTGTCCAATCTCATTCATGAATGAGATTTTAGTTGCAAGAAAAGAATTAGCGGCATATTTGGTAAGCTCGGCAGACTTCTCATCCATATAAAGAATCGGATTTCCCTGCCTCACAAAAGGGGCATATAACTCTCCTAATAATTTTTTTGACCTTTCTGATGAGGTACCTATTACAACCCTATCAGGTTTCATAAAATCATCTACGGCTACGCCTTCCCGTAAGAATTCAGGATTGCTTACTACATCAAAAGATTCTTCAATACTTTCATTGCCACTTTCTTTTGCGCTTTTCAAAATAGCTTGTTTCACTTTGTCGGCAGTACCAACCGGAACGGTACTTTTATTAATTACAATTTTGTAATCATTTTTTTTTAGGAGTTTCCCTATGTCGCTGGCAACCTTTAAAACATATTTAAGATCCGCGCTTCCATCTTCATCCGGGGGTGTAGGCAAAGCAAGAAAAATTATTTTGGCATCTGTGATAGCTTCTTTTAACGAGGTAGTAAAGTGAAGCCGTCCTTCCTTTTCATTTCTTAAAAAAATCTTTTCAAGACCGGGTTCGTAAATAGTTATTTTACCTGAAGATAATTTTTTTACTTTTTGCTCATCAATATCAACACAGGTAACATTGTTTCCCGTTTCCGAAAAACAAGTGCCTGTTACAAGGCCCACGTAACCGGTTCCAATTACTGCTAAATTCATTTTTATTTATTTATATATTCTAAAACTTTTTCTGTGATAAAATTTAATTGTTCCTCATCAATTTCTGTATGTATCGGTAAAGAAATAACTCTTTCAGTAAGCCAATCTGTTTTCTCAAGATTATAATTTGCACCGCCAAAAGCTGCAAACATTTGCTGCCTGTGCGCAGGTACCGGATAATATATCATTGATGGAATATCATTTTCCGATAAAAAATTTACCATTCCATCACGATAGTTCCTGGGATCTTCTATATTTTTAAGAACAAGAGTGTATTGATGAAACACATGCTTACAATAAGAAGCCCGATAAGGTGTTGTAATTTTTTCATTGCCCGCAAAAGCATTATCATAATAATCCGCCACTGTAATCCTTGCATTAATATAGTTATTCAATAACGGAAGTTTTATATTTAATATTGCTGCCTGTAATGCATCAAGCCTTGAGTTACATCCTACTATCTCATGGTAGTATCTTGTTCTCTGGCCGTGGTTTGCAATCATCTTTAATTTTTCTGCCAATGTATCGTCATTTGTGAATATAGCCCCTCCGTCACCATAGCAGCCTAAATTTTTACTGGGAAAGAATGAGGTGCAACCAACAGTGCCTATGCTGCCGGTTTTTTGAATGGCCCCATCATTAAAAAAATAATCCCCGCCAATAGCCTGGGCATTATCCTCAATTACAAATAAATTTTTCTCTTTTGCAATAGTCATTATTTCTTCCATATTGGCCGAATGGCCATACAAGTGAACCGGGACAATTGCTTTGGTCTTGGAAGTAATTGCATTTCTTATGGCTTCAGGTTCAATACAAAAAGTAGAAGGGTTTACTTCAACGAAAACAGGTTGCAATCTCAGTAATGCAATTACTTCAGTGGTTGCAACATAGGTAAATGAAGGAGTAATTATTTCATCACCCGGCACCAGGCCCAAAGCCATCATTGATATTTGCAGAGCATCTGTACCATTGGCACATGGTATTACATGCTTTATATCAAGATAGGCTGCAAGACCAGTTGCAAATTTATTAACCTGCGGACCGCCAATAAAAACTGAGCTTTCTATAACATCAGAAACCGCAGCATCTACCTCATCCTTTATCCGGAGATATTGTTGCTTTAAATCCACCATTTGCACGGCTTTCATATGCTTTTTTTAAAAGGCTGCAAAGATAGTAATTGAAACAAGAATTTGAAATTTCAAATTAATAGCCAGTGATTTCATTTGAAGAAATTAGATTTGTTTAAAAAGCATTACCCGGTGATCATTATATACAACATTTTCCTGGCAACATATCTTACAGGCATTTGGGTCGCATCGCTTTGGAATAAAAAAGCAAAACTTTGGATCAATGGCAGAAAGGAATTTTTCAATTATTTAAAAGAATCTTACACTCCGACAAACGGCAAAACGGTGTGGATGCATTGTGCAAGTTTAGGCGAATTTGAGCAAGGCCGCCCGTTATTAAAAAAAATAAAAGAGATTTATCCTGATGCTTCGATTGTTATCACTTTCTTTTCTCCATCAGGGTATGAAATTGTAAAAAATGATAAAGAATTCCGCCAGGTTTATTACCTGCCAATGGATTCCTTAGCAAATGCCAGGAAACTTATAGATATTTTTAAACCCGACCTGGCATTATGGATTAAATATGAATACTGGTATTATTACCTTCTTGAATTAAAAAATAAAAATATTCCTGTTCTCCTTATATCCGGAGTATTCTTAAGAATCCAGCCTTTTTTTAAATGGTATGGAAAATTCTGGATAGAAATGCTTAAAGTGTTTGATCATTTTTTTGTGCAGAATAATTCATCAAAAGATATCTTACAAAAATTAATCCCTGAAGAAAGAGTTACTGTTTCAGGCGATACGAGATGCGACCGGGTAATTCATATTGCTTCCAACTTTATCGAGGTTCCGGGCATAGCAGCATTTTGCGGCAATCATAAAGTGATTGTTGCAGGAAGCACCTGGGAAGATGATGAGGCTGAATGGATTCATTTTGTAAGAGAACATCCGGCCATAAAATTTATCATTGCGCCTCATGAAATTGAAGCTGAAAATATTGCCGATGTCAAAAAAGAATTTGCAGCATCAATCACCTATTCTGAGTGGATGAAAAAGCTTAAACCACCGATTGATGACCAACAAAAGATAACCGATAAGCCACAGCCGATTACAAGTAATTGTTTGATCATTGATAATATTGGAATGCTTTCACGTCTTTATAAATATGCAACCTTAACTTACGTTGGCGGAGGCTTTGGTGACGACGGCTTGCATAACATACTGGAAGCAGCGGTGTATGGAAAGCCTGTAATTTTTGGCCCCGAATATGAAAAGAATTTTGAAGCAGAGGAACTTCTTGATTGCAGCGGTGCTATAAGTATTGAAAATGCATTAGAGCTTGAAAAAATAGTAAATGGTCTTTTGGCTGATGAAAAAGATTTATTATCCAGAGGAGCTGCTGCAAAAGAATATGTGTATAAAAATGCAGGTGCTTCACAAAAAATAATGGAATATATAAAAAATAAAGGCTTGCTCAATAAAGTAATTTAAGCAAATCTTCTCTTAACGAGTTGGTCAAATTGCTTTACAACCGGATCGCTGTCAAGCCACCCTATTTTTACCTTAAGCTCTCTCCGTATCCAGTATTCGGCTTCGGGAAATATTGAAAAATTCTGAATCGTTTTAATACTCCGTTCATACATGGCCTCATCGCCGCGAAATAATTCATTTAAAAATAAATACCTGTCATTTACACCGATGGCTTTTTTTAAATCCTTAATCGGTGTATCTGTAAGTTTCTGTGAAAGTTCAATTTTTACTTCTTTAAGGCGGTCATTAAGCGATTCAGGATATTCGAAAGGTATTTCGTTTTCGCCTGATCTCTTTTTTTCGATAGGAGTTTGATGAGCAAGGGTGGGCATGTCTTCAATGGGATGATAAACAAACCCAGGCTTGGCATTTGCGCTCATTGAGTTTACTACCTCTGCATGCTTTTTTATTTGTTCAAGCTCTTCCTCAATCTCTTTCTCGTCCACTTGCAATACTTCAAATAATTTTTCTTCAGGTTCAATATCGTGGTTATTAGTAGCCTCCTCTTTGTGCACCATACTTATAATTACAGGCATAACTACAAAAACCTTTTCTCTGCTTTTTGCCATATTACTTTGCGATTTTCCCGCCAATTCAGTCATTAACATTTGAGTAGTGTATAGCAGCATTTCAGCTGAACTATTTTCATCAAGTTGCTTTTGTAATTTCCTTATGAGTGTGGACACTCTTTCCATCTGTAGTTTTAAATATTGATTTTTCAATTTTGCAAAATGAAAAATGTTTGTATTGAATTAACATAAATCATTAACCTTGCAATTGGGGCTAAGGTACAAATTGAAATTAAAATGAAATACAAAAAATGTTTATAGAACCAAATTATAAAGGTGAGCGTCGTGGCTGGATCGAAGTTATATGCGGAAGCATGTTCAGCGGCAAAACGGAAGAACTGATAAGAAGATTGAACCGGGTAAAAATTGCCAACCTTAAAGCTGAAATTTTTAAACCATCGGTTGATGTGCGATTTGATGAATTAAAAATTGTAAGCCATGATGAAAACAAGGTTCATTCTACCCCTGTTGATAATTCGCAAACTATCCTTCTTCTGGCGCAGGATGTGGATGTGGTGGGTATAGATGAAGCACAGTTTTTTGATGATCAAATAACAGTAGTTTGTGAAAAATTGGCTATGAATGGAATACGTGTAATTGTAGCAGGGCTTGACATGGATTATACGGGAAAGCCTTTCGGTCAAATGCCTAATCTGCTGGCAATAGCGGATTATATTACAAAGCTTCATGCAATTTGCATGATTTGCGGAAACATTGCAAATGTAAGTTATCGTAAAGTTCCAGGCGGCGGACAGCTATTGCTTGGAGAAAAAGATATTTATGAGCCGCGATGCAGGCATTGTGCTATTTTAGGCTAATTGTAAAAAATAAACGGGCTTCATCAGCCCGTTTTATTTTTTCACAAATTTTTAAGCTATCTGCCAATCGTGAATTTTTTCGTTTCAACCTCATTATCATTAACCACTTTTAAGAAATACAGGCCCGAAGTAAGTTTTTTCACATCCAGGGTATTATAATTAATTCCATCTCCTACCCCAACTGTTTTGCGCACTACTTCCTGGCCAAGTTGATTAGTGATAATGATAATTGCTGTCCCTTTTTTATATGCATCAAAAGATACAGTAACCATATCAGAGGCAGGAACAGGAAAGATTTTTATGCCTCCTCTTACTGTCGTAACACTATTAAGAACTGGGGCTTCCGTACTAAAGTTTGTGGCGCTTAACTGAATATTTAAAGTGTAGCATTGACTGCTATTAAATGCACCACTAAACCCATAGACATATACGATATAAGTTCCGATTGTATTAGTATTTAAAGTAAATGATTCGCTGGCTGTTCCCCTGTTTTGGGATGTTCTGAGTAAAAAGCCGTCCGATCTATATAACTGCATATCATAATCCGCAGGTAAATTTGAAAGGGTTACCATTGCTCTTCTCTGGCTCGCCGTATTATTAAAACTATAATAATCGTTATCGGTGGCGGAATTAATTTGCGCGTTTATATTTATACCAACACTAACAGGTGCCGCCGTTGCAAAAGTTTCGTTTGGTTCAAACTGGTCAGGGCAACCGGAAATTGGAGCACTCGTAAACTGCGCGGTGCTGTAAGAGCTGCTGCCTGATGAACAATTGGTCCTTACCCTCCAGTCATATAAAGTAGAAGGCGATAAACCGGAAAGGCCAACTGTTGTAGCAGTTACTGCCGTCGCTGCATTGATCCATGTGGAAGAACTGTTGGCTTTATAATCCACATCATAATTGTTTCCGCCGCTTACACTGCCCCACGAAACATTTGCTGTAGCCGATGTTATAGCAGTAGCTGCAAGGCCTGTTGGTGCATTACAAACTGCCAAGGCAGAAGTTGTAAACTGCGCAGTACTGTAAGAGCTGCTGCCTGATGAACAATTGGTCCTTACCCTCCAGTCATATAAAGTAGAAGGCGATAAACCGGAAAGGCCAACTGTTGTAGCGGTTACTGCCGTCGCTGCATTGATCCATGTGGAAGAACTGTTGGCTTTATAATCCACATCATAATTGTTTCCACCACTCACACTACCCCATGAAACACTTGCCGATACTGATGTAATGGCGGTAGATGTAAGACCCGAAGGCGCATTACAAACTATAGTACCTGAAGTTGTAAATTGAGCAATACTAAAAGAACTGCTTCCGGATGAACAAGTTGTCTTTACTCTCCAGTCGTACGAGGTTGATAGAGAAAGCCCGGAAAGGCTTATGTTGGTGGCTGTTGTTGATGCAGTAGCAACAATCCATGTAGGAGAATTCGTGGCTCTGTAATCCACTTTATAACTTATTGCGCCACTTACGTTATTCCATGAAATGTTCTCACTAGTGGTTGTGATAGAAGTAGCTACAAGCCCCTGAGGCGCATTACAGGCAGTTACTGCCGGTGTTGTAAATTGGCTGGTGCTAAAAGTACTGCTTCCGGATGAGCAGTTTGTTCTCACTCTCCAATCATAAGAGGTGGAAGCAGCTAAATTACTCAGTATAGTGTATGTGCCGGTAATCGCATTTGCTACATTAATCCAGGTAGAAGAACTTGTCGGTTTATAATCTACATCATAACTATTTCCACCACTTACACTATTCCATATCACGTATCCTGTAGTGCTTGTAGTAGAAGCGGTAAGGCCTGATGGGGCATTACAAACTACCGGTGATGTAGTAGTAAACTGAGCGCTTACATAATTTCCACTACCCCCTGAGCAGTTCGCTCTTACTCTCCAATCATAGGTTGTACCTAATGTTAATCCTGAAATATTCTGCGAAGTTGATGTAATAGCTGTAGCGGCATTGGTCCAGGTAGATGTAGTGGTCAATTTATAATCAACATCATAACTTAAAGCATTAGTTACCGCAGACCAGCTTACTGTAGCACTTGTGTTAGTAATTGATGATGAAGTAAGGCCCAGAGGATTCCCACAAACTGGAGGCGTACATGGGTCTAATGTAAAGGCAGCAATTCTTGTGCTCCAAGTGGACGCTACATTATACTCGCAGGTAAACCAATAAGTAACTCCATCAGGATCGCA
>JBBSEV010000057.1:0-27734 GCA_038239385.1 Chitinophagales bacterium
GTTATATCTTTTGCCATTACATTTTTCACAATGAACATATACATCCGGTAGAAAATTCATTTCTATCACCCGCATGCCACCGCCTTCACATAAATCACATCTTCCACTTTTTACATTAAATGAAAAGCGGCCAGGCTTATAACCTCTTATTTTAGCTTCAGGCACTTCCGCAAATAAGGTACGTATATCTGTAAAAAGTCCACAGTAGGTTGCAGGGTTACTACGCGGTGTGCGGCCAATGGGTGACTGGTCAATTTCTACCACTTTATCAATATGCTCAAGGCCTTTAACGCTTTTATAAGGCAAAGGGGTCATTTTACTTTTAAAAGCATGAATACTTAAAATAGGATAGAGAGTTTCATTTATTAATGTTGATTTTCCACTGCCACTTACGCCGGTGACGCATATGAATTTTCCAAGAGGAAACGTAGCATTTACATTTTTCAAATTATTTCCTGAAACTTCTTTCAAATTAAGAATATGCCCATTTCCTTTTCTTCTTTCAGATGGAACTGCAATTTGTTTCTTTCCATTTAAGTAAGCAGAAGTAAGTGTATTAAGTTTTAGAAGATCTTTTGGAAATCCACTCGCTACAATTTCTCCTCCATGCTTTCCTGCCAAAGGTCCAATGTCGATTAAGTAATCGGCGGCAAGCATAATATCCTTATCATGCTCCACTACAAGGACACTGTTTCCGATGTCTCTTAAATTTTTGAGAGCACTAATTAGCTGTTGATTATCTCTTTGATGAAGCCCAATGCTGGGCTCATCCAATATGTATGTAATTCCCTGAAGTTGGGAGCCTATTTGTGTAGCAAGCCTGATACGTTGTGATTCACCTCCGCTAAGGCTTTTTGATGAACGGCTTAAAGTAAGATAAGTGAGGCCAACATTCAATAAAAAGCCAACCCGTTCCCGAATTTCCTTTAAAATATCTTTAGCAATTACATTTTGCCGGTTTGTTAATCGTTTTTCTATACCCGTAAACCAATCCAGCAATACATTGAGATCGAGATTACTTAAATCAGCAATATCTTTTTGATCTATTTTAAACCAAAGACTTTCCTTTTTTAATCTTTTACCATCACAGGCAGTACAGACTTTTAATTGCATGAATTTTTCAACCCATGACCTAAGAGAATCAGTTGTAGTTGACGAACCAAACCACCTTTTGATCATGTTAACCACCCCTTCATATTCTCCTGCATAAGAATTATTTTCAGGAATACTTACACTTTCATCATCAACCTGAAGGTATCCATCGCTGCTTTCATCTGCAACTTCTTCATTTCCGTACAATAAAAAATTTACTATCTTCTTGGGTAAATCTTCTACAGGCTTGTCCAGGCTAAATTTCAATTTTTTTGCAATAGCCTGAACCTGTTTAAAAACATAAGCGTCACGCTCTTCGCCAAGGGGTGCGATAGCCCCTTCGTTAATGCTTAATTTAGAGTCAGGTATTACAGAACTCAGATCAATCTGGTAAACATTACCTAGGCCTTTACATACCGGGCAAGCACCATATGGCGAGTTGAATGAAAATGTATTGGGAGAAGGCTCCTCATAGCTGATCCCCGTATCTTCACACATAAGCTGGCGGCTATATTGAACTTGTTCTTTACTGTCGTTTAGCAATAAAAAAAGGAGCCCGTTACCAAGCTGTAAAGCTTTCTGAACACTTTGCCCCAGTCTTACTTTATGTTCTTCAGCAACCAGAAGCCTGTCAACTACCAGTTCAATATCATGAATTTTATATCTGTCAACCTGCATTTTTGGCACAAGGTCTTTTATATCACCATCTATCCTAACTTTCAAAAATCCTTTTTTCCTTACATCTTCAAAAAGTTCACGGTAATGCCCTTTACGCCCCCGGACTAACGGAGAAAGAAGGCTTATTTTTCTATCTTTAAACCGTTGCAAAATATTTTGCAAAATTTCTTCTTCACTCCACTTCACCATTTTTTTTCCACTATTGTAACTAAATGCTTCCCCAATACGGGCAAATAATAAGCGGAGAAAATCATAAACCTCTGTAACAGTACCAACCGTGCTCCTGGGGTTTTTATTAGTCGTTTTTTGCTCAATGGAAATAACCGGTGAAAGGCCGGTGATCTTATCTACATCAGGCCTTTCCATGTCGCCCATGAATTGGCGGGCATATGCTGAAAAGCTTTCCATATAACGCCTCTGACCTTCAGCATATATTGTATCAAATGCAAGAGAAGATTTTCCGCTTCCGCTAATTCCTGTTATGACTACCAGCTTATTTTTAGGAATAGAAATATCAATGTTTTTGAGATTGTGCTCTCTTGCCCCATACACTTCGATTTTTTCTTCTTCGATATCTCTAGAAGCGGGGAGCTGCTGCTTCACTTTTGCCATAATATAATGTGCAAAATTAGGGTTAAAAAGTTAGCCATTTGAGAATGAGTGATTGCAGGAAAATATTAAAAAAAACCGTCCCGGTAACAGGACGGTTTATAGTTATTATTTAAAATATTATTGCTTGCTAAATTTTTTCATAAAGCTATTATCACTCGTTAGTATTCTTATAAAATAGGTTCCATTAGCAAGATGAGTAACGTTAACCGGTATTGTATTGATACCCTGTGTTAGATTTAATTTGATGCTATAAACATTTCTGCCATTAATATCAGTTATATTTAATTCTCCCTTATCTGTTTTTTCAGCATCAATATCGACAAGCAATTTATCCCTGACAGGATTAGGATACAATGTAAAATTTACCAAGCCCAGGTTTTTGACACTCTTCACCAGGCTATATTTTATAGCGTTGTCAATATCAACTATCAATAACCTGTAATAGTTAAATCCCTTTAATGGATGCAGGTCAACAAATTGATAAGCACGCTGGATACTGCTATTGCCTGCTGCGGCGACACGCCCAATCGGAGAAAAATGAGTTCCATCAGAGCTGCGTTCGATAGCAAAATATTGGGAGTTGAGTTCCTGTGATGTAGACCAACTAATTGAATTTACTGACCCGTTTCTTTTTGCATTGAAAGTTAATAGTGTTACGGGAGTAGTTGAAGCAGAAACAACTGTTATATCATCCAGCCCTATTGAATTTCCAAAATCGCCCACACCTTCAAAACCAATTTGTATAGTAAGGCCTGTGTAAGCAGCAAGATCCACCGATTCCATTTTCCATTCAGGAGTGGTAAAAGCCGGATCATAACGCTGAAATCCTTTAAGCCTTGTCCAGGTTACTCCTTTGTCAGTAGATACACTTATATACATGCTGTCAAGAGAAGTAGCAAAAAAATCATCATGGCTCATAAAGAACTCAACACTATTTGATGTACCGTTGGTGAGTGCCAGGCAATTACTATAAAGCCGGGACTTGGTACCCACAGGGAAGTTGTAAGAGTCGAACAAAAAGAATTTTGAACCACTATGCGGTGCAAGTGGAGTAGTCTGATCAGCATTGGTATAGCCACCGGTTTGCAGAAACCAAGCCTGGTTAATTGCTATTTGGGAAGCATATCGAAAAACAGGTAGAGGAGTTGCTTCTACATCCTCAAGGGCGGGAAAGGAAGTAATTATTCCTGCTGTAGTAGTTTGCAATGACGCTGTATCGTTGGTTTTTATGGGATCTCCTGCTAAAACTACAAAAGCAGTATCGTCATTATTGCCGGGATTAGTAATATTCACACCGATAAAATCAATACTTTCTGTACCTCCGGGTATAATAGAGCCTGTATTATTTAATGTAGAGGTATATGAATTAGCACCACTTATTTGTAAGGTTACAGCCGCTGCACCTGCCGAAATATTTGTGTTTCCTGCATTCTTGAGTATTACTGAAAAATTTTGAGGCGTATTATAACAGGAAGTACTTGCCGGATCTATGATTTGGGTAACATATGCATCAATTGGGTTATTGGAAGTGTAATATATTCCTAATGCGGGATGACGAAGATTGGAACTGGTAAGTAAATTTGTTGGACTGCCTGATGATCCGCTTATATATTTTGTCGAGTTTACCAAATAATCAGGGATACCTGTATCGTTATCATAGCCCCAGACAACTTCACCAGTGGCAGGAGCAGATTGCGAGTATTCTACAAGAATTTCAATGTTATTGCCTGTATACACAAAGGGAGATGTCAAAATAAATTTTTTTAAGCCTCCCGTATTACTAATGATAGCGGTAGGGTCATTGTTGTACACCAGCACTGCACTGGCGCTTTCAGTGGACCAGTCCAGTGCAGCGGCCCCAAAATCAGTAGCGACTGTATTTTTCAGGTAAATTTTAGAATTAACTGTTCCGGTAACCATTCCTTGCGCAGCACCGCTGGATAATCTTGGAAAAAAAAGAGAATCGATAGTTGAATTAGAAGACATTCCTGTTAATAGGCTTACCGGGTAGATATAAGCATGTCTGTTCCAGGAAATTGTCGTATTAGTAGTAAATGGACCATATGCATTTATTGCAGAAGCATAAGTGCCTGCTCCACCATTTGTTCCTATGGCGACAAAAGACTGGCTGTTACAAATTTGAAAAAACAGCAGTAATAAGATTGGCGAGTAAATTTTTTTCATTTGTAGATTTTAAATTTATGGATATTTAAAGATAATACGATGGATGGCAAAATAGATCAGGCGAGAAAAATATATCTTAAATATAAAATCAAGTCAACGAAAAAATTTCCCTTTTTTTCCTTTACTCAAATTTCTTAATTTAGCTTCAGAACTTTCTTTAACGAATTTTTTAAAAATTTACTTGTAAAAAATAAAATTTTATTTAATGTTTTATCGTAGCTTCATTTACCTTTAAACCCTTCATTAATCCATTACTCAATTTCTAATATATAATTTGGCATCTTTTTACAATAATTGAAATATTTATCCGTTTTATATTGTTGATAGCCGTTTCTGAATTAAAATGAATTAAGGATTCGGTAATCATGGATAATTATGTTGATTTAAAATAATTATTACATTTGTCCTTACCCTCAAAAGTAAAAAAATGAAGTACAATTTGTTCATTTCGCTAGCTGCACTTGCCACATTCGCTGTAACAGGTTGTGGCAAATCAGGAAAATCCAAAGGCCCTAAAAATGACTATGGCCAGCTTGTGGGCGCCGCTCCTGGTACCCGCTACAGCCTGCCTAAGCCTCCGGGAATGGTTTACGTACCACCTGGCACTTTCCATATGGGGCCAAGTGATGAAGATGTAAACTATGCATTTACTGCCCGTAATAAACAAGTATCTATAAGTGGTTTCTGGATGGATGCAACAGAAATAACCAATAATGAATATCGCCAGTTTACAAATTGGGTGAGGGATTCAATAGCAGGTAAGCTTATGGGTTATACCAAGCCCGGAGCAGATGGGAATGACTATCTTGATTGGAAAAAAGTATCTACTATAAAATGGAATGAAAAAGCAACTATGGAAAAAATAGATGCTATGATCGTTACTCCGGATAATAGAATATTTGGTAAAAAAGAACTCGATCCACTTAAAATTGTATACCATTCTGAAACTTTTGACTTTAAAGAAGCCGCAAAAAGAGAGAATGCAAATGTGCCACGTGGAAAATTTATTGTAAAATATGATATTCCCGTTTACCCCGATTCATTATCCTGGGTAAGAGACTTTGCTTACTCTTATAATGAGCCAATGGCCAAACAATATTTCAGTCATCCTGCTTTTGGAAATTATCCGGTAGTAGGTGTGACCTGGAAACAAGCTACAGCATTTTGCGAATGGAGAAGCCAATACTTAAATGCTTTTCTTAATAACAAGAACAGGTCCTCAGAGTCTCCTTTTCGCCTTCCAACTGAAGCGCAATGGGAGTATGCTGCGAGAGGCGGCAGGTCACAATCTCCTTATCCATGGGGAGGGCCTTACCTGAGAAATAAGAAGGGATGCCTTCTTGCCAATTTTAAGCCAGGCCGTGGTAATTATCCTGAAGATGGAGGTTTTTATACAGTACGTGCAGATGCTTACTGGCCCAATGATTTTGGACTATACAATATGGCGGGTAATGTTGCTGAATGGACATCATCTTTGTATTATGAAGGTGGTTACAATTTTCAACACGATATGAATCCCGATATTCGTTATAATGCAAAAGACCAGGATCCTCCCCGTATGAAACGAAAAGTTATTCGTGGCGGTAGCTGGAAAGATGTAGGATATTTTTTACAAACGAGTACAAGAGCTTACGAATACCAGGATACTTCCAAAGCGTATATTGGCTTTCGTTGCGTAATAGATTTACCACCAGTTACCAGTAAAAAAGGTAAAAAATAAATTTAATCTCATAGAATAAATTTTAGCAAACTACTTACTGCCTGTATTAATATTACTTTAATATAGGCATTGTATTTTATAAAACTGACTAATCAACCTTAAACAAAACCAAATAAAATTCAATTATCATGCCTCACAGAAAAAGAACCTTTTTAACTCTAATTGATGTATTAGTAAGCGCTGGTGCTGCCGTAATTATATTCGCAGCCTGGGCTAAATTAACTCACCAGTCATACGCGGACACAATGCTCACAGTTGGTATGTGGACCGAAACTGCTATCTTCCTGGTATATGCAGGAATAGAATGGGTAAAACCCAAAAGACATGAAGAAGATATTCAGCCAGGTGAAGAAGAAGTACCTGTTGTAAAAGGAAACCCAGCATTAGCATCCATGGATAAAATGCTCCTGGAAGCAGACATTACTCCGGTTAATTTAAAAAGACTGGGGGATAACTTCCAAAAATTAGGAACTACCGTTTCCAATATTGGCGAAGTTGGTGATGTTGTAAAATCTACCGGTGATTTTTCTGCGAAAACTAAGGAAGCCACATCAGCGATGGGCCTAATGAAGGACGCTTATGTAACTTCTGCAAACGCTATGAGCGGTTTTAATAATGCAGCAGATAGCGCCAAAGGTTTTCACAACCAGGTGCAGGTGCTTACAAAAAACCTCGGTTCATTAAACACTATTTATGAACTGGAGCTTAATGAGAGCAACAATCACCTTAAAGCATTAAACAGCTTTTATGGTAAAATGGCACAAGCTAGTGAAGTTATGATGTCAACCGTTGGTGATGCCCAGTCTGCTAAAGAACAAATAGGTGCTTTGGCAAATAATCTTGGCAAGCTTAACCAGGTTTATGGTAATATGTTAAGCGCTATGCAGGGAAGACAATAAAAAATAAATAATCCAATTTCACTAACTAACACAGTAAAAATAAAATCATGGCTCTACCCAGAGAACCGCGGCAAAAGATGATCAACATCATGTACCTGGTACTTACCGCGATATTAGCCCTCAATGTATCTAACGAAGTTATTAATGCATTCAGAGTAGTAAATCAAAGTTTATTAACTTCTAATGAAAATATTAGAACTTCTAATGAAACTTTATATAAGTCTCTAGAAGAAAAACTTAATGATAATACATCCCGTGAAAAGGCTATGATTTGGGAGCCTAAAGCAATTCAGGCAAAGAACTTTTCTAAAGACCTGAATGATTATATTGAGGGTTTAAAATTAGACCTGAAAAAAGGAGCCGATCTTAAAATGAGATGGGACAAAGTAAGAAAAGATAGCGTAGAAGATTATAGAATGGACAACCTTGATGCCTCTACCAGATTATTTGAAACAAAGGGCAAAGGCAAAGAGCTGGAATCAAAGCTGGAACAATATAAAAAAGATATGCTCAGCATTGATCCTACTATCAGAAAAGAATTTGAAAACACGTTTCCTGTAAATGTTATACCGCCTCCTTCACAAGATGGGACAAACAAAGATTTCACACAATCCTTTTTTCACATGACACCTACTATTGCTGCATTAACTATGCTTAGTAAGTTTCAGAATAACGTTAAGAATGCAGAAAGTGAAATCGTTACTTACTGCCACAATCAGATTGGAAAAGTTGAGGTACACATGGACCAATTTGGCGTATTGGTTGGACAAAATTCAAATTATTTAATGCCAGGGCAGGAGCTGCAAATTACAGCTGGAGTAGGTGCTTATAGCTCTGCAGCAGCCCCTTCAATTTCTATTAATGGTAGTAGCGTAAATGTTTCAAACGGACAAGGAACTTATACAACAGCAGTAAGCGGTTCTGGAGAACATACTGTGAATGTTAATGTATCTTTTAGAGATGAAAATAATAAAATTCAAACCAAATCATTACCAATAAAATATACAGTTGGAACTCCGGGTGGTGCGGCAGTAATGCTTGATAAGATGAATGTATTTTATATTGGCGTTCCTAATCCTATTAGTATCTCTTCAGGTACAGGATGGGACAAAACCCATGTTTCAATGGGAGGAGGTTCACTTACACCTTCCGGCGGAGCAGGAAAATACATAGTAAAAGTAAGTACAGTAGGGAAGGCTTCTATAACTGTAAATGCAGACGGAAAGGCCAGCACTTACGATTTCAGGGTAAAGAGAATTCCGGATCCAATTTTAAAAGTTGGTCCGAGCAGTGGTGGAAGAATGCAATCAGTGGTCTTCAAAAACCAGCAGTTTGCCAGGGCCGATCTTGAAAATTTTGATTTTGATGCAAGGTTCAGCGTTGTTAGTGCAACTGTATATTTTTCCGGCGCTAATTTTCCAAGTGTACAATCAGCTAGTATTTCAGGTGGCAATCTTGGGGGTCTTTCCGCACAGCTACAAAAATGCATACCCGGTTCATCGGTTACATTTGATAATGTAAAAGTACAGGGGCCTGATGGTGTGGTACGTTCTATTCCTGGCCCGGGTTTCATATTATATTAAAGATTAAATAAAATGGTTATGAAAAAAATAATTGGAAAATGTTTAATGCTGGCTTTATGCTTCGCAATGGTTGGGAATGCAGCCGATGCGCAGGTAAAGAAAAAGAAGCCAACAACACGTACGGTAAAAAAGCGTACGACTGCCAAGAAAACTACTAACTCCCGTACTAAGGCTAAAATAAATCCTGCGGCAACAGCGGATACTGCTGTGGTAATTGCACCTAAAATTGACAGCCTTCCAATTCCCTTTGTGAAAAAATCTTTGCGCCCTAATGACGCAATCGAACGCAACCTGGTAACTGAGAGAACTCCGCTTGCTTATGAGCACTTACGTGAAGATGACGCTGTTTACAGGCAAAAAGTATGGAGAGAAATAGATACCCGTGAAAAAATGAATCTTCCTTTTAGGTATTCGGCAAATGATAATAACGGTAACCAACGGTTTATTTCTATACTATTCAAGGCAATCCAGGATGGACCTGACAATGGCGGTGTAACTGTATTTAACCAGGTTGATGACCGGTTTACAACTCCTATGACTGTAGCAGAAGTTGCTAAAGTAATCTCAGGAGGAAGTGTTTCAGTTCCTATATATGATTCTTTAGGAAATGTTACCGGTTATAAAGAAACAGTAGCTGAAGTAAATCTTGATTCATTTTATAAATTCCATATAAAGGAAGAAGTAATATTCGACAAAGAAAGTTCAAGATTATTCTGGAGAATATTAGGCATTGCCCCTGTTAAAAATGTTATTACCTCGCAAGGGTTAGATCTTGGTGAAACAGAATTATTCTGGGTATACTATCCTGATATGAGGCCGATCTTTGCAAAGTATGAAGTTTACAACAGTAAAAATTATGGGGCACGTATGAGTTGGGAAGAGCTTTTTGAGAGCCGTATGTTTTACGGAAGAATTATAAAAAGCACATTGGACAATCCTTTTGACCAGTATCTTTCCCAACAACAGGGTTTAAAAGAAAGCCGCATTTTACAATTACTCGAAGGCGAAAATATAAAAGATAAAATATTTAATTACGAACAGAATTTGTGGAGTTACTAACCTGACACATTCTCGTTTAATTGAAAAGGCTGTTGCAAATTGATTTTGCGACAGCCTTTTTTAATTTAAATATTTAATGGGAATAATAATATTTCCTTAAAAAATTCTTATCTCGTTCCCTTGAAAAACTAATACAAGCCTCTGCTGAGCTCTCATCAAATTTTAATTAATTTTAATTATCTAATGATTATGGACAAAGGCAGAAATCCAGCGAATAAAATACTTTTCTTCCTCTCTTTAACCTAAAATTTTTCAAATAAAATGACTATAGAAAGGCTTTGGCAAATAATAAATAAAATGTTTGAAAATATGTCTGCTCAAATACCAACATTTAAAACCAGTGAAGCAGATTGGAGCATCTCTGACGGGAATGCGGCCGTGTGCATAATAGACGACGCGGGAAATATTTATGGAAAGATATGGGGCGCTGATAAATTAAGGGGACGTGGGTTCTATGACGTTGCTTACCGCAAGGCCTCACAGGTTTGGATAACCGGCTATAAAACCGGGGAATATGAAAGACTGGTATTTACAGATAAACTTAATTACGAGGACTATGGAATAGAACTGCCTGACCTGATGGGCTGGGAAGGCGGCCAGCCAATACAGCTGGATGCTGAAACCCTTATCTCATGCGGCTTCAGCGGCTTTAAGGGTGTTAATGACCTTGCTATTGTAAAAAGGGCAGCAGATGAAGCAATGCATGAGCCGCGATAACTCCGACTATTCTACCCTGTTAGCCTATAAATAATTTAATAAAACAAAAATTAAATAATGCCATCAGCACAGCCTCTAAAATCTGCAAAAGCCTGCGGGAATTTGAAAACATTTTGGTGAAGTAGCGTGACCCTATAAGAGGCATCTACACCAACACACGCAGTTATCCAGATGGGTATGGATTTCTTTTGCATCACCGCAAAAGAAAAATAAATTTGTATATACCGATCTAATAAAACAAAGAATGCAAAACCGGGTGAACCCTATGGGCAATATCATCAATACTACTGCACGTGGAGTATGGATGGGTAACCGGGGCCAGTTGCATGACAACACTACGCAAATATTGCGGCCCTTTAAACTAAAAGCATGGCTTACCTGTGTGTTGAAGTTCAAAGAAAGACACAGGAACGTAATGTCGCCCGGCCTTTATACGGAGCTATTCTTTTTGGATGAGGCCACTGCTTTTGCTGCCGGCCACCGCCCATGCTGCGAATGCCGCCGGCAGGATCATTATCGCTTTAAAATGTATTGGTTGATGGGAAACCCGGAATACGGCTTTAATGAGGGCACGCCGATAAAGCAGATTGATGAGATCATGCATAAGGAACGAATCAACACGAGGACTGATAAGGTAACCTTTCTCGATAACATAGATAACCTCCCAGGCGGCACTTTTATTTTTATGAATGGGCAGCCGCACCTCGTCGCCAGCCCACACCTTTATCACTGGGCAACCGCGTGTTATGATACAAAGCTCCCGTTACCAAAAAATGAAATAGTAACCGTGCTTACACCCAGGTCCATTGTAAACACTTTCAGCGCGGGATACCTGCCACAAATTAGTATTGACAACTCTATGCGAGCCGGCAAGTAAAAGATTGCATAGCGGCAAACAATTTATCTTTGCCCAATGGGATGGCAGATATGCACACCAAAGAATACGCAGTAAAAATAACTTGTCTCACTCTTGCGGATGGACGCAATTAAAGGCAAGGATACAAAACCTGAACGCCAGGAAGCAGGAACTTGCAGAAGTTATAATATTAAGTATAAATAAAAATTAATTTTTCCATCTCTTTGTTATATTTGGTTATCTTTCTTTTATTATCCATTCCCGTTTAATTCACGCCTGTTAGCCTTACATTCATTTAAACTAAAAACTAAACAAGTATGAAAAAAATTCTTATGTGCTTCAGCGTGGGAACATTTTTATTATCATGTAACAATGATAAAGACAAGACTACAGACACATCATCTGTTACCAAAGACTCAACTATGGCTACCGCTACAGATAAACCTGCGGTGGATCTTCCTTATACAGCCTCTTACACCAGCAATTTTACTACTGATGTATCTGATGCCGATCTTAAAACTGTAATGGTGAGCTACAAAGACTGGGCGGATGGCAATATGGCCAATGTGGCAAAAGCTTATGGCGATACATTGGCGTGGGACAGGGCCAACGGTGAGCACTACAAACTTCCCAATGCCGGCATCATGAAGTTGTGGATCGCTTACCGCGATAGCCTAAGCTCAGTAGTTATTGACATGCAGGCCTGGCAAAAAATGTATGCTACCGATAAAAAAATGGCCTGGGTTGCCACTTGGTACAAAGAAACCGACACCTATAAATCAGGCAAAGCCGATTCAGGATACTACCACGATCTTAACCTTATAACAGACGGAAAGATCAGCTACCTGGAACAATATAAAAGAGCAGCGAAATAATAGAAATATTTTTTATTTTAAAAGCTACTGCATGGGGCTTTTTTATTTTTACCTACCACCGGCTATAATACAGTTCCGTAAAAACGTTGATGCTTAGAAATAAGACCTCACGGAGACAAGACCGTCAAGGAGAGTGAAAACAAAAAAAGCAGCCAATGGAGACTGCCTTTTCATTATGCGCTAACTTTTGTATCAGGCTATATCAAACCTGTCTGCATTCATCACTTTATTCCATGCCGCTACAAAATCGTTTACAAATTTGTCTTCGGCATCTGCGCTTGCATACACTTCAGCAATGGCTCTTAACTCTGAGTTAGAACCAAATACAAGGTCTGCACGGGTACCTGTCCATTTGGGTTGACCGTTAGTACGGTCGCTTCCGATATATAATTCTTTGTCTTCAGAAACTTCTTTCCATGCCGTGTTCATATCAAGCAGGTTTATAAAGAAATCGTTTGTCAATTGTTCAGGGCGTTGAGTAAAAACGCCATGCTTAGAACCATCGAAATTAGTATTCAATGCACGCATACCTCCCACTAACACGGTTAACTCAGGCGCGGAAAGTGTAAGTAACTGCGCCTTATCAATCAGCAATCCTTCAGTAGGTACATTTGATTTTGTTTTGCGGTAATTGCGAAAACCATCAGCAACAGGTTCCAGGTAACCAAATGATTCTATATCAGTTTGTGCTTGCGAAGCATCCATACGGCCAGGTGTAAATGGAACTGAGATATCATGCCCGGCATCTTTCGCTGCTTTTTCAACTGCGGCACAACCTGCCAATATAATTAAATCTGCCAGCGAAACCTTTTTGTCATTTGCCTGCGCATCATTAAAATCTTTTTGAATGCCTTCCAATGTATCCAATACTTTTTTCAACTGTACCGGGTTATTCACTTTCCAGTCTTTTTGAGGTGACAGGCGAATGCGGGCACCATTAGCACCGCCACGCTTATCCGATCCGCGAAAGGTAGAAGCCGAAGCCCATGCTGTGGACACCAATTCAGATATGCTCAATTCTGATCCAACTATTTTTTCTTTTAATCCAGTAATATCATTTTCATCTATCAATACATGGTCAACCGCAGGAATAGGGTCTTGCCAAAGCAATTCTTCTCCTGGTACATCAGGGCCTAAGTAACGTGAAAGAGGGCCCATATCGCGGTGCGTTAATTTAAACCATGCACGGGCAAAAGCATCTGCCAATGCATCTGGGTTTTCAAAAAAATGCCTTGATATTTTTTCGTATGCCGGATCAAGCTTTAAGGAAAGATCGGTGGTAAGCATGGTAGGCCTGTGCATTTTGGAACTATCAAATGCATCGGGAATAATATTATCCGCATCTTTTGCTACCCACTGATGAGCGCCCCCAGGGCTTTTGGTCAATTCCCACTCAAACGCAAATAAGTTTTCAAAATAATTATTGCTCCATTGGGTTGGCGTTTTTGTCCAGGTAACTTCCAGCCCGCTGGTGATAGTATCTGCACCACGGCCATTGCCAAAGCTATTGCTCCATCCAAAGCCCTGCAATTCTATACCTGCAGCTTCTGGCTCTTTCCCTACGTGTTCTGAAGATGAAGCGCCATGTGTTTTTCCAAAGCTGTGCCCGCCTGCAATTAATGCAACCGTCTCTTCATCGTTCATAGCCATGCGGCCAAACGTTTCGCGGATATCTTTTGCCGAAGCAAGAGGATCAGGATTTCCATCAGGCCCTTCGGGATTAACATAGATCAAACCCATGTGTGCAGCCGCAAGAGGCTTCTCCAAATCACGGGAATGGATTATGCCATCAGCATCTTCATCAGATACCAACACGCCATGCTGTGCAACCCCTTCTGAACCTTTCGAATATCGCTGATCGTTACCCAGCCATGTTGTTTCAGCGCCCCAATACACATCTTCCTGCGGTTCCCACACATCTGCACGTCCGCCGCCAAAACCAAATGTTTCAAAACCCATTGATTCAAGGGCGATGTTACCGGCAAGAATCATCAAATCAGCCCAGGATATTTTGTTGCCATATTTTTGTTTAATGGGCCACAACAAGCGGCGGGCTTTATCCAAACTAACATTATCGGGCCAGCTGTTTAACGGTGCAAAACGCTGCATACCTGCACCTGCACCACCACGGCCATCACCTACACGATACGTGCCTGCACTGTGCCAAGCCATGCGGATGAATAAGCCACCATAATGCCCGAAGTCTGCGGGCCACCAATCCTGCGAATCGGTCATCAATACATGCAAATCTTTTTTCAATGCCTCAAAGTCAAGGCTTTTAAAAGCTTCGGCATAATTAAAATCTTTATCCATTGGGCTTGATAAAGATGAATGCTGGCGCAGGATATTCAGCTTTAAATGGTCTGGCCACCAATCGCGGTTGCGTGTGCCACCACCACCAACATTTTGTTTCATGCTGCCATTATGAAAAGGGCATTTACTGATGTCGTTAGAATCGTTTTCCATTTTCTTGTTTTTATTGTATGAAAATTTAAAATATTAAGTAGTTTAATAGTAAATGCTCTAATAAATAAAGCCCTATATGCACATTTTGCTCTAATTGCCACTTGCTTTAGCAAGTGGGTAAATAAACAAAAGCAGGGCTTTAGCCAAACGTTTAGGCTAAAGCCAATAAAAACTCTTTTATTTCATCCACAGGCTAAAACCTGTGGCAAATAAAAAACCTTTCTTTAATGCAATTATTTCAACTTTTTCTATTGCTTTTATCTTAATAGTATTTATAAAAGCATGTCAAACTTATAACATTCGGTAGATAATCATAATCAATTAATTTTATACTTCAATAGTTTAAACCTATTATGACCTTAGTACAATTAGAATACGCTACCGCCCTTGATGCGCTGAAACATTTTGCAAAGGCTGCTGCGCATTGCCACATTACGCAGCCATCGCTGAGCATGCAGGTGCAGAAGCTGGAAGAGGAGCTTGGCGTGCAGATTTTCATTCGCACCAACCCGGTTACTACAACAGAAACGGGACAAATTATAATTGAGCAGGCTAAAAAGATACTGGGAGAAGCACGCCTGATGCAGCTGCTTATCCAGCAGGAAAAAAATATTATTGCGGGCACTTTGAAAATAGGGATTATACCTACGTTAGCTCCCTATCTGTTGCCGCAATTCCTGCAGGCATTGATCAAAAAATACCCGCAGGTACGCCTAAGCGTACATGAACTCACTACCGAAAATATCATACGACAACTTAAGAACAGAATGCTGGATGCCGGCATTATGGCCACGCCCCTTAACATTGCAGAACTAAAAGAAATAATTTTATTTAATGAAGAATTTGTGGCTTATGTATCCCGCAAGGAAAAACTGTTTAATAAAAAATATCTTTTACCCGGTGATATCGATGTACACAGTATGTGGTTACTGGAAGAGGGCCACTGCCTGCGTAACCAGGTGATGAATCTTTGTGCCCTGCAACGCGACGCTTCTATAGAAAGGCATTTTGATTATGCTGCCGGAAGTATCGAAACACTTAAAAACTTTGTAGATAAAAACGGGGGCATTACCCTGCTGCCGGAACTGGCTACGTATGATATGACCAATGCCAAAAAGAATATGTTACGGTATTTTAAAAGCCCGGCGCCTGTAAGGGAGATAAGCCTGGTTACTTTAAAAACATTTACAAAAACGAGGCTTATTCATATTTTAAACCAAACCATTATAGAAAATCTCCCGGTGCAAATGAAGAAGAAAAAGAAGGTGGATGTAATACCGGTATAAAAAATATAGACGCTATTAAGAATACAAGGCCTGAATGCAGGTGCTCGGTGATTATCTTCATTGCAGCATCATAAATATCTTTCGAATCAATTTTGATTTCTATTTTAGATATAGAAAAGATCATGACATATTCTTATTAGAAGACCGCAATACAAATCCCAAAAAACCAATTCAATATTTTTAACAACATCTCTTTAACCGAAAGGGCCGTCAATTATTCTGTTTCGCCAACTGATGCCTTACCTTTATTAATTACTTATTTCACAACGATCAACGTCCTTTAAAAAGAAACTATGACTCCGGAAAAGCTCAGGGAAATTTCCCTTTTCGCCACACTCGATCCGGAAGAATTAAACGATCTGATAAAGCGCCTTCATACAGAAAAATACAAAGCCAATACAGTTATATTATGGATGGATGAACCCGGCGACAAATTTTATGTGATTGAAAAAGGAGCAGTTCGCATCAGCTATGTCAATAAGCAAGGTAAAGAAACGATGCTGGGTGAGCAGGGCGAAGGAACTTTTTTTGGTGAATTATCATTACTCGACGGCGGGCCACATACCGCCACCGTACGCACTATAAAAGAAACAACTGTGCTTACCATTAACCGGGCTACCTTTTATAGTTACCTCGATAATCATCCGCAGTTTTCCCGCACCTTGCTTGCGATAATCGTTGACAGGCTGCGCACCTCCACCGTCAATATGCGGGAGCACATAACGGGTACCCACATCCCACGTGAGCAGCCTGCTTCTTTCCGCAGGCTGGTTGACAGGGCTGCAAGATTTGTATCGAGCCGCCGGTTTCTTTTACTGGCGTTTATTTTCCTGGTAAGCTGGATCGGTTTGCATACCTGGTACTATGAGCGCATTCACAGGAATGGAATAAATTTTACAGATAACCCGCCCACCTTTTTTATTTTAGGATTTATACTCACGCTGAGTTCATTTTTATTTACCATCCTGGTACTTACCAGCCAGCGGGGTATTGCAGAGCAAGACAGGGTGCAGGCCGAGATAGAATACCAGGTAAACCTGAAGGCGCAGGCAGAGGTAATGCGGCTGCATTTAAAAATGGATGAAGTGCTAAAACAGTTGGAGGAAACAAATAAAAAACCAGTTGATTAAAAAAGCAAAAACTAACCTGCAATATGGCTGATGTACACAGCAAAGAAATACGCAGTAAAAATATGGCAGCAATTAAAAGCAAGAATACAAAGCCTGAAATGCTCGTGCGCCGTTTTTTACATGCCAATGAATTTCGTTACAAGCTCCACGATAAAAGCCTCCCGTAGATTCTCCGACGTCTTACAATATGACGCTTCACATTTCGTTGCCTAATGTTAATTTGATATTTTTACAGACTAACTATTGCTTATGTTAAGAAAGGCTGGCTACGAGTATTGGGCTACTAGTACCTTATTATTTGCTTTCCTATTCCTTGCAACCACGGTAACAGCGCAACAAACAGTACCTTCCCAAAAGGATGCCTCCTCAAAAACGAACGTCTACCTGCATTTTACTGGCCATTCCGATACATTTCAATCTACTGGTAAAGCTGTTAATTATGGGGTGAATAATTTGTATAATAACTTATCATCAAAAATAAGTTCATTGTCCGCAAGCAGCTTAAACGAACCCCAAAAAAAATACTCGGTTGAAGGCACTATAACATTTACTATTGATACCATATCAACAAGCTGTGGTTATACTAATGGAAGCATTATAGTAACGGCCGCAGGAGGTACCTCACCTTATACATTCTCTATAACAATGTCCGGTAGTACATACACTCAAAACACAGGTAATTTTCAAAATCTTTCCGCAGGTTTATACCAGGTTACTGTAACTGATGCCACCGGAACTGCATCATCCGCAACTATTACCCTACTAAATAATTTTAATCCCCCGGCTGTTTCAATTGCCTCATATCAAAATCCTTCTGATTGTTCCGCTTTCGATGGTGGCGTAGGCTTGTATGGCAGTGGTGGTACTCCTCCCTATCAATATAGCCTTGATAATGTCACCTATCAGACTAGTAACGTGTTTTCAGGCTTGTCTCCGGGATTATATTATGTATTCGTCAGGGACGCCAATGGTTGTATTCGACAGTCTTATGGCGATTTCCTTCACAGCTCTAATAATTCATGCTTCCCGGTGGGGCTGTCGTACTCATATTATTCCTGCAACAATAATGGAACTATAACAGTGTCCGGGGTTGGCGATGGCACAGGCACATACCAATATTCACTTGACGGCATAAATTACCAGGATTCCAATGTCTTTACAAATCTTGGTGCCGGCTTTTATCATATATACTTTAAAGATGCTACCAGCCCTGTGAATGTATTTACGGTGACTATATTTCAATATTGTGCTATCAATATTACCGCAACAGTTACTGATGCAAGTTGTGGTAATAGCGACGGACAGCTAGCGATACTGGCTGCCAGCGGCGCCGCACCTTATACTTATTCCTTAGACGGAATTAATTTCCAAAACAACAATATATTTACCGGCCTTGCTCCAGGCAATTATACGATTACCGTAAAAGATGTCAATGGTATAAGTGTTTCCTCTACGGCAATAATAGCAACCACCTGCCCTACGGTTACTGCAATTACTACGGACGAAATATGTGGCCAAAAAAACGGCACTATTATATCAACAGCATTAAGCGGTACTGCGCCTTACCAGTTTTCAATTGACGGCATTAATTTTCAAAGCAGCAATACTTTCACGGGCCTGGCTGCCGGTAACTATACAATCACCGTTAAGGATGCTGGTGGATTCACTGCGACTACAGACGCTACAGTCATTAATAAATGTTTGCAAATAGACATAGCTCTCACCAATGTAGTTTGCGGCAATACCAATGGCAGCATAACCATATCGCCCATTAACGGCACGGCTCCTTACCAGTTCTCAATTGACGGCACTAATTTTCAAAGCAGCAATACCTTTACCGGGCTTGCTGCAGGCAACTATACCATATCGGCAAAAGATGCCAGTAACGCACAAAAGGATTCTGTTGTTACTATAACCGATGCGCCGTCACCACAAGCAAGCATCGTTACAACGCAGGCTTCATGTGCTAATACGGGCGGCTCAATAAAAATTAATAGCATAGGCGGCACCGCACCGCTGCAGTTTAGTATAGATGGAACCACCTTTCAAAGCTCGAATATTTTTAATAGTCTCGACTCGGGAATATATATAGGTTATATTCTGGATGCTAACGGTTGCGTTGGTAAAGACACGGCAATACTAACGGCGTTGCCTACCCCAAATGTATTTATTGGAAACGATACTTCGCTGTGCCAGGGACAAGCACTTATACTTACTGCACCAAAAGGGACAGGCAATCAATTTCAATGGCAGGATAATACAACGGCGTTCAGTAACATCATCAGCACACAGGGAACCTATTATGTAAAAGTCACCAACCAGTTTAATTGTTCCGCATCAGATACCATCATCGTTACCTATGTATCATTGCCCGTTTTTTCAATAGGAAACGACAGCACCCTTTGCAGCGGGGAATCTATATTATTAAAACCTTTTCCTTTAGGGGGCGACAGCTATTTATGGAGTACAGGCGAAACATCATCATCTGTTTCCGCAACCTCGGCAGGCGTATATTGGCTGCAGGTTTCCGACCGGGGCTGTACCAAAAGAGATTCGATAAACGTAACCTATGTACTAAGGCCTGTTATAAACCTGGGTAATGATACCACCTTGTGCACCGGAACGACCATAGTGCTTAATGTTACAAATTCCAATTCGGTATATACCTGGCAGGATGGCTCTGCACAACCGACTTACATAGTAAACAAAGCAGGGTCTTACTCCGTAAATGTTTCAAGAAATGGTTGCGATACAACCGGGAATATTTTAGTGAATTACATTTCGAAGCCTGTGGTACAATTAGGAAGCGATACGGTGATTTGTGCAGGACAACACCTTTTATTAAATGCTTCCTATGCACAGTCAACTTACCTCTGGCAGGATGGGTCGGCCTTGTCTTATTTCGATGTAACGCAGGCGGGCAGGTATATAGTGAATGTAGCCAATAGCTGCGGGGTAACCAATGCCGCTACTGTAGTTACTGAAAAAAATTGTGCCTGTAAATTTTATGTCCCTACAGCTTTTAGTCCTGATAAAGATGGAAGGAATGATGTGTTTAAGCCTTCGTACCAATGCCTCTTTAGCAATTATGAAATGAAGCTGTATAACCGCTTTGGCCAACTAATCTTTGCTTCACATAACCCTGCAGATGGCTGGGATGGATCTTTTAAAAATGTGCAACAGCCCATTGGTATATACGTGTATGAACTCACCTATAAGGATAACCTTACCGGCAAAGTTGAGCATTTAAAAAGCTCTATAGCGTTATTGCGATAATTTATCTTCTACAGCTTTACCGGATGTCCATGCCTGCCCTGGCGATAAGTGGTACATACAAAGAAATACATTGTAAAAATAACTTGTCTCGCTTTAGCGGATGGCAGCAATTAAAGGCAAGAACATAAAGCCTGTCTAATGACTCCTTTGGAGAAATGATAGTGCGCCGTTTTTTACATGCCAATTGATTTCATTATAAGCTCCATAATAAAAGCCTCCCCGGCAAACCGGATATTGTATTGCCGAAATACAAAACAGTAATATTTGTACATGGCTGTTTTTGGCATGGGGCATGAAGGCTGCAAATATTTTGTAGTATCCGAAACAAAGAATTAACTGTAGCTTAATAAAATAAAAGCAATATTGCCAATGATAAAAAGAAGTTAAGATATTATGAAAGATACTTTACTCTTCCAGACATAATAGCATCATTTTTTTTTCGCCTTTAATTTTTCATATTTATTTACCGGATTACGCTTATGATGATACAGGGATACAATCGTAATTAGCTTTTTATCTTCATCAATAAAATAAATCAAATTATAAGGATACTTTTTCAGAGTAAGCTCCCGTAAATTTTTATGTATGTTGCGATATCTGTAAGGGTTAGTACACAGCAGTAATAGCATCCTGTACGGCAACGATTAAATTATCAGCAGCGATTACACTTTTTTGTTCATACCAGTTAAAAGCATCTTCATACTCATTAGCAGCAATAGGATCAAAAGTGTATTTATAAGCCATACTACTTTCTTTTTTTGCGCAATGCCCGAAGTCTTGTATTCATTGCCGAAGGAGAAACCATTTTACCACCGCTTAAATAATAATTAACACGATTGTCCAGTTCAGCTTTAAATTCAGCAGAATATTCAACGATAGTTTCTTTTATTTCATCTTCAACCATTGTATATATGGCATTGATTTTTTTATCATCAGCCACCTCAAGATAACTATGCAGGCGTTGTCGTATGTTCGCTGTTTTCATAATTTATTTTTAGTGTTTCTATAAACTCTTCCCGAAAGATAGCTTGTATCATTATCAATACAATGCTCTTTCACAAATAAAAAAAAACGATGGGTGGTTACTTTTAATTAAGAATGCTTCTTCAACCCGTCATATTTTTGGATATTCTGAAAGTAACTTACCCAATGGCCCATGTGCACACCAAAGAAATATGCAGTAAACAGATGGCAGCGATTAAGGGCAAGGATACCAGTCCAGAAAATGCAGGTGAGAAGATTTTTATCTGCCAATGGATTTCGTTATAAGCTACATAATAAAAGCCTGCCCCGTAATCCCGATATAGTTTTGCCATGATATTTAGAATATGATTTTTTAATTATTTATATTGTGCAAATAATGTATTGCACATGAAAAAGCAATTCGCTTTTTTGGTTATTTTAGCTACAGCAAACTTGCTATTATTCAATTCTTGTAAAAAAAGTAATTCTTCCGGCCCGGTTAGTAAAACGAAAACACAACTAATTAGCCAGAGTTCCTGGAGGCTTACTGGTGCAAAGATAGCGGGAGGTGGAAGTGTAATAAACGATTTACAGGATTGTCAGAAGGATAATGTTTATACTTTTCATACTGACGGAACCGGAGATGCGGATGAGAATACATTAAAATGCAACACAAGTGACCCGCAAACTAATCCTTTTACATGGAATTTTCAAAGTAATGAGACCATTCTTTTTATTTCAACTCCATTATATACAAACGGAAGCAACCAGTTCAATATAGTTTCAATTTCGGAATCTAGTTTGGTAGCTTATCAGTTTATAAACCTGCTTGGCGTAATACCTGCATCGGTAACATTTACATTCGGTCATTAATCCGCTTTTAAATCATTAATTAGTTTAGTAAGCCTAATATGTAAATCCTTTTGATTTTAACGTTACTCATAATTATTATGTTGGGTAACTTTAAACTATGGCCCATGTGCACACCAAAGAAATACGTAGTAAAAATATGGCAGCCATTAAAGGCAAGAATACAAAGCCTGTCTAATGACTCCTTAGGAGAAATGCTGGTGCGCCGGTTTTTACATGCCAATGGATTTCGCTACAAGCTCCACGATAAAAGCCTCCCCGGCAAACCCGATATTGTTTTACCAAAATACAAAACCGTAATATTTGTACATGGCTGTTTTTGGCATGGACATGAAGGTTGCAAATATTATGTGGCTCCAAAAACAAGAACCGAATGGTGGCTGAATAAAATAAACGGCAACATTGCAATGATGTTAGGAATAAATTAATAGTTTAATTTCTTTGGATCTTGTTTATTGTGCCAGAAGGTTAACAAGATTACATCCTTTTTTATAGAGTAATAACGGTAATATAAGATGATGTATTTATTAATCGCTGCTTTCCTTACTTTAGAATTTTTTCGTGACGCAGGATACATTTCAGGATAGGCAGCTATCCTTGATATTATATTATTTGTTTGTTTTACAAAATTCTTAATTTCTCTTTCTGTCCATTCCTCCATCAGGTAACTGATATTTTTATCAAAGGTTTGTTTAGCTTCATTTGTCCATTTAATCACGATAGCCATTTCTTATATTTTTTCATAACTTCTTTATGTGATGTAACCCTGCCTGCTTCTGCATCTTTTAAACCTCTTTCTATTGAGGCCTTTGCTTCGTCACTTACATCATCCCACCAATCTTTTTGAGCATCCACTTCCAACATGGCATATACCATTTTTACTACTTTTTCATCTGCAGTGTCTAAATATTTTTTTGCTTGTTTTTTCATTAATGCTAATTCCTTCATGACATTTATTTTACTACCATAAAGTTATTATTAATTATGCAGGATTAATTTAATTGCAAAGCCTGCGGCAAACTATTAATTTTCGCTGCTGCTTCATTGATCCCGACGGTACATTAAAGCTTCATACAGGTTTCCCCCCTCATTAGTGAACATATGAGGCTATGCATTGGCACTGCTTACTTATACCTCGAATACAAACCGTGCCTGTCCTCAATTTTAATATTTTCCATTAAGGGGATAGCCTATCTTTATAGAACAATTGTACAAAATGCGTTTCATTATAATAGTGCTGATGATTTTTACTTTCGCAAGCGCCCGTTCGCAAACAATTATAAATACCATACCTTTTAATGCCTGGCACTCTGCTGACAGCAGTATTCAAAACCATAAATGGTTTGTTACCTCTTATGCAGGTATCTCCGGGGGTGTTACTTTTTTTAAAGGTGGCAGCTCACCCTTTCTTGCAGCGCCATTCGCCCTGCAACTAAACAGGAAACTTAATAACAATTTGATTGCTTTTGCAAATGTTACGGCAGCGCCTGCCTATATAGGTATCAATCCTTTTGTAACTGGTATCAATAAAGCATACGAATACAATCCATATAAAAGATTTGGCGCCTGGTCATCCGCATCTCTCGGGTTAATGTATATTAATGATTCAAGGACTTTTTCTATATCCGGCAGCATTGGCGTAGAAAGAAGCAGTAATCCCTTGCTTCCATTTTATACGGGTAACCCCAACAGGCAAGCCAATGTTACTCCTGCAGCGAGATAATTGGTACCCCTATAACTACTTCTCGTTTCGTACCAGGACTATAAGAGATGTTCTGGAAATCAGGAAATAACCTTCTTCATAATAAATTTATTACAACTGCTCCTGAATTTTAAAATAGAATAGTTTAAATAAACTTAAACAGATATACGGCGAAATTAAGAATTTCGCATAATGGCAGATGTACATGATAAAGCTACCCGCAGTAAAAATATGGCAGCTATTAAAAGCAAGAATACAAAGCCAGAAATGTTGGTGCGTCGTTTCTTATATGCCAACGGATTTCGTTACAAGCTCCACGATAAAAGCCTCCCCGGCAAACCTGATATTGTTTTACCAAAGTATAAAACAATAATATTTGTACATGGCTGTTTTTGGCACGGCCATGAAGGATGCAAATATTATGTGGTACCAAAAACAAGAACCGACTGGTGGCTGAATAAAATACACGGCAACATTGCTAATGATAAAAAAGCAACCAAAGCTTTGAAGAAAGAAGGTTGGAAGATTATTAATTTATGGGAATGTGATCTTAAACCTTCGGTATTAAATAGATCTCTCCTAAGACTTCTCAAAAAACTTTCCTGACAATTTTATTGGGTATTCATCGCGACTTAAAAACAAACAGGTTTTAAGCGTATCAAATACTATTGTCCCTCCAAAAAACTATTGTTCACAATTCAAAAGTGTGTCCTAAAACATACCGCTTTTTAGGACACATAAAAATATGTTCGCACATGGACTTAAAAGAAAAAATCGGCGAAAGAATAACCGAATTGCGTAAGGCCAAAAAGTTATCCCAACAAAAGTTTGCTTACGAAGCTGATCTGGAAAGAAGCTTTCTGTCTCACATAGAAAAAGGCAGAAAAAACATTTCTGTTGATACGCTGCAAAGAATACTTGAAGGCCTTGAGATTACAATAAAAGATTTTTTTGATTCAGAAAGTTTTACAAACGGAAAAAGGACGAAAAAATAAAATGGGTTTATCCGAGCCGACATTACTCAGTACTAAAATATATGAGGTAGCTGAAAAGATTTATAAGGTGGCATTATTTGGCCCTGACAATTATAAATCCGCGGTCATCAGTCATTATCTAAGATCGAAGAAAAAAAATCTTAAGAAAGCTGCAATTGAATATTCTAAAGAATTATTGGAAGGCTATTTTGATGAAGAAATTACAAGCAAAGTTGCAGAGCAGGCATTACAAACTTTAATAGGCTTTGAAGTTGATATACCATTTCCAAAACCTGCATTTCCAAAATTCACTTTCATTGATCTCTTTGCCGGCATTGGAGGATTCAGAATTGCCATGCAAAGAAACCAAGGCGAATGCGTGTTTACTTCTGAATGGGATAAATATGCGCAAAGAACCTACTATGCAAACTTTGGAGAAATTCCTTTTGGTGATATTACACACGAAGAAACAAAAAGATGGATACCCGGCAAGTTCGATATTTTATGTGGTGGTTTTCCATGTCAGCCATTTTCAATTGCGGGTGTAAGCAAAAAAAATAGTCTTGGCCGCAAGCATGGGTTTGAAGATGAAAAGCAGGGAAATCTTTTCTTTCATATTGCCGACATAATCGACAAGCACCGGCCAAAAGCCTTCTTTTTAGAGAATGTAAAAAACCTTGTTTCACATGATAAGGGAAAGACATTTAAAATAATTAAAGAAACATTGGAGAGCCTTGAATATTCATTTCATTCAAAGGTTTTAAACGGCAGACACTTTGTTCCGCAGAATCGTGAGAGGACTTTTATGGTAGGTTTCGATTCCAGAGTTTATAATTATAAAGAACAATTTGAATTTCCTGAACTCCCTAAGCCTTCAAGAAAAATAAAAGATATTCTGGAAAATAAAGTTGATTCTAAATATACCTTGACAGATCACCTTTGGCAATACCTGCAGGACTACTCGAAAAAACATAAAGAAAAGGGTAATGGGTTTGGGTTTGGACTCGTTGACTTAAATGGAACAACCAGAACAATGAGTGCCCGTTACTACAAAGACGGTTCGGAAATTCTTATACCACAAAAGAATAAAACTCCAAGGCGGCTTTCAATGAGAGAGTCTGCAAGATTACAGGGTTATCCAGATCACTTTATTATAGATGCAGTTTCAATGAACCAAGGGTATAAGCAATTTGGTAATTCTGTTGTTGTGCCTTTGATAGAAGCAATCGGCGAAAAAATTGTAGAAACCATGCAAACAAAAATCAAATGAATTTTAAAACCCTATTACAAATATTTTCTGACAGATCATGTAATAGAGTATACGCAAAAAAACTTTCTGCAAATGACAATTCAAAAAACCAGGTGTATCTGGGTGGAAGTTTCGATATACTGAATGTATTACCGATAACAGAGATTATTTCAGATGATGACGGCGATTGGAAAAGAACAAGATTTAAATCTAAACTCGATTTCTATTGGATAAACGATGAGGCGACAATTAATCAAGCTCCATATTCTCAATTAATACTTTACCCAAAATATCCTGAGGTAAGGTTCTCAGGGTTTTTGAAAGCCGTGAAGGATGCGCCGTCTGATTTGATGGCAAGCAGGATTGAAGGCAGAATTCTTTTTCTTGGAATTACAAACGATGGTAAAATACTTGGCTACGTAGTTGCTCCGGATTCCGAAATAGCAAATGAATTTAATTCATTTAAAGAATTTCAATCAGTTGGAGTTTTTAAAGAAATTACTATTGAACATGGAATTATTGAATTAAATAGCAAAGCAAAACTTCTTGCAGAATTAAAAAGAATTCATTTATTAAAATGGATAGACTCGAAAAGGCTGGATTCTAATAGAAATGTTTTACCATGTAGCTCTACTAACTGTGGTGGTTATACGCTTGAAGCTGAATTAGGAATAACTCCTAATGGATATTCAGAACCTGACTATTTGGGTTGGGAGGTAAAACAATTTGCTGTCAAAGATTTCGAAAAATATAATTCTTCAGTTGTAACCTTAATGACTCCTGAACCTACCCATGGTTATTACGTTGATAAAGGGGTTGAATTTTTTATAAGAAAGTATGGTTATAAAGATAAGTTAGGTAGGGAAGCAAGGCTGAATTTTGGAGGTATACATAAACATGGGAATACACATGCAACTACGAAACTTAAATTGACTCTCGTAGGTTTTGATAAAGACTCTAACAAGATAAAAAGTACTGACGGATGTATTGCTTTAATTGATATTAAAGAAAAGATAGCAGCTTCCTGGTCGTTTACTTCCCTTTTGAAACACTGGATTACAAAGCATTCAAATGCTTGTTATGTACCATCATTAATTCGAAAGGATGAAAGCCTAAACACTTTTAGCAAACAACAATATTACTATGGCGATAAGATCATGCTTGGAAGTTTAACTGATTTTACTCTATTCTTAACACAGATAGAGAATGGAAATATTTACTATGATCCGGGTATAAAATTAGAATTAGCAATTGAGGGGAAAAGAAAGCAAGCCATAAAAAGGAGAAATCAGTTTCGAATGAGATCAGGCAATCTCACCAAACTTTATAAGAATAATGAGGTGGTTGATCTCAAATTTCACTAACAATTTATCAAGGACTACTTTAACCATAAGAATAATAAATCACTTTCCCATCGGGGTTTTCATTTCCATAAATCACATTCAAAATTATAAGCGATCGGAATTGAAACCCAGATGCATGCTGGGCTTTAAATCAAATACAGGCGCACCCCTTGATTGCGACCCCTTGGAATTATTTGAAA
>JBBSEV010000058.1:0-27708 GCA_038239385.1 Chitinophagales bacterium
CTGGCAAAGGAAATTCCTGCATTAGAAAAAGAAAAGAAATTATTAGAAGTAAAAATGAATAATGGTGGTATGGATTATGAAAAACTTCAGGAAGCTGGTGAAAGAGTCAACGAAATAGTTGTACTTCTCGATCATAAAGAAATGCGCTGGCTTGAGTTGAGCGAGAAGGAATAAATTATTTTATTATTTGCTTCGATAATATGAAGGTGTAAGAAAAAAAATAACCAGGGAAAAAAAATTCAAAGCCCCATCGGGGCGATAATCTGGTAACAACTAAATACACTAAAACCAAGCCCCGTAGGGGCGACATTTTATAATGCCAAATACTTATTCTCAGATAACGATTCATGCAGTCTTTGCAGTTAAGCATCCCGAAAATTTTATCCTTAACGATTGGCGTGATACTTTGCATAAGTATATTTCCGGAATTATAACTAATAACAGCGCAAAATCTTTAGCAGTAGGTGGTTGGAAAGATCACGTCCACATTTTTTTCGGTATGCCGGTTACAGCTTCCATAGCTGATTTTATGAGTATCATAAAAGCCAATAGTAGTAAGTGGATAAATGAACAAAAGTTTTTAAAAGGTAAGTTCCAATGGCAGTCAGGCTATGGCGCTTTTTCTTATTCCAAAAGCCAACGCGATATTGTGATTAAATACATCATGAATCAGGAAGAGCATCACAAAATGAAATCATTTAAAAATGAGTACTTAAAAATGCTTATGGATTTTGATGTGGCTTACGAAGATCAATATCTATTCGAATTTTATGATTAAAAGTTTAATGCCGCCCTTACGGGGCTTAATAGTTTTTATATTTTGAAGTTACCAAAATTTCAGCCCTATGGGCTTTCAAATAATTGTCTAACTCCATAACCAAAAAAAATATCCAATAGTACATCCCAAAATTATTAACATGAAAAAGTATTTTCTTCATTTCGCAACATTAATCGTCTTAACAAATTTATTTCTCTTTACAAATGCTGAGATCCGCCTTCCTGCAATTATCGGAAGCCACATGGTATTGCAACAAAAAAGCGATGTAAAAATATGGGGATGGTGCGACCCAAGTGAGAAGATAAAAATCAACACCAGCTGGGATACCGCTACTTATAATACAACAGGAAATTCTGATGGTAAATGGATGCTGTCAATTAAAACACTGGCTGCAGGCGGACCCTATATTGTTACTGTAAATGGTAGTAACAAAATAATTTTGGAAGATGTGCTGGTCGGTGAAGTTTGGGCCTGCAGTGGCCAGAGCAATATGGAAATGAGTTATAGCTGGGGCATAAAAGAATATACACAAGATGCTGAAAATGCGACTAATAAAAATATTCGTCTTTTTCATATCCCCAGGCTAACTGCTGAATATCCGCAGGATGATACAAAAGGCCAATGGATAGTTTGCAATCCAGAAGAAATGAAGAAATTTAGTATGGCTGGTTATTTTTTTGGACAAAAACTCCAGGAAACTTTATCTGTTCCAGTCGGGCTTATCGAGGCAGCCTGGGGAGGCACGCCTGCGGAAGTATGGACACCCAAAGATGCCATTGAAAGTAATTCCATGGTGAAAAAAGTTGCGGATAGTCTCAAACCAATTCCCTGGGGGCCGATAAGGGTTGCTTCAATTTATAATGCAATGATTTACCCACTTATCAACTACAATATCGCCGGCGTTATATGGTACCAGGGTGAAGCAAATGTGGGTAATGCATCCACATACGAACCTTTATTTTCAACAATGATTACTTCATGGCGTAAGGCATGGCAAAAAGATTTCCCTTTTTATTTTGTGCAGATAGCTCCTTTTGCCGGCTATGGAAAAAATATTTCTGGAGCTTTATTACAGGAAGCACAAACTAAAACTATTGCTTTACCTGGAACGGGTATTGTTGTAATCAACGATTTGGTAACTGATGTAAATGATATTCATCCAAAGAATAAAAAAGACGTAGGATTGCGCCTGGCAAATTATGCATTAGCTAAAACCTATGGCAAAAAAGATATTTCTTATAAAAGCCCTGCATATAAAAATATGCAGATTGAAAAAGGGAAGATCAGGATAAATTTTGAAAATACGGGTGGTGGCCTCGTAACAAAAAATGGAAGTCCTTCCGATTTTTATATTTCCGGAGAGAATAAAATATTTATACCGGCTACCGCAAAAATTGAAGGCAACAGCATATTAGTTTTTAATAAACAAATTAAAGAGCCTGTTGCTGTTCGTTATGGATTCACGAATTCCGCTATGCCAAATCTTTTCAGTAAAGAAGGATTGCCCGCAAATACATTTCGTACAGATGACTGGAATGATGTAAATACAGTAAGCCAATAATCTCTTATATACAAAAAATGAAATCGAAAATTTTTTTGACGTTAGTTTTTATCTGTTGTTATATGACACCAAAAGCACAGCCAGTTAAAATCCATGGTAAATTAAATGTTGATGGGATCCATTTGAAAGATGAACATGACAAAAATGTTTCTCTCCGTGGAATGAGTTTTGGATGGCATAACTGGTGGCCGCGTTTTTATAATGCACGTGCTGTTGAATGGCTTTATAAAGATTGGGATTGTTCTGTACTAAGAGTAGCAATGGGTGTAGAGCCCAAAGGTGCTTATATTGACAAGCCCGAATGGTCAAAGGAAAAAATAAAAGCAGTCGTTGATGCTGCCATTAAAGAAGGCATTTATGTAATTATTGACTGGCATAGCCATAACATAAGACTAAATGAAGCAAAGCAATTTTTTACAGAAATGGCAGCTACCTATAGCCGTTACCCAAATATAATTTACGAGATCTTTAATGAGCCTGACTATGAAACATGGGATGAAGTAAAAAATTATTCAAAAGAAATAATATCAGCAATACGGAAAATTGACCCAGATAACATTATTCTTGTTGGAAGCCCTCATTGGGACCAGGACATTAATCTTGTTGCAGATAATCCATTACAAGGCTTTAATAATATTATGTACACCTTTCATTTTTATGCAGCCACTCATAAACAGGAATTACGTGACAGGTGCGATTACGCCTTAAGTAAAGGTATCCCGGTTTTTATTTCAGAATCTGCAGGCATGGAGGCAACTGGCGATGGCCCAATCGACTATGATGAATGGAATAAATGGATAGAATGGGCAGAGAAAAATAAGATTAGTTGGGTCACATGGTCTGTTGCTGATAAAGATGAAACATGCAGTGTACTGCTGCCGAGCGCTGATTCAAATGGTAACTGGGCAACAAAAGATTTAAAGGAATCCGGAATAAAAACCCGTGCCTTAATAAAAAAATATTCTGCTCCTGGCAAAAAAACTTAGTGAGTTTAGAGCTTACCTGTTGGAAACATATCACACGAATATCACATTTACTATAAAAGCCTGAATTAACAATTTCAACTACGTGAATATGCATTGCTTTGTAAAAAAACATGAATAAATTATTACTGCTTTTTATTACCTGCTTTTGTGTGATTTCAAAACTAAATGCTCAAAAAATATACAATGAAGTCACACTTCCCGAATTACTGAAGCTTAAACAAAAAGATCCTAACCTGTTAGTATTGGATGTAAGAACCAAGGCTGAATATTATGATTCATCTTCAATTTACCAGGGCTCAAATATTGGCCATATTAAGGGAACCATAAATATTCCGTTACAGGATTTTGAAAAAGATCCTTCGATTGTTCATCAATTAGATGCATATAAAGACAAAGATATTTATGTGATTTGCTCACATAGTTACCGGAGTCGTGTGGTTTCCAATTTACTTTTAGATAGCGGCTTTACTCATGTGAACAACACACGCGGAGGAATGACAGAATTTTTCCGGAGATATAATGAAACGATTTTTTTGAAAAATGATTTGTACGAGACAAACGTTAATTACAAAAATATAGCTCCTTCACAATTGCTTGAAAAATTATCTGCAAACAAAAATCCTTTGCTTATTAGTGTGAGTAATACTCCAACTTATGACTGGGATTCTGCAAACGTTGTATTTTATAAATACTATCCATCTTTTAAAAATGCTATGAATATTGCTTACAAAGATTCTCTAAAGATTTTAGAGCTTGTAAAAAAAGATAAAAATCGGACCGTGGTTTTATATAATAATACCAACTATGGAGCTGCTGAATTAGCCAATTGGCTTACCCGAAAAGGAATTTTGAATGTTAGTTACCTGGTTGGAAGTACTAATTTATTTTATGAATATATTGTTGATAAAAAATTAACATCGTCCGCAAATAAATTTTTAAAATTTAATACCGGTATTCAGTTTATAGCACCTTCTAATTATTGTAATGAAACAACAATGCTAAACAACTCAAAAATTATTGATATACGTGATGATACCGTATTTAATAAAATAACAGAAGGTGCAAAGTATAATTATAAGCACTTAAAAACTGCAATTAATTTTCCATTTAGTAAGGGAGAAAGTGAGTTTGAGAAAAAATTTACTGATAAAAAAAAGGGGTACGTTTTCATTTCGCAGGATGGTATTGATGGTCTTAAATTTGCAGACGATCTTGAAAAAAAGGGTTATAAAATAAACTGGATTATTGGCGGCTTGCGGCGATGGGAATGGTATATGAATAATGTTGAAACCTTTAAATGCATGGATTACCTGGTGAATTAAAAATGGAAACAATTTATATTATAAAGGAGTTAGCAAAGAATAAAAAGGTTTTTAAATCCATCTTTGAAAATATTGACAAGCAGGAATATTTATGGAAACCTGCTCCCTGCAAATGGTGCCTTTTGGAAATACTCTCTCATCTCTATGATGAAGAAAAAGAAGATTTTCGTGCAAGAGTTCAGCATACAATAGAAAACCCTGAACAACCTATGAAACCAATTGACCCTGTTGGGTGGGTTCTTCAAAGAAAATATATTGATCAGGATTATAATTTGGTTTTAGAAAAATTTCTGGGAGAAAGAGACAAATCTGTTGAATGGCTTTCAGGCCTGCAAGACGTACAATGGGATAATGTGTATCACCACGAAAAGCTCGGAGACATAAGCGCAGCGACGTTTTTATCAGCGTTGCTTGCGCATGACTATCTTCATATTAGGCAACTCACAACGACAAAATATCAATATTTAAAAAATCTTACTGACAACGATTTATCTTATGCCGGAACGTGGTAATCTGATTCTGTAACTATTTATAAAGCTGGAATATTATTTTGACTTTTACATTACCATCCACCTCTCTGTATAATTTGCTTTAATTGTCCTCTTTTTGAAAACTTATTCGTCATTGTATTGAACTTTAAAAAAATTATAAAATGGCAAAGACAATTGTACAAAAAGTTGTGTTTAAAAACACAAGCCCCGATAAGGTTTATGACCTTTACATGAATACGAAACAACATTCATTTGTCACAGGCGCCCCGGCAAAAATTTCCAATAAAGTTGGCGCTTCGTTTTCTGCACATGGCAGTTACATCGCAGGCAAGAATCTTCATTTAGTAAAAAATGAGTTGATTGTTCAAACGTGGAGAGCGGAAAGCTGGAGCAAAGATGACCAGGATTCTATCTTTATTATTGCACTTGAGAAAAAGGGAAACGATGTAGTGCTTAATGCAATTCATGCAAATGTTCCCGATAAGGAGGAGGCAAGCCTTAAGAAAGGATGGTTCGATCATTACTGGAATCCAATGAAAGATCATCTTGCCGGTAAAGAAATTAAAAGAGTTAGCATGTAATGTTTCGACAAGCTCAACATTAACCAGTCGCTGTCTGCCTGAGCTTGTCGAAGGCCTGTTAGAACTTATATTCTTTCACAACTTTCTCCCTGAAGGAAAATATTTTTTCCAATTGAGATTTCACAAATAAAGAATTGGCTATATCTCCCAGGAACCAGAAAGGAATTTTATAATGTACAATATCTGTCATCTCAACACCGCCATCTATTTCCTTAAAGTGATGTTGATGATGCCAGAATGAATAAGGCCCGAAACGCTGTTCATCAATAAAATATTTCATGTGATCTACCTGGGTTATTTCTGTCATCCAGTAAAGCGGAATTCCCAGTACAGGCTTTACAGTATATTCAATCAATTGCCCGGCATACATTTCTTCACCATGATGCTCCGAGATAATATTAAACCCAAGCTCAGGCGGAGTAATCTTTTTTAAGTTAGCCGGGGAAGAAAAAAACTCCCAGGCCTCTTCAATTTTTATTGGAAGGAACTGTACTTTCTTTAAACTGTATACTTTGCTCATTTGGGTTAATAACAAAAGAAAGGCGATTTAGTTATAATAAGTACTAAATACTTTCCTTAGATCTCCCCTTAATTAAAGCATCTCAACACGCCAGGTTCTTTTCCAGCTTTCACCGGCAGCAATTTTATTAATACCTTCCTTATGTATAAGCTGGTGATTATGATTGATGTTATCTGCAATGCCACACCATGGCTCCAGGCAAACAAACGGAGCATCATTTGCTGCCCAAATTCCAAAGAACGGAAAATCATCAAACGTAAATTTTAATCCATGTTCATCTTTGCCTGTTCTTAATGTTATCTCATTACTGCTGATGTGCTTTAACACAATGGCATCTTTATAAAACAGCTCAGGCTTTAATGGTAATGCTTTACTGGTAAGTTGAATTGCTTCTGTATCATCAATGGTCAATCCATTTTGTAATAAGTAGCGTTTTAAAATTTCATCATTACTAAATTCTAAAACATAGTCCGTGTATTGCAGCCCCTGCGTCAAAGGCACATTAAACGCAGGATGGCCGCCAACAGAAAAGTACATCATATCAGAACCGGAATTTTCTACATGATAAATACAAGAAAGCGTAGCATCCTTAACGATATATTCCATACTAAAAATAAATTGAAAAGGAAATACTGTTAAAGTCTTTGGATCATTTTGAAGACTTAGTATAACAGACTCTGATGATAGTTGATTTGCTGTAAACATTTTATCTCTTGCAAAACCATGCCGTGGCAGTTTATATTCTTTGTCATTAAAAATGTATTTGCCATCTTTTAATTCACCGACAATAGGGAATAAAACGGGCGAATGCTTGGCCCAATATTTTGCATCTGCCTGCCACAAATATTCCAGCCCATTCGATTTTATGCTTTGCAGTTCTGCGCCTTTTTCATTTATGCTAACACTAAGCTTATCGTTTTCAATTTTTATCATGGAGCAAAAATATTAATGATGATATTATTTCTTCTGGAATGCTGAAGATTTATCAATTGACTTTAATAAAATGGATTGAAACTTCTTTACAAATGAAGTATAAACCTCTATTTAAGCTTAATCCTCACATCAAAAACAAAATCTTTTATATCCAATATTCTAAAATTCCTGCTGCCAACATGCAATGGGTTTAGTATATAATTAAACTCCTCTGAAATTACTATAGAAGGTATTTTAAGAACAGGTGTTTTTGCTGCTTTCAAAAGAGCAGTTCCAAAATCTTTTGTAGAAGATGGTGCAGGCACTTCCTTCCAGTTGCCAGGTAATTCTTCTTCCTTCAATTCCTGAATTCCGGCATCTGGTATTTCAAAAATTGTGAAGCTTAAAGCTCTTGGAATTTCGTCTATGTTTACATTTACAGTATATTCCAGTAATGCCAAAGCACGGCTTTTAGAAGTATAAATACAAGGAGTAAGTTTATGATTCCAACGTCCGCCATTCAGCCTGGAACCTTCACCTGTAAGATCACCTGCACGTTTTGTTTTTCCAATCCTGTAAACAATCATGTAAAGGATTTAAGAATACACACCGTATTCAATTCTTCCTATAATATTCCTTACCTCTTCCCTGCCAAAATGATTATCCATAAATTCGTAAGGAGCCTGGCCATTTAATGCCTGGTTAGGCCTGAACATCCATCGATTAAAACGATCTTCATCTTCAAAAACTTCGTACCCGTAAGAGTAAATATCAGCAAGGCTCATAATACGCTCACTTAAAACAGCGCTGAATTTTTGTTGCTTTTTTTTATTAATTAATGTTGCTCTTGTTACCGATAATACTTTAGCCAGCTTACCATAATCCAATCTTGTTTTTGCTTTCAGGCTTTCCAAATCTTGTTTGCTAAGGCCTAAGTGAACTATTTTCATTTTTTCAAGTGACGTCATTTGGTTTTCGGGCTTTAGGGCAGCGCCGATAAGTATCACATCATTTTTACTGTAACTGCTTTGTTGCCTTACTAAATCTACACTTCTCCTTGCGACAGGTAGTGCTTTTGTATAAACTCCCACTGGTTCATTGACCACCGAATTTTTAGATGATCGCACCATGTAGTTTTTTTTAGATTTTTTTTCTTTTACAGGCATAGTATAATTTTTTATTGACATCGGTATAAAGTTATACAAAAACTTTCAACATAAAAACTGTTTATAAAATTTTCTTCCTTATTGTATAAGTTACTATTGTATTCAATTTTCAAGCACAACTTATTGTTCACTAAAGCACATGCCAACAATCTCAGCCCGGCGATATACTGAAGGTGTTCGATTAATTTCTTTATATAGGGAGTATCCTGTTTCTTTAAAAAGTTTTTGCCAGCCTTCAACATTTAGCGGATAAGGCACCCACGGATTGGATTGATTAGTGTCATACTCAACGATAAGAAAAGAGGTTGGTTCATTTACATAAGATTGCAGCTTTTGCAGAAAGGAATTTTTATCTTTTACAAAATGCAGTGCATTGGCCATAAGTATGCCATCAACATTTTGCAAAGGCAATTTATCATTGATAAAATCAGCATGAAGCTTTTCTAAAATAATTTCATTAGCTACATCTACTTTTTTCAATGCAGGTGCATTTTTATCAACAGCAATGATCTTACTGCCTGGTTGTAACAAAGTTGAGAGCGCCTTAGTAAATAAACCGGAGCCACAGCCAAGGTCTGCCCAGATAGTTTGTGTGTTTGATTTTATTTCAGGAGATTGAATAAGAGTGATGGCTGTTTTTAAATCCATAAATTAATTTCGCTGTGGCAAAGCTTAAGTACAAGGAAAAACCATTTGAGTCAATTAATAAGTAAATCTGATTAGTAAATGATAAAATTCATAAAAAATATTACCGTTATTACAAATTGAATAAAAGAAATAAATTTGTTAGAAATAAATACAGTTATGACAATCATCTCCATTAGGGAAAAATTAGTAAATTATTTACAGGTTGCAGACGAGAAAAAACTGAAAGCTATTTACACAATGGTTGAAGATGAAATAAACACAGCCGCAAATGATTGGGATGATGATTTTGTAAAAGAGCTAAAGCGTAGAAGTAAAGAATTTACCAAAGGGAGCGCCAAAACATACAGTTGGCAGGAAACCAAAGAAGCTGCTATTAATAAAGTAAAATCCAAGAAAAAGTAATGGCTTATTTAATGCGGTTGCATGAATTGGCTCATCAGGAATATATTGAGGCTTATGAATGGTACGATACAAAACAAAAAGGGTTAGGAGACAGTTTCATGAATAGTGTTGAAAAAAGATAGCAGCAAATAAGTGAACATCCTGAATATTACAGTAAGAAGCAGAGTAGCAATTTCAGGCAGGTTAAAGTTGTCAACTTTCCTTACATGATCGTGTATCAAGTTTTTAAACGTAAGCAGCTATTACATATTGCAGCTATCTATCATAACAAAAGAAATCCAACAAGAAAATATCGTAGGTTAAAATAGAAACATTTACCGACTTCGGCAAAATGGTTGTAGTATTTAAATGAGCAAAAACAAATTCCCCACACTTTTAATTTGGAGGTCACCCTCTGTTTTATTAATCATCGGCACACAACTTTTTCTAAAATAATTCCGTTTGTAACATTCACTTTTTTCAATGAAGGTGCATTTTTGTCAACAGCAATGATCTTACTGCCTGATTGCAACAAGGTTGAAAGCGTCCTGGTAAATAACCCGGAGCCGCAGCTAAGGTCTGCCCAGATAGTTTGTGTATTTGATTTTATTTCGGGAGATCGAATGAGAGTGATTGCTGTTTTTAAATCCATAATTTATAAAAACTTAGAAGAAGAAAAATAATAACGGTATAATATTTTTATTTAGTAATATAGCATAACATGAAAAATATAAGAAGCCAAAATATTTTGATACTTATAAGATCAAACCAAATTTGCCATTTTACAAAATCAGCTTCGCCATTTATTTCAATTTTGTTTTTATCACGCTTGTAGATAATCAATTTATTGTTCTTGTGACTCATTATTTTAAAATATTTTAATTGATTTTTTTAAAATTATTTTTTCTCAGTCACATTTACTTTCTCAAAACTTTCTTAATACTTTCAATTAACTATTTTAGTTTGTCTCTATGTGGGATTATTATTTTGTTTCTATTATTAATAGATATACTATTTGTTTTTTCGCTGACTTCTTTTGATAACGTTCCCACCGTTGTATTTATATTAAAGTGCTTTAGATAAAAATTTGCGTCTTTTAAAAAAGACGAAGTCGGTTTTTCCAAATAGTTTCCCTGTATAAGCAAGTCAATAATAAACCCAAATTCAGCTGGTGTGCCTTGCCACTGTAATTTTTGAGTAATAGGATTTTTGTTAGCTTCATCCGAGGTTTTTTCTTCATCTAAATTCTTTCTCCTCTCTTTTGTAATTATTAAATAAGGTATTTTTTTAAGCTCGCATATCTTTTTGAGTCTCGCATTCTCTATACTCAATAACCCCTCTGCTCTTTTTAGAGTCTCTCTGTCGTTTTTAACTCCATTGAAGATTGCCTTTTCAGTAATTTCTTTTTGTATTTTGACTAAACATTGCTTAAATAAATTATAAAGAATATTAGCGTAGTCTTGTTTTCCTTTTTTATACATTAAAACAATTTCAGTATTCAGGTCGTCAAAAAAATCTCCTCTGCTGTTTGCGAAATCTATTTCCTTTTTCTCACGGCACATATTGTAAATATGGTCTATCATTGGCTTGAAGTTTAAAAGTAAAAATTGGGTTTTAGGTTCCAACTTAGAAATATCTAATTGAAAAGAAAACGGAACCATTTTAGATTTTGATTTCAAGCTAAAAGTTTTTGATATTAATTCACCTAAATTAATAATTCTTCATGCAATGATCGACTGAGAATGACAGCTCGATATCCTTTTATTTTGTGGTTGACTTCTAAAAATATTTTGATACTATCTAAGCCGTTATAGCAAAGACAAATCATAGTAACCGTACGAATTCTCACCCATTCAAAAAATACCTTGTACTCCTTCCTCCTCCTTTCATTTCAAAAACTTCTTGCTCAAGCAAATATTGCAAATCCCTCGTCGCTGTGGCTTTGGATGTTTTAGTAATCGAAGCATATTTCGTTGCATTCATTCCACCTTCAAAACTATCAGGCCCGGCATCAAACATTTTTTGCATTACTTTCATCTGGCGTTTATTCAGTACATCTCTATGGTGATCAAAAAACTGGGATTTTTTCAGAATGTGATTGATTAAATGGTTGGCCTGCATTTGTGAATACAGTGTTATGTACTATGAGCGGATTGTCAATTATATTCGGCTCAAATATGGATAAAAATTGAGCCGAATAATACATTCTTACGGTTCAAAACCTCTTTTTAAAATTGGAATATTGAATACATTAAAGACTATTTTATTTTTAAAGTATTTTTTGTTTTCGGATCTTCTTCAATTGTTTTATCATCTTCAAGATAAATAATGATGCTGCCTGCTTTGATAGTTTTATCAGGGATACTTTCCTCAAGCGCCTTCTTTATACTGTATAATTTTTACGTAAATTTGAAAGAATAAAAAACTTCTAATGGATACGCTAATAATAGATAAAAAAAAGTTTGTCATTATTGAAAAGTCTGCATTTGATAAGCTGCAATTATTAGCCGCACAAAAAACAGCACCTGTAAAAAAACTTTCTCTAACCGCAGGCAAAAAACATGCTTACAAACTCATAGATAAATGGGCAAAAGGAAAGTAAGTATACTTGAGCCTGCTGCCACAGCAATAGCAGAAATAGCCTGTTTATTGAGAGTAAAGGGTTACCTCAAACAGCAAAAAAATTTGTTGCTGAAGCTTTTGAATTCTTTGAAAAATTGTCGGACGAAAGAGTAGTTTATAAACCCTGCCGTTATAATAAGTGGAAGAATTTAAATTATCGTTGCATTAGTTATAAGAAAAAATATGTGATAGCTTATCTTAGTCAGGAAAAGGAAATCGTAATCTGTGACTTTGTTTCCTCAAAACTTTTAGCATAGATATTTGCTGTATTTTTTACTTTCAATCCTTATCATTCCCTCACATTTTATACAAAGCATCTTTTACATCAGCAGTTACAAAAGTAGGCAATACACTTATCTACCTTTGCCAATAATGTTGGTGAGTTATCTAAAGCTAAAATATTGAAACAGCTTTTCTTTTAAAAATGCCTTGTTTTGCAAACGTAAGGTTTGAAACATAATTTATCTTTGCACATGCCTTCCAATAATTACCAATTAGATAAATTCAACAAAGAATACAACCAACTAAACGAGCATCAAAAGAAAGCGGTTGATACCATCGAAGGGCCTGTAATGGTTATTGCCGGACCGGGCACTGGTAAGACACAAATCCTTTCTGCACGCATTGGAAAAATATTACTGGATACGGATACGCAGCCACAAAATATTCTTTGCCTTACTTATACTGATGCAGGTGTTATCGCTATGCGCAAACGCATCCTCGAGTTCATTGGCGCTGATGCTTACAGGGTAAACATTTACACCTTTCATGCTTTTTGTAATGATGTGATACAGGATAATCTTGGCTTGTTTGAGAAGACAGCGCTTGATCCAGTATCAGATTTGCAAAGGATTGATCTTTTCAAACAACTCATTGATTCATTTCCAAAAAATCATCTGCTGAAAAGATACCGGGGTGATGTGTATTACGAGATCAATAACCTGCAGTCTTTATTTAGTACTATGAAGCGGGAAGGATGGTCGCCAACGTTTATTAATGAACGTATTGATGCCTACATACAATCTTTGGCGGAACGCAGCGAATACATAGCCAAGCGGGCAACTGTTAATTTTAAGAAAGGTGATGTGCGTACAGATAAGATCGAAGAAGAAACCGAACGCATGGAAAGGCTTCGTGCTGCCGTAAATGAGTTTACTAATTTTCAGCAGCTCATGCGCAAAAACAATTTGTATGATTTTGATGACATGATCAACTGGGTGATAAAAGCCTTTGAAGAAAATCCCAATTTGTTATTGCGCTACCAGGAACAGTTCTTATACATTCTGGTGGATGAATACCAGGATACCAGCGGCACGCAAAATCGTTTGGTGGAACTGCTCATTAATTACTGGGACAAGCCCAATGTTTTTGTGGTAGGTGATGATGATCAAAGTATCTATCGTTTCCAGGGAGCGAACGTGGAGAACATGCTGAGCTTTGCCAACAGCTATAAAAATGATTTACTAACGGTGGTGCTTACCCATAATTATCGTTCTGTTCAGTCTATACTGGATGTTTCAAAAACCATTATTGATAAAAATAATGATCGCTTAATAAATCAAATTGAAGGATTAAGCAAAGTGCTTTCATCATCCAATGAAAATATAAAACACCTTACCCATAAACCGGTCATTCATAATTATGAAACGCAGCGACATGAAATGATCGGCATTACACAACAGGTTGAAAAAATTTTAGCGGAAGGCATTGATCCAAAAAAGATCGGCATTATTTATAAAGAAAATAAATATGGTGAAGAACTGGCGCAATATTTTAAGCTGCTGAAAATTCCTTATTACAGCAAGCGCAGTTTGAATATTCTCAATATCCCGTTTGCGAAAAAGATCGTTTCTATTTTACGGTATCTTGATACTGAGCATGATATTCCTTACAGTGGCGATGAATTACTCTTTGAGATTTTGCATTATGACTGGTTCAATATTCCGCCAATAGAAATTGCAAGAGTAAGCATTGAGGTTGCAGACAAACAATTCACAAAGGACAAAACTTCTATAAGAAAGTTGCTGTATGAAAGAAGCAGGCAACCGGTCCGCGACCTTTTTACACAAGGCATGAATGAAGGTTTGAAGAAAGCAAGTGAAGCAATGGAAAGCCTTATATCAAAGGCGCCGAATCTTACGCTGCAGGGTTTGTTTGAATGCATTATTCGGGAAGCCGGCATATTGGCTTACATCATGAAAAGTGATGAAAAGATATGGCTGTTACAGGTGCTGACAGGCTTGTTTGATTTCATAAAAGAAGAAACCCATCGCAATCCCAATCTTAATCTGAAGCAACTAATTAAGTTGTTTGATCTTATGCAAAGTGAAAATCTTTCTTTGCCATTGATTGAAGTAAGCGGCAATGATAAAGGCGTAAACTTATTAACAGCGCATGGTTCCAAAGGCCTGGAGTATGAATATGTTTTCTTTGCCGGTTGCAACGCAAGTTTCTGGGAAAAGAAACGCAAGCCTTCTGGTGGTTATAAATTTCCTGATAATATGTTCCTCGCCCCGACCCTCTCCACAAGTGGAGAGGGAGCAGAAGATGAAGAATTACGCAGGCTCTTTTATGTTGCCCTCACACGAGCCGAGCAAAATTTATTTATCTCTTATTGTTGTTTTAAGAATGATGGAAAAGAACTGGAGCCATCTATGTTCATTGCGGAAATTTTAGATAATCATGAGCTTGTTACAGAAAAAGTTTTTATTGATGAAGCAACGGAAGCTGAATTCCAGGTATTGCAATTGCAAAACGATCATCAGCCCGAGATAGAAAAAATTGAAAAAGAATATATTACCAGCTTACTGGAAAGATTTGTAATGAATGTAACTGCTTTGAACAATTACTTAAAGTGCCCGCTTGAATTTTATTTTAAAAACCTAATCCGCATTCCTTCACCAAAAAATGAAGCAACAGAGTTTGGCTCCTCCGTACACTTTGCCCTGGAACGGTTGTTCAAAAAAATGCAGGATAATAAAAATGCTTTCCCAACTAAAGAAGAATTTATAAAAGATTTCATTTGGTATATGCACCGCCACCGCGAGAGCTTTACCAAAGAACAGTTTGCAAGAAGGCTGGAATATGGCGAAGATGTGCTTACCAATTATTATGAAAAATATATTTATAGCTTCAATAAGATCGTTGCGCTTGAAAGAAATATAAAAGGTGTGGTAGTGAATGGTGTGCCATTGAAAGGGAAGCTTGATAAGCTTGAATTCAATGGCAAAGAAGTAAATGTGGTAGATTATAAAACCGGCAATGTTGATAATACAAAAGATAAACTGAAACCGCCGCAGGAGAAAATACCTAACGGTGGCGACTACTGGCGCCAGGCAGTGTTTTATAAAATATTATTAGACAATCATAACCGTGACTGGATTGCCGTAAGCAGTGAATTTGATTTTATAGAACCAGACAAAAAGAAAATTTATCGCAAAGAAAAAATTTATATCAACCCGGAAGATATAACCACCGTGAAGCAACAAATAAAAATGGCATGGGATAAAATACAAGCACACGATTTCTATACAGGCTGCGGCAAACCGGATTGTCATTGGTGTGAATTTGTAAAAAGTAATAACATGGCAATTGCCTTACATGAAATTCCGGAAGAAGCCGAACAGGAGATTTAGAAGTATTTTAGGAGTAAGAAAAATCTTTATCAGCGCAAAGCTATTATGTTTGCTTTTTTTCTAAAATGAATTTACGAAACATAACCGCTTTAATTGCCGCAGCAGGCCTGGTTTATATATTATCAATTATTGGCAGCAGTTGCGCACAAATAGGAGCGCCTATCGGAGGGCCAAGGGATTCACTTCCTCCTGTTTTATTAGAAGCCAGGCCAGCTAACAGAACTACAAATTTTAAAGGCAAAAATATCACACTAACCTTTGATGAATACATACAATTGCAAAATTTGCAACAAACTTTATTGGTATCGCCAACTCCTAAAATAATTCCTGATATCAATTACAAATTGAAAGTAGTTACCATAAAAATCCGGGATACCCTTGAGCCTAATACTACATATAGTATTGACATGGGTAATACCATCCAGGATATAAATGAAAATAATCCATTCCGGCATTTTACTTATGTTTTTTCAACAGGATCTTATATTGATTCTCTTCAATTTTCCGGGAGCATTCAACTCGCCCAAACAGGTAAAGCTGATAGTACCTTAATAGTTTTATTGTACAATGACCTGGATGATTCTGCCGTAATAAAAAAGAAACCGAAATACATAACACGGCTGGACTCTTTAGGAAATTTTGAGTTTAATAATCTTGCAGGTGGAACTTACCATGTATTCGGATTGAAAGATGAAAGCGGCCAGAAATACTATAATAGTAAAACCGAGTTATTTGCATTTTCTGATTCTGCAATTGTGGTAAGTGACAACACAAACCCGGTAAAATTATTTGCATACATAGAAGAAAAAAAAGTCCAAAAAACCGTTGCCGCAGTTGCATCGGCTGCAGATAAGAAATTAAAATTTACCTCATCTATAAGTGCGGGCCTCCAGGATTTATTAACACCTTTAACGCTAACATTTAATAATAAGCTGGAGAATTTTGACAGTACAAAAATTCAGCTAACTGATACACTGCTGAGCCCTTATAAGCCTTTATCAGTGAATCTTGATACTACCGGCAAAAAGGTTATTGTTCAAAATAAGTGGGAAGAAAATACAGCGTACAAACTGCTTGTCCCTGTTAACTTCGCTACGGATACTTTAGGGACCGCGTTGGCAAAACCTGATACTATTCAATTTAAAACAAAAAAAGAGGGTGACTATGGGAGCATCAAATTAAATTTTTCTAATCTTGACAAATTTAAAAAGCCGGTATTGCAATTTTTTACAAATAATGAGGTCGCATATTCTTATCCTCTAACATCATCAACCTGGAGCGTCAAGCTGTTTAATCCCGGGGAATACGAATTAAAAATTCTTGATGACATCAACGAGAATGGCTTTTGGGATCCCGGAAATTACGAGATGAAGAAACAACCTGAAAAAGTTTATAGCATTCCGCAAAAAATAACTATTCGGGCAAATTGGGAGAATGAAAAAGATATTAAGTTATAAAGCATTTTATTTCCTGCAATCTTTATAATCGCATTGAAAGAGAATAAATTCTTAACCTTAATTTTACTTCATGATTTTTTCTTCTACTCTTTTAGAAAATGCTGTCAATGAATTTTCAAAACTTCCGGGCATCGGTAAAAAAACTGCGTTAAGGCTGGTGCTGCACCTCCTTAAAAAAGAAACCAATGAAGTAAAATCTTTTAGCGAAGCCATATTTAAAATGCGGGAAGAAATTAATTTCTGTACCCGGTGCCATAACATAGCGGACAAGGAATTGTGTAATATATGTGGTAACCGGGCGCGGATTCAGGATATTATCTGCGTGGTTGAAAGTATAAGAGATGTAATCGCAATAGAAAGCACCCAGCAATTTAATGGGCTTTACCACGTATTAGGGGGGATAATTTCTCCGCTTGATGGTATAGGCCCTGACCAGTTGCAGATCGATTCGCTTTTAAAACGTATAACGGAAGAAAAAACGGAAGAACTGATTTTTGCCCTTAGTCCAAATATCCAGGGAGATACCACTATATATTATATAAGTAAAAAGTTAACCGGCGTGCATATAAAAATTACCACAATTGCCAGGGGCATTGCCTTTGGCGGCGAGCTGGAATATGCCGATGAGATGACGCTGGCACGTAGTATTTCTAACCGCATGCCTGTAGAAAATTATGTTGCAAACAAGCTGTAAGCAGTGCTCTTATTTAATTTACCTGTCCTAAAAAATTTGACATTACAGTTTTGCCCTGCAAACTATAATTAACTAACTTACATGCCTCATTCTAAAGATTTTACCTTGAGTTATAATTTCAAAGAAGTAAAGCCGGTTATAGGATTTAGCTGTGGAGATATAAATGGTATTGGCCTCGAATTGATCTTAAAAGCCCTTTCAGATAACCGCTTGCTGGAATTTTGCACTCCAATAGTTTTTGCAAGTAATAAGGTAATTAATTTTTACAGGAAAAGTATTCCTGATCTCAATTTCAGTTTTTCCAGTATCAAAGATTTTAGTAAGATCAATCACAAGCAGGTAAATATTTTAAATTGCTGGGAAGAAGAAATTCCAGTAAACCCCGGAACATTAAATGAAACTGGTGGTGAATTTGCGGGTAAAAGCCTTCTGGCAGCGACCCAGGCTTTAAAGGATGGAAATATTCATATATTGGTAACAGCCCCCGTTCATAAAAAAAATATTCAAAGCGATACATTTACTTATACAGGGCACACGCCTTTTTTACAGGATTTCTTTGGGATAAATGATGTATTAATGTTGCTAACATCTTCTGATTTTAGGGTTGGGCTTGTAACAGAACATGTACCTGTAAAAGATATTGTCGGGTATATTACTAAAGAAAGAATTGTGAGCAAGCTACATATTTTGCATGCTTCCCTTAAAAGAGATTTCAATATTGAGAGGCCAAAAATTGCTGTGCTCGCTTTAAATCCGCATGCAGGCGATGAAAGCCTTATTGGAACCGAAGAAGAAGATATAATCAAACCCGCCATTAAGGAAGCAAAACAGCATAATATGCTTGTAAATGGACCCTTTAGCGCTGATGCTTTTTTCGCCCGCGGCCATCAAAATAAATTTGATGCAGTGCTGGCAATGTACCATGATCAGGGATTAATTCCATTTAAATCACTTTCAATGGCAGAAGGTATTAACTTTACAGCGGGCTTACCTGCAATTCGTACAAGTCCCGACCATGGAACAGCTTTTGATATTGCAGGAAAAAATATGGCAGATATTTCTTCTTTCAATGCAGCAATTTTTGCAGGCATTGATATTTTGAATAACCAGGTTCAATTTGATGAAAACCGAAAAAATCCAATTAGCAAGATGGGTGCGGCTGTAGTAGCCAGTGCCGCAGATGAAAAAATATTAGAATAAATAGAGCTTAATTAGATGGATGTAATAAGTGATGAAACTTGTCGTTATCTATGAAATATAAAGATTTGTTCAAAATTTTTCATGTTTTTTATTACAAAATAATTACATGTTTTAATATGGACATATAATTTTACTTGGAACTTAATTATACTTTTGTAACAGATTTTGCTTATATAATATTTAGGCATGGACAATATTTTACTGAGCGGGGGATTGGCGTTTTTAATTACGTTTTTTTCAATACCCGTTATTATAGAGGTGGCAAAAGAAAAAAAATTTTTCGATGAGCCCGATGAAAGAAAAGTGCACAAGGCAGTAATCCCTACCTTGGGGGGGCTTGGCATATTCGCAGGGTTTATTGTAGCCACATTGATGGGAGTTCCACCGGCAATGGCATCCGTACTCCAATACTTCATGGCGGCCATTATGGTAATATTCTTTTTGGGAATAAAAGACGACATCTTAATCCTTTCAGCTACCAAAAAATTTATAGGACAACTTGTGGCAGCAGCCATAATTATTAAGTTTGGCGGAGTGCAAATAAGTAACATGCATGGATTTCTTGGGCTATATGAAATACCTCACACTGCCAGCATATTATTAAGTCTTTTTACAATAGTGGTTATTACCAATTCTTTTAACCTTATTGATGGTGTTGATGGGCTGGCGGGGTGCCTTGGCTTGCTTACTTCAACTATTTTCGGAGCTTATTTCTTAGCAACTTCACAGTTAATGTATGCTGTTATGGCTTTTTCTCTTTCGGGAAGCCTGGTAGGTTTTCTAATCTATAACTTTTCACCAGCTAAAATATTTATGGGTGATACCGGTTCCTTACTTATCGGAATACTCAACTCAGTATTTGTTATAAAATTCATTGCAGTAGCTTCTGATCCTACTTTTGGGTTTGTTTTAGATTCGGCCCCTGCATTGGGATTCGCTATACTTATAGTTCCGCTCTTTGACACCTTAAGAGTTGTAAGTTTACGAATTGTAAACCGTCGTTCTCCCTTTAGCCCAGATAGAAACCATATCCATCATTTTTTGCTTGACTTTGGCCTGAGTCATAGAATGATTGCTGTCTCGTGTGTTGTTACTAATATTTTATTTATCAGCCTTGCTTACCTACTTCGATCATATGGAACTACTATAATTATCTTAGCACTAACAACTACCTCGGTTTTATTAGTGAGTGTCATCTATTATAGCAGGCCCAAATTCAAAGCTATTAATTTAAGGAGCCAGAATCAGAAAGAAACCATTCTCAAATCTCACAAGATACTTACGCTTGCCGGCGAAACGGTTGAGCAGGATTAAGGTTTATTAACTTTTTTATCAAGCCTATTTTGTTAATTTTGTCCGCTTTTAGTATTCATCATTTATGATGAGTTTATTTGAATACCAATAAATTTATGACATGACAGATGACCTTTCAGAAATTTTGAAAGACAGCAGGCTTTCGATGATAAAAGCAATTGATCATTTAGAAACTGAACTTACCAGAATAAGAGCAGGTAAAGCAAATCCTACAATGCTGGATGGTATTGTTGTAGATTATTATGGTAACCCGGTTCCTATAAACCAGGTTGGCAATCTTAGTGTTATGGATGCAAGAACCCTCACTATTCAACCCTGGGAAAAAAATATGCTTCAACCCATCGAAAGGGCAATTATCGCAGCTAACATTGGAATAAATCCGCAAAATGACGGAAACATAATCAGGTTATTCTTACCACCTCTTACTGAAGAAAGAAGAAAAGAATTGGTGAAAAGAAGTAACGCTGAAGGCGAAAATGGAAAAATAGCTATTCGAAATATACGCAGGGAGGCTATTGAGCATATCAAGAAACTACAAAAAGAAAGTATTATAAGTGAAGATGCTTCAAGGGACGCTGAAGCTGAAATTCAGGACATAACTAATAATCACATTACACTTGTTGAAAAACACCTTGAGTCGAAAGAAAAGGAAATTATGTCTGTATAAATATTTATAACGGATGTTAAAAGAACAATTACTTCTATTAATAACTACTCCATTATACATCCTGGTAATTGGCTTTGAAATATTACTAAGTCATTTATATTTTAAAAAGTATTACTCCCTAAAAGATACTTTAATCAATATGTATTTGTGTGCTCTTAACGGAGGCATCGATCTGCTTTTCAGGGCTGTTTATTTAGTTGTTCTGGCATCCATATTTAGTTATCATTTCATTAGTTTTTCATTCAATCCCTTTTTTTATTGGAGTATACTTTTTCTGCTGGAGGATATCGCTTTTTATATTGAGCACCGTGTTGATCATTATTGCAGGTTTTTCTGGGCAGTCCATGTGACCCACCATTCCTCAGAAGAATTTAATTTAACAACCGGTTTCAGGTCTTCCGTTTTGCAGCCACTATATAGATTTATTTATTTTTTGCCGCTTGTTTTGTTGGGTTTTAGGCCCATTGATATCGTTTTTATGTATTCGCTTACGCAGATATACGGCATACTTGTGCATACACAATACATTAATAAAATGCCCCGATGGTTTGAAGCGATTTTCGTAAGCCCTTCTCACCACAGGGTACATCATGCCAGCAATGTGCGATATCTTGATAAAAATATGGGAATGGTACTCATTATTTGGGATAAGTTATTTGGAACATTCCAGGAAGAAATAGAAAATGATCCTATAAAATACGGCCTTACAAAACGCCTTGAAAATCCTTATCACCTCTCTAAAATAATTTTTCATGAATGGAAAAATCTATCAGGAGACCTTAGAAAAAAAATTCCCCTATCAGTAAAATTTAAATATTTAATAATGCCACCGGGTTGGAGCCATGATGGAAGTTCTAAAACGGCAAAAGAATTGAGAAAGGAGTTGCTAATTTCAGAAAAGTCTTAATCCCCTATTGCTACAATTTTTCCTTTTCGGTTTGCAATATACACTCCTGCAAGTATTATCGTAAGAGAAACCAGTTGCTTCCAGCCTATATCTTCATGATCAAGTATACCCCAGAAAATAGCTATTGCCGGTATTCCATAAGTTACCATTGAAGTAAATAGTACGCCGGCTCTTTTAATCAGCATATAGAAAAGTATATTGGCTATTGCAGTTCCGAATATACCAAGAGTTGAAGCTGCGATAGTTCCTTTTATTGTATCAATATTTGTAAATATGTTGAAATAACCGGTAAGCAACAGTACAAGCAATGCAGGTATGGCACACAATGATAAGCCCACCGATGCTATTTTTAAAGAACTGATATTAGATAAATATTTCTGTACCATATTTACATTAGTGCCATACGAGATTGTTGCTAAAACAATAAGCAGCGAATAATAAATATTAGTGCTATCCTTTACGCCTTTGCTTAACAGAAGCAGCATACTTCCGGAAAAAGCTATTAAAATTCCAATAATTTTTTTGGAAGAAACCTCAAGGCCAAAAATCAAAATGCCTGCAACAATTGCAAAAATAGGGGTAAGTGCATTTAATGTGCCTGCAAGCGCACTATCAATTTTTGTCTCGGCAATACAAAATAAAAAAGATGGAAAAAGGCTTCCCAATATCCCGGACAGAAAAACAGTTCCGAGCTTGTTAAGAGGAATACTGCGAATATGGCGTACTGTAAGTGGAAGCAATACAATTCCGGCAGAAGCAATTCTTAACGAAGCAACCTGGTATACGGATAGAGTTTCCATGCCAATTTTCATCAGTATGAAAGAACTGCCCCATATTACAGATAACAAAGAAAAAAATATCCAGCTAATAACTTCTTTATTCAAAAAAATGTTTTACAACTCAAAGATGTATTTTTATTCTGTTTATTAATTGCCAGGCTAAATAAATCATATTTATCATTAAAAGAATCTATAATGAGCGGGATAAAACTCAAAGATATTAGTACAAAGTCAGGAAAAGAATTCGATAAGCAGGAAACAAAAAATAAAACAATTAAAATACTTGCCGAACTAAATGAGCTGCAAAACCTTCTATTTGCCGAGAATAAACATTCAATACTTATTGTAATACAAGGAATGGATGCCAGTGGGAAAGATGGAGTAATAAGAAATGTTTTTACCTCTATGAACCCTCAAGGAGTAAATGTAAAAAGTTATAAGGCTCCCGATCCTGAAGAGCTAAGCCACGATTTTTTATGGCGTATTCACCAACATGCACCGGCCAAAGGAATGATACAAATTTTTAACCGGAGCCACTATGAAGATATACTAATAACAAGAGTACATAAATGGTGTGATGATGAAACAGCCTTCAAAAGAATGAAAGCCATTAATGATTGGGAAGAGCTAATCTCCAATAATAATGCTCACATACTTAAATTCTACCTGCATATATCCCCTGAAGAACAACAGCAAAGGCTAAACGAAAGAATAAAAGATCCTTCAAAAATGTGGAAATATAATGAGAATGATTTTAATGAAGCAAAGCTTTGGGATGTATACATGGATATGTATGAAGATTGTTTTAATAATTGTAATGTAATACCCTGGACAATTGTTCCAAGCGACCAGAATTGGTACAAAGAATATATGATAGCTTCTTCACTACGGGACACTTTAACAAGTTTAAATATGCAATATCCCGGTTTAAAAAAATAATCATTTTTATTATCACTTAAAATTTAATCTTATGAGCTTTGTTAAAGATTTTAAAGCCTTTGTAATAAAAGGCAATGTAATGGATCTTGCAGTTGCCGTAATAATTGGCGCTGCTTTCGGGGCAATCATATCCTCGTTAGTAGATGATATAATTACTCCTTTGCTTTTGACGCCGGCTCTCAAGGCAGTAGGTGCAGAAAATATTTCGCAACTAAAGTGGGGGGAAGTAAAATATGGAAATTTTCTTTCAGCAGTTATTAAATTTATAGTAATCGCATTAGTTATCTTTTCTCTTATAAGAGTGATTGCTGCTATGCAAAAGAAGGAAGAAGCGGCCCCCGGAGCGCCATCATCGACTGATATACTTTTGATGGAAATAAGAGATGAGTTGAAAAAGCCTTAAAAACCAACAGTCACTTGGTTATTTATTTAAATTATATACACTATGCGAAAGTATAATAAGCTAGATTATTCGTCTTTATTAAATTATTGAGCCTGCTCCTTCGGGGGAAAAAACTTATTTTCGTAACTCTGTAATTGTAGCCGGCAAAACTCTTCTAAAGTTTGTTTACCAATACCACCCCAATGATAAAAAATTTGGCTTTATCCGTTTTGTTCATGTTTTGCTTTTCTTGTTTCGCACAGAAAAAAACAGAAAGCAAAAAGATCAAACCACCTTCTCCTAATAAAGCAATATGGACAAAAGGAGCACAATTTTTCGCAATTGCCGGACAAGCTGGAAGTAAAAACTGGGCTTCGGGCAATGATATATTTTCTTTTTCCGCTAACATGTTTTTAAATGCTCATGCCAATCTCACCAAAAAAAACTGGTATTTCAATAATTCATTAATTGCCTCTTACGGCCTTATTAATACAGATGAATATGCTACAATAAAAAACGACGATAAGATTAACTTGTTTTCAACTTTAGGAATCAAATTAAAAAAGAAACCAAACCTGGGAATAGGCGCGGCATTCAATTTCAGGTCACAATTTTCTAACGGGTACGATCGCAATTACCTCAACCAGGGGATTAAAAGAAGGACTTCGGGATTCTTTGCTCCGGCATACATTACGCTGGCACCCGCCGGTGTAAATTATGAATTTAAAGGCCTCAGTGTTTATGGAACCTTGTTAGGCTTTCGCGGAGTTCTAGTTTCTAATGAACCTTATAGTTATGCTTACCAGGGTGGAATAATACCTGAGGGTATGGTTAATGAAAAGAACAAGGCGACGATTGAAAAATCAGTTGCAGCGATGTACGGCGTTGACCCAAAAAAGACAATACAGTACCAGATTGGGCCTTATATTTCAGCTGCTTATACTAAAGAGATTTGCCATAATGTTTCTTACATTGGTTTTATAGATTTATTTTCAGATTTTACCCACAAAGCACCTGCTAATGTGGATGTATTTTTTATAAACACTTTTGTATTCAAAATAAATAAGTGGCTTAATGCATTGTATAGTCTTGATCTTGCTTATGATGATGATATCAAAAAGTTTGGTTATTATAAAGACCACCCGGCCTTTCAAAGTAAATCAATATTGGGTATTGGAGTAAATACACGGTTTGGGAACGACAGGACCAACATGCATAAATAGAATTAATAGTTTTTTTAAATCCTGGAGATTTTTTTCATAGGGATTTTTTCTAATTTGAATTCCTTAGCGTAGCTTTTCTTAAACATCAAAGCTGCCGGTAGCAATAAAGAAATATAAATGACTAAAGAAATATACCAGATTAAACTCCCTCAATTTGAGGGGCCTTTTGACCTCCTTTTATTTTTCATTGAAAGAGATGAACTGGATATCTATAATATTCCCATTACAAAAATTACCAATGAATTTCTTGAATATATTCATAAAAGTGAAGCATTAAATATTGAACTAAGCAGTGAATTTATCCTGTTCATAAGTACACTTATGCGCATAAAAGCTAAAATGCTTTTACCACGTAAAGAGCTTGACCAGGAAGGAAATGAAATTGATCCAAGGCAGGAATTAGTTGATAAAATACTGGAATATAAAAGATTTAAAGAAGCATCTTCGAAAATGAGTGAGCTGGAAGCCTTGCGGATGCTAATGGCTAAGCGTGGCAACATACAGGACGAGCTTTCTAAAATAGGAGATGAAGCAGCTGAAGGAACGGAGATACAGGCTGTTTCTTTATTTAAGCTGATGAAAGCTTTTGAAAAAGTTGCTCAAAGGCTTCATGAAAAAAGGCATAAGCCTGTGCATACAGTTGTACAATATGATTATACAATGGAAGGCAGCAGAAAATATATGCTTGATCTTGTAAAAAAAGAAAAGCATGTTTCTTTTGAAAAAATATTTGATGTGTCTGAAAACCGCATACATGCCATTTTTCTTTTCTTAAATATGCTGGAGCTTATTCAGCAAAAATATTTTTCGATAATGATGGGGCATGGAATAAATAATTTTATAATTGAATATAATGAACACCGGGTAGAAGACTTACCGCAATTGGTCGAAACTCAGGTAGATGTTTCTTTAAATTAATAGATTGAAAAAAATTAAAGAGCAGCCGGATAAGATTTAGCAACTGCGCTTATTCTCCTTTATATATATCAAGTAAAATTGGTTTATGGGATCTGGTTATAAATGAATTTAGATTTTCTAAAAACTTTATTGATACCATAGGACAACCCCTGCTATTGCAAATGGGAAATGGATAGGTTTCCTGGTCTGGTACACATTCATAAGAATGTAAAACAATGGCTCTTTCATAAGCATTACTGTTCGATGAATCGAGCCCGAATAATTTAAAGGCAATTCCAAATTTGCCGGTATATTTATTTCCAATTTTGAATTTCCCCATGCAACTACAACCACTGTTGGCTTTGTTGGAAAATTTTGCAGCAACCTGAAAATTATTATCACAACTACCATGTGCCACAAGCCCCGAAATCAATATAGAATCGCCTTGCAGGTCATATACAAAAAATCGCTTCTTACCAGATGTAATTTCCATATCAACTAAAAAACAGATTTTAGAGTTATAATAATTTGAAGCAATATATTTTTTTATGCCTGAAGCTTTTGCTTTTAACCTTAAAAATTCCGCGGACGATTTTTGTATTGATTGAATAGGCAATGGATCGGTCTGGGTGAATGCGGGCTTATAAATGAAATAGTAGCCTGCTATGGCAAATGCAATACAGCCAAAAAAAACTATTAAAATAATTCTGAAAATTATCGTCATAAGACTGACCTGCACTTATGATGATTTTCATTTTGTTTTCCATAAATATTTTCCAACTATTTTTTAAAAGAGCAAATGCAATTGCTTCTGTATAATACCAGAATTCATTTTCCCATTACAAAGCGATACTTTATTTTTAAAATTTAACTGTAAAATATTTCTTTAATTTAGAATCCTGTAAAAGACATTTTGTTAATCAATAATCATGAAAAAAATAAAACTATTTTTTTTTGCTTTCCTTACCCTCACTTCACTTTTCATTTTTGCCCAGCAAAAAAATGATAGTACTATCATATCAGCTATTATAACAGAAGCTACTCAAAATTCACAATTGGAAAAACTGGCTCACGAACTATTTGATGATATAGGCCCAAGGCTTGTAGGCTCTCCCAAAATGCAGCAGGCACATGATTGGGCGGTTTCAAAATACAAAGAATGGGGAATATCTGCACACAATGAAAAATGGGGTGAATGGCGTGGCTGGGAAAGAGGAATCTCTCATATAGATATGGTATCGCCATGGATTAAATCTTTAGAAGGTACTCAACTGGCATGGAGCCCATCCACAAAAGGTAAAACGATTACCGCTGAAGTAATTATACTTCCCTACACAGAAGACTCGATAGCTTTTCAAAATTGGTTGCCGGCAGTAAAGGGAAAGTTTGTAATGATTTCAATGCAGCAGCCCACCGGCAGGCCCGATTATAACTGGGAAGAATTTGGTACCAAACAATCGGTTCAAAAAATGAAAAGTAACCGTGATTCTTTAAAAGCATCCTGGGGTAAAAGAATTTCCAACACAGGATATACTACGAGGACACTTCCACCAGCGCTGGAAAACGCAGGAGCTTTGGGTATAATTACAAACAATTGGTCAGCAGGTTTTGGAGTGGATAAAATTTTCGGAGCATACACTACTAAA
>JBBSEV010000059.1:0-26647 GCA_038239385.1 Chitinophagales bacterium
AGAAATGCCTTCCCGGTAATACGTATCAGCATTACCGCTGACATATCCTTTCACCGCTGCTTCTGCAAGAATAAACTGTACCTCATCGCTGTTCATGATGGTAGCCTTGAGTAGATCATGAGAATTTTGCCTGAACAATTGTGAAAACCTCGATACTTTAAAGTTGCCGAAAATACCACCATTCGTTACATCATAATGACCATTGCCATTTAAAAAATCTCCGTACATTCCTGCAATAAAGCCGACATATAATTTATTTGAATCCAGGATATTTGCGGATTGGGCAGCAATAGCCGGATTGCTTCTGTTAAGATATTCCCAGGTAGATTCATCCGTGAATCCATTTGGATCAGTGGTTGTAACGGTTACTCCGTCAAGCGCGGGGTTACTTGTCCATGGTTTTTCAACAGGTGCCAGCCATATAGAAAGACGTGGATCATTCAAACTATACAATTTATCTGCCAGTGTTTTGGAAGGTCTTCTTCTGTCAAATTCGCTATAATCCCAGTTCAATCGTCCACCACGCCACGAGTTTTCTCTTGTGGTTCCTATATAAGAAATAGCCGCATTGTCATCATTGTCCATAAAGATGGGATGACCTGAAGGATCGTTTACAATTGCACTCATTTGAGCCCCTGCATCAGACAACTTTTTTGAAGCCCTCATCAACAAACGAAGCTTTAAGGAATTCGCAAATTTTTGCCATTTTACTTTATCGCCACCATACATCAGATCGTAGGTAGGAGATATAGATTCAGTTCCGTCTTTAATAAGCGTATTGGCTTCCTCCAGATCCGCCAGCAATCCTGTATAAATATCTGCCTGCTTATCATACTTCGGATACAATATTCCTTCCCTTCCTTTAAGGGCTTCTGAATAATAAATATCTCCATAATAGTCCGTCATGAAGGAAAATAACAATGACCTGAATATTTTGAAAATCCCTTTGTGGGTTACTGAACCCCTTTTGTCAGCCAGGCTTATCGCGCCGTCAATCAGTTTAAGAATATTCATAGCTGCATACAAATCATCAGTTGGATATTTAAAGCTCTGGTAATAGTTGTCACCGCCCTGAAAATTTCTTACCATGTATTGTACCGCACCAGGAAGCCTGCTATCGTCATATCCCCTTACGGAGTAGAATAAGCAGGTCTGTTTTATAACGGAAGATAAGAGGAATGGATCATTCACATCTTCCACCGCATTTAACTGTTGCTGGGCATCGTAAGTTCTCAGTGAATCTTTACCGCAGGAAGCAGCAAAGCACGAGATCAAAACAAGCGCACTTAATTTTTTTATTAACGATTTCATATTTTATTATTAAACGTGAAATTTATCAAAATCCAACTGAAAGTTTAAAACCATAAGAACGTATACTTGGCAACGTGGCTCTTAAAATTCCCTGGTCTGTACCTACACCCTGAAAGGCAGATTCAGGATCTTCATGACGGCCCGATTTGTTCCATTGAAATACATTTCTGCCAATTAAAGAGAACGTCACATTCTGTAATTTATACCTGTTTACCAATTCATTGGGTAAAGTATACGCTATTGAAATTTCTCTCATCTTAAAGTTGGTAGCGTCGTAAGTACGCGTGGAGGTGAAATTCCAGATCACATCTCCATAACTGTTAGTGGGGATCTGGTAAAAAGTATTATTGGGGTCAGCACCATTAACTACATAGTCAGCATCGGTGGCATCTGCAGGGTCGCCTGTATAATCGGGGTTGAGAAAAACTCCTTTTGCATAACTGGCATCATTCAATGTGTAAGAAGCCTGTCCATCATTGTTGCCATTGATGGCGTCATACTGGCTTGCGCCCTGGGCCGGCCATGCATGGCCACCTTGTGAAGCATCTCTTCCTCCGCTCCACCACGGATTGTTTGGGCCTGAGCTGACAGTGGTTTGGGTCATACCATCTGATTCCATGTATTTCTGGTTTACAGAAACATATTTACCACCATACCTTAAACTACCTACAAGGTTTAAAGAAAACTGTTTATACCTGAATGTAGTATTGAGACCGAGTAAAAAATCAGGGTTGAAATTTCCCAGCCGGGCACGGTCATTTTCATCACCGGAATTCTGAAACTCACCACCAGAACCATCTAATATTGGTTGTCCTGCGAACTTTCCTGACTTAACTCTCAGAACAGGATTGGCCTCATACATATTTCCAATTTCTTCACCAACGGCTATCCTTACTTTTTCATTTCTTCCGTAATCAGCAAAAACGTAACCGTTCGGAGCAAATTTGTCAGACAGGCGTGTTATAACTGCTTTGTATTTTGTAAAACTGGCCGCAATGTCCCAGTTAAAGTTTTTTGTTTTAATGGGTGTTACTCCCAATTCAATTTCAAATCCTTTATTCTGTACATCACCAATGTTAGTTAATAGCCCTGAATACCCCGTGCCCTGAACGGTAGGGATATTATCGATCTGGTCTTTCTGAACTTTTACAAAATAGGTAAACCCAAGTCTTACCCGGTTATTAAGCATACCAAGGTCAAAGCCGCCTTCTGTAGTAATGGAGTGCTGTGGTTTAATATCCTTATCAACCAGACTGGCGTTGATACTAACCGTTTTGGCGGCGCCCCAGTCGCTGGCATCAAAACTATAAGTGTCTATACTTCTTCTGCGCAATAGTCCGTTACCAACGTTCGCTTTGGCAAAACGGAATTTTAAAAGATTTACAGATTCAGGAAGTTTAAATGTTTCAGAAGCTATCCAGCTTAAAGATGCTGAAGGATAGAAATAATTTATTTTTTCTTCTGCTAAAACACCATTCCAGTCGTTACGACCAGTTACATCCAGAAAAAGCTGGTTGTTGTAGCCGATTGTAGCCGTACCATATACGCTGAAACTTTGGCCAGTGCCCCATCCTGAGGAGGAGACCTGTAATTGTCCGGGCGTAGCATTGGTTAAAGTAAATAACTCAGGCGCTGAAAGACGGCCTGCTATCATTTCGAGGTTATTATTATTAGAGTAAGCGTAGTTACCGCCTGCTGACACACTTAAGGAAACCTTACCAAAATTGTTATTGTAAGTCAATATCGCATCAGAGTTGATCAGCGATGTATTATTATTCCCTGTTACAAATTTCCCCTGGTTATCGGGATCGCTCCATGACATTCTTTGTTCATAGTATTCTTTCACGTTTTCCATACCAGTTCTTACTAAAAAAGAAAACTTTTCAGAAAGCAGCCAGTCTAACTGAATTTTGCCAAAGAAATTATCTCTTTGAAAGCGATGCACATTTTCATAAGCCCACCAGTAAGGGTTACCGAGATTTACACCGGCCTGGTCGGGGGGGTCAGGGCGATTGTCATTCATGATAGCACCGTTCTGCCTGATGCCTTCAAATCCTGTTAACCAGTAATTTTTCATTTCAGAAAGTGGCTGCAGGCTGGTTGGCCAGGCATACAATAACTGATTTAAAACGGCATCATCGCCTCCACCTTGTATCCTTGCTTTATTAGGAGAATTGGTGTATATGTAACTGGTGCTTACTGAAATTTTTACTTTGTCGGTCAGCCGGTATTGCGAATTCAGTGATATTGATTTTTGATCTACTTTAGTATTTGGCATCACCCCTTTGTTGTTCATGTTGGACAATGATAAACGAAAAGAACCCTTATCATAATTACCCTGTACACTTATATTATTACTTAGGGTATGTCCTGTTTGCAAATAAGCCTCTACCGGATTTTGACCATTTGAATACATAGCCCTGGTGGCCCATTGCTGTGTTTTTACATCCCAATAATCAGTAGTGGTAGTTCCATCCAGCTTTGGCCCCCAGGTATCGGTACCATCAATGGCCCATTCATTTGCCCTGCCTCCTGGTCCATATACCGTTTGAATAGGCACAAACTGGAAAGCTTTATCCCAAACATCTCCAACAGAATAGGAAACGCCAAGCCCCTTTTTACCCCCTTTACCCGATTTTGTAGTGATCATTATAACACCATTACCGCCTTCTTTTCCATACAGAGCCCCTGCACTGCCCCCTTTCAAAATGGTAATATTATCAATATCCTCCGGATTCAATTGTGAAAGAATATTCCCAAAATCTACATTATCTTTTTGCGTAACAGTTTGGGTGCCCACCGGTATTCCATCTATTACATACAACGGCTGTCCCTTCAAAGCAACATTTCTGTCGCCTAAAGTGGGGAGAGCTGTAGTACCCCGTATATTCACCAATACAGAAGAAGTAGGATCGCTGCTAAGGTTGGTGAAATTTACGCCGCTCACTTTACCGTCTAATGACTTTAAGAGATTGGGATTTGATGCTTTCACCAGGTCCTCTGATTTTACTTCACTTACCGAATACCCAAGGGATTTCTTCGACCGATTGATACCCAGGGCGGTCACTACAACTTCGTTCAATGAAGATTCACTATTGACCATATGCACGTTTATGACTTTCTGACCAACAACGGAAATTTCTCTCGGCTCATATCCTATAAAACTAAACAACAGCTTTGCATTCGATGAAGGAACACTGATTTCGTACCTTCCCTGCCCATCAGTCGAGACCCCGATCGAAGATCCATCGACTTTTACGGAGGCACCAGGCAAAGCCTCACCAGTTTTGGTATCTGTAATAGTTCCTGTAACTGTATTTTGTGCATTCGTCCTGGAAATAAAAAATATTCCTAAAACGAATAACACGATCATTGGAAATTTATGGCTCATATGTTTTGATTTTAACTTATAAAAAATTCTACGAGTCCTGCATTGCTTAGCCTGTTTCAATCTTATGTAAAAAGGCGTTGCTAAAATTTACGCGTTAGCAACAGCCAGTTCTACTTTCATTTTTTTTGGTTGTATTCGGGTCGTTATAAGTCTGAAGTCTTCAAATAAATGTACTTTATCGACTACCTGGTAAGACATGCAGTTGGTTTATTTTTGTTTTCGAAAATCGTGGTCTGTCGGATGATTGGATAAGGAACCGTCGTTATTTTATAGTCTTGCCTTTGAGTAAAAATTTTTTTTTAGATATTAATACCGCTCTTAATAATTTCTACATCGAATGTAAATAAAATTAAAGAAACCAGATTAACTAAAAGTCCACAATTATGACCATTAACTCCATTATTTTGATATGCTTAATGCTCAATTAGCTTTTAATAAAAAGATCTGCAGGAATGAATTTTCGCTTTTGTTTTTTACATATTTATTAAAGGCGATCATCTTTCCATTGTTTGACCAGGCGACGCCACCAGTTGCAAACTCTTCTTTTGAAAACCGCGGTGATATTAGTCTCGACTTTCCCGTCTTTACATCTGTCAGGCATACACCATTATTGCACAAATAGGCTAACAGTTCTCCGTCGGGATTGAAGTTAAATGTTCCCTCAACAGAATTTTTATTGAAGGTGAGCTGCTTTACTTCACCTCCATTTGGAGCAACGCCAAATATTTGAACAATTCCTTTTTCATCCTTCGATAAGAAGGCGATTGTCATGCCGTCCGGTGTTGTACGAAGCCAATGCCGTGGGCCGGATATTCCATTTTGTGTATAGGTGATCCTGCGTTGAACAACGCCGGCGGGGACATTAGGCCGGGAAGAAGTTGTTCCTTCCAGTGGAAACCCGGGATTGGCCTTTGTGATATCTTCCGGTAAATCCACGACAAACACTTCCGTTTTGTGGGTTCCATCTGCATTTTTTACTTCGCCCTGGAATGCAATGGCACGGTGTTGCCAGCTCCCATCCGTTTTTTGATAACCCTTTGTTCCTATCCATCCTTCATCAAATGCTTTACTAATTTCATCACTTCCGGGAGTTGGGTTTTCGGTTACTTTAGCAACCACTACTGCGAACATTTCACCATCATTATTTTCGCCTGCAGAATCTGCGGGAACTTTTACGGGATTCCCCGAAACCATTACGCCTACAGTACGCAAATCTTTCACGGTGAAATCCCTTTTACTTAATTGTTCCATGATATAATCATTGTAAGTAAAACTGATCCACTTACCATCGGCGCTCCATGTGTGTGCATGGGTTCCTCCGCGAAGAGCGCCTGGAGTGAAAGGTGAAACGATATTCCGGGCGTCTATAAAAATGGGATGAAATGGATTTGCAATATCGATAGCCACTCCGGTTCTTCTTGTCGCACTGTATGGATTCGTTTTATCTGCGTTGCGAATACCATGTATAAACAAGACACGGTTATGCGTAGCCGAAAATGTAGCCGCTCCAACGCCAGGCCCGTCTGCTGTTTGATGCTCCGTATGATACAATTCCCGGGTCTCGCCTGTTTTTGTATTCACCATGGTGATGCTTCCAGTGCTTCCAATCATGGAATCTGCATTGCGTGCATCATAAACAATCCATTCATCATTTGGCGAAAAACATTGCGTATTATGAAGAGTATGTCCGATGTTATCGTGTGTTAGCTGTATCATCTTAAAATGTCTCTTGAATATACCCTGCGCCAGGCAAGAGCTAAGAGAGAAAAAAGAATACAAAATTGTAAAACGAGAAAGCAGCAAAATCAACTGTGTCATCATTACATCAATTTGATTTCGTGGATTTCTACATTGTGTTTTAACCTGCAATATTCATTATAAAGTTCGTCAAGCTTTTTTCGCGTATTGTTCGTGACATGTCTTACTTTGGTACGGGTGTAAGTTGATATTTCGAAGCCCGATTTTCGGAGATAATATTTAGCTGCCATGGGATATGTATGATGCACCACATCCATACTATTGCTCAAAAAATCCTGCACCTGCTTCAATTCTTCAGAGTTTGCAATATCATCATAGTGGTCGCATAACCAGACTATCACCTCCGGGAAGAAGTTTCCCTGTATGCAGGAAAGGCCGGCTGCTCCTGCTTTTAAAGCTTCCACAGCATTTACAACGTAAGCATCATATAATCCAAAGGATGCCCATGCATTTGTTCCACGTAGTTTTTCTTTTACCATCGAGATATCAAGGCAGGTATCTTTATGATAGATCACCCGGCCGGTAGCCACGAATTTAGTGAGTTGTTCCGGTGTCAACACTCTCTTGTAAGGTTCAGGGCATTCATAAAACCCTAATGGCATGTCACCGGTTAATTCAAACAATTCAAATATCCTTTCTTCTAAAACGTTAGCCCCTTCATTTGCTCTCGCAATGAGGCTCGTAACTATTATCGCCGCCTGCGCGCCTGTATCATATATCCTGTGCATGAAAGCCGCCTGGGCAGGGATAGTTTTTCCGAAATTACCAACAGCAACAACAGGCACCTGTCCCTTTGAGATTCTAAGTACATGATTTACCACCTGTAACTTCTCTTCATCACTTAGCTCATACATTTCACTGGATTGGCAATTTGCAAACAAGCCTTGCACTCCCGCATTGAGATACATCTCTGTAAGCCGCGTAAGTCCATCGAAATCGATGCTGCCATTATCCTTAAAAGGAGTTAGCATGACTGGTATAAATTTTTTCCCAGGTATCTTGTCCATTTTGAAATATTTTATTTATAAGTCAATATAGTTTTAGGCTATGATAATTTTTTATTGTTATCAAAGCCTTCTCTCATTTCATTGTAGCACGAAATTTTGTTATCGTTACACCGGTTAGAAAAATTACAAGTGTACCGATGACAATTATCATATTTTTATCCAGGGGATTTCGCAGGTAAGCATATTTTTCAGGAATTAATTGCGGCAGCGCCATCCATACAATTACTATTATTCCTATAATCGTGGCCGTTAGAGCTGCCGCATTTCCGGTATGCCGGCTTATTATTCCAAGTAAAAACAATCCCAGCATTCCCGCTGCGAAAATGCCAGAAAGCACCCACCAGGCGTCGAGTACACTGCTAATGCCGATCATGGCTATGCCACAGGCCATACCTAAAAGGCCGCAAATAAAAGTGCTGATGTAGAGTATCGATAGTGATTTTTTTTGCGCCGCATTTTTATTAAAATACCTTTTATAAATATCTTCTGTAAAAACAGTAGCTGAAGCATTCATGCCAGAGCTGATCGTACTCATAGCCGCAGCTAGTATTGCTGAAATAATAAGACCCAACGCCCCGATAGGTAATTGCGTAACCATAAAATGCGGCATAATCTTATCGCCAAAATCGGATGGCTTTAATGATGCAGCGGTTGTTGCAATCAATTCCTTTGAAGCTGTAAGAGGGAGGCGTTCAGCGGCAGCCTGCAAACGTATAGTCTGTGTAAGACCGGGATGCATTTGATAGTAAGCATAGAGTGCAGTTCCAATGACAAAAAACAAGAGCGATATGGGAACGTATAATTTTACGCAAAGCCAAACAGACTTTGCTGCCCCCTTCGCAGAACTGGCAGTGTGATATCGTTGCACATAATTTTGATCCATGCCAAAGTTGTTCAGGTTGATAAAAAAACCATATAAAAGAATCACCCAGAAAGTTGATTCGGTAAGATTGGGAGAAAAGCCACCGAGACTAAATTTATGATCCTGTTTTCCTATCTCTATTATTTTGGAAACGCCGCCGGGCATCCCTTCGATTATTAGATACAGAATTAATAAAGCACCGAGAGTCTTCAATACCGCTTGCACTACTTCGGTCCATATAATAGCTTCCATGCCGCCGGCAACTGTGTAAATAATAATGCAGATGCCGACCACGATCATGATGGAAGCCATGCTGTAGCCGGTTAAGGCTTGCAAGCTTAATGCTATGCCAAAAAAAACAGATCCAATCCTTGCAAGCTGTGTAAGTAAAAAACAAATCACTGCATACGTTCGTGCCCATGGGCCGAAGCGATGTTCGAAATGTGTATAGGCAGATATTTCTCCACTGCTCCGGTAAAAAGGAACGAAATATTTAGTGGCAATCCATGCTGCCAAAGGCATGGAGAGGCTGAATACAAAGGCATTCCAGTTGCTGCCAAATGCTTTGCCTGGAACACCCAGGAAAGTATTGCTGCTTAAAAAAGTAGCATAAAGAGAGAGCCCGATTGCCCAGCTTGGGATCTTACCAGATGCCTTAGTGAATTGCTCTGTGGTTTTATTTTTTCTCGAAAAGTAAATACCAACTCCCACCATGGCAAGCAAGTAGATGATGATAATCGAAAGATCCGGCAGTGTGAGATTTTTCATCATACAGTTTGTTTAAAGAATGCAGCGCTGCACACTTTGAAATTCTATTTTATTATAATCCTATAAAAAATTCTTTAACCGGCCTGACCTTCGGTGCCGACCTGAGTAAGCCGTCAGACCGCAGGTCGGACGGCGGTCACAATTCGAAACACATCTATTTTTTTAATTTTAAATCTTACACATCACACACAGAAAATTATTTTCATCTATTTCGTATTTGCTTTATCCGCAATCGCCCGCAGTTTATGCAAAGACTCGTTTAGTGCATCTTTAAAAAATTTCGAATCATAACTGTACGAAATGAACCGCATGCCTTCGTTTACCCATTTATCTACCTGCTCCATATTGCTAAGGTGTATGCCTGGCGCTACTCCGTATTTATCACATTGCTTAATCACTTCGCGAAGCGCTTCTTCCATTCTCGGATGATGTATCTGCCCTGAAATTCCCATGTCATGACTGAGGTCTGCGGGTCCAATCATTATCGCATCGACTCCCGGTGTTGAAATTATTTGTTCAGCATTGTTTATTCCCTCTTCACTTTCAATTTGCACAATGGTCATAAGTTCCCGGTTAGCCCATTCTGTATATTCTTCAATGTTATAATCTCTGAATAAAGTGGCAGTAGTAGATATGCTTACCCCTCTTGCACCCAAAGGAGCATATTTAACAGAGCGAATGATATGCTCTGTTTCCTCCCGGGTTTTTACCTGCGGTAATACCAAACCTTCGGCGCCTATATCCAGCGTCTGCGCCATTTGATGATATAGCTTATCTGGCACACGGGCAAATAAAGCAATCTCTTCATATTTCGCTACCAGGGAAAAATTGCCGAGAGTTTCATAATCATAATCATTGTGCTCCGTGTCAAGAATAATATAATCCCATCCTTCTGAAGCGCACATGGCAACGGCCTGCGGCGACTTTAGTATGCGAAGCATTGTTCCATAACATACCTGGCCTTCCTTTAATTTTTTCTTTACGTTGCTTATTTTTAAATTCATACAAATCGCTTTTTTTATTGACCATCCATCCAAGTGTTCTTATTAGTAAGAAACATTTATTGTTTTTTTATCAGCCAGACTTCCGCAACCTGTGTTCCTCTTTGTCCATTATCGCAGGTCCATGTGAAAGTGACTTTGCCGTCCGCAAACGCTTCTGCCGGTACCGGAAATTCATACATGGGTTGTTTACCCGTTTGAATAAAATCGTGTATAAGATATTTTTCATCAGCTACGAGTTTCAACCTTGAATTAAAGCGCCCGGTATAGGCGACCCGTAGCAGGTATGAACTCTTTGGATCAAGATGATCATACTTCATCATTAAAGGTGTGTCGTAAAGCGTTGTCACCTGCGTCATCCACGCCTCTGGTATTGCCTGTCCTTCGAAACCAACGGGCAAAATATCAACCCACTCTTCGCCCTTAAGGCTTGCGCCGAAATCACTTAATGGCGACTCGAGGCTGCCGGGATCTTGTTCCCATGTTTTTTGGCGAACAACATGCTTCCAATTTCCCGTTGAACCAAGATTGTCGTAAAAGCTACCCGGACCGGGGTCAGACCTGTTTAGTAATTTATCAATCGCATCTATTCTTTCAGTTTCTGTTGGCAGCTTTTTTATTTTCGCAGATTGCGAGAGCAGCCACCTTGAATCATTTAAAGGCAAATCAATATTGTCCATAAAATTTCCCCTGCCAGCCATAGCGTCTTGTGGTTTTTTTTCAGTCAACTGTGAGCCGATAGAATTGTATACTGAATCCGCCAGGGCAAAGCAGCGTTGCCTAAGTTCAGATCTAATTGGATTCTGAATTGCTTGTTCAAGTATGCCTGTGGCATTGTCAATTGCTTGTGCTGCGCCCGTGTTTTTTGCATTCATCAATGCATCTTTCGCACTTCTTTCAAGAGCGTTTTCATAAACCAGCCGGCTGTGAACATAGGCGTCATAGTATGCACGTAAGAGGCACATCTGAAACCTGAAATTTGATAACACCTGCGGGGATGCATATTTTTCCATTTGCTGCCATTGTTGTAAAGTGCTATCGACGCTGATATTTGTAAGCAATGGGCCTTTAAGATTTTTCTCAAGTGAAACTATTCCGTCTGCAAAAATTTGCGAATATTCAGGCCCAATAAATAATCTTGCATAATCACGGAGTGTCTCTATAACCGGTGTCGTGGGATCCCAGTCCTGGCCGCTCCAAACGAACTTGTTGATGTCGTCATTTATCCCTTCTGAATAACTGATGCTTCCCTGCGCATATTTTGCGAACACATTTTGAATTTGCTTTTCATCAGAAGGCCGTGGGTTATAACATTCCCTGCCTAACGTAATGGCATACCCGAGATCCCATTGTGGAATTGGGTATTGGCAACTTAAGCTATGCGTAATGTCTGGGTATCTTCTTATAGGAATATCTTTATCTACCAGCTTTCGGATTTTACTAATCGGCTCCTTAACCCAGGGGCCAAAAACTACTCCTCCGAACCAGGGATACTTTTGATTGACTTGTTTATAAAATGCGTCATACCATTTTTGCGATGGACGAAAGACTTGCGGTGAAACCCATATTTTTGCCTTAGGATGATACTGCTGTAAAACAACAGACATTTTTTTCAGCCAGTTAAATAAGACATCGGGTTCAAGATCGCCCGGGTCGCCACCGGGAACAAAAACGGCATCCAGTTTCGGTAATACTTTAAAGACTTCGATTCGTTCATCCAGTTCCTTCTGGATTGATAACGGTGAAGTATAATCGCTCCCCATATTTGGATACCACATCCAAACATCAAGTCCATATTTTTTACAAATACGTGATTGCTCAGCAATCATTTTAATTGCAGGCAGTTTCATGTGGCTACTGATAGAATCATCGTCAGTATTTGGTGGCATGATCTCAATACTGTTTGCTCCAAACAGGGCAAGGTCACGGATGTAATGATCAAACTGTGCGACCGACCATGCATCGTAAGCATTGGTCTTTGGCCTGTATCCCAACTGGTGCCCGCGGATAGGATAGGCAGGGCTGGAGGAGATATTTATATTTCCAGGTGCAAGGATTTGTCCGGGCTTGAGTTCCATTTTTCGCAGCAGGTATCCGACACCGTATAATGCGCCACGTTCATCATTTCCAGCAACCAAAATGGTCTGTTCATCTTTTAAAAACGAAATCTTATAACCATCTTTTTTAGTCGATGAAAGTTTACTTAAGGTTATCAAATATTTTTTTGGAATGCTACTTTCTTTTTTATCAATACAAATAAAAATTATTGGTTTGTTATCATTTGAAATTTCATGCAAAATGGGCAAATCAATATTAGTGTGTTCTTTGATAACATCATGTAGAACCATTGCAGCTTCCTGTAGTTGTACATTGTTTTCCCCCGGTGCGAAAATCACGGCATTTGAAAAGTCCATTTGTTGTGCAAAATTTATTTGACACAGCATAACAGACAACAAAAACATTAATATAAATTTCTGTAATCTCATTCCATTATTTGCTTAAATCAGTTTGATATTATCCATTAATTATCCCATTAAAACATAAACGCCATCATTTCTTCAATAACCATATATCGCATACTTTCGACTTCTTCCTCCAGTTCAATTGTGATTCCTCTGGCTCATCAAAAGAAACCTCGATTCTTCCATCACGAACATATTTACTTGCAATATGAAACTCTTTAAATTCTTCAAAACCTTTGTTATAAATAAAAGGATCAACACGTTCTCCGTTTACCCGCAACAGGGCTTCACCATAACCTGCGATCCTTAATGTATAATCCCCTTTTGGATCGAGATCATCATAAATCAATTTGGGGAAATTCTGAAAAAGTTGGGTGGACAAACGTTTCCGGCTCATTCCATTATCCCACCATGCTACGTCCGTTGCATCGTCAGATGATGTTATCACATGTGTTTCTTTGGAAATATTTGATATATCATCATAATAACTTCCGGTTCCGGGATTTTCCCAGGTGCGAATTATTTCGAGCCGGGCGAGTTTTTCCTGCTCAGTTTTCATCGCACGGATTTTTACAAACTCGTCATTCAACCACCAGCGGTTGTTCAGGGGATAATCGATAAAATCGAGAATTGCCCCGCGTTCTTCACCACTGGCGTTATATTTTTTTACGCTTGTTTGCATACCTATCGATTTAAAAAGGGCATCGCAGTAATCAACTATTCTTTGTCTCAATTCAGGATAGACGGGATTTTTGTCAGCTTCATTTACTATCAGCAACGCATCGTCCATGGCTTTATCCGCGCCAACTGCAGCCGCCTTTCCTAATACTTCATTTGCTTTCTTTTCAAGTTCCTTCTCATAGAATTTCCTGCGCCTGTCGTAGGTGTCATAATAGCAACGCATCACCAGCTGTTGCCAGCGCCAGTTATCTTTTAACTGCGGATTTTTTAATTCAAGATTTTGCCAAAAGGCAAATGTTGTTTCCACACCCCCGTTTTCTTCCAGCGGTCCAACCCAATTTCTTTCAAGGGCCAGGATGCCATCTGCTGCTTGCTTTGCAAGTGAGGGTCCAAAAAAATACCGCACATATTCCTGCATTATCTTGTTCACTTCCTTATTTGGATTCCATGCCAACTGGCTCCAAATGGCTTTGTTCACATCATCATGTATACCATCGGAGTAAGAAATAAAACCATCAGTGAATGGTGCAAAACGATTGTGAATTTTTGCATAATAAAAAGGTTGAGGATTAGAAACTTCCCGTCCTTCGGTGAGAGCAAAAGCCTGGTCCCAATTCAATACGGGGTATTGGCAGCGAACAGTATGGGTAATGTCCGGGTAAGAAATATGTTTATATTTTGCAGGCAACCGAAAACGTGTCTCTGCAAGATCAGGGCTGCTAGGCCCTGTGATAACACCGGCCAACCAGTTAGGATTATTCTCTTCAAGATATTTATAAAAATAGTCCACCTGCGATCCGTGAAAGCCTTGTAAAGAAATCCACACACCGGCACTGGGATGATACTTCTTAAGTTCCGTTGCGATTCTTTCAAGAAAAGGCATTACATATTTTGGGTCATTATCGCCGGGATCTCCGCCGGGGAAAAATACACCATCAAGGCGCGGGCATTCTTTATAAAACTCAGCGTGCTTTTTTACCTCGTCCTCAAATTTTGTTTTGTCCGAAAGATCAACGTCTGCCGGCGTCCACACCCAATAATCGAGTCCATAATCGTTACAAATTTCACTCATCTTAACATTCATCACTTCCCGGGCAATTTTCATATTCGGGCCGGGCTTATCATCCTGGAATGGAATGTTTTCAATGCTGTTGGTGCCAAACATTGCAAGCTCACGAATATATTTTTCAAACTGATCTACCGTCCATGCATCCCAGGAATTGGCGGTGTTACGATAACCAATCTGGTGCCCACGGATGGGATATACAGGTGAAGTGGCAATTTCATTTTCCTTATTAAAAATGATTTTCCTGTTTGAGAGTTCGGCAGTCCGAAGAAATTCACCTATGGCAAAAATGATTCCTCTTTCGTCAGCACCAATCAGCCAAAGAATATTCTTTCCATTTGATTGAGTTGCTACCATTCTGAAACCTTCCGGTTTTTTTTCAGGAAGATTTTCGCCTGGTCGTTTTGGCACGGCCACCCCGTTAATTTCATCATCTTTCAAAGTTGCTAAGACAATAACGGGAGCACTGACCCATGTTGAAATAAGCCGGAGATTTACAAAAGAACGTTGAGCTACTTCTTCCTGCAAAACTTTTATCGCCGTTTCTCTCACAGTATGATTTATTTTAGAAGAAGCAATTATTGACGCTTTGCTTAAATCTATTATTTGTGCTGATGAAAAAACTCCGTGTAGCAGTAGTAAGCAGAGAAAGCTTGTTTTGAGAAAAATGAATTTATTCATGATACCGGTATCGATTCAGGCAGTTAATAGTTGTCTTACATGGATTTCCTTCCTAACACTTGGTTGTTTATTTTTCTATAATTTAAGTCTTTAGGCGGCACATAATAATAAGCAGATCCTTTGCCCCGGTAAAAAGTTAACCTGTAATTATGAGGTTTTTATCTTTGAATTATTGGTTTTCATTTTTCCATTTTTTGGTTTTTACCGTTGGCGAATTTTTTATTCACGGCTAATCCATTGTTGCGGCTTAATAGAATAAAATTAAATCAAGCGGGATCGTTTTAACTCCACGATTATGATAAATAATTCGCCTATTATGTTTTTTTATCAATGCGGTTTTAAACTTTAAACTGATAAGCAAAGCTTTCTTATTTTTAGCTTGTTATTGTGCAAGTAAGATTTATTTAAATGGAATCATGCGCAATAATGATAAACCAATCGTTCTTTTTGATGCGCCTTTATTTAATCCCCGAATAAATTTTATGACTTTCAATTTAAGTGTATTTGTATTTTGGGGTTACTGCTAATTATTCATAATTTTAGTTACTCAAACCTGCGATTATGAGGGCAAACTTTGAATACCCCTTGCTTCCACAAAACTCTTCATGGATTTTTTTAAAGAGCCAGGGACCCGAAAATGCGCCTTTGCATTCTCATCCAAACTATGAAATGAATTTTGTTATTAAGGGCAACGGGACGAGGTATGTAGGAAACAGCATTGGCGATTTTGAAGATGGCGATCTTATCTTATTAGCCCCCAGCGTTCCGCATCGTTGGCAAAACACCAGTAAGAAACAGCAGAATTACTCATCGCTTGTAATCCAATGGGGAGAAGATTTTCTCGGTAAGGAATGGCTTGCAACCCCTGAATTTAAAGACATTCGGAGGTTAATGGAACTGTCAGTTAAAGGAATAAAATTTGACAAATACATGTGTAAAGAAATTAAAAGAAAGCAATCTGCTTTGCTTATTTTTCCCCCTTTTGAGAGGTTGGTTCTTTTATTACAATTGTTAAATGATCTTGCAAAATCCAATGAGTTTAAAATACTTTGTGACGGGGAATTCTCGTTTAATAATAGCATTCCTAATTCGCGTATTGACATAATTTGCCATTTCATAAAAGAAAAATATTCAGAAAAGATTACGTTAGCTAACACCGCTGCTTTAGTGAATATGAGTGAAGGCGCTTTCTCCAAGTTTTTCAGCCAAACTACAAAAAAGCCATTTTTCAGCTTTCTAAATGAATACCGCATAAAAATGGCGCGTAAGCTTCTCTCGGAAACCGATATGCGAGCCAACGAAATAGGCTATGCTTGTGGATATGAATGTCTACAGTTCTTTTATCGTCAATTTATGAAATATACAGGATACTCTCCACAGGCGTATAGGAAAAACTCCCAATCGCTTTAAGACCTTGCTTTGTACAGGTTCAGTAAAATAATTTATGAAAATTTCACCACGGCCACCTACAAAAAGAATGATTGCAAAGTTGAAAGAGTGCCTTGAAAAAGAGTCAAAAACTAATAATGTGCCATGCCTTCCTGAAGAAATGAAATCTTCCCTTGCGGGTTTATATAAACGGGGCCTGGTGGAAACCAGAATGGAATTTGTTAATAACAAAAAGCTCTTGTGTATTTATGTTACCGAAGCAGGCAAAAAACTTTTGACCGACCTGGTCATACTATAACTTTTTTTATTCTCTTGCGATATTACCGATTACTCAATACCTGGGATCTTATATTGATTACAACTTTTCTTAAATTTACATCTCATTTTAAGTGGATATAATTTTTATATTCACTTTTTTTACCAAATTCAATTATTAAAAACACTCAATTATATGTTCGAATCACTAAGCGATCGTTTAGATTCCGCGTTTAAAAATTTAAAAGGGCAGGGAAGAATTACTGAACTTAATATTGCATCAACTGTCAAAGATATAAGAAGGGCATTGGTGGATGCGGATGTGAATTATAAAATAGCAAAAGAATTTACAGATAGTATAAAAGATAAAGCAACTGGAGAAAAAGTGATTAACGCCGTAAGCCCTGGTCAACTTATGGTAAAAATTGTTAAGGATGAACTTACAGAGTTAATGGGTGGTATTGAAACAGAACTCGATCTGGGCGGTAATCCCGCCATTATTTTAATTGCCGGGTTGCAGGGTAGCGGTAAGACTACATTTAGCGCTAAGCTTGCTAATTATCTTAAAACAAAAAAAGCAAAATCCCCTTTACTAGTTGCAGCCGATATTTATCGTCCTGCAGCAATTGATCAGTTAAAGATATTAGGCGAACAAATTCATGTGGATGTTTATAGTGAGCCGGAAAGTAAAGATGCAGTTTCCATTGTTCAGAATGCGGTGAAAGAAGCAAAGACTAAAAATAAAAATGTAATTATAATTGATACTGCCGGGCGGCTTGCTATTGATGAAGTAATGATGACCGAAGTGGAGAATATTAAAAACTCAGTTGACCCCAAAGAAATTTTATTTGTAGTTGATAGTATGACTGGGCAGGATGCGGTAAATACTGCAGCAGCATTCAACCAAAGGCTTAATTACACAGGGGTAGTTCTTACAAAGCTGGACGGGGATACCCGGGGCGGTGCTGCTATTTCTATTAAATACACTGTAAATAAGCCCATTAAATTTGTGAGTAGTGGTGAAAAAATGGATACCCTTGATGTTTTCTACCCGGAGAGGATGGCTCAGCGTATTTTAGGAATGGGAGATATCGTAAGCCTTGTTGAAAAAGCACAGGAGCAATTTGATGAAGTTCAGGCAGCGAAGCTGGAAAAGAGAATAAGAAAAAATCAATTCGATTTTGAAGATTTCAAAACCCAGCTTCAGCAAATTAAGAAAATGGGAAATTTAAAGGATCTTATGGGCATGATACCTGGAGTAGGTAAGCAAATAAAAGATGTTGATATAAATGATGATTCTTTCAAAGGCATTGAGGCTATGATTAATTCAATGACGCTTGAAGAACGCCGTAATCCTGATATCATAAATCCAGGCCGGAAACAAAGAATAGCTGCAGGGAGTGGTAAAGACATTAGCGAACTTAACCAGTTTATAAAGCAGTTTGAACAAATGAAAAATATGATGAAAATGATGAACAAAATACCAATGGGGAAGCTGGCATCGTTAGGTAAAAAATAAAATTTTAAGATTTAAATGTCAATAAAGCGTTTGTTAAATTGAATAATTCAGAATTGTTTGGTATTTAAATTATGATTTGTAATTTTGAACTACACCTCTTATCTTCGCAACCTTTCGAAAACAAATTTAAATAACAACCCAAAAAAATTTCTATTTTTTATGGCTGTAAAAATGAGATTGCAACGCCACGGTTCAAAAAAACGACCATTCTATTTTATAGTAGTTGCAGATGCCCGTAGCCCACGCGATGGAAAATTCATTCAGAAATTAGGTTCTTACAATCCACTTACTGTTCCGGCAAGTATTCAAATTGATAGGCAGAAAGCTTTGGAATGGCTGCATAAAGGTGCGCAACCTACTGACACTGTTCGCCGTATTTTAAGTTTTAAAGGAGTTTTATATCTTAAGCATTTATTGCGTGGGGTAACTCTTGGCCTGTTTGATGAGGCGGCAGCAATGGAAAAATTTACCAAATGGAGTACAGAGCATGATTCTGAGTTTGCAAAAAGGCAGGAATCACATAAAAAAACCAGAACTACAAGCCGTGGCCCCATAGCCAGGAGAACTTCACCTGTTTCGGCGCCTAAGGCTTCTGAAGCTTCTTCTGCAAAGCCAACTTCAGCTTCTTCAAATGGTGAAGTCAAAGTTGGTAAGGTTGGAGCAGAAACTGCTAATGAAACGGTGGTTACAAAAGATAATACCAAATCTGAAGAATAATTTTCCCAATACATAACTTTAGGAAGCTGTCTCATTTTGTGACAGCTTTTTTATTTTGGAGATGCTATAAAGGGTGTTGTCAATAAATTCCTTATTTCATCATTCATTTTGGTTTCTTATTTTTTTAAAAGTTATAACCTAATCTTTTATGTTTTGAATTACAGTGGCATTAAAATTGTTCGCTTGTACCAAAACCCTTTTATTTAATATTTAAAACTTTTAAAATGAAAATAGTACGGATTTTAGGAAGTTCATTATTGATAATATGTATGTGTGCTTTTTTTACTCCTGCAAAAAGCCAGGAGAAACAGGAAGATAAAGTGCAGGCTGCCACACAAGTATTGGTAGATTTTAGTAAAATGAAAGAAAGCATTCCTTCTGAACTACTAAAGGTTACAGAGGGAATAATTATTGTTCCAAAATTAATAAATGGCGGATTTGTACTTGCCGGAAAAAGAGGTAAAGGACTTGCGATGGTAAAGTTGGAAAATGGTACTTGGAGCAATCCCGTTTTTGTAACTCTTACAGGAGGCGGTGTTGGATTACAGGCAGGGTTGCAAGCAATAGATCTTGTATTAGTGTTCAAGAATAGTGAAACCCTGGAAAAAATAGGCAAAGGAAGTTTTACAATTGGTGGAGACATATCTGTTGCTGCCGGCCCTGTGGGGCGTAGTTCTACTGCAAGTACTGACTATAAATTAGAAGCCGAAGTATATTCTTATTCGAGGAGTAAAGGTTTATTTGCAGGAATAAGCTTAAATGGTTTAGCAATTGATATCGATGAGAAAGGCAATAAAGCTTTTTATGGAAATGATGCAGATGCGAAAACATTGTTTTCTAACGCCGAAGCAAATAACTCAGAAAATGTTACAAAATTGAAATCGGAATTGAAAAGTATGTACCAATAATTTTTGTATCAATAATCTTCCGGCAATTTATATGGGCTGCATTTATTAATGCAGCCTATTTTAATTTATGGATATTTTACTGAAAAATAACCATTAGTTAAAACGGATGTTATAGCACTGCCATTTAAAGATTTTGCAGTAAAACTAAAAGCACCCCTGATTCTTTTAGAGCTTACATTATTTTCCACAATAGTTATAGCACCTGGATTTGAAATCAACATGTTTAAAGTATCAGGATAATAAATTCCAAAATAAATCATCCCTGAAAAATCTAAAGTATAAGAGCCGGGAATAATGTTAGCCGGAACTGTAACAGCAACCCGTTTAAGAGCTAACACATCACTTGCAGTAATAATAATTTCATTCGAAACATTAACGGTGGAAATGCCATAGGTAGGAAAAGAAAATCCATCAGCATTTACTCTAAATGTATCCAATGAACTTGCTGGCGGAATAACTGAAATAAAGGGATTTTCAAATTCCTTTTGACATGCGCTAAAAATTATAATGACTGTAAAACTGCACAGTAAATATAAATGGATACGCATCTCATAGATTTAATTTTCAAATATAATTATAAGAATTTACCTGGGACCTGGTGGACAGTTTTTTCTTAAAAATTTAGAATACAAAGTTGACAAATGTTTTCTTGTGCCATCACCTTCTGATATGCTATGTGTCCTGTTAGGATAAGGCATAAATTGAAATGTTTTATTGTATTTTATAAGCTCATTAAGCATCGCTTCTGCATTATCGTATTGCACATTATCATCGCCTGTACCATGAATAAACAATAAATTTCCTTTAAGATTTTTTGCATAATAAACAGGAGAGCCTTTCACATAGTTGTCCATATTTTCCTGCGGCAATCCCATATATCTTTCTTCATAAATATTATCATAGAACAAAAGATTATCAACTGCAGCTATCGAAATACCAGTTTTATAAATTTCAGGATATTGAAACATTAAATTCAAAGTAGAAGAACCGCCGCCACTCCATCCCCATACAGCTACCCGCTCTTTATCAAAATAAGATTTTTCCAAAAGTTTTTTTGCAGCCATAGCCTGGTCACGAATATTTAATCTTCCCAATTGGCCATAAATTGATTTCCGCCATTCTGAACCCCGCAATGAAGGCGTACCGCGATTATCAACTGAAACCTGTATGTAGCCTTCGATACTCATTTCGCCATTAAAAAGAAAATTGTGTTGTGAACCATATCTGTCTTCTACGGTAGAAGCTGCAGGTTCTCCATAAACATAAAATACAACGGGATATTTTTTTGTACTATCAAAATTGGCAGGTTTTACCCACCAGCCATCAAGTGTGATATTATCCTCCGTAGTAACTTTAAAGTATTCAACATTACTTTCATCATTTACTTTAATATTATTGGCTATACTTTTCTCTGCGTTCAAAGCTTTGTGATCCGGTAATGAAATCCATTCTCTTGCAGGTAATGTTTTAAAATTTGAAAAACTATGTAAAGCATATTTAGACGTCGGTGAAATATTATAGTCATGCGTACCCTTTAGATTTGAAGGCGAAATCAATTCTAATTTTCCTTTACCATCCATTTTCGTTCTGTACAAATAAAGCTGTGTGGGATTGTTTGGCGATGCCATGAAATACACATAATTATTTTTATCATCAATACTTTGGATACTTGCAATATCATAGTCGCCCTTTGTAATTAATGTTTCTTTCTTTCCATCGCGGCTTACTAAAAATAAATGACGCCAGCCGTCTTTCTCGCTTACCCATAAAAAGTTTTTACCATCATTGAGCCATTCCCATCCGGTTGGGTCATCATCAGTCCACCTCGACTTTATGTCAATAAACGCTTTATCATTTTCTGTATAAAAATTATCGGATGCACCTGTGATAGTATTGCAATAAAAAAGCTTGCTTTCGTTTTGCTTCCTGTTTAACTGCTGGACTACTAATTGGCTGGAATTATTTGCCCATTCCATTCTAGGAAGGTAATGCTGCTGAGGATCTCCGGGTATATCCATCCATGTTACTTTAGCATTATCAACTGTAAGTACGCCTATGCGAACTGGCGAAGGCGGCTCGCCTACTTTGGGATATTCAACAGGAATAACTTTAGAATACACTGAGTCGGTTGTATTCAACATATAATAATCCCGTATTTTAGTAGCATCCACTTGCCAGAACGCAATCATTTTACTATCCGGGCTCCATCGAAAACCATCTCTGCAACCAAACTCTTCTTCATACACCCAATCGAAAGTTCCATTAATAAGTTTGCGTGAGCCATCTTTTGTAAGCTGTGTTAACTCGTGCGAATCCAGCTCTTCAACATATAAATTATGCCCGCTAACATAAGCTGCATTTTTTCCATCGGGAGAAATTTTAGCATACATCAAAGATTGTGATGGCAAAGATTTTCCAAGCTGTGTGAGTTGGTTGGAAGAAAGATTTAAAATCCAATAATCGCCACGTGTATGATATCGCCACACTTTTGCCGTATTTGTAAAGAGCATAACTTTTTTATTGTCCTGTGAAAAGCTATATATATCGAATGATAAAGGTTGACTTGCACCGATAGGAATGAGTTGTTCTTTTTTTACAACATTAATTTCATTATTGGTAAGTACATCTGTTTTTACAATATTTCCATTACTTATTTTCAGGTAGGCAGTACCGTCAGGCGTCCAGTCAATTTCTTTTGCACGATACTGTGAAAGCACAATAAGACAATTAAAAAAAAGAATAATAAAAAGGAATGTTTTTAAGGTTCTGTATTGCATTTATTTTTTTTGTGAGTAAAAATAATGAAACAACATTATCTTCCGGCACCATTTATATTTTCTTGATAAATTTGTGTATGGCTGAAAAAGAAAAGCTGAGGATTGATAAATATTTATGGGCCATACGGTTATTCAAAACACGCAGCCTATCTTCAGAAGCATGCAATAATGGAAAGGTAAAATGCCTGGGAATAAATGTGAAAGCTGCAAAACCTGTAAATATTGGTGAGCAGTATGAAGTAAAAACTGAAGCAAAAAAATGGGTAGTACAAGTCACGCAATTATTGAATAACAGGGTTCAGTTTTCTGAAGCCATAAAATATTATATAGATCTTACACCTGAAGAATCAGTTGAAAAAATACAATCAACAGCCTTTGTTTTTAATACCGGTAAAAGAAAAAGCAAGCAAGGGCGGCCTACTAAAAAGGAAAAGAGGGATATGGATGAGTTTAAGTCTTTTTAAGTGCTGGAACGCGTAAGCTTAATTACTATAAGTTTGCAAAATGAAGATTGATATTATTTCTGTTGTTCCGCAATTAATGGACAGTTTCTTTTCTCATTCAATCTTAAAACGGGCAAAGGAAAAAGGATTACTCGAAATAACTATTTTTAATCTTCGTGATTATACAAATTACAGGCACGGGCAAGTGGATGATTACCAGTTTGGCGGGGGAGCAGGATTAGTGATGATGGTGGAACCTTTAGTAAATGCAATTGAATCATTACAATCGAAAACTAAATATGATGAAGTTATTTTTCTTACGCCTGATGGCGAAAAATTTACACAAAAAGCTGCCAATTCGTTATCGTTAAAAAAAAATCTTCTACTAATTTGCGGCCATTATAAAGGCATCGATCAGCGGGTACGTGATCATTTTATTACAAAAGAAATTTCCATAGGAGATTATGTATTAAGTGGCGGAGAACTGGGCGCTGCAGTGCTTGCAGATGCTATCGGCAGATTATTACCCGGTGTTTTAAACGATGAAACCTCCGCGCTTACTGATTCTTTCCAGGATAATTTACTTGCGCCGCCTGTCTATACAAGACCGGAAGAATTTCGGGGATGGAAAGTGCCTGAAATTTTATTAACTGGTAATCATTCTAAAATTGAGGATTGGCGTGATGAGCAGGCGGATAAAAAAACCAATGAAAAAAGGCCGGACTTATTGGAGTAAAATCTTAATTATTCCTTCTTCACGCCTATCAGCGGTAATTCCTTTTCCCTGATTAAAGCGTTGAACTTTGGTACATCAACCTCCATAATTGTTTTCAATTTTTTTAATTCAGCATTGGATTTTTCTGTTAGAAATGCATAGGCATCTTTTACTTGTTGTGTCGGCGGATAATTTCCCGATGCTGCATAACCATAGAGCCCTGAAACCTGGTCATTCAAACGAATCGGGTAATTTAAAACATCCTGTTGGCTTTTGGCCTTGGTCTGGTAAAGCGCTTCTTCAATTTTTGTCATTCCTTTATTAATTGAATCGGCCATTATTTTTATTGCACCGGCAGTATCACTTCCCTGCCTCTCCATAAAATCATTTATTTGTTTTCTTATTTCGCGAATATTTTTTATTCCTTTTTGTATTTCAGAAAACTTATCCCTTACTGACAAAAGAAAATTAAACTGGTCTTCATACTCCTGCTGGGTTTCTTTGAAATTTGGATTTGATTTTATATTAGCTTCTGCTTCCACACTGTCTTTGGAATCTTTGATAATACGGATAAAATATTTGCCCGGTATTGCTTTTGGCCCCGGCACATTTCCATTCCATAAGATCATGCCGTCAATTTTTTCGGCAGGTGCATAATTCATATTCCACACAAATTGATTCATACCTTTTGCAACTTCTATTTTGGATGTATCGCCGGAAGGCTTTGTACTAAAGCTGCTAACTGTTTTTTTATTTTTATCCAATACTAAAATTTTCAATAAAGCACTGTCTGCAAAATCTTTAAGAAAATAATTTACAACAATTCCATTTGCAGGATTCATCCCTGCGTTTTTTACATTTAGGTTCTGGGAGCCATCCATGCTCCAGGCATCTTCAATTGGAAAAACAGAAAGACTTTCTTTTGTAATATTTTTTTTCATATTCTGAACAACACTCAGGTCATCTAATATCCAAAAGGCTCTCCCTTGCGTAGCTACAATCAAATCGTTATTTTTTGTGGCAAGATCTGTTATGGGAACTATAGGAAGATTTAATTGAAATGTTTTCCAGTTCTCACCATAATCATAGCTTATATACATTCCATATTCTGTACCGCAATAAAGTAGCCCTGGAATTTTTTTATCAGCCCGGAGGCATCTTGAAAAATGCGTTGGGTCAATACCGTTAGTAATTTTTTTCCAGGTTTTTCCATAGTCGCTTGTAACAAAAATGTAAGGTGTGTAATCATCCAGTTTATATTTTGTACCTACAAAGTAAGCAGTCCCTTTTTTGAAGGGGTCTGCTTCAACGCAGTTCCACATCATCCATTTTCCGGCCCCGGATGGAGTTACATTTTCCCAATGAGCGCCTCCATCGTTGCTTACATTAATAAGGCCGTCATCACTGCCTGTCCATAGCAAATCCTTTTCAAGTGGAGATTCCATGCCGGTAAAGATGGTACAGTATACTTCTACGCCTGTGTTATCCTGCGTAATGGGCCCTCCACTTGACTTTTGCTTGTTTTTATCATTTGTGGTTAGGTCTCCGCTTAGTGCTTTCCAGGTGGAGCCTTCATTTTCTGTTGCAAATAATACATTTCCACCGGCATATAATTTTTTAGGATCGTGCGGCGAAAAGAAGATGGGAAAGTTCCATTGAAATCTATATTTGGATATATCTGCACCGTTACCAAGGTCATAAACGGGCCACACACTTACTGCACGGTTCTCACCTCTTTTATGATCATACCTTGAAATAAAACCTCCGTAATTGCCACCGTACACAATATCAGGATTTGAAGGATCTGCTACCACATATCCGCTTTCAAAACCAGCAGTGGGGGTCCAGTCGCTTTGACCAATTTGATCTCCTTCTGTTCTCGATAAAATTCGCACGGTACTATTATCCTGTTGCGCAGCTAATAACCTGTAAGGAAAATTATTATCGGTTGAAACCCTGTAAAACTGGGCTGTTGGCTGATTTAGATAGGTGCTCCAGTTGGCGCCTGCATCAAAGCTTACCTGCGCCCCACCATCATCACCTACTATCATACGGGTGCTATTTTCAGGATCAATCCAAAGATCATGATGATCTCCATGTGGAGTATTAATTTCTTTAAAAGTTTTACCACCATCTGTACTGCCATACATATTTACATTAAGGGCATAAATGCCATCTGCATTTTTTGGATCGCAATATATTTTACTAAAGTACCAGGCACGCTGGCGGATGTTTGCATCGGTGCTTACATTATTCCAGGTTTCCCCACCATCCTCACTTCTGAGCAAACCACCTTTTTCTGACTCTACCAATGCAAATATTCTTTCCGGGCTCGCAGCCGACACCGCAATACCAATATTCCCTATAGTTGTTTTTCCGGGGAAACCTTTCTTATTATTTAACTTTTTCCAGGTTTCTCCACCATCGGTACTTTTCCACAATGCACTTCCCTTTCCGCCACTTTCAAGACTATAAGGAGTGCGCATAACTGTCCACGTTGCTGCATATAAATTTGATGGATTGCCCGGCTCCATTACCAGTTCTGCAGCTCCACTTTGATCGTCACTGAATAAAGTTTTTTTCCATGTTTTCCCCCCATCGATAGTTTTATAAACGCCTCTTTCGTTTGATGGTCCGAATAAATGTCCAAGAGCTGCTACCCATACAATATCAGGATTGTCAGGATGGATTACGATACGCATAATGTGCTTTGAATTATCCAGGCCAATATGTTTCCAGTTTCTGCCTCCATCATCACTGCGCCACATGCCATGGCCTTCACTAACGTTGCCGCGTAGGGTTGTTTCACCTTCTCCGGCATATAGAACAGATGAATTGGAAGGAGCGACTGCAACACTCCCTATAGATCCTCCAAAAAATTTATCAGAAATATTTTTCCAGTTACTGCCACCATCTTGCGTTTTCCATACGCCGCC
>JBBSEV010000060.1:0-26469 GCA_038239385.1 Chitinophagales bacterium
ATATCCTTTACGGGTTTCCAACTTCCACCCTGGGGTAAATTATTGCTGAAATCATCACCATCATCTTCTACGAATTTTTGAATATGCAACAACGCCTTTAGTTTTATGGTGTCAAGCTGGCCATTCCTGTGTTTGGCAATTCTTACGTGGGTTTCACCTTTGTTGCTTTCTCCCAGTTCATTTGAAGTAATGTCATAATATTCCGGCCGGTATAAGAACATAACCATATCAGCATCCTGCTCGATAGCACCAGATTCCCGCAAGTCACTTAATTGCGGCATTTTATTACCTTCTTTTCTTTTTTCTACTTCGCGGCTTAATTGACTAAGGGCTATAATGGGAATATTCAATTCTTTAGCAAGCCCTTTTAAATCTCTTGATATGCGGCTTATTTCCTGCTCCCTGTTACTGTTGCGATTTTCGCCAGCCCCGCTCATAAGTTGTAAATAGTCAATTATTATAAGGCCAACGTTGTGTTTATTTTTTAATCTTCTGCACTTTGCACGTAATTCAAAAATATTAAGGGCAGCAGAGTCATCAATGTGAATAGGGGCAGATGCAAGCCTTTCAATTCCTTTTTTATATAGTTGCTTCATTTCATGCTCTTCAAGCCTTCCTCTCGCAATCTTTTCAAGCCATATTTCACTTTCCGCACTTAGGATTCTTTGCACGAGCTGTCCTGCACTCATTTCAAGGGAAAAGAACCCAACCACGGTGGGCTTTGTAGGATGAAGAGCAGCATTACGGGCAAGGTTAAGTGCAAATGCGGTTTTACCTACAGAAGGACGTGCTGCAAGTACTATAAGATCCGATGGCTGCCAGCCATAAGTAATATGATCAATCGAGCTAAAACCCGTTGGCACTCCGGTAATTTCATCCTGCCGGGTCCTTAGATCTTCAATGCGTTGAATAGTTTTCACAAGTACAGTGTCTATACTTGCGTAATCTTTCCTGAGATGATTGTTAGTGATTTCAAAAAGCTTGGTCTCTGCTTCATCAAGAAGATCAAAAACGTCTGTACTGTCTTCATAGGCATCTCCAATAATTTCACCGCTTATTCTTATCAACTCTCTTTGAATAAATTTTTGAAGAACTATTCTTGCATGCGTTTCGATATTGGCAGATGAGACAACTGCATTCGTAAGCTTTGTAATATAAAAAGGCCCTCCAATCAGGTCAATCTCCTCTCTGAATTTTAGCTCTTCCACTACAGTAAGCAAATCTATTGGGGAATTCTTTTGCTGCAATCCCTGCATTGCCCTAAAAATCCGTTGATTTGCTTCAACATAAAAACATTCAGGTTTTAAAATTTCAATAATAACATCAAATGCATTTTTTTCCAACATGATGGCTCCGAGCACTGCCTCTTCCAGGTCTTTTGCCTGCGGGGGCACTTTGCCAAACATCATTGTTCCTAATTCAAGAGAGCCGCTCTTGCGCCTCAGTTTTCTATCAATATTAAGGTTAGTAAGATCCATTTTTGTTGTAAAAGCTTTTCTAAAATGAGTTAATAAAGTTCTGTTTTGGAGAGTGATTATTTTTGATAGGGCGACTAAGGTAAAGTACTATTTCCTATTTAAAGAAATTGTTAAGCCCTTATATTTATACCACTTCAATTCACAATTGTATACTCCAAAATCTAATAGTTACTAACAATTATGATACCCTTTCCCACAATTTAAAATATTTTTCAGTCGATTTTTTTTATTAGTTAACAACAGTCTGTGCAGAAAAGAATTTACTTTTTTGGTGACTTTTACCCTAAAAAATTTGTAGTAAAATTTTGAATTTTGTAGTCATTTTAAAATTAAAAATCAAGCCGCTTGTCTGAAATAAGCCGTGGAAAAGAAGTTTAGCATATTCAATTCTTTTTAGATGTTCATCTTTCTTATTTTTGAATTTTCCGGAAGGGTGGAAATGATAATAATCAGGATTAAATGAAAATAAGTTACAACTGGATTAAAGAATATTTACCGGAGGAGGCATTAAAGCCGGGACTTGTTGATAGTCCAAAAAAAATGGGTTCGATATTGACATCAGTAGGGCTGGAACTGGAAAGTCTTTATAAATACGAAGAAATCACCAATAGTCTGGAAGGATTGATTATTGGGGAGGTAATTTCATGCGAAAAACATCCGGATGCAGATAAACTGCAAGTGGCTTCTGTTAGTAACGGTAAAGGTGCAACGCTACAGATTGTTTGCGGGGCTTCTAATATTGCTGTAGGCCAAAAGGTGGTACTTGCCCCTGTCGGAACCAGGATTTATCCTTCAAATGGGGAACCATTTACAATTAAGAAGGCAAAGATCAGGGGAGTGGAGAGCGAAGGCATGATATGTGCCGAAGATGAAATAGGCTTAGGCGAAGCCCATTCAGGTATTATTGTTCTTCCTGAAGATGTAATACCCGGAACATTTGTATCAGATTACTATAAAACTTATAGTGACTGGGTTCTGGATATTGGAATTACTCCTAACCGAATTGATGCCATGAGCCATTTGGGAGTTGCAAAAGATATATGTGCTTATATATCGCACCATGAAAAAGTTCTTGTAAATGTAACTTCTCCTTTCAAAGAGAACTTTAATTCAGACAACAGAAACTCATCAATAAAAGTAGAAATCGAAAATGCTCAGGCATGCCACCGGTATTCTGGTATAAGCATTTCGGGAATTAGCGTTGCAGCTTCGCCTGCCTGGCTGCAAAACAAGCTCAAAAGTATAGGTGTTAGGCCGGTAAATAATGTAGTTGATATTACTAATTTTATTTTGCATGAAACAGGACAGCCCCTGCATCTGTTTGATGCAGACAAAATAAGTGGAAACAAAATAATCGTAAAAAATCTTCCCGCAGATACGGCCTTTACAACACTAGATAATAAAGAACGTAAGCTAAGTAATGAAGATTTGATGATATGTAACGGTTCACAGGAGCCAATGTGTTTTGGTGGAGTATTTGGTGGAATTAAAAGTGGCGTTACAAACCATACTTCTAATGTTTTTTTAGAAAGCGCCTGGTTTAATCCTTCTTCAATTCGCAGAACATCTTTCAGGCATAACCTTAGAACTGAAGCCGCGATACGTTTTGAAAAAGGGGTAGATATAAGCAAAACTGTAGTAGTTTTAAAAAGGGCTGCTATGCTGATAAAAGAAATTGCCGGAGGCCAATTCTCGTCAGATATTGTTGATGTCTATCCTTTCCCAAAAGAACAAACCGAAGTAATTCTGGAAAATGATTATTTGAAAAGGCTCAGTGGTAAACATTACCAACAGGAGACTGTAAAAAGTATTTTAAAAAGCCTCAACTTTTCGATCGTGAAAGAAGGAAAAGATGACGTTACTGTTGCCGTTCCTTTTAGTAACCCTGATATTGCTTTGCCGGCAGATATAATTGAAGAGATTATGCGAATTGATGGGCTGGATAATATTGAAATACCACCTACCATTAAAATGGCACCAGCGATTGAAAAGGGATTTTTTGATGCCATCTTAAGGGATAAAATTTCTGGATGGTTAACGGGAAATGGATTTTTTGAAATATTTACTAATTCGATTACAAACAGCAAGTATTTTAATAAGGATGTTGTCGCTTCAACCATTCACATAATAAACAGCATAAGTGAGGATCTTAATATAATGCGTCCAACTATGCTCCCTACCGGTCTTGAGAGCATTTCCCATAATTTAAACAGGAAAAATAACGATCTCCTTTTTTTTGAATTTGGAAAAACATATTCAAAAACCAGAATCGAAAGCTACATTGAGATGGAAAATCTTGCCTTATATTTTACTGGCAACCGTAAAATCAGCACATGGAAACAAAAGGAAGAGAAAGTTGATATTTATCTTGTAAAAGGGATTTGTAATGCGCTTTTAATTCTTGCCGGATTGAAAAATTTTAAATTTTTCCAAGGCAATGTTGATGATTTGTCTGAATCATTTGTTGCGAAGTTTGATGGGATCATTATTGCAGAAGGAGGAGAAATTTTACCTGATTTACTGGAAAATTTTTCAATAAAACAACCTGTATTTTATGTAAGAATATTTTGGCAACAGTTAATGGATCTTGCAAAGAATAATGATATTTCATTCTCTGAAATACCAAAATTTCCCAGGGTAAACAGGGATCTTTCAATATTAGTGGACAAACAAATTACTTATCAATCGGTCGAAAACTCTATAAGGTCGTTACAGTTATCCAAATTAGCAGATATTAAATTGTTTGATGTTTTTGAAAGCGGGAAATTGGGTGAAGGAAAAAAATCTTTTGCCATTACATTTACATTTTTAGACAAAGAAAAAACACTTACGGATGTAGAAGTGGATTCTATGATGAAAAGTATTATAGATATTCTCGAAAAACAGAATAATGCGGAAGTAAGAAAAAATGCCTTATAAAATGAAAGCAGTAGATGTACAAATAAAAGATATTAATAAAAAATTACAGCAGTTTATAAAGAGGTATGCAGCTTTGCAAAAGGAAAATTTAATTCTTTCTAATGAAATGATGGAATACAGGAAAAAAGAAAAAGCCACATTGGAAAAAATTGAGCTGCTCGAGATACAAACCGCTATATTCAAAGCATCAGCAGGAAAAATGGATGGCACACAAAAAATGGAATTTGAAAAAAGGCTAAGCTTATATATTAAAGATTTAGAAAAATGCATGACAATGTTAAATAAATGATTATGGCAGCATCTCTTATGCCCCTGAATATTTTAATTGGTGACAGAACATATCGTATAAAAGTTCTTCCTGACGATGAAGAAACCGTTCGCGGGACTTTAAAAATTATAAATGAAAAGATATTAGAATTCAGAACCCAATATGCAGGGAAAGATATGCAAGACTATATTTCAATGGTATTAATATGGTATGCAACCCAGCCTAAGCAAGCTAACAGTTCTGATTTAGGCATACATCAACAGGAATTATTGGAAATACTTACCAAAATGGAAAACCAAATCGACGACGTATTATCATAAGGTCTTTTTAGGATTATAAATTCATTTTTCATTTTGAAATTCTTTTGTACCGAACAAGACAGGATATAACATTATAACTTTCAGGTCAATTAGCTGGACCGATCAATTCCTGTCCATAAATTTCCCCACAATTTATCTATCTTCGTCTATACTCTCTCGAAAGATCTAAATACAACTACGAGGATAATTGATTATGAACCGAATTAAATCATTAAAACAAAATGGAACAATCACTCCCAATAATAATTGGTGCTGTTGCTTTGATTGCAGGCATTATTCTGGGTAAAATTTTATTTGCCAAAAACACAAAATTACAGGTTGAAAATGCCGAAAAAGAAGCTAAAAAAATATTGTCAGATGCACAAACCCAGGCAGAAACTCTTAAAAAAGAAAAGCAACTTGAAACAAAAGAACATTTTGTTCAATTAAAATCTGAACATGATAAAGAAGTATTTCAAAGGAATCAAAAATTAAGCGACATTGAAAACAGGGTTAAGCAAAAGGAGCAATCTATAAGCCAAAAAGACCAAAATGCTCAGCGCTTAATAAAGGATAATGAAACTATAAAGGAAACCCTAAATCGGCAAATCGAGGTTGTAAATATTAAGCGTACAGAATTAGAAAAGCACCAGGAGGAGCATATTCGGCGGCTTGAGAAAGTTTCAAATCTTACTGCTGAAGAAGCAAAATCTCAACTTATAGAATCTTTAAGGCAGGAAGCTAACTCGCAGGCCCTTATTATTCAACAGGAAATTGTTGATGATGCCAAGCTAAGAGCAAACAAAGAGGCCAGGAAAATCATTATACAAACTATCCAGCGGACTGCGTCGGAACAGGCTATTGAAAATGCCATTACAGTTTTTAACCTTGAAAGTGATGAAATTAAAGGTTCCATTATAGGCAGAGAAGGAAGAAATATCAGGGCGATTGAGGCTGCAACCGGAGTTGATCTTATTGTGGATGATACTCCTGAAGCAATTATCCTTTCATCTTTTGATCCGCTCCGTCGTGAAATTGCACGGCTTTCATTGCAAAGGCTTGTCACGGACGGTCGCATTCATCCGGCCCGTATAGAAGAAATAGTAGAAAAAACCCGCAGGCAACTAGAAGAGCAAATTATTGAAATAGGAGAACGTACTGTAATTGAATTAGGAATACATGGACTTCATAAGGAACTGGTACGCATAGTGGGTAAAATGAGATTCAGATCTTCTTATGGGCAGAACCTTCTTATGCATAGCCGTGAAGTTGCTAATCTTTGTGGAATAATGGCAGCAGAACTCGGAATGAATTCAAAATTGGCGAAGCGGGCGGGTCTTTTACATGATATTGGGAAAGTTCCTGATGAAGAAACTGAATTGAGCCATGCGCTGCTTGGAATGAAGTTAGCCGAGAAATATGGGGAAAACCCTGCAGTTTGCAATGCTATCGGGGCGCATCATGACGAGGTGGAAATGCAATATGTAATATCGCCAATAGTGCAGGCCTGTGATTCAATGAGCGGAGCAAGGCCTGGAGCCCGTCGCGAAATTATGCAGCAATATTTACAAAGGATTAAAGATCTTGAGAATCTTGCACTTACATATCAGGGCGTAGAAAAAGCCTATGCAATACAAGCTGGCCGGGAACTTCGTGTAATTGTAGAAGCTGAAAAAGTAAGTGATGGTGATAGTGATAAACTAAGCTTTGAAATTGCCCAAAAAATACAAACTGAAATGACTTATCCGGGCCAGATAAAAGTGACTGTGATAAGAGAAAAAAGAGCAGTAAATGTAGCAAGGTAAATGACGTATGTACTAATCTTTATATTGGTTAAAGTTTTTCAACTTAAGTTTTTCAACTTGCCATTCTTAAATTTAAAAATTTCTCTTACCTTCGCCCTCCTAAAATAAAAAGCCATGAACGCTGTAGATTTCGTCCACGAGCAGTTGACACAAAAAAAAGAAATTCCTCAATTTAAAGCGGGCGATAATATCACCGTAAATTATAAAATACTCGAAGGAAACAAAGAGCGCATACAAAGTTTCAAAGGTGATGTAATTAAGAGGCAGGGGGAAGGTGGGACAGCTACTTTTACTGTAAGAAAAATAAGTAATGGTGTAGGTGTTGAACGTTTATTTCCTATTTTTTCCCCAAATATTGAAAGTATCAAATTACATAAGGTAGGTAAGGTACGCCGCTCTAAATTGTATTTTTTGCGTGAAAGAAGCGGCAAAAGTGCCCGTATACAGGAAAAAAGATTAAAGTAATAACACTCAATTTTTTAACAAAGTCCGGGAAGATATTGCTTTCCGGGCTTTTATTTCATATACTTGCATTTCACTAAAGAAATCAAATGATATAATTATACCTAACTATTTTTTTTTGTATGAAAAAAGCAGGTCTAATTATTCTAGTTTTATCATTGATTTTTGCTTCATGTGCCCGTGGGATATCCCCTTACGAAGCAGCCAACGGAAAAGCCAAGTGTGGTCGTTATATCAAATGATATTAAAATCTCCTAAATTTTCTCAGAGTACTTTTGCTTATTTATTATTAAGTACCTTTGAAAACTAATTCTAAGTACATGAAACTTTATATTTTAAATCCCGGTTTGCTCTTATCTATGCCCGGTGGATCAGAATGGATATTAATCCTCCTGGTTGTACTTTTATTTTTCGGAGGTAAAAAAATTCCTGACCTTATGAGAGGTATTGGTAAAGGGGTGAGAGAATTTAATGATGCCAAAGAGCATGTAAAAAATGAAATTGATGCTGGCATGAAAGAAAAGGATGTTCCACCTGCTGCATCTCGCGAGGCTGTGAAAGAAACTGGTCTTCCAAAATAAAATTATTTTTAATCCTGATGGCTGAGGAGTGTACTTTCTATATTATGGAAGCTTCACACCTGGGCCATTGTTTTAAATAGCCCCTTTGTTTTCCTTTAAAAGTATTAATGAATATAGAAGCCAGCTTGATGATGGAACTGCATCGTGTTATGAGGCTGTTGATCATTATCTTGATAAAATCAGGAATTCAAAACATCTGAATGCATTTATTGAAATTTTTGAATCTGAAAGCTTAGAACGTGCAAAGCATCTCGACATTAACAGGAAACATGGTGTGCCATGTGGAAAGCTTCATGGTGTTGTAATCGCCATTAAGGATGTAATTTGCTATAAGGGCCATAGAATTACCGCATCTTCAGCAATCTTAAAAGATTTTATTTCCTTATACAATTCTACTGCTGTTGAGAAGTTACTGAAAGAAGATGCTATAATAATTGGAAATTGTAATTGTGATGAATTTGCCATGGGTAGTACTAACGAAAACTCAATATATGGCAGGGTACTTAATGCAATAGATGAGAATAAAGTGCCGGGAGGATCTTCAGGAGGCTCTGCAGTAGCAGTTCAGGCCGGTATGTGCATGGTTAGCCTCGGCAGTGATACGGGAGGCTCAGTACGACAGCCTGCTGATTTTTGTGGCATCACAGGTATTAAGCCCTCTTATGGAATTATATCCAGGCATGGGTTAATTGCTTATGCCTCTTCATTTGACCAGATCGGAATTTTTTCCAATAATATTGACGATGCTGCTAAAGTTCTCAGTGTAATAAATGGCAAAGATAAATTTGACAGTACAGTTGCACAGGAAGATCAACGTAATTTTCCGGTTTATTCAAATAATAAATTTTATAAGATTGCCCTTTTAAAAAATGCACTTGAGCACCAGAGTCTTGACCCCGAAATCAAAAAAAATATTTATTCTTTGTCAGGTAAATTAAAAAATGATGGACATACGGTTGAAGAAATAGAATTTAGCCTTATTAACTTTATAGTTCCTGCTTATTATGTGCTCACTACAGCCGAAGCATCCAGTAATCTTTCCCGATATGATGGAGTAAGATATGGATATAGGGATGAAGGCAATGGGAATGATCTTAAAAAATTTTATAAAAAAACAAGGAGTAAGGGATTTGGAAAAGAAGTAAAGCGGCGGATAATGCTTGGAACCTTCGTGCTAAGTGAGGGATACTTCGATGCTTATTATACTAAAGCACAACAGGTAAGGCAATTGCTTGTCGAAAAAACTAAAGAAATTTTTAACAAATACGATGCAATAATTATACCCACAGTTCCTGCTACAGCTTTTGAGGCAGGAAAGATGGATAAAGACCCTATATCAGTATATCTTGCGGATATTTATACAGTGTATGCTAATCTTACCGGTACTCCCGCTATTTCAATACCTCTTTTTAAACATTCAAACGGAATGCCGTTTGGAGTACAAGTGCTTACGAGTAAGTACAATGAGTTAACTTTACTAAGCATATCCAATATGCTTTTGAGTAATTATAAAACGTATTAGCTTCACCATGAAGGATTTTTTTAAAATAATATTTCTAATCATTTTTTTACAGATTGGTTTCTCAGAGTATGCCATAGTTTATGGAAAAAAACTGGAACAGGCAATTAATGATACGACTAGTATAGAAAATGAAACTATTGCAAACAAAAAGATTGATGAAGTTATTAAATCACCTACCCCGCCTGTTAAGGAGGAGGTTCAATATGTAACCCAGGTCACTAAGTATGGGTTTAAAAATTTATTTACAAACTATTCATATAATTCTGCAATACCCTATTCTTCCCAGGTAAATCCACATGCTGAAAATTATATGCAGGACTACCTTCATGCACATGGAAAATATTTGCAGCAATTGAAATTAAATTCAATGTCTTACTTCAATTTTATTGATGGTATTTTGTCTCAATATGGCTTGCCTAAAGAATTAAAATACCTGGCGGTAATTGAAAGCAATCTTAAATCTAATGCACTTTCTGTAGCCGGCGCCAGGGGGCCATGGCAATTTATGAGTTATACAGCCAAAGATTATGGGTTGCAGGTTAATCAGTATGTAGATGATCGTACTGATTATTATAAAAGCACTAATGCAGCGGCGAGGTATCTTTTATCTCTTTATAAGGATTTAAAAGATTGGCTATTAGTGATTGCAGCATACAACGGGGGACCAGGCCGGGTCTATAGCGCAATAAAAAAAAGTGGGAGCCGTAATTTCTGGGCTCTTCAATATTACCTCCCGGAAGAATCCCGTAACCATGTAAAGAAATTTATTGCCACACACTACATTATGGAAACGGCGAATATTGATTATAGTTCACCCGAAAATAATTTTGATTATACAAGTTTGAAAAGCGGAAGTATTGTCAATCCCAATCTTTCTGCCAGTGAAGATTCAACATCTGATGCAATAACAGTTTCCGGAAGATATATTGCTTCAGTTATTGCAAAAAATCTAGAAATTGAGATCAAAGATTTCAACCACTATAATCCGGGTTTTGATAACATGCTTGCTACAGGCGCTTCTTACGAATTAAGATTACCAAGTGAAAAAATGAATTTTTTCATAGCCAATAAATATCTGATCCTTAATGAATGTATACAGCAATTATTAGGAGCTATTCAGGATACTAAAACAAGCCAACAAAACCCAAAAGTATCTGTAAAAGAAAATAAAAAGAGGTAAGTCATTCAACCGCTTTTTTCATGGCACTTATTTTTAACAGGCATTCGTCATACTCGTTTTCAGGAACACTATGAAATGTAATTGCAGAACCGGCAATTATTGAAAGATAATTATTTGTGCTATTAAACTGAAGGCTTCTGATTACTACATTAAAATCAAAATTTCCTTCAGGATCAATGTATCCTACTGTACCAGAAAATAATCCTCTTTTTGTTTTTTCATACTTCTCAATTAATTCCATTACTTTTTTTTTAGGAGCGCCTGTCATAGATCCCATTGGAAATGTAGCATAAAAAATTTCAGAAAACTTTGTATTATCTTTTAAAATTCCACTTACAGTGGAAATCATTTGATGAACCTGCGGAAAGGTATAAATCCCTAAAAATTCTTCAACTCTTACAGATCCTTCCGTACATACCTTTGCCAGATCATTTCTTACAAGATCTACGATCATGATATTTTCTGATCTTTCTTTTTCATTTTCCAGTAATGCATTTTTTTGAATAGTATCTGCTCTTTGGTCTTCGACAATTCTTTTTGTTGTTCCCTTTATAGGTTGTGAAATCAATACATTTCCTCTTTTCTTTAGAAATCTTTCAGGACTGGCACACATAAGAAACTTACCCTGATATTTGTAGAAAGCCGAAAAAGGATTGGGTGAAAGCAGGTTTAGATTCTTATAAACTTTTATAGGATCTATTATAGTATTTAAATCATAAAATTCCTGGCAAAAATTAATTTCATAGCAATCTCCTTTTAAAATATGTTTTTTTAATATCCTTACTGTTTCGATATATTCCTTTTTTGTAAACCTGCTTTTTAAAACGGGTTTTCTCATTATTTTTTCATCAGGAGTTGTAGTTAAAATAACATCATTGAAGATTTTATCAGCATCATGGGTAGGAAATACTCCGATCTGTAATTCTGTAGAGGAAAAAATAAAAATTATTTCCGGTACAAAAAATACGATTTGCGGAAATGCAATTCCATCAAAATTTGTAGAAGAAAGTTCTTCGATTTCATTTTTCACATCGTAAGAGACATGGCCAAAAATCCAGTCATCTTTTTTATGAATAAACCCGTTAAGGTCCTGAAGGTTGAGAGAGCTATTACCTGAAACAAATTGTTTTATATACCCGGCCCCGGCAATACAATCATAAGATTTTTTAAAATTATATTCATGATTGTCTAAAAAAGAAAAGGTGCTAAACCCTTTACTATAGTTTAGCACCTGAATTTTAATAGCTGGAAAATCTTGTATAGGATAAGATGTAAATTTTCTCTTCAACTTAAATGATAAGAGCAATGAAGATACCTGTTATTGATATTTAAAAATCATCATCATCATCTTCCTCAGCTCCGTCATTAAATAGATCAAGGTCTTTGAAGTCATCTTCAAGATCAAAATCATCATCCCCTTTTCCTTTTTTTGGAACGGTTTTCTTGATTTTTGATTTTGGAACATCAAACTCTTCGAAATCCGGATCGTAATCATCGTCCTCTGTTTTTTCCCACTCATCTTCAACTTCATCTATATCATCATCATCGTCGTCATCGTCTTTTTTTCCTTTTTTTGGACCTGCGGTTTTAGATTTTTTTGAGGTTACTTTTTCTTCTTCCAGATCAATATCATCTAAATCATCATCATTATCTTCACTGGCCTTGGAAGATATTTTTTTCGAAGATGTTTTATCATCAGTCTTTGCTTGTGATTTTTTTGGGGATCTATTTTCCTTATCAGATTTTGCTTTCATAATTTCAAGGATTAATAATGTAGAATTTCGTTTTAGATTTTTTAATAACCAAATATTATAAAAAGTTTTTAAAAAGTAAAATTTTGATTTTTTAATTTTTAAAAAGCCACAATCATAATGCCACAATGATTTGATCGCTGCCAGGGCCATTCGAGATATAATTTATAGGTACTCCAAGAGTATCGTTAATATACCTTATATAAGCTCTTGTTTCTACAGGTAGATCATTAAACGTTTTTATTGAAGTTATATTAGTTTTCCAACCAGTAAATTTTTTATATAATGGTATAATTTCCATCCCTTGCATTTGAAATGGAATTTGATTTGAATGCTCTCCGTTTATATTGTACTTATCACATACTTCCACATCTTCTAACGTATCAAGAACATCAGTTTTTGTCATTACCAATTGGGTAACTCCGTTAATCATACAGGCGAAATTTAAAGCCACTAGGTCAATCCAGCCACACCTTCTTGGCCGGCCTGTAGTGCTCCCAAATTCATTTCCGAGGTTCCTTAAAAGTTCACCTTTTTCATTCTCAAGCTCCGTGGGAAAAGGTCCACTGCCCACTCTGGTACAATAGGCTTTTGTAACACCAAATACTTCTTTTATTTTTTGTGGAGCAATCCCAAGCCCGCTGCTTACTCCCGCCGAAATAGTACTTGACGATGTTACAAATGGGAATGTTCCGAAATCAACATCGAGCATACTTCCCTGTGCTCCTTCAGCAAGAACTTTTTTGCCACTTTGAATTGCATCATTGATAAAGTATTCACCATTAACTACCTTAAGAGTTTTAATAAATTCAAGGGCGTTGAAAAATTCTTCCTCCCATACCGAAATGTCTTCGGAAAAAGAAAAATTATCTAATAATTTTTGATGCTTAAGCCGAAGTTTTATGTATTCTGAAATAAAATTTTTATTCAGGAGATCGCCAACTCTTAGCCCATTTCTACCTGTTTTATCCATATAGGCAGGAGTAATTCCTTTCAGGGTTGATCCGATTTTATCCAGGCCTTTAGCTGTTTCACTTGCCTTATCTAGGGCGCGGTGCGTAGGCAATATTAAATGAGCTCTTTCACTTATATATAAATTCTTGCGATAATCTATACCCATTGCCGCAACTGACTCACACTCTCTCTTAAGAATAATAGGATCAAGCACAACTCCATTTCCAATTAAATTAATTTTATTATCGTGAAAAATACCAGAAGGAATTTGGTGCAGAACAATTTTTTCACCTTTTATATAGAGAGTGTGGCCGGCATTTGCACCTCCCTGAAAACGGGCAATTACATCATATCCGGGAGTAAAATAATCTACAATTTTTCCTTTTCCTTCGTCACCCCATTGCAGGCCAAGAATTACATCAACCATTTAAAATTTTTTATTGAACACGGGGGTAAAAATAAAATGAAATAAATAAAAATCTTTTTTTTATTTAATAAGATTTTATTGTAAAAGGATAAAAATTATGGAATCAATTTATTTTACAGAGTATTTTTAAAAAAGAGAAATGTAAAAATACTATTAAGCAACCTTAAGCATACTAAGCTTGCTAAATTTAAATTTACGCTCAGCATAATCTAATGTCACAACGAAGGATTTTACTTTTTGGGAAGGAAGTTCATACATGGCATCAGTTAAGATACTTTCGCAAATACTACGCAGGCCTCTTGCTCCGAGCTTATATTCAAGTGCTTTTTCAACCATAAAATCATAAACATCGTCTTCAATAACAAGTTCTATTCCTTCAAGGTCAAATAACTTTTTATACTGCTTGATAAGAGAATTTTTTGGCTCAGTTAATATATTTCGTAAAGTAATTTTATCAAGCGGATTCAGGTAAGTTACTACAGGCAATCTTCCCAGAAGTTCTGGAATAAGTCCAAACGATTTAAGATCCTGGGCATTTACAAATTGCAATAAATTTTTTCTCTGAAATTCCTGCAGATCTTTATTTACAGTAAATCCAATGGCATTGGTATTTATTCTGCGGGCAATAAGCCTATCTACCCCATCGAATGCCCCGCCACAAATAAAGAGGATATTTGTAGTATTTAATTTTATTAATTTTTGTTCAGGATGTTTACGCCCGCCTTGTGGTGGTACGAGCACTTCAGTTCCTTCCAGTAATTTTAATAATCCTTGTTGAACTCCTTCCCCGCTTACATCACGTGTAATACTTGGATTATCACTCTTGCGTGCGATCTTATCTATTTCATCGATGTAAACAATACCTTTTTGCGCAGCATTTATATCAAAATTACATACCTGAAGCAACCTGCTTAAAATACTTTCCACATCTTCGCCTACATAACCGGCTTCAGTGAATACGGTAGCATCTACAATAGCAAAAGGGACATTTAATATGCGGGCAATTGTTTTAGCAAGAAGGGTTTTACCAGTGCCCGTTTCACCAACCATTATTATATTACTTTTTTCGATTTCAACATCATTATCTATTTTCTGATTAAGCCTTTTATAATGGTTATACACAGCTACTGCAAGAACTTTTTTCGCATCATCCTGCCCAATCACATATTCATCAAGAAACTTCTTGAGCTCAACAGGTTTTTTTACAGCCAATTTATAATTAGAAGAATGCGCATTTTTTTCAGGGGTAGGAAAAATCTCTTGCGTAATTATTTCCTGGGCATGTTCCACGCAGTTTTCACAAATATGCCCTTCCTGCCCTGCTATGAGAATTTTTACTTCATCACGGTTTCTTCCGCAAAATGAACAATGCAAAGTTTGTTGTTTAGCCATGCTTTAATATTCAGATTCAAGAAATTACAACTTTTTTAATAAAATCAACTATTTGAGCAAAGAATCTTTTGCATTAATGACATTTGCCTGGTCTGAAATGTTGCATCAAAGCTTATCAAGAATTCCATCTACAATACCATACTTTTTGCTTTCTTTCGCATCCATCCAATAGTCCCTGTCAAAATCTTCCATCACTTTTTCGTAAGTCTGCCCACAATTATTCGCAAGTATTTTCGCTCCCAATTGTTTTGCCTTTAAAATTTGTACCGCTATTATTTCAAGATCGGCGCTTGTCCCCTGTCCCCCGCCACTTGGCTGATGTATCATCACTTCTCCATGTGGAAAAATAAATCTCTTCCCTTTTTCACCGCCACTTAACAAAATACTTCCCATACTCGCTGCCATGCCCATACACACTGTACTAACAGGAGATTTTATCATTTTCATTGTATCGTAAATAACCATTCCACTGGTAACAGACCCTCCCGGGCTATTAATATAAAACGTAATTTCTTTTCCGGGATTTTCTGCTTCAAGGAATAAAAGTCTGTTTGTGATGTCCTTCGCACTTTTATCATCTACGGGACCCCAAAGAAAAATTTTTCTTTGTTCAATAAATTTTTTATCAAACATCATTCCTCCCATCATTTTTTCCATCGGATTTTCAGGCAGTGACTTTTCTGGTTCTTCCTCCTCTTCCATTCGGTTTGTATATTGCTTATATAAATTCATATTGCTTGTTTAAATAATCTTTATTTTTTTGTCTTTTTGGAATTGGTAACTAATACTTCATCTAAAAGGCCATAATCTTTAGCTTCATCAGCAGTCATCCAAAAATCACGGTTGCTATCTTTGGTAACTTTCTCTATTGTTTGGCCGGTGTGATTACTTAATATTTCGTACAGCTCACGTTTTACTTTTCTTACTTCATTTACTGTTATCTCAACATCTGAAGCCTGTCCAGCTGCACCTGCACTGGGCTGATGCATCATTATTCTTGCATGTTTCAAAGCGCTCCTTTTACCCGTTGCACCTGCACACATTAATACTGCTGCCATACTTGCCGCCATCCCAGTGCAAATAGTTGCAATATCCGGAGATACAAATTGCATAGTGTCATACAAACCGAGGCCCGCATAAACGCCACCCCCCGGAGAGTTAATATACAATTGAACATCCCTTGTTCTGTCAGTGCTTTCCAAAAATAATAATTGGGCAGTGATAATATTAGCAACCTCATCGTTTACCGGATAACCAAGAAAAATAATTCTATCCATCATTAAACGGCTATAAACATCCATCACGGCCACATTCATTGGCCTTTCTTCAATAATATTAGGAGTAAGGTTGGTTACGTTATGATTTATATATCCATGCAAAGTATTGCTGCTAATTCCTTTATGCTTGACAGCGTATTTTTCAAATTCTTTTCCAATATTCATAAATAAGATTTTGTAATTACAATTTACCGACAGGAAGTTCCAAATATTATGCTAACTAAAAAATAAGACAAAAGGGCATAGGTAATAATTTATTTGAAGAATACCACAAAATGAATCAGCAGTTTTAATGCTCATGATGATGCTGCATAGCTAAAAGCTCTTCAGGGGTAATTTCTTTCTCGACTGGAGTTACCTGTGTCTCAAGCCAGCTGAAAAGCTTTTGAGTAATTATCTTTCTATAGCTGCTGTCAACCTGTTTTTCATCTTTCATCATGCGGTTTATATAACTATCGATCCATTGGGTATCTTCCCCCAAATTCATTTGGCCAAAATAACGCATGATTTCGACCTGCATATATTCCCGTAATTCAAGCTCTGTTACCTCCAGCTTATTTTCATTTAATATCTTATCGCTTATCAAAGTCCATTTCAATTGATTGGTAAAAGATGGATATTCTTCTTCAACTTCTTTTATGGTTTTTTTCTTTTCTCCGCCAACAGCGATCCATCGTTTCAAAAAATCATCGGGCAATTGTAAAGGCGTATCCAATAAAATATGATATAACTGGTCATGCATTTGCCCCCGGCTAGCCCCATCCCATTGTTGTTCCATTTCTTTCTTAAGGGCATTGCGAAAATCTTCTTCTCTCTTTATTCCTTTTCCTGGGAAAATCAAATTAAAAAATTCTTCATTAAGCTCTTTTTTTTCAACCAAACCAATTTTAGTAATGGTCATTTTAAAACATTTTTCCAGCGATGAAGGATCATTTTTATCTAGTCCAAGGTCAGCAAGAATCCATTCTCTTTCTTTTTCAGGAAATGCATTTTTTAATTGTAACCCGACATAGTCATCCTTTTTCTTACCATAAATTTGTGAGTGAAAGCCTTCTGCGAAATATTTTACGAGAATAGAATTTTCCTTTGAAGTAGCTTCAGGTATAGAATTTCCTTCAGAATCACTTTCTTCAAACATAACATTTAATACATTTTCCGGAGCAGTAACCTCGTCTGCGTCTTTCATATTTCCATGCTTTGTAACCAGCTTTTCTATTTCTTCATTCACCATATCATCGGTAACAGGTACTTTGTAAAATACTGGTTTTGCTGAGATAAGTGCGTCTAAAGATATCTCTGGCTTAATACCTAGTTCGAAAGGGAAATCGTAATCGGCAGGATTTGACATATCAAGATTGCGGAGATCACTTTCCATAGGCAAAGGCTGAGCAAAAATCTGAGGCTTCTCTGTTTTTAAGTATTCCTGTAGTTCCTTTTCAACAACTTTTACGACTTCATCATAAAAAATGGAAGAACCATACATTTTTTTGACCATGCCAGCAGGAACCATTCCCTTTCTAAACCCGGGAATATTCGCCTTTTTGCTATAATCTTTTATTGCTTTTTCAAATGAAGGATAATAATCCTCTTTAGAAACTTTTACGGTTAATTTATCATGAAGATCCCCAATGCTTTCTTTTGTAATAGTTGCCATTAATCTTTATTTTATTATCCGCTTCCGGAACGGAGGTTACAATTTTCTCTGAAAATAAATTTGTGAGTGTGCGCATGGAGGGACTCGAACCCCCACACCTTACGGCATCAGATCCTAAGTCTGACGTGTCTACCAATTTCACCACATGCGCTTTTGGGGCGGCAAAAATAATGGATTTAGATTAAAAATGGGTGTGGTTATATTTTATGGCATTAAATAGTTGTGAAATTTAACAACAAGTGGAAAATAAATTCTTTTATCAAAACAATGGTCAAAAGCAGATCAATGCAAAAGATTAAACTTTGCATAAACAACTTTGTCTTACTTCAGGTTTTTCTATTTTTGTTGCTAGAGATAAATATAAAATATGATTCAACCGGCAGATGACCAGGAACTTTTAATAAGTTTCAAAAATGCAGCAACAAAGGAAAAAGCCTTTACGAGTATTATAAAAAAATACCAGGAAAAATTATATTGGCACATTAGAAGAATGGTTGTTAACCATGACGATGCTAATGATGTTTTACAAAACATGTTTATTAAAGTATGGAAAGGTCTCGAAAATTTCAGGGAAGATAGCCAGCTTTATACCTGGCTGTACCGAATTGCCACTAATGAATGCCTTACTTTTATTGCTCAACAGAAAAAAAGAAATGCTGTATCACTAAGCGATGATGAAAACGGGTTAAGTAATCAGTTAAAAAGTGATACTGGTTTTGATGCAAATAAGCTTGAGTGGAAACTTCAGCTTGGCATTCAAAAGCTACCTGAAAAGCAAAGGATCGTCTTTAATCTAAGGTATTATGACGAAATGCCTTACGAAGAAATGAGTAAGGTTCTTGATACCAGTGAAGGTGCACTGAAAGCCAGTTACCATCATGCAGCCAAAAAGATCGAAGAATTTATACTTAATAATTAAACTCTTATTGCCTTTAATAGTCAGATAAAACGTAATGAAAATTTCACAGGAAATATTGAATGAACTTAAGGAAGTATCTCCTTTATTGGCGGGATTCGAAAAAGTAAACGTTTTCCGGGTGCCCGACGGTTACTTTAATAATTTGAGTGAGCGATTGTCCAACTTTGCTATATTGAACACTCCGAATCAATTTGATTTAAATAAAATTAATATTCAAAAAGTACCTGATGGATATTTTGATTCTTTAAGCACAAATATTTTAGCAAAAATTAAGAAGTTATATCCTGAAACAGCTGACGAAGAGTTACAAAATCTTTCTTCAACGATCTATTCATTGAAAAATGAAAACGTATTTGAAGTTCCTAATGGATATTTTGATTCTTTAAGCACAAATATTTTAGCGAAAATTAAGAAAGAATTTCCTGAAACAGCAGATGAGGAGTTACGTAGTCTTTCTCCAATTCTTTACTCATTAAAGAATAAAAATGTTTTTCAAGTCCCTTATGGCTATTTTGAATATTTTGCAAACGAGGTTATTAAAAAGATTAAACCAGCAGTAGCCAAAATTGTGGTTATGAACCCACGTAAATCATGGCTAAGAATTGCTGCAGCTGCAGTTATAACTGGTATAATTGCAATTAGCTCGTTACAAATATTTAATAATTCATCAAACCACGATAATCCTAAAAATGCAATTACTGCTTCAACCGGAATTCCTGGTTATGTAAAGGAATCTTTTCAATTTAAAACAGAACAGCAACTGGATGCAGGAATTGCCAAATTAAGTGATGATGATATAATTAAATATCTTGAAAAAGACGGGAGCGTACTTGATAACGATGCTCTCTTAAATAATGTTGATGTAAGCGAATTGCCGGCACCAGCAGATTATTTGAACGATGAAAATACTTTGAATTCATATCTCGATAAAATTGATGAAAAAGCGAATTTCAATTAAAAAATTAGTGATGAAAAAAATTGTACTCTTATTAGCTATATTCTTTTCGGGTTTTACGGTTCTTTACGCCCAGGATGAAAATGATCCGAGAGGGGAAAAGATCCAAGCTTTGAAAATTGCTTTTATAACTCAAAAGCTTAATCTTACTGCCGATGAAGCTCAAAAATTCTGGCCCATCTATAATCAATATGATCAGGAAGTTCGCGGTGTTGACAGGACAGATGTTATGGATGGAGATCAAAAATTGCTCAATATTCGCAGAAAGTATCAGCCCTCATTTGACAAAGTAATCGGCCCACAAAGGCTTAATAAGCTTTTTAATGCTGAAAGAGATTTCCGTACTGTATTAATACGCCGGCTTAAAGACCGGCAGGCCCAAAGACTAAATAGCCTTCGTCGATAAATAGCTGTTGGCTCCTTTAGGGAAATAAAATCAATTAATTTAATTATATAATTAAGTAAAAGTTGGAAGAATTAAATTTTTCTTACTTTTGTCATTAGGTGTTTTTCATAGGTTAGCAACGGCCAGCCCTTTTTAGGGCAGGCCTTTTTTATGCTAAAACTTATAAGTTGGATATTTAATATCATGATAAAATAGAAACGTCCAGTTTTCCTCTTCTCCCTTTTTCCACCATTGCGTTCTCAATTCCATTGCTTTACGACCATCATAATCGTACTTAGCTTTAAATCTGTTTTTCATTTGCTGAAGCTGAGGCGCTACATCTCCGCCAAAAAAAATTATCTCGTCATTTTCCTCAATTTTAAAAACCTGGTGGTATGGGCAATGTGCACCGGTTAACTGGTAATTAATATAATTATCAATGTTACCGTCTCCATTTGTAAATTTTAATTGATTACTATCTTTAAGAATCAAATAATCTTCAGTCGTATAAGAAGGCGCCCCTCTTTCAAATGCATAGTTCCATTCATTTTCATTGATATAATAATCGGCATTTTCAAAAGTCAATTTATTTTTATCCTGTGTTAGAATGCCGCCAGAATGGTCTTTATGCAAATGAGAAAGCAGCACTTTAGTAACCTCAGAAGAGCTAATTCCATGCAATGCAAGATTTTTATGAATTTGTAATTGTTGATCTGAAGATGCAAATCCAAGCCCTGTGTCAAACAGCAGAATATCTTTTGAAGTGATTACTGCAAATGGTTGAATTTCTACAAGCAGGCTTCCCTTTGTTCTTTCGTGCATATTATCCTTTTCAATTTTAAATGGGATAAATTTTTTTGACTGATCAACAGTAAACGATCCTTCGCTAAGTGGAAATATGTTCATTGCACAAAATTGCTTTTACATTTCATGAAAGTCGAAATATTGAATGATATTAGATTTTTTGCAAATATTTAGGTAGTTAGATTGACTTTCAGCGAAGTTATCGTAACACCATTTGCCTGTCAGCATCAAGTCGTACCAATATAAAAATTAAAATTGTAAAGGTTAATAAAGAAGAACCTCCGTAACTCATTAATGGCAAAGTTATTCCTATTACCGGGGCAAGGCCAATTGTCATGCAGATATTTATAGATATGTGAAAAAAGAAAATTGCTGCAAGGCTGTATGCATATACCCTGCTGAAAGTACTTCTCTGCCTCTCCGCAAGGAAGACAATTCTAAAGAGTAAAAGTAAATAGAGAATAATTACCAGGCTGCTTCCCCAGAATCCGAAGTTTTCACCTACGGATGTAAATATGAAATCAGTATGCTGCTCAGGTACAAAATCTCCCTGGGTTTGAGTTCCTTTTAAAAACCCCTTTCCCATTAATCCTCCTGAACCAATCGCAATTTTTGATTGCTTTACATTGTAATTTTCTTTTGCTTTTTTTAATTTTTTGGTATTTTCAAGTTCCTTCTCTTTCTGTTCATCAAGTTTCTGGGCGTCAGCTGTATCATTCGGTACATAGTCTACTCCAAAGGTATTTAAGATTCTTTCTACCTGGTAAGGCTGAAGTACGTGTTTAAAAATATAAGGTACTGCAAATCTTTGTATACTTACACATAAAATCCAGAGGCCTAAAATAATTATCAGTAGCCCTTTATCACGCCTGATTGGTCGTCTCATTATAAACACAGAAATTACTGCAATTACCGTAAGTATTATTGCCAGCGTGTTTTTCTCAACTAAAATAGTTGCCACAACAAGTATGGTAAATGAAAAACCAATGATAAGATAAACAGGTGGTAGTCCCTCTCTGTACATGGGAATAAGGAAAGAAAAATATACCAATGCAAGCCCGGTTTCATTTTGTAATATTGAAAAAACTGCGGGGGTTAAGGCAATGGCAGCTGCAATTAATTGTGATCTTGGTTTTTCAAAATCTGTTTCTGGGCGGGACAAATATTTTGATATCGCAAGCGCAGCGAATATTTTACAGGTTTCAACCGGCTGAAGGTTAAAAAACCCCAATGGAATCCATGACTTTGATCCATTGATATTTTTACCAAGCACAAAAGTGGCCATCATAAGAATGATCCCAAAGACATATCCAATATTTGAAGTTGCTGTAAAAAATTTACTGTCGGTAAGTAGAATGAAAATAGCAATTACCCCGGAAATGATTATAAATAATAATTGCCTTGAATAATTTTTCTTTAACCCTATAATATTCTTTAAAATATCTTCATTATTATGATATTCAACTGAAAAAATGCATAACACACCAATTGAAACAAACAGGATATACATCCATATTAAGACCCAATCAACTCCTTTAGTTATTGCTGCTTCGTTGCGCATTAAATTATCAATGAAGTTTATTTTATTGAATCAGTATTGTTTATTTTTTTTTGCTCTTCAGGCAATACAGCTTCTATATTTTGTTTTAAATCATTCATATTTTTAACTGGCGGTATGGTATCGGTAAATTTTTCTTTTTGCCTGGCTTTCTTTAATTTTTCCAGGCCTTCTGTATCATCTTCTTCATCAATACCCATTGTATCCTTAACGAACTTAATGTAACCTTTATCAAGTAAGTAAGAAGGGTCTCCTGCGTGGATCAGCGAATCTTTATAACGAATTTCTTTATAAATTCTTGCCGGCATAAGATTCAAATCAGCAAGTGTTTTAATTTTCGCTTTTCTGTCAGGCTCAGGAATGGAGTCTTTTAGGTATTGTTCTATCATAAGACTTGCGATTGGCGCTGCTGAATTAGAGCCCATTCCGGCATTTTCACAAATAACAGCAATAGCTATTTTTGGATTTTCTCTTGGTGCAAACGCAGCAAAAAAGGCGTGATCTTTTTGCTTTACCCCTTTATAATAATTTTCAACAGTACCGGTTTTCCCACAGACAACTACTCCAGGCACTTTTGCAGCTGAACCTGTACCAGATTCCATTACCCCCTGCATACCATCATGAACTGCTTCAAAAATACTATCGGGAATGCTTAAAGGTTGATGCTTTACTTTAAATGAATCAAGCATTCCATATTCATCACCTCCATCGATAGAATCAATAAGGTGCGGAGTGATATACCAACCTTTATTTGCGAGGTATGCCATTTCATTTGCAACTTGTATCGGTGTTACGTTTACTTCCCCCTGGCCTATACTTACAGAACGAAACGTACAAAAATTCCAATGGCGCTCGCCATAAATTTTATTATAAGTTTTTGGTGTAGGTATTAGCCCGCTTTTCTCTGATGGGATATCAATCCCTAATTTATGGCCAAGGCCAAATGAATACATATAATTATCCCAAACTTTGAGACTGCTATCAATAGATCCATACACAGGATTATTAATTGTTCGCTGCATTACATTGGCAAAATAGGTATTGCACGAGTGAGTGATAGCCCCTTTTAATTTAAAAACTCCAGGATCAAGGCACCCCATAGGCTTTCCACAACCATAGAATGCTCCTGTGCACACAAAAGTTGTTGAGGGAGTTATTACACCTTCCTGTAAACCAATTAAACCTTGAAGTGTTTTGAAAGTGGATCCGGGAGAATAGTATGCATTTACAGTTCTATTGATCATAGGAAGACGCGGATCCAAAAGCAATTCGGCAAAATGTTTTTTTCTTTCTGAGCCGGTTAAAAGATCTGGTTTATAAGTAGGACTGCTTATCATAGAAAGAACGCCGCCGGTTTTAGGATCAATGGCAACAATGGCCCCTATTTTATTTTCCATTAAATGCTCACCTAACATTTGCAAATCAATATCGAGAGCCATGTGCATGTTCTGGCCGGGAATAGCAGCAGTATCATATTTTCCTTTTTCAAGTTTTTCTGTAAGCCTGTTTTTATTATCTCTTTTCCAAAATTCAATTCCCCTTTGTCCCATTAAAACCCTTTCATAGCTGCGTTCCAGCCCGGTTTTACCAGCATAGTCTCCCATTTGATAGCCTTGTCCTTCATGCTTTTTTAAAAAAGAAGAATCTACTTCTGACAAATAGCCAAGGATGTTGCCAGCGGCATCAAATGGATAATCACGTACAGGTCTTTCCTGCAGGTAAAATGCGGGTACGAACTTGTACATGCTTTCATTCAAACGGGCTATTTTTTCCAATGGGAGAGAAGCATCAAAAACCGATACCCTATAACTCCTGTTTTTAATTATGGCAGTGAGAATTCTTTTCCTAAATTCTGTTGTATCGATATTTAAAATATGGCACAAAGCAATTGTATCAAGATTCATCCCTCTTATTTTGCCGGGCGTTACCATGAGGTCATAAATAATAGTATTACGTAAAATTGCTTTGCTTTTACGATCAAATAAAATCCCCCTATCCGGATAAACAACTTTTCTAAATTTTCCCTGCTCATCTGCCAGAATTGAATATTTAGTATTCAATATTTGTAGATTAAAAAGCTGTGCAATAATTATAATGCCCATCGTAATGAACATTATTATAATTAAATTTTTGCGGGATTGATGAAATGCAGGCACAGATAGAATATGATTTAGAGAAATTGCGAAAGTAGAACGGAAAACTATACAAAAATAATACGTCTACACTGTATTAGTCCTAAATCTTTGTTTTCTCACAAACAATAGTTCTGTTAAAAAGATTAATAAAAGACTTATACCTGTGGAGAATAAAGTTTTTATAATAAAATAAAAATATCCTCCTGTCTGAAGAGCCTGTAAAAAAAAAAGTAATGAATGATGGACAAATGTTAGTATAGCTACATAGGTAAAGTATGGAGTAAGACCTATACTCTTTATTGAAGGTTCGTTATAATTACTTTCAGCGCCTTCCTGCGATATGAGCAGGTTAATTAAAAAAGGCCTGAAATAGGCAATAAGTACACAGGGTGCTGAATGAAGCCCATATGTTTTCGTAAAACAATCCAACGCAAAACCAAGTAAGAAGGCTAATATCATGGCACTTTTTCTTCCCATTTTAAAGGGAAGCCAAAGTATAAACAAAAAATAAATATAAGGAGTAGCCAGGTGATGCAATGGCGGTACATTATTAAGTACGTAAACCTGTACCAAAATAAAAAGACAAAAACGAACGATATTTTTCACGAGGCTACTCATTACTTTTTTTCACTTTATTTAAAAGTTCACGAGCCTCATCTTTTTGAAGGTTGTTAATAATATATACATATTGAAGATTATAAAAATTTGCTGCGGTTCTTACTCTTATCGTATAAGTGCTGCTTGATTTATCATTAATTATTTCCTGTGCAGTCCCTATGAGTAACCCGTATGGGAATTTATCAGAATAGCCACTGGTTATTACCGTATCGCCTTTCGCAATTTTTGTAGCTTTTGAAATATCCTTTAGATTCACAATATTAGTCTCTTTACCATCCCAGATAATACTCCCGGTTTCCCCGTTTTTTTTAAGCATAGCGCTTATATTACTTTGTCCGTTAAGGAGACTCATTACCACCGAAAAATTTTTACTCACTTCCATGACTGTACCCACTACTGCATTATTTACATCGATAACTCCGAGATCAGGAATTATACCTTGTGTGGATCCCCTGTGAATTTGTATGAGGTTATTTGGCTGACTTACTGAATTGCTAACAACTTTACCTGGCATGTATTGATATCTTCTGAATTGAAGAATTGAGTCAATCTTTATAGTATCCAATGAAAGTTTCGAGGTGGTATCAGGCATGTCAAAATTCTGTTTTAATTTATTGTACAAAACTTCATTTGCCTTTACAAGAGAATCATTTGTTCTTTTTAATTGAAAATAATATTCAATGGTATTGAATTGTTTATTTATGCTACCAGTAAGTTCATTTGCAACGCCAGAGTAAATAGCATGATGATACCGATTATAATTAAAAATCATGAAGAAAGAAATTCCAAGCAGGAATAAAAAGAAAAGAAAATTAAAATAGATCCTGATGAAAATAAAAATATTACGCATAATATACTTTTCCCTCCTGCTTTCTAGGGGAGGCTTTAAAAAGTTGATTAGGGATATACATAATTTTTAATGAGTATTAACCTTTCTTTCCCTTGGATGTGGCTGGTATCTTACCTCATAACGAAAGGATAGCGATCGTAATGTTTCAATGCAAGCCCGGTACCCCTTACCACACTTTTAAGAGGATCGTCAGCTATGTGAACCGGTAGTTTAATTTTAGCAGCTAATCTTTTGTCAAGGCCTCTTAGCAGGGCGCCACCGCCGGTAAGATACATG
>JBBSEV010000061.1:0-24341 GCA_038239385.1 Chitinophagales bacterium
AAAATCAGTTGCTAAATTAATTTGAAGGTTATCATTATGCCAAACTACATATTCAACACCTAAAGGTATTGATGCCTTGTAACTATAATTGTTCAAAGTAACAGTTGACTTACCTGTTCCATCTCCGTAGTGGGTTACAAAATCGCGTGAATAAACTTCTCCGTTTAAAGTACTCCTTAAAGTTAAAGTAGCAAGTGTGGGATGTACCAGGTTTGAAATTATATTATAACCAGAACGTGTAACATGAACTCCTGAAGTTAAAATAAGTTTTGAGGTCAAGGCATAATTCAATTGAATACCTGCTCCGAGACCGAAAGCAGCCTTTCGCAATACCGTCATATCTTTTTGCGCAACCTGCGGTGACGGCGATGATGAAAGAGTTGAATTGATACTTTCTTTTGAAGTTCCCCCACTAAAAGATACCGTGCTTACATATGGTCCAGCATAGTATACCCAGCTAATCTTTTCATTTCTCTTTTTTGCTGTTGCCAAAACTGCCTTGTCACTCTGATTTAAGCCGTTTTTCGAATTTAGTTGCAGATTATTATTCACTGAATTAGTACTTATTGATTCAGGCACATTCGTTGATAAACTAATGTAAGAATTTTGCACTTGTAAACTTTTTAAATCACTAGCCTCAAAGAAAATATCAGTCGGATAATTCACAATTTTCTCGTTATTTTTTGTTACAGGATTTTGATCGCCTATTTTGTTTTCAGCTACAGTATTGTTTTTATTATTCAAGGAGTAACTGGACTGATTTATAGCAGTTACTGGTAAAGAACTCCGAGTTTTAATATCTTTGGTTTTATTCTTAGAAATTCGGTTACCAGGCTGATCGTTTTTATCATTTAAGATGTTTCTATAAATAGAAATGTTGGTTTTATCTAATTTTTCAAAAGAAGTAGTTTCTTTATTTGAAGTACGTTGTTCTAAAGGACTATATTTATCATTTTTGGAATCAATAGACCTGGTTGATAATGGATTAGGTTCATCCATAATTCCCAATTTTGGAAAATCTTTCTCATTGCCTTTTACCGGTGTTGGTAAATTTTTAGTATCTGCAATTTTATTAGTACTATTATTAATATATCCTACAAATAAAATAGAAAATATTAGGATAAGGGACACCATCACAGAAGGCCACCTTCTGCCAGGATGAATATCGTTATAAATACCTTGCCACACTTTTTTCGCAGGAACCATTTTAAATTGGTTGGCTTGTTCTTGCAAGGATAGCTCAAAGTCATCGAGGTAAAATTTTTCTTCCATTGTTCACATGTTTCGGTAGTAGTGGTAATAAGAGTTAATTTTTTTATTCAAATACAAACAATTAAATAATTCCGGACACCATTCTAACTTTTTGCCTTGGTTGCTTAAGTATTTTATTTTTCAATAAAATATCTTCCAGCATTGATTTGGCCCTGGTATATTGGGACCTGCTCGTACTTTCCTCAATATCCAGGATAGAAGCAATTTCCCTATGAGAATAACCTTCAATCGCATAAAGGTTTAAAACGGTTCTGTAACCTAATGGTAGCAATCGTATACACTCTACCACTTGCTTTGCCTGCAATAATGAAGGGATATTATCTTCATTTAAATGTAGGGTACTTGCATGAAAAAGATCAACACTATCGCTAAATTTTTTATTTTTCTTAAGGATATTAATGCAGGTGTGTACAATAATTCTTCTTATCCAACCTTCAAGTGCGCCTTGTCCACGAAACTGGTGAATTTGAGAAAAGATTTTTATAAAACCTTCCTGCATCATATCTTCTGCATCTTCACGGTTTCGGGCAAAACGGTAACATACACCCAACATCCGAGGGCTAAAACGGTTATACAGTGCTTCTTGAATTGAAGCATTGTTTTTTAGACAGCCCTGAAGCATTTGCTCTTCTGTCATATTTACTGTAGCTTGATTTAACCCTACTAAGATAGGACAAAAATGAAGGATAATCGCTGCTTCATTAACTAAAAATTATGAAAGATGATCTCAAAAATTCAGAAAGATAAAATTTATCATGTTTTATTAGTATCTAAAACTAAGGAATTACTTTTTTCAGTCTGATTAAACTGTCAGGTGGATTATGAGTTTCGATTTCTTTTCTTGTTGCAGCTACCCAGTTTTGTATATCAAGCCTCTGCTCGTTCGATAAACGGGCGTCAGTATGAATAAGTGTATAGGAAGTAAGCGGCATATCACCGGATTTTACTTCATTAGCTATTTCATCCAGTGATTTGTATTGTCTCCGTATAGCATACGTTTCAAATTCTGAAAAATTTAATTGCATTTTTCCATCCTGTATATGATTATTCATAAACCAGGCAACGGGCTGGATATTCCAATACCATGGATATTCCGAATGATTGCTATGACAATCATAACAAGCAGTTTTAAATGTATGCATTAAATTTTCAGGTACGATATATTTAGTGGTAATATCATTAGAATTATTTCCGGATAGATTTTTTGATGGCCTTATGAACTGGATAATAATTAATATAGCCAGTAAGATTCTAAACGTAACCCGAATTGATTTTTTCATTATTGGATTAACTTTAAGAGTAGTCTCAAATAATTTTAATTTATTAAAATGTTCCCAGTCATCTGTGGAGGAATGGGTAATTGCATCATTGTTAAAATGGTAGGCGCAAGATCACCAAGTTTGCCAGGTTCAATTTGGCCTTTCCATTCTTTATCAATTATAAAAAATGGAACAAGATTTAGAGTGTGCGCAGTATTAGGCGTTCCATCAGGATTAATCATATAATCTGCATTTCCGTGATCTGCAGTTAGAAAAATAGTATATCCATTTTCAAGACCTGCTGTTACAATTTTTTCTACACATTTATCAACGGTTTCAGCCGCTTTTATTACTGCCTCCCATACACCAGTATGTCCCACCATATCAGTATTCGCATAGTTAAGGACAATGAAATCGGCGGTCTTGTTTTTTATTTCAGGTAATAACGCATTGGTCAATTCATAAGCGCTCATACTTGGTTGAAGGTCGTAAGTGGCTACTTTAGGAGAAGGAACCATTATCCTGCTTTCCCCATTAAAAGGAACTTCACGGCCTCCGCTGAAAAAAAAGGATACGTGTGGGTATTTTTCTGTTTCAGCAATCCGTATTTGTTTTTTGTTATTTGCAGCCAGTATCTCTCCAAGTGTATTTACAAGGTCATCATTTTCAAAAATTACCTGGATATTTTTAAACGAATGATCATATCTCGACATAGTAGTATAGTTTAAATCGAGGGTTTTCATTTCATATTCCGGCAATGAAGTTTGGGTAAGCACTTCAGTTATTTCCCTGCAGCGGTCGGTACGAAAATTGAAACATATTACAGCGTCACCGTCTTTTATTGCTGAACCGGGTGTTTGCTCATTTATTATTGGTAATAAAAATTCATCAGTTACATTATTTTCATAAGAGGTTTTTACCGCAGATAAAATATTATTTGTAAAAGAGCCTTTCCTATTCACCAATGCATCGTATGCAATTTTAACACGTTCCCATCTCTTGTCACGATCCATTGCATAATATCTGCCTGTAACCGTTGCAATTTTACCCTTGGTTTTTTCTAAATGTTCTTGTAATTCTTTCAAAAAATTTACACCGCTTTTTGGATCGGTATCACGGCCGTCGGTAAATGCATGGATATAGACATTATCAATATTTTTTTCTTTGCAAAGGGAAGTGATTGCCTTCAGATGGTTGATGTGCGAATGAACACCACCATTGCTCACCAGTCCTAAGAGATGTAATGGCTTATTATTTTCCTTTGCATAATTGAGGCTGTTAAGCAATATTTCATTTTTTTGAAAACTGCCTGTTTCAATGGCAACATTTATTCTTTCAAGTTCCTGGTAAACTATGCGCCCTGCGCCAAGATTCAAATGCCCAACTTCACTGTTTCCCATTTGGCCTTCCGGTAAACCCACGGCTTTGCCACACGTCACTAAAGTTGTGTGCGGGTATTTATGATAAAGTGAACTTACGAACGGAACGTTTGCATGTTGAAGAGCATCACTATCCTTTACTTTGCCAAGTCCCCAACCATCCATTATTATCAATATTACTTTCTTTGCTTCCATTATTACCTTGTAAGTTTTAGGTGATTAATTCTGTTAATACGAATATTTCCAGGTATACTAAGATACTTTTCAAATCAACTTGGCACGTTTTTAGCAAAAATGAGTTATTAATTATGTACCATGAAAAATTTATTACTTTCTGTTCTTATTTTTCTTTCTTTTTCTTTCCTGGTTTCTGTTTCTTTTACCGAAATAATTAATGCTATTAAAAGCGGGAATGCTTCGGAAGTCTCAAAATTTTTTGACAATACAGTTGAAATTACATTTCCCGGTAAAAGTAACTCTTATAGTAAAAGCCAGGCTGAACTTGTATTGCGTGATTTCTTTTCTAAAAATCAAACCAAAAATTTTCAGATCATACATAAAAGTGACAATGATGGTTCGCAATATTGTATCGGCAATTTAGAAACAATAAATGGCATATACCGCACAACTATTTATCTTAAACAGAAAGGAGAAAAGCAGGTTTTACAAGAGCTTCGCTTTGAAAAATAAAATAAATTATTTGCTATTCGAAAGCCAGGTTTTTGCCTGGCTTTTTTAGTTTATAAATCCATACTTATCACATCCATTTTATATTTTTGTTTTATGTCCTACGATCAGCAATTATCTCAATTTATTACCAATGCCCTGGCCGAAGATGTTGGAGATGGCGACCATTCAACACTTTCCTGTATAGATGCCGATGCAAAGGGCAAAGCGATTTTAAAAATTAAGGAGACAGGCATTCTGGCGGGAGTGGAAATTGCGGAAAAAATATTTACCAGTATAGAATCTTCCTCCCTGATAAAAAAAATAAAAAAAGATGGAGAAAGCATGCAGGCAGGAGAAACCGCTTTTGAAGTGGAAGCAAAAATTTATACAATTCTTACCTGCGAGCGCCTTGTTCTAAATTGTATGCAAAGAATGAGTGGTATTGCAACCCTCACAAAACAATATGTGAAAAAACTGGAAGGGTATCCAACAAAATTACTTGACACAAGAAAAACAACTCCTTGCTTCAGGTTGTTGGAAAAAGAAGCTGTAAAAATTGGAGGAGGAATAAATCATAGATTTGGATTGTATGATATGATAATGCTAAAGGATAATCATATTGACTATTGCGGTGGAATAGAGAGGGCGATCTTAAAGGCATGGGATTATGTGCAGGAAAAAAAGCAGGGTTTAAAAATTGAAGTTGAAACAAGGAATATTGAAGATGTTAAGAAAGTTATGAAGACCGGGAAGATAAACCGGATAATGCTCGACAATTTTACTCCTCAGCAAATTTCAAAAGCCCTGATAATTATAAACGGCCAATATGAAACCGAAGCCAGTGGAGGTATCAACTATGATAACATTCAATCTTATGCTGCTACAGGGGTTGATTTTATTTCCAGCGGAGCAATTATTCACCAGGCAAGAAGTTTGGATTTGAGCCTGAAAGCAGAAATAAAACAATAATATGGCTAAGAAAAAGTTATATGATGGTGGAATCGTTTATTCCACGAATCCCAATATTAAATTGTTTGTAGATGAGAGAGAGGCAAGTGTAACACTTCCGCCTAAAGACCGGTTATTGATTGTAAGCCTTGATGCGAAACAACGTGGTGGAAAGATGGTTACTTTGGTAAAGGGATTTTCCGGAACCGAAACTGATCTTGAAAAACTTGGGAAGCAATTGAAATCTTATTGTGGCACCGGGGGTGCAGTCAAGAATAATGAAATATTGATACAGGGAGATAACAGGGAAAAAATATTCCAATGGTTAAACAGGAACGGATATTTTAAATTGAAAAAAAATTAAGAACTGCAGGAGTTTAATTTAATTAATCTTTATTTGCGTAAACCGGTTACGTGTAGCAATTACTAACTCTTCGGCTTTCTAATTAAAATATCGTTTTTATATTTTCTTTAGTTTTTAATAACTTTATAATATAGCTACCGCATTATGATCTCTAAAATATCAGAAGGGGTAAAGATAAGCGTTGAAACTTTTTATCAACCTGAATACAGTAATCCTGTTACTAATGAATTCATGTTTGCTTACCGCATTACCATTGAAAATAATAATTCTTTTCCCGTTCAGTTATTGAGAAGGCATTGGTACATTTTCGATAGTAATTCGGAATACAGGGAAGTAGAAGGTGAAGGAGTAATAGGAGTACAGCCGAAAATAAATCCCGGAGAAAAATATCAATATGTGAGCGGATGTAATTTAAGAAGTGAATTAGGAAAAATGCATGGAATTTATTTTATGGAAAACAATCATAATAAACAAACATTCCTGGTAAATATTCCTGCATTTGAAATGGTTGTTCCTTTAAAATTAAATTAGCTCCGTGGTTTATATTTCGACCTGCTGAAAATTTCTCTCGCTTCTATATTCATTAAATTTTTCAAAGTTGTTTCAGGAAATTTCTCCATATATTTTTTTACGATTTGCAGCCCTATAAAACTTCCTAAATTGCCGGGCGAATCATTGCCAAATTCCTGTGTTTTTGGACTTTCCCCAATATAATTTTTCACAATATTCTGTTCTGCATTATTTAGTAAATCGTTGTTCAAAAAAAAATCCCAGATCACCGCTTCATTAGTATAAGAATCTTTTAATTGTTTTTCCGTATAACCAATACACAAATATTCCTGAGTGTGCGGTAAAAATTTTGTGAGCAAATATAACCGCTTCCCTTTTTCAATCATTTGTTCAATCAACGCTTTGCCTGTGCTTCTATCAGGAAAAAGGTCATCAACTATATTTCTCATAACATTTACAGGAATGTGTTCCGGATCAAAATTATTTGAAAGATAATCCGGGTATTGTTCTTGTCCTTCGGGGCTTTGGTAAAATGAAAAATTTTTTCCAAGATGAAGCTGTAATGCTATTCCTAATCCTTGAGAAGTAAGTATGTCGCCCTGCGTGCCAAATGAGGTTTCAAAATTTGCATTGATAGGACCGATAAATGTTATTACTGATTGCGGCAATTTATAATCCGGGAAATAATATTTTACAAATTGCAACCCTCGTTTTATGTCATCAGTTTCTTTATTAAAACCTTTAAATATTCTGTCTGCCGAATCTTTTATTGGCAAATAATCTTTAATAAATAAACGTACTGCGCTATCCTGCGAATTTGAAGGAATGAGTAAACTATCCAAATCAAGACCAAGAATATTTCCAATAAAATCAGGAGTAAACTGTGGGTATTTTTTTAAAATTTGCTGTATGGAGGCCGCAACATTGTTTGTATCTATTGCAAAAAAATCCTGCTCGAACCTCCTGATTTCTAAACTTACTTTTACAGCAGAAACATCTGGAATATTTTTATTGCTTTTGCATGAAAACAAAATAATGCTAAAAACACAAACGAATATTTTATACATCTTAAAAACGGGTTTACTTTTTCAAAATACTTTGAACATTTATTCAGGTAATTTTACAATATGAAAATTATTCTTGCGCAGCAAAATTATCATATTGGCAATTTTGAAAGTAACACCAATAAAATTATTGACGCAATAAAATTTGCTAAAAAAGAAAAAGCTGACCTTATTGTTTTTAGTGAAATGTCTGTTTGCGGCTATCCAGCCAGGGATTTTATGGACTTTACTGATTTTATAAATAAGTGCTATGAAAGTATTGATATTATAAAACAACATGCAGATACTATTGGCGTGATTGTAGGCGGACCAGACCGAAATCCTGCCAGAGAAGGCAAAGACCTTTTTAATGCAGGATTTTTTTTATATGAAAAAGAAATTTTAGGAATTGCTCATAAAACATGCCTGCCTAATTATGACGTGTTTGATGAATATAGATATTTCGAACCAGCTTTTACCTGGGATGTTATTGAATTTAAAGGAAAAAAAATTGCGCTCACAATTTGCGAAGATATTTGGAACCTTGGGGATAACCCGCTTTACCGCATTTGCCCAATGGATATTCTTATGGAACAGCATCCTGATTTTATGATCAATATTTCTGCTTCGCCATTTGATTATACGCATATTGAAGATAGAAAAGCAATAATAAAAGCCAATGTATTAAAATATAAACTTCCCCTTATCTATTGTAATGCAGTTGGCAGCCAAACGGAAATTGTTTTTGATGGAGCATCGTTAGTATTTGATAAGGATGCCAACCTTTGCAGTCAGCTTCCACAATTTAAAGAAGAAATTTTTACAATAATATTGAATGATAATGGCACCATTGATAAGCCTGTAAATGAGCCAGCTCTTATTGCTACCTCCGAACCGGAACCTTTGCATTTCATTCCTGACCTTAATATTTCACAGGTTTATGAGGCAATCATTTTGGGGATAAGTGATTATTTTAAAAAGATGGGTTTTACAAAGGCAATTATTGGAAGTAGTGGTGGTATTGACAGTGCTGTTACTTTGGCGCTTGCATGCAAAGCTTTAGGAAAAGAAAATGTAAGAGCTGTATTAATGCCATCTGAATTCTCAACAAACCATTCAGTTAGTGATGCAGAACAGTTAAGTAAAAATCTTGATAATCCTTATGATATAATTCCTATCAAAAAGATTTATAAAGAATTTATTAATGAATTAAAGCCAATTTTCAAAGACTCACCCTTTGGCTTAGCCGAAGAAAATACACAAAGCAGGACACGTGGGAATTTGCTTATGGCGATTGCTAATAAATTCGGATATATTTTATTAAATACTTCCAATAAAAGCGAGCTTGCCACAGGCTATGGCACCCTTTATGGGGATATGGCAGGAGGATTGAGCGTATTAGGAGACTGTTATAAATTACAAGTGTATGAGCTGGCAAAATATATTAATTCGGAAAAAGAAATCATTCCTGAAAACATTATTATAAAAGAACCATCCGCTGAATTAAGGCCTGATCAAAAAGACAGCGACAGTCTTCCTCCTTATCAAATATTGGATAAAATTTTATATCAATACATTGAAAGAGTAAAAGGCCCGAATGAAATAAAAGCACAGAATTATGATCCTGTAATGGTTGACAGAATATTAAGAATGGTCAATATTAATGAGTACAAGCGCAACCAGTTTTGCCCGGTAATCCGTATTTCGCCTAAAGCATTTGGCGTGGGAAGAAGAGTACCGATTGTTGCCAATTATTTGAGTTAGATATCAAACCCAACTTTTGAAAGTTTCAAACTTTCCAAAAGTTTTTAAATCGGTAACTTTATAATCAATTTAAATTTTTATGGAAGCATATATAATAGCAGGTTTTAGAACGGCGGTTACCAAATCAAAAAGAGGTGGCTTCAGATTTTATCGCCCGGATGATTTAGCCGTGGATGTAATAAAAGGGCTTATGGCAACAGTACCTGAGCTCGATAGTAAAAGAGTGGATGACCTCATAGTTGGAAACGCGGTACCTGAAGCCGAACAAGGGCTACAAGTTGGACGTATGATAAGTGTCAGGGCACTTGGTATTGAAGTGCCTGGTATGACTGTTAATCGCTACTGTGCAAGTGGATTGGAAACAATTGCTATTGCCTCTGCCAAAATTAGAAGCGGTATGGCTGATTGCATTATAGCAGGTGGCACCGAAAGCATGACTATGGTACCCACTTCAGGATGGAAAACCGTACCCGCATATTCTGTAACATCAGAAACGCCGGATTATTATTTAGGCATGGGTTTAACCGCAGAAGCCGTAGCAAAAGAATATGAAGTAACAAGAGAACAACAGGATGAGTTTAGTTTGCATTCGCATCAAAAAGCGCTTAATGCAATTTCAAACGGATATTTTAAATCCGGGATTCTTCCTATGCCTGTAGAAGAAATTTATATTGATGAAAATGGGAAAAGAAAAAAAAGAAATTTTGTAGTAGATACTGATGAAGGTGTGCGGGCAGATACTTCGATAGAAGCATTAGCAAAATTAAAACCCGCTTTTGCTTTAGGCGGCACCGTTACTGCGGGCAACTCTTCTCAAACAAGTGATGGGGCAGCCTTTGTAATTGTTATGAGTGAAAAAATGATGAATGAACTTAAATTAAAACCCATTGCAAAATTGGTTGCTTGTGCAAGCGCGGGTGTGCATCCTCGTGTTATGGGCATTGGGCCCGTTGAAGCCGTACCGAAAGTTTTAAAGCAGGCTGGCGTGAATCTTTCTCAAATTGATTTGGTTGAATTAAACGAGGCTTTTGCATCGCAGGCGCTCGCAGTAATAAAAACATTGGAACTAGATCCTGTAAAAGTAAATATCAATGGAGGCGCCATCGCTCTTGGCCATCCTCTTGGATGTACAGGTGCCAAGCTTACTATCCAAATTATAAATGATTTGAAAAGGCTGGACAAAAAATACGGAATTGTAACAGCATGTGTTGGCGGTGGCCAGGGCATTGCAGGGATAATAGAGAATTTATAACTACAGAAAGAATTTATGAACTTCCGGGCTTAATTAACATACTATAAGAAGGCATATTAAAAAAACTCTTTAAATTGTTCTATAATTATTCGTAAAATCTAAATTAAATATTATGCAGGAACTTATTGACAAATTACAAAATCTTCATGGCTTAACTAATGAACAATCGCATGGAATTCTGAATACGATTACTTCATTTATTAAAGAGAAATTTCCAATGGTTGGCGGGGCAGTTGATAGTCTTTTTAAATCGGACAATACTGCAGCAACCACCGATGCTACAACTGCTTCTGCCACGGCTAATACAGCAAGTCCGGTACATGACGGCGGCGGCTTTTTAGACAAAATATCGGATTACATTCCCGGAGCTACAGGAGAAAAAATCGAAGAATTTGCGAAAGACAAATTAGGCGGTATGTTTGGGCAAGATAAAAGAGTGTAAGAGATCATAATAACTCTTATTAAAACCGGGAACTCACCCGGTTTTTTCATTTACTTATAATATATCAACAACCTATATTTTACTTCTGAGGGCTATCTTAATATTTCCCTTGCTATTACTAATTTCTGTATCTCGCTGGTGCCCTCACCTATAGTGCACAACTTGCTATCACGGTAAAATTTTTCAACAGGATAATCTTTAGTATATCCATAGCCGCCAAATATTTGTACGGCATCGGTTGAAACTTTTACAGCAATTTCACTGGAATAGTATTTCGCCATCGCAGATTCCTTTGTGATATTTTCACCACGCATCTTTAAATCACAAGCCTGGTTTATAAGAAGCTCTGCGGCCATAATTTCCGTGGCCATATCAGCAAGCTTAAATGAAATGCCCTGGAATTCAGCAATAGGTTTTCCAAACTGTTGCCTTTCTTTTGCGTATTGAACGGAAGCTTCGTAAGCGCCCTTTGCAATACCAAGGCCTAAGGCTGCGATTGAAATTCTGCCACCATCAAGTACTCCCATTGCTTGTCTAAACCCGTCTCCCACCTCACCCATTCTGGCTGAATCAGGTATACGGCAATTATCAAAAATCATTTCTGCTGTTTCACTTGCACGCATGCCAAGCTTATTTTCTTTTTTACCTCCTGCAAATCCTTGGGTACCACGGGGAACAATAAACGAAGTTGAATTATCCCTTGTATGTGGTTCGCCTGTTCTGCAAATTACTACTGCCACATCTCCGCTCCTGCCATGAGTTATCCAGTTTTTGGTACCGTTAATTATCCATTGATCACCATCTTTTTTAGCAGTACATTTCATATTACCTGCATCACTTCCTGTACTGGGTTCTGTAAGGCCCCATGCTCCCAGGTATTCTGCTGTGGCAAGTTTTGGTAAATATTGTTTTTTTTGTTCTTCATTGGCAAATGCAAGTATGTGCCCTGTACAAAGAGAATTGTGTGCTGCTAATGAAAGCCCTATAGATCCGCAAACTTTCGCAATTTCCTGTATGATCACACTGTATTCAGGATACCCTAATCCTGCTCCGCCATATTTCTCCGGAACAAGTACACCCATCATTCCAAGCTTACCTAATTCTTTAAAAAGATGTAATGGAAATTCCTGGCTTTCATCCCATTCCATTAAGTGTGGTTTAATATGCTGAAGTGCAAAATCTTTCGCTGTCTGCGCTACTTGTTCTGTAAGTTCACTATTCCTGAATTCCATTTAGAAAATTTAGTGTTGCAATATAATCTGAATTAAATAAACACTAACGGGTGTTAGTTTGAGGTTATTGCTTTCCGGTGTCATTCAATTGAGAGATAAGGTGATAATTTTATAAATATTTCTTCAGTCATTATCATTATTTTTTTTATTTCCTCTACTGAGTTAAATTTTCCATGTTGTTGCCTGTATTGAAATATTGCATTTGCCAAATTATATCGCAGGTACGGATGCGCTTTCATTTCATCAACAGATGATGTATTAATATTTAATTTTTTTATTGGGGTATTACCAAGTATGAGGTAATGTTTTATTTTTTGAAATGTTGAATCAGGCAAAAGGTAGGTTTCTCCAACCTGGTCAATAGAATAAAAGCCGCCGAGCTTATTCCGGAAGGCAATAATTCGTGAAGAGAGTTTACTTCCAATACCCGGCAAAGTTATATAGGCACTTGTATCAGCAAGGTTTACATCAACCTGGTGAATTGTTTTTGGTAAATAAGAAGTAGGTGTTTTAGAGTATTCTTTTTTTTCATAAGAGGCATACTCTTTTGCAACTACTCTTATCCTAACGTATGGGATTAATCGCTGAACAACAGAAGGAGCTAATCCCCAGATTTTACTAATATCTTCAGGCTTATTAAACTTACCTCCTTTTGAAATGTAATTCTGTATTGTTCTAATGGTTTTGTCTCTTACACCTAATCTTCTCCAATCACTTGTTGTTGCAGTATTTGGATCGAAATAAAAAACTTCTGCAGCTATCGCTACTGATTTCTTTCCGGGCAATAAGGAATAATCATTTGCATATTCATTGTCGTAATTATTCTTAAAAATTTTACTGTTCCCGGAATCTTTCAGAATTTTCAATTGAGCAATTTCCTTTTCAAATTGCTGATGATCATAGGAAGCTTTTTTAGTAAAATAAGCATATAAGTATGGGAGAAAAAGAATCAATAATATTATGGAAATAATTATGATAACCCCCTTCCTTTCTCCGGCGGTAAAAGAGAAATAATCTTTTATAAAATCTTTCCACATTTACATTTTTTATTATAAAGTAATGAACGAATTTAAAAATAAAGTTTCAGGCCATCCCATGCAAGTTGAATATTTTTGGGTAACTCATTATTTATTTCCTCATGTGTGCCCAGCTGATGGCTGATGTGGGTAATGTATCCTTGTGGTATATTTAATTCCTGGATAATTTCAACAGCTTCCTGTAGAGAAAAATGGGAAATGTGTTCTGTTTTGCGAAGCGCATTTAACACCAATGTATCACACCCGCGTATCTTATTTTTTTCTGCATCATCAATTCTGTTAGCATCAGTTATGTAAGTAAATTTTCCAAACCGGAAGCCAAGAACTGGCAGATGTAAGTGGTAAACAAGAATAGGAGTGACAGGAATATCGCCCACTAAAAATGTTTCATCAGTGATTGTATGAATATCTACGCTTGGAACTCCCGGATATTTTTTATCGGCAAATATGTAGGAGAATTCTTTTTTCAAGGCATTTTGGGTAATTTCATTTGCATAAACATCCATTGATTTTTTTTGAAAAAAATTATATGCTTTTACGTCATCGAGCCCGGCAATATGATCTTTATGCAAATGGGTATAAATGATAGCATCAAGTTTTTTTACATTTTCCCGCAGCATTTGAGTACGGAAATCAGGAGTGGTATCAACAACCAAAGTTGTGGTTTTGCTTTGAACCAATATGCTGCTTCTTAATCTTTTATCTTTTTCGTTTTGGGAAGTACAAACGTGGCAATCGCAGCCAATCATAGGAACTCCGCCACTAGTGCCTGTGCCAAGAAAAGTAATAGTTAAGGAGGGATAGCTCACTGGTCAAAGCTAAAAAATATATGCTTTCATTGCAGATTTCTCTATTTATCGGCAGATTCATTTTGTGTAACCATTTCATTATACATTTTTTGGGAATCTGTTGTAAGCATTTCGTAGACAATATTCACAAGCGGAATAAGATCCATTAACGTATTTATTCTGCCCTCAGTAGTTAAAAACTTATTAAGTACAACAACTTTTTTTTCTTCAAGAATGCAATAACCACTTTGAAATGAACCCCGCTCATATCTTATGATGTAACCGCTTTCATCAAGAATATTTTCCAATTTTTTTAAAGTGCCCAGGTTATATTTCATAATATCAAAAAACTTCTTTAGAGTTAGAGAAGATAAATTAGTAAACAAATTTACAATGAACTCTTGAACTCAGGTAGCAGTTTTACTACTCATACGAATAACAGGAATAATCATTTCCTCCAGGCTTACTCCACCATGTTGAAATGTATTGCGGTAATAATTAGCGAAATGATTATAGTTATTTGGATAACATAAATAACCATCCTGCCTGGCAAAAATAAATGATGAATTTACATTTGGAACCGGTAACCCAGCCTGCCTCGGATCACGAAATGAAAGTACTTCTTTCGGATCATAATTAAGATTACGGCCATGCTTGTATCTAAGATTAGAAGTGGTTTGCTTATCACCAACTACTTTGTGCGGATTATTAACTCTTACACTACCATGGTCTGTTGCTATAATAAGATTTATTTTTTTATCGGCAATTTTTTTCAATGCCTGGTGCAATGGGGAATGCTCAAACCATGATGCAGTAATACTTCTATAGCTTACTTCATCGGCAGCAAGTTCTTTAAGCACTTCCATTTCCGTACGGGCATGGCTTAGCATATCGACAAAATTATACACGATAATATTTATGTCGTTACCCATAAAGTTGTGCATATTGTCAACAAGCTTTTGAGCATCGTGATGATTAGTTATTTTTGTGTAGGAATATTTTAATTCTTCTTTCCTGAGTTTTTTCAATTGTGCTTTAAAGAAAGTTTCTTCAAATAAATTTTTACCACCATCCTCATCGTCATTTTTCCATTCTACTGCAAAATTCTTTTCAATATCAATTGGAAGCATTCCTGCAAAAATAGCATTGCGGCTATATTGGGTGGCTGTGGGTAGTATGGAATAAAAAGTTTCCTCTTCACGTATGCGGAAATTTTCCGCGAAGAGAGGTTGAATCGCTTTCCATTGATCAAATCTTAAATTATCAATCAAAATAAAAAAAGTGGGGGTGCCTTTTTCAACGTGAGGAAATACTTTAAACTTCATTAAAGTATGGCTCATGATGGGAGATTCAGCCGCAGGATTGGTAACCCAATTAGAATAATTTTTCGAAATGAATTTAAAGAATTCTGTATTAGCCTCATTCTTTTGCGATTGGAAAACCTCCTGCATTTCCGGACTATCACTTTTTTTCATTTCAAGTTCCCAATACACAAGTTTTTTGTAAATGTCCATCCATTCATTATGATCAGGATTATTATTCAAAGCCATAAAAAGATCCCTGAATTGTTGTTGATAAGAGGAAGTTGTTTTTTCAGCAACCAGTCTCCTGTTATCAATAATTTTTTTTAACGAAAGCCATACCTGGTTAGGATTTACAGGCTTTATCAGGTAATCAGTTATTTGTGACCCTATCGCCTCATCCATTAAATTCTCGGTTTCATTCTTAGTGATTAATACTATAGGAACTCCTGAATTTATTTCTTTAATTTTTTGTAAGGTTTCAAGGCCGGTAATACCCGGCATACTTTCATCGAGTAATACAACATCCACAATATTCTCTTTTACATAATCAACGGCATCAAAGCCATTGCTTAATGATTTTACTTCGTATCCCTTGTTTTCTAAAAACATAATCTGGGATTTCAAGCTTTCCATTTCATCATCTACCCATAAAATTTTTGCTGCGTTCATTCTTAATTATTTATTAAAAAACCGAGGTAATAAAAAATTTGAGACGTTAGTAATTGAATTTCGCTTGTCTTTAGGCATCCGCACAAATGTAATTTATTCCCTTTCCAAAAATTATCTTTGTGGGAATACGGGATCATTTTAACAATTTTAAATAAATGCCGCATAGAAAAATTATTAATGATGCAGTTTATGGATTTATAACTATAGACGATGAGCTTGTATATAAAATAATATCACATCCCTATTATCAGCGCTTAAGGCGTATACACCAGATGGCTATGGCCCAATTAGTTTATCCAGGTGCGGTACATACAAGATTGCATCATTCATTAGGGGCGTATCACTTAATGTGCAATGCACTGAATGAATTAAAAAATAAGGGATTTTCAATTTCTAAACAAGAAGAGCAGGCTGCTAAAATTGCAATTCTATTACATGATATCGGGCACGGCCCATACTCACATGCTTTAGAATATATTTTGATTAAAGATGCGAGCCATGAAGAAATTTCCATACTTCTCATGAAAAAAATGAATGAAGGTTTTGGCGGGGAGTTGCAAATGGCTATTGATATATTTACTAATGTATATAAAAAAAAATTTCTTCACCAATTGGTAAGTGGCCAGCTTGATGTTGACAGGATGGATTATTTAACACGGGATAGTTTTTTCACAGGTGTAAGTGAAGGAGTGATTGGCTACGACCGTATCATCAAAATGCTTACTATTGAAAATGGTGAGTTAATGATTGAAGAAAAGGGAATTTATTCAATTGAAAAGTTTTTAGTTTCACGAAGGTTAATGTATTTACAGGTCTATCTTCACAAGACAGTTTTATGTGCCGAAAAAATGCTTGTAAATATTATTAAAAGAGCAAGAGAAGTAAAAGCTTTGTCACCATCAGTGGTATTAAATAGTTTTTTGACGGAAACTTATTTAGATCGGGGGATACAAGGGCATATTGATAATTTTTGCCTGCTTGATGATTACGATGTTATGTCAGCAATAAAAGATTGGATGAATCATCCGGATAAAGTTTTATCCTTGCTTTGCAGGAGTATTATTAACAGAAGATTACTTAAAGTAAAATTCTCGGGTAAAAAATTCAAGGAACCTGAAATTGAGGAAAAGAAAAAGTTAACTATGAACTATTTTAAATTATCTGGGGAAGAGGCAGATTATTTTGTTTTTACCGGGCAGGCTACGAATAATACTTATAATATAGAAGAAGAGCATATAAGGATTTTGTTTAAAGATGGGCACATAAAAGATATTTCGGAGGTTGACAATGCTCTTATAAATCAAACATTGCTTGGCACGGTAAAAAAATTTTACATTTGTTTTCCAAACATAGGCACTGATTTAGTTTAAGTAATAATTAATAACTGGCCAAACATTCTTAAATAACAAAATGCAGTTTACCGCAACAGAAATAGCAGCTCTTATAAATGGCCAGATAGAAGGGGATGCGGATGTTACCGTTTCATCTTTCGGCAAACTTGAAGGTGCAGAGCAAGGGCAGTTGGCATTTTTAGCTAACCCTAAATATGAAGAATATTTATATTCTACTAAGGCATCTGTCATTATTATTAATAACTCCCAGCCAGTTGAAAAGAAAGTTGATGCTACCCTTATACGAGTCCCGGATGCTTATTCTGCTTTTGCTATTATTTTAAGCGTTCATGATAAAATGCAGACTGCAAATTGGAATGGGATTCAACAACCCGTATATATTTCACCATCTGCAAAAATGGGTGAGAACCATTTTATAGGAGCTTTTACCTATATAGGCGAAAATGTAATCATCGGCAACAATGTAAAATTATTTCCGCAGGTATATATTGGCGATAACGTTACAATTGATGATGACACCATTTTATTTCCAGGTGTAAAAATTCATCATGATTGTTCAATCGGCAAAAATGTAACCGTTCACTCAGGTGCTGTTATTGGAGCAGATGGATTTGGATTTGCTCCGCAAACAGATGGGAGCTTTAAAAAAGTGCCACAAATAGGAAATGTAATTGTAGAAGATAATGTAGAAATTGGTGCTAATGCAACTATTGATCGTGCGACAATCGGATCTACTTTAATCAAATCCGGAGCAAAGCTTGACAATCTTATACAGATTGCGCATAATGTAGAAGTAGGGAACAATACAGTGATTGCTGCACAGTCGGGCATAAGCGGGAGCACTAAGATTGGCAATAACGTAATGATTGGAGGACAGGCAGGAATTGTTGGTCACATCCAAATTGCTGATGGAAGTAAAATAAATGCACAAAGCGGAGTAAGCAAATCAATAAAGACTCCTAATACTGCGGTTACAGGTTCTCCCGCATTTGAATATGCACATGCTTTGCGCAGCCAGATATTAAGCCGCAATCTTCCGGAACTTGAAAAAAGGATTACAGAGCTTGAGCAAATTATTGAAAGCTTTATTAAGGAGAAAGTAGTAGACTAGATTTCCTAAAGTAAGTGCAAAAATGCTATGAGCTGAATGCAGTTTTTAAAAGCAATAGTTTTCATACTTTCGTATCCATGGAGGAAAAGAATTCTAAAGAGGAGTTTTATCAGCACACATTACAACAAGAGGTAACCATTTCCGGAGCTGGTATTCATACCGGCCAATCGGTTACTATGCACATTAAACCCGCAGAGCCCAATACAGGAATCAATTTTCAAAGAATAGACTTGCCGGGCAAACCGGTTGTAAAAGCTGATGTAGATAATGTAATTGAGACCAACCGCAGTACAACAATTGAAGCTAATGGCGCAAGGGTAGGAACAATTGAACATTTAATGGCTGCATTAACGGGTATGCAAATTGACAACGTACTGATTGAAATTGATGGTGAAGAAGTTCCCATTCTTGATGGCAGTTCGCAGCTTTTTATTGAGCACTTGTCCAAAACCGGCATTGAAAAACAAAATGCAAAAAAAATATATTATACGATTCAGCACAATATCACATTTACAGATGCTGATAAGAAGGTGGAGATGGTAGCACTCCCCTATGATGATTATAGGATAAATACGCTAATTGATTTTAATTCTGCTGTTCTTGGTACTCAGCACGCCGATCTTCGCAATATAAAGGATTTCAAAAATGAAATAGCTCCCAGCCGCACCTTTTGTTTTTTTCATGAACTGGAATTACTCATCGCTAACGATCTTATTAAAGGAGGCGATATTAATAATGCCATAGTTGTAGTAGATAAGCCTGTAACCGCGGACCAGGTAGAACGTATATCAAAGATATTTCATAAGGAAGATGTTGAAGTAAGTGAATCAGGCATTCTCAATAATCTTACACTTCGATTTCCAAATGAACCTGCAAGGCATAAACTTCTTGATGTTGTGGGCGATCTTGCCCTTGTAGGTTTTCCATTTAAAGCGCACATTATCGCTAACAGGCCGGGTCATTCTTCTAATGTAAAATTTGCAAAAAAAATAAAGGAGCATATTAAGAAGTACAAGCATCGGCAGGATATCCCAAGGTATGATCCCAACGAGCCACCTTTGCTTGATATCCAGGAAATCGAAAAAACTCTCCCACATAGGTATCCCTTTTTAATGGTGGATAAAATAATTGAGTTGAGTGATACTCATGTTGTAGCTATAAAAAATGTTACTTATAATGAGCCTTTCTTTCAGGGCCATTTTCCAGGGAACTCGGTTATGCCCGGTGTTCTTCTTGCAGAAGCACTTGCCCAGGCAGGAGGATTTATTGCAATACCCAGGAATTCTCCGGATAAATACGATACCTATTTCCTAAAAATTGATAATTGTAAATTCAAACAAAAAGTAGTTCCGGGAGATACCCTCATTTTAAAGATGGAATTGCTACATCCTATTCGCAGGGGCATATGCGAAATGAAGGGAACTGTATATGTAGGTGATAAAGTGGTTACCGAAGCCATTCTTATTGCACAAATAGTAAAACGACCTAAAGAATAATGATGATTAGCTCCCTCGCACATATACATAAGGATGCGCAAATAGGAAGTAATGTAAAAGTTGATCCATTTGCAGTTATAGAAGAAGGTGTTGTAATACGTGACGGTACACATGTTATGTCGCATGCAGTGGTAATGAGAAATTCTATTCTCGGGAAAGCCTGTCGCATTTTCCCGGGTGCGGTTATCGGCGCTATTCCACAGGATTTAAAATTTGACGGAGAAGAAACTTTTGTTGAAATAGGTGATAATACTACCATTCGTGAATTTGTTACTGTTAATCGCGGAACAAAGGATAAATGGAAAACTACAGTTGGTAGTAATTGCCTTTTAATGGCCTACTGTCATATTGCTCACGACTGTGTTGTTGGAAATTATGCGGTTATTGCAAATACTGTTCAACTTGCCGGGCACGTGGAAGTGGGTGAATATGCAATTCTTGGTGGCATGGCTGCAGCCATCCAGTTTGCTAAGATAGGCGCACATAGCTATATAGCCGGAGGCACTGAAATTATCAAAGACATTCCTCCTTATATAAAGGCTGGCCGTCACCCGTTGAGTTATGTGGGTGTAAATTCCGTAGGGCTGCAAAGAAGAGGTTTTAGCTCGGAAAAAATAAATAGTATACTTGAAATTTACCGGAACATATACACACGTGGTCTCAACATTACCCAGGCTATAAGTTTTATTGAAAACGAGCTTCCTGAAACTGCAGAAAGAAATGAGATCATTAAATTCATAAAAGATAGTAAGCGGGGAATTTTAAAAGCTGCTGCCAAAGGTAATACTGATGAAGATTGACCTCACTAACGTAGGTAAACGCTACAACAGGGATTGGATCTTCCGTAATCTTAATCTCACACTTGATATTGATAAACGTTATGCTATCACCGGTCCAAATGGTTCGGGCAAATCAACTTTACTCCAGATAATTGCGGGCTCCACTTTGTATAATGAAGGAAATATTAAGTATTCCATTCTCAGCAAAGAAATTTCGCCTGATAAAGTTTATAAGAAGTTTTCCTTTTCCGCACCATACCTTGATCTTATTGAAGAAATGACCCTTATTGAGTTTTTTAATTTCCATGATAAAATGAAGGGATGGATTTCATCGCTGGATACAAAGGAAATAATAATTTTATTAGGGTTGGAAAAATCTGCCCATAAGCAAATCCGGAATTTTAGTAGTGGAATGAAACAAAGAGTAAAACTTGCACAGGCAATTTTCAGTAATGTTGAGGTTATATTACTCGATGAACCAGCTACCAATCTTGATGAAGAAGGAATTCACCTATATAATTTTTTGATAAAAAAATATTGCAAAAAAAGATTATTAATAGTAAGCAGTAACGATAAAAAAGAATATTCTTTTTGTGAAGAGTTGATTAATATGAGAGATTATAAATAGGATAATGATAATTCAATCGAAATCATTTTGTTTACCTCCGGCTCGCAATCAACAAATTCAAGTCAGTAAACTTTAAATCAAAGCGCTCACTAAGAAAAAAATTAGTAAGCGCCCCTTTGAATATATAAATACCACTGCGAATATTTAATTTATACCACACAAGATTTTCAAATCCTCCATCGTCGGCCATTTCAAGCATAAGCGGCATCAGCACATTGCTGATAGCCTGTGATGCCGTACGTGCAAAACCGCTTGGAATATTTGGAACGCAATAATGAATTACGTCATATTTTCTGAAAACCGGATCCTTGTGAGAAGTAATAGCAGATGTTTCAAAACAACCGCCATGATCAATACACACATCCACAATTACAGTACCGGGGCGCATCCTGCTTACCATTTCTTCGGTAACTACAAGGGGGGTGCGCCCACCGTACGATGACAAGGCGCCTACCGCAACGTCACAGGTTTTTAATTGCTTTGATAGGATTCCAGGCTCTATAACGGAAGTGTATAAACGCACTCCAATGTTATTCTGCAACCTTTTCAGCCGGTAGATACTATTATCAAAAACCTTTACACTTGCTCCCATTGCCAGAGCGGTACGAGCAGCTTGCTCACCTACAATACCTGCGCCTATTATTATTACTTTAGTTGGCGGAATTCCGGAGATGCCTCCGACCAGCACGCCTTTTCCATGATTTGCATTGCTCAGGTACTGGCCTGCAATGAGCATGACTGCACTACCGGCGATCTCGCTCATACTACGTACGATCGGGTTGTGGCCGCTATTATCTTTTAAGTTTTCAAAGCTTAGTGCAGTAATTTTTTTGCTCATCATTTTTTCAAGTATCTCCTGCTTCATAGCCGAGATATGAATTGGAGAAATAATGAACTGATTTAATTTTAGAAGATTCAATTCGTCTTCACCTACGGGTGCGCTTTTTACAAGAATATCGCATTCAAATACTTGTTTTTTGCTGCTTACAATTTTTGCACCTGCCTCACTATAGTCATTATCGGAATAACTGGAACCTTCACCAGCATTAGTTTCCATAGTAACCCGGTGCCCGTTTGCAGTAAGAACTTTTACTGCTTCCGGAGTTAATGCAATTCGGTTTTCCTGGAAATGTGTTTCCTTGGGAATACCTATTAATAATTCTACACCTTTTGGTTTCACATCAAGTGTTTCTTCCATTGTTTCGTAAGTAAAAGATGGAGAAATAAAAGGTTTGGAGATTGCCATATTATTATATTGCAGTGAACAGTTTTATAAAAATAAATTTTTCTTAGGGAAGTTGAACAACCAATTTTCTCTGGCTTTGATTCAAAATTGAAATTTCTGATTTAACAATTTTACCATGCAAAATATCTGCTATTTTTGAAGGCCACTCGATTATACAAAATTCACCGCTCAGAATACATTCTTCCACACCCGCATCTATTGCTTCTTCAAGACTTGTAAGCCTGTAAAAATCCATATGGTAGATTATCTTTTTATCGTCTGTCTCATACTCATGAATTAATGAATAGGTAGGACTGGTCACGCCTTTAGTAACTCCTATTTCTTTACAAACAGCATTTATAAAAGTTGTTTTTCCAGCACCGATGTCGCCTGTGAATGTAAATAATTTACAACCTGAGCTGTACCTTACAAATCTTTTTGCAGCCATATCAATTTCATCAAGTTTAAAAATAATTTCCATTTAGCTAATGCTTTTATTAAAAATACTGCATGCGAAAGGACTACTCCTGATATATTATTCTTTCAGATTGAAAAAGGATTTAAAAACTTACTATAATTTTCTTTATTGAATTACTTTTTACTTTTATCTTAATAAACAATGGATTCAAAGGAACATAAAAAAGATAAGCACATTCATAATCCAATTGAAGTTTTAAATAAATATTGGGGTTATAGCGGATTCAGGCCAATGCAGGAAGAAATAATTCTTTCAGTTATGGAAGGTCATGATACACTGGCTTTAATGCCTACAGGTGGAGGAAAATCAATTTGCTTCCAGGTTCCTGCATTGGCAAAGGAAGGGCTTTGCCTGGTTATAAGTCCGCTTATTGCGTTAATGAAAGACCAGGTCTCAAACCTAAAGAATAAAGGAATTTCTGCACTTTCCATTCATTCAGGAATGAATTATAATACAGTAAGAAACACATTAAAAAATGCAACCTATGGTAACTTCAAATTTTTATATGTGTCACCTGAACGATTAGAGACGGCTCTATTTCTTGAATTTCTGCCAGCCATGAAAATCAATCTCGTAGCCGTTGATGAAGCACATTGTGTATCTCAATGGGGCTATGATTTCAGGCCACCTTATCTACGCATAGCCTCCATCCGTGAGCAGCTAAATAATATTCCGATATTAGCACTTACTGCTTCAGCAACTGCGGAAGTTCAGAATGATATTTGCGAAAAGCTTTCTTTTAAGAAAAATCATTGCAGGTTTCATACTTCATTTGAAAGATCAAATCTTTCCTACAGTGTATTTGCGCTTTCTTCAAGGCAAAATAAAATGATTGATATCCTAAAAAAAATACCTGGAAGTGGGATTGTTTATTGTAAAAACAGGAAAAGAACTAAAGAGATCGCTGAGCTTTTAAATCTTAATGGTATTTCCGCAAATTACTATCACGCAGGCTTATCTAATGATGACCGAACTAACAGGCAAGAAGACTGGCTGAATAATAAAACCAGAATCATTGCCTGTACCAACGCTTTTGGAATGGGGATTGACAAGCCCGACGTAAGAACAGTGATACATTATGATATGCCCGATGCCCTTGAAAATTATTACCAGGAGGCGGGACGGGCAGGAAGAGATGAAAAAAAAGCATACGCCGTACTTTTTTTTAATGAGCTTGAAATCAATGAGCTTAAAAAACAAAGTGAAATCAGGTTTCCTTCAAAAAAAGTTATCAGGGAAATTTACCGGGCTCTGATAAACTATTTTCAACTTCCATCGGGTAGCGGTGAAGGAGTTTCTTTCGATTTTGATATAAATGACTTTGTAAAAAAATTCAAACT